>CAZTPA010000138.1:0-3170 GCA_964614525.1 uncultured Bacteroidales bacterium | reverse complement strand
AGCTTTTCAATTATTTTCTAAAAAATCACTTATATTTGAGAGAATTATTAAAGTCGAACAGAGATTGTTGGATTGACTGCTATATGATGCAAAGCTGGAAAAGGAAAAAATTAACATTATTAGAAATTTGATTAAAAGTATTAAATGAACAACGATATTAAAAATAAAAAAGATCTTTTGAACCGGCTCCTGAATTTAAAGCAAACGCACAAAGAATTTTTGAATGCTTTGATTATAGGAGAGCATGAATTGTGTTCTGAACTTACGCGCAGTTATCTCGAAAAAAACAATTCAATAAATGAGCTTTATGAGAATATTATGACAAAAGCTATGTATGACATTGGTACATTGTGGGAGTTTAATAAAATAAGTGTGGCTACTGAACATATGGCTTCAGCTATCGTTGAGTCCATTATGAATCAGTTATATTATGATATTATTTCAAAAGAAAAGAAAGGTAAAACTGTAATAGCTGCCTGTGTTGAAAATGAATTTCACCAGATAGGTATTAAGATGGTAAGTGACATTTTTGAAATGAATGGCTGGGATGCACTATTCTTAGGTTCAAATACTCCAACATCTGATTTAATCAGTTTTATAAAAAATAAAAATCCAGATTTGCTTGCTATATCATTAAGTTTGTATTTTAATCTCCCTGCATTGGAAAGAATGATACTTAAAATGCAAAAAGAATTTCCTGGTCTTCCGATTTTGGTTGGAGGACAAGCTTTTCAGCATGGCGGGAAAGAGATTATTTTAAACTATGATAATGTCATATTTAGCCCCGATTTATACAGTACAGAATTATTAATTAAAAGCTTTAAATAAAATGGATAAATCTTTGCTTTTAGAAACATCGAATCAACTTAAACATGTAAGTTCAGCATCAGCAGAAGAATATCAGCAAAAAGCCGAACATCTCATTGCTCAGATGAACTCCTTAATGCTCGGGAAAGCAGATATTGAAAGCCTTGTCGGCAAAAACAACTTAGATATGATGAAGGACAATCATGCGAATCATGTACGTTTTATGGCCTCAATATTTAAAAATTATAATCCGGAAGTATTCGTTGAAACTGTATTATGGGTGTTCAGGGCATATCGTAGTCATGGATTTACAACTAATTACTGGGCAACTCAATTAAACTCGTGGATATATCTTTTGAAAGAGGTACTAACATCTGAAAGCTATACTGAAATATATCCTTATTATGAATGGCTACAAATAAATATCCCGGTTTTTGTAAAAGTATCAGACGAAAAGTTGGATGCGTCTCAATCATTACATTAATCTATGAAGTATCAAGAAATTGACCAAATATTATCTGAATGGTCAGAAGAATTGAAAGAATCACTTGGTAAAAGCAAAACCCTGTGTATTGCTTTGTTTGGAGTAGATAAAAAATTGCTTTTTGCAAACCCTACTATGTATGCACTTTTTAAAGGAGAGCCATATAAAAGCTTTATAAATCCGACATTTGATAAACTGCTTGCACTTAAAAGTGACGGTCCTCTTATTTTTGAAGGATTGTTAACAATTGGAAACTATACATCCATTAATAGTTCTATTCTTGCAAATGTATTTTTGAAAGATGGGAAATTATTAATTGTCGGTGGTGCAGATACAGTTCAATTGATTAATCACTACAATTCAGTACTTCAGTTAAATCAAAAGATAAGCAATCTTCAGCGACAGCTTCTAAAAGAAAAATCTACACTAGAAAATACATTAAATCAACTAAATAAAACGAATTCAATCCTCGAACAAACAAATACCATTAAGGATAAGTTTTTCTCAATTATTGCCCATGATTTGAAAAGTCCTTTTAGTTCTATTATTGGTCTAAGTGAAATTATGGTTGAACAGATTCAAGAGAACAACTTAGATGGGATTGAAAAATATGCTGAAAGAGTCCTTCAATCATCTAATAGCGGTATGGCATTGTTGATGAACCTGATAGAATGGGCGCAATCACAAACAGGCAGAATGGAGTTCAAGCCTGAGCATTTCGAAATGTCGTCTTTCATCACTGAACAAATTCTTTTATTTGAGGATATCGCCAGACAAAAATCAGTATCAATCAATAAAGAGATATCTCCTAATCTCACTGTTTTTGCTGATAAAAATATGATTAGTACTATTGTTAGAAATTTAATCTCCAATGCCATTAAATTTGCCAGAGAGGGTAATGAGGTCCTCATTTTGGCAAAGAAAAATCCAAAAGAAATTCTTGTTTCTGTAAAAGATAACGGCATAGGAATTTCATCCTCCAGACTTGAAAAGCTATTCCACATAGATGAAAGTATTTCAACTCTTGGCACAAACAAAGAAAAAGGCACCGGCCTTGGATTAATTCTCTGTAAAGATTTTGTGGAAAAGCACAGAGGCAAAATTTGGGCAGAAAGCGAAGTAGGTAAAGGTTCGGTGTTTTATTTTACATTACCCTGCGATAGTGAATGTGAAGTAATGGATATTAGTGAAAGTGATTTGCCTGAAGAAAAAACAAATAAGCAGGCTCCGGATAAAAAACTAAAGATATTAATTGCAGAGGATGAGATTATTTCAGAAATGCTTATTAAAACAATGGTGTCAAAACATAGTAAAGAAATACTTATAGCTCGCAATGGTCTCGAAGCTGTTGACATTTGCCGAAAAAATACAGACATAGATATAGTTCTTATGGACATTCAGATGCCCGAAATGGATGGTTATGAAGCAGCCCGGCAAATCAGGCAGTTTGATAATAATGTAATTATCATTGCACAAACAGCTCATGGTCTAAAAGGAGAAAGGGAAAAACTTATAGAAGCGGGATGTAACGATTATATTTCAAAACCAATTAACAGAGATAAAATACAGGCACTTATAAAAAAGTATTTTGGAAAATGATTTGATTTTTTGCAAGTTTTAAATCAATTAAATATTAGAAGGCAAACCCTTAACCGACCTAAATGCATAAGTCAGAGTTTTATTATGTGCTTTATGATTTTTGCTGCTGATTGAATTATAGAAAATACAACTATCTCGATTTTATTTTACAGTAATCCCTATATTTGAAAAATATTCAAAATTAACGGAGGTTTTTAGACTGCCTGTCCTGGTATTGCGGGGAATTGCCGTCATAACACATATTAATTATGAGAAAAATGAAACGATTACTAGTTATTTT
>CAZTPA010000137.1:0-3236 GCA_964614525.1 uncultured Bacteroidales bacterium | reverse complement strand
GTTCAAAGTATGTTGATAAAGCAGAAAAACTGACCAAAGAAATAATGCGGGTGGATGATTGGGAGTTAGATGATTTGTTTTGGGGGGACCCTCCAGACAAAGAAGAATTGAGTTTTACACTTCAAAAAATTATCGATAATATTGAGAAAATTAAGAAAATTCCGATAAAGAAACGACATTATGACTAAACAAGAGATTAAACAAAAAGAGGAGAAACTTCTTGAAATGACAGGAACCTTCTGTGCTCAAAACTTAGATGATGATTATTTTCAATTATGTGAAAAACTAATTAAGAAGCTTGGGCGAAAAAGGGATGTGCCTTTTCAGAGAGGTAAGATAGAGATTTGGGCAGCTGCTGTGGTATATGCTATCGGGTCAATTAATTTTCTATTTGATAAGTCCTTTGAGCCATATATGACAGCGGAACAGATCAGTGAGTATTTCAGTACAAAGAACTCGACTGTGTCAAATAAAGCCAGACAGATTAAAGATATGTTTGCCCTGGGGTATTTTAGCCCTGAATTTTCGACACAGAAAATGGAACAAGATAATCCATTTAATAATATGGTAATGGTGGATGGATTTATAGTACCACTGGATACCTTACCGGCAGATTTACAAGAAATGGTTAAGGATACCAGGTCGCGAGGAGAAGATATTGAATTTAAAACAGAACAGTGATAATGCCAGCTGCCAATCAAGTAAATGCTCCCTAAGCCATAATCCTACCAGAACATACTTCCACCCCTCAGCAGCCACTTCCCACATTTGTCCCGAACTGGTTTCGGGAACTTGCCCCAAACTAATTTCGGAGCCACCGAATGTCCCGGGACTCTCCACCAATCACAAACACACAAAGTTTACCAACAACACTACATACCTTCCCATCCAAAAAACAGCAAAGCCACCTTTCTCTGATTTTTCACATTTTCCTCCACACCGCTTTATTTTATCCAATATCTTTGCTATATTTGATGAGTGATATAAATTGAATGTGGTACGCTTGAAAATTTTTGCAGGTTTGAAAAGGGTGGAGTGGTTTTGTGAACGAGGGGGGCAACAAGGCGAAGAAACGACGAACTTCAGCAATAAAAATTGAATGGTTGGCCAATCCACACTTAGCACATCCGGAAAGAAGCGGGGAGAGCCAACTTCGCCTTTATATAAGAACTTAAATCCGGCAGCATTTAGTTTTTGCTGCCACAAATTAGTTTTGTATATTTGTCGCAAAATTAAAGTTTATTAATAAAGGAAAATTACATATTGAAAAATTAAAAGCTTGGTTCAATGCCGATAGTGTTTTTAATAACAAACAAATCATTGATTTCTATAAAACAATTGAACCAAATATTAAGGAATCAACGGTAAATTGGAGGATTTATAGATTGGTGCAGACCGGTATATTAACCAGAGTTGGACGTGGCAAGTTTTTACTTGGTAACAAAACAAGATATATTCCTATAATAAACACCAAATTAAAAACATTAAACAATAAAATAAAAAGGCAATTTCCATTCCTTGATTATTGTTTATGGTCATCCGCTTTATTGAATGAGTTCATGCTACACCAACCTGGCAAGTTTTATTTAATTGTTGATGTTGAAAAAGAGGCAATGGAATCGGTATTCTTTTTTATGAAAGAAAATAAATACTCTGTTTTTATTGATCCCACTAAAGAATTGTTGAACAGATATATACCTGATGAAAAAGAAACATGGATTGTTAAATCTTTAGTTACCGAAGCTCCGGTTCAAAATATATCAGGAATTCAAACAACAACCATTGAAAAGCTGCTTGTTGACCTTTTTTGCGATGCAGTTATTTTTGATGCTCAACAAGGCTCAGAAAAAGAAAGAATATTTAAGGAAGCATTTAAAAAATATGCTGTTAACGAAAATAGAATGTTAAGATATGCTGATCGAAGAAGAAAGAAAAAAGCAATTTCTGATTATATAGATACATTGGCAAATATACGGCAGCAATAAAGCTCTGCTGCCATAATATAGATTTATGGTTGATAGTAAAACACTAAATATAGAATGGATAAATAATGTTTCTGCGAAAAACAGAAAAGCAGATAAGATCCTCGTAGAAAAAGTAATACGATCATTATTTTTGCTTGAAGGGTTGGCAAAGATTGATCTTAATTTTGTTTTTAAAGGCGGGACAGCATTAATGCTTATTATGGATGCATCAAAAAGACTTTCTATCGATATTGATATCATTTTATATGAAGAACCTGAAAACCTTGAAAAATTGTTCGAAAAAATAATATCAGATCAGCATTTCACGAGATTTGAGCTTCAGCACAGAAATACAGAGTCAAAAATAAAAAAATCACATTATAAGTTTTTCTACAATCCGGTTCATAAAACACAATCAGAAGAAGATCATGTTTTACTTGATATTCTATTCGAAAAACCTAACTATAAGCAAATAATTGAATTACCAATTAAATCGAAATTTGTCATCTCAAATGAAGATGAAGATGAAATAACCGTTAAACTTCCCTCAAAAAATGATATTCTTGGCGATAAATTAACTGCTTTTGCTCCTAACACTGCAGGTATTCCATATTTTAAAAACGATAAGAGCATGAGCATGGAGATTATGAAACAATTATATGATATTGCTGGCTTGGTTGATATTGCAGATAATATGGAAATATTGAGAGCAACTTTTAAATCCTTTTCCAAAACAGAATTAAACTATAGAAACAGAGTTGATTTGAACCACAATGATGTAATTGAAGATGTCATTCAGACAGCTTTAGCCATTGTGAGTCGGGGTGCAGCAGGAAATGGGAACTTTGAAGAAATAAAGGCAGGCATTCAAAGGGTATCGCGTTTTATCTTCTCAGAGCCATTTCATCTTGACAAGGCTATTACAATGGCCTCTAAAGCAGCCTACATTGCGAGTTTGATTAAATATAACAGCAAAGAAATTGTAAGGTTTAATAATCCGTTACAAATGAAAGAATGGGAAATTTCATATCCAATGTGGCCAAAATTGAACAGACTAAAGAAGTCAAATCCTGAAGCATTCTTTTATTGGTACAAAATACATGAGATAATTCAGAAAAATAGGGGATAGATCAATGGTACATTATACAAAAATTATTCTCGTAAGGCTGAGGCGATAACCAAACATCTAAATGTGTCAAAATCATTGGGAAATTAAACCAGGCATAACTTTAACTAACTTTTACTTTATGCCCCTTTTTGCAGATTTTAAGG
>CAZTPA010000136.1:0-3610 GCA_964614525.1 uncultured Bacteroidales bacterium | reverse complement strand
TGTTCTAATAAAAAGACTTAAAAAGCGTTGTTTATCTGATTATTATTATGTTAAAATTGTAACTTTGTCAAATCTAAGCAGTTTAAACAAAAGAAACTATGTTTTGTTAATTAAAGCAAACATTTATTAAAAGCATAAAAAACTTCCAGGATGATCCGAAATATATTTTTTATTTTTTTATTAATGGCGTTAGCCTTCAGCTCCTGTGTGCCGCACAGTAAAATGGTTTATTTGCAGAAAAAGGAAGAACACAAAGATACGCTTGAATTTGTAAGACCGGATTATTTTATAAAAGCAGGAGATATTTTACATATCAGGGTTCTGACGATGGACGAAGAGTCTTTTCTGACTTTTAATAATCTTGAAAGCAGGGGAACTACTTCTTATTCTTCAAGAGATAACCAAATTAGTGTATATCTTCATGGCTATAATGTTAATGAAGAAGGAAAAATTACAATGCCGGTGATTGGAGCTGTTTCTGTTTCAGGAATAACTACCGAAAAAGCACAGGAAAAAATTCAAAGCCGCATTGATGAGTATCTTATAGGTGCAACAGTTGTTGTTAAAATTGCCAATTTCTCTGTTACTATACTTGGGGAAGTTAAGAGGCCGGGAAATTACTATGTATATGATAATCGCTTTACTGTAATGGATGTGCTGGGGGTGGCCGGTGATATGACAGAGTTTGGAAACAGGAAGGTTAATATTATAAGACAAACAGAAGATGGTGCTGTTTTTTCTGTTTTAGATATTACAGACAGAAATGCTGTAACTTCAGAGTTTTACTATCTGCAACCCGACGACCTTGTTTATGTGCAGCCGCACAAAGTAAAAAGGCTGGGCTTTAGGGAATTTCCTTTTAGTATACTGTTCTCGGCAATTACTACAACAATTCTTTTGCTTGGCTTTATTAGATAATTAGATTTAAAAAACAAAGATTATAATGACACAGGATCCTTTTCGCGAAGAAACAATTGATCTTAAAAGGCTCGTATTTAAATATATACGTTTTTGGTATTGGTTTGTTATTTCTATAGCTGTTGCTCTGGCAATAGGACATTTTATAAATAAGTTTTCAGAAAGTGTTTATGAAATTAAAGCCAGCGTTCTGATACGTGATGATAAAAGAGGAGGTTTCAAGCCTTCTCAGGCATCAAACTTTATGCAGGAATTGGATATTTTTAATCCCAGGACAAATATTCACAATGAGATGGCTGTGTTGGGTTCATATGCATTAGTAGATTCTGCAATCAGGCGATTGGATCTGGATGTTTCTTATTATAATATTGGCAGGCTGGTTGGAGAAATCAGAACAACAGAAATCTATCACAGCAGTCCTTTTGTTGTTTTATACGATACGGCAAATACCGAACTTATTAATAAAAGTTTTAATGTGAAAATTCTTTCGGAAAACTCTTTTGAAATCGAACCGGCAGAAAGCAGCAGAAAGTTCTTTGCTAATGGTAACGGCACAAAAACAGCAGAGTTTGACAAAGCGGTTTCATATAATGGCAGTTCTTTTATACTTAGAAAGAAAGAAGTGTTTAGCCAGGAAAATCATGTAGGCAGAGAATATATCTTTACAATACACGATATTGAAAGCATTGCCCCGTCTTACCTGGAGGCGCTAAAAATTGAACCCAAAAATCAGGATGTGTCAATTCTCGAAATTTCTTTTGAAGCCACAAATGCTTCCAGGGCACTTGATTTTGTTAACTCACTTACTGAGGTTTATATTCAGCAAGGACTTAATGAAAAAAACCAGATTGCTGAAAACACAATAAACTTTATTGATAATCAAATTGACATTACTGTTGATTCATTGTATCTGGCAGAAAATAGCCTGCAAGAATTCAGAAAAGAAAAAAAGCTGATGGATGTTAGCTTCCAGGCAACTCAATTATTTTCAGAATTGCAAAGGCTCGACAATCAAAAGTCCGTTGAACAGGTAAAGCAGGAATATTATAACTATTTGCTTAAATATGTTGAAGATGACATGGATTTTAGCGATGTGTTTAGCCCGTCTGTGCTGGGTATAGAGGATCAAATGTTACAGGCATTGGTAGCTCGTTTAAGTGAATTATACTCTGAGAAATCCAGGCTCCTTTTGAGCACCACACCAGAAAGTCCAACAATTAAAGTTATTGAGACTGAAATAAAACTTTCAAAAAGATCTCTGGAGGAGAATATCAGAAACATGAAAAATGCTTCTAATATTTATATCAATGATCTTAATCAAAGAATTGAAAAAATTGAAGAAAGAATAGCTGAATTGCCACGCACAGAACGAGAGTTAATTGGTATCCAAAGACGATTCAATCTTAATGATGCAACCTATAATTATCTTCTTGAAAAACGCGTAGAAGCCGGCATAGCACTTGCTTCTAACATACCCGACAATAAAATTCTGGATGAAGCTAGAAGTAAAGGACAAGTTGCCCCCAAAAAGAACCTTAACTATGCTATTGCTTTTATTCTTGGGTTTATTTTTCCGCTTTCTATATTGATTATAAGAGACTTTTTTAATACTAAAATTCAGGATAAAAAAGACATTACTGATGTTGTCGATTTTCCTATACTTGGTATAATTCCTCATAACAAAGAAGTAGCAAGAAGCCCCAAAGTTAATATGGTTGTTTTTGGCAACATGAAATCTGCTGTAACAGAGGCATTTAGGGCAATGAGAACCAATTTGCAGTATTTTGCCAGCAAAGAAAAAACAAAGATTATATCTATTACAAGCACCAAATCAGAGGAGGGTAAAACTTTTTCTGCTATTAATCTTGCTTCTGTAATTGCTCTCAGCGGTAAAAAAGTTGTACTTCTTGGTGCGGATATGCGTAAACCCAAAATTTTTGATGAGTTTGAAATTAACAAAGACCCCGGTCTTTCTAATTATCTTATCGGTAAAGCAAGTATTGATGATATTTTGCAAAACATATCTCAAAGCGAAGATATGAAAATAATTGCCTCAGGTAACACACCTCCTAATCCATCTGAACTTATTGAAAGTCCAAGAATGAACGAACTTTTGGATGAGCTTAAAAACAGATTTGATTATATCATAATTGATACTCCTCCTGTTGGTATTGTACCGGATGCAATCCATCTTTTAAAGAAATCCAGTATTGTGATTTATGTGGTAAGACAGCGATATACAGAAAAATCATCTCTCGATTTTATAAATGAATTCTCTTCAAAAATTGAATTAAAAAATATTTGCATCGAAATTAATGATGTTAAATTGTCAGCCAGTGGCTACGGTTATGGCTACGGATATGGTTATGGATATGGTTACGGCTATGGTTACGGCTACGGTGAAGAAACTAAATCCGGCCGCTTTGCTTTTATTAAAGAGTGGAAAAAAGTTTTTAAAAAATAAATTCTTAAGAAAAAGAGTTTTTAACCGCCGACGGGCTTAGCATCTAAATTCCTGCCAGCGGCTTTATGCCCTGGCAGCGATTAATATTGATTTAATTACTGAAATTTCAAACAGTTTCCTACTGTGTCTGAAAAATATTTAACATAATTGGCAGATAGGAATGTACTATTATAATATATAACAGCTTTTTCTACTGTGCCTATGTGTTAATCTTTCCTTTGTGCAGCC
>CAZTPA010000135.1:0-3635 GCA_964614525.1 uncultured Bacteroidales bacterium | reverse complement strand
ATTAAGGGAAAAGTTTTGAATGCAGAGAATTCGATGGCTCTGACCGGAGCTACAGTGATTATAGAGGGCAAAGAAAAGTCCACAACAACAAACAATCAAGGTGAGTTTGAATTGGTAGTTGCCAAACAAAAGGATATTACTTTAAATGTTAGTTTTGTTGGTTTCGAAAATGCAAGCAAAAAAGTAAAAAAGGATAATTTATCAGATGAAATTTTGATTTATTTGAATCCTCAGGTTGAAGATTTGGGTGCTGTTGTGATAACTGCAACCAAAACAAAACGAAATATGTTTGAAGTGCCCCAAAGAGTTAATATTTTAAGTAAAGAAAAAATAGAAGCAATTCCCAATTATTCTGCTGATGATTTATTAAGAGCAATTCCCGGTATTTCAGTTAGTCGTGGTGCATCATTCTTAAGCTCATCAACAGTTTCTCTCAGAGGTATGGGTGCTGAAGCAGGCAGAACTTTAGTAATGATTGATGGGATGCCTGTAAATAAAACTGATGGAGGAAGTGTTAACTGGAATTCTATAAATGCAGAAAGTATTGAGCAGATAGAAGTATTAAAAGGACCCGGATCTTCTATTTATGGAGGTAATGCAATGGGTGGTGTTATAAATATTATAACCTCTACTCCTAAAAAACAGCTAGGTGGTAGTATTAGCCAAAATATCGGAACATTTAATACTTATCAGACAAAAGCCGATATTGGTGGCAGAGGAGATAAAATTTTCTGGGATATTAAAGGTATGTACCGCCAAAGTGACGGCTACATTACAACCCCGGCTGATGAAATAGATGAATTCTCAATAGCTTCTTTTATGGATGAGTATCAAATGGACTTAAAAACAGGATACTTTATTAATGCAAATCAAATGATAGAATTTAGCGGAGGATACTATTCAGGGAAAAGAGGTACCGGAGCAAATTTTACGGGATTTGGACTGGAAAATGAAGAATTTGCTGCCCCCGAAGGTTCTTATAATAACTATTCATCGATAAAAGGAAAAATGAAGTATCGCGCAACATTTGATGAAAGCAAACATCTTAATGTGTCTTTGTATTCTAATAGAGAAAATTATCAAAATATCAGGGAAGGCGCCCGTGATGATAAAATTTCCAGATATGACGTTGAGTCAATAAGAGATGATATTGGTTTGCTTACCTCTTATAGCTTTTTAATGGGGAAAAGTCACAGCTTTACAACAGGTGTTGATCTTAGGAATGGTGCTGTTGATGGTGCTGATATTTATGTTACTTCCACTGATGAAGTTCTTAACCGTGGGAAAATGACTCAGTATGGAGTTTTTATACAGGATGAAATACAACTTAGCAATACTCCCTTGAGTATTCTTGCCGGTATAAGATATGATTATGCAAGTTTTTATGATGGAGCATTTATTGTAAAGAACCCCACAAACGAAACTGATTTTTTGCAGGATTTTGCCGGTAATCTTGATGACGCGGCATTTGCAGCTTTTAGCCCGAGAATTTCACTTCAGTATCATATAAAGAAAAAATTCAGAGTTTTTGCCGGTTATAGCAGAGGTTTCAGAGCTCCTGTTCTTGATGATATGTGTCGTACAGGTAGAATTTCAGGCGGAATGAAACTGGCAAACCCGGAATTAAAACCTGAGTATCTCGATAATTATGAAGTTGGCGGTGATGTTTTTATCGGTGAAATTTTGACAATTTCACCCTCTGTTTTTTACTCTGTTGGAACAGATTATCATGCTTATATTGCTACCGGAGATTCATTAGTTATGAATAACAGGCTTCGTCCAATTAGGATTAAAGATAACATAGGGAAAGTTGAAATTATGGGTGCAGAAATTGCTTTAAACTTGCAAATTACTAAGGGCTTGGATTGGTCTGCATCATATAGCTATATTGAAACTGAAATTGTTGAATACGAAAGATTTGATATTATAGAAGATGATGATCTTATTGATAAAGAATTAGTATATCAGCCTAAAGAAATTTTTCATACAGCTTTAAGTTGGAGAAATCCATATATAAATGCATTTGTTTCCTTTAATTATAAAAGTGCCCAGTGGCTAAATGATGTTAATACAGAGGAGATAGAAGCTTTTAATTATATTGACTTGAACCTTTGGAGAAATATTTACAAAGGACTCTCGGCTTCAGTTATGGTACATAATTTATTGAATAGTGATTATGTTGATTCACGCAATATAATTGCACCCGGACGAATGATTAGTTTTGAGTTAAAATATAGTTTTTAATGATGCAATGTCCTTAATCTCCTGAATGTAATAGTTCTTTTAATGACAGCGTCAGCCGGTTCCTTTAAAAGGGAGCCGGTTTTTTTATGGTAAAGTTCAAAGTATAATATCAGTGTTTTTTTTGTTTTAATTCCTTGTAATTGATGATATCTTTGCAAACTGAATTTTCCGGATGATTTTATAAATACAAATATTATTTTTTGAATAATGATTATAGAAAGAACATATAAACTGCTTAAATCAAAATATTCTGAATTAATTGATAATATAACTATAGAAAAAGTATGTATCGGTGTTTTTCTTACGGCTGTGCGCTTGTCAGATAATAGTAGCGGAGTTGCCAGCACAATGCCTTCTCCTTCATCACAATGCTTAAAAAAGAATCGAAGATTTGATGATTTTTCTCCTTCAAAAATCTCAGGACAGCTTGTAAGGGATTTATTTGAGTGTTCTCCTCAGAATAATATTACAGACACTTTAAAATTGGCAGTATTGAATGCCTTGTCTTCTAAAATTATAAATAATGGCAATTATAAAATAATAGAGGATGCCGACCCTATTGATATTCTTGATCTTAATTCAAAGAAGAAGATCACTTTAGTTGGTGCTTTTAACTCTTATATAAGGAAGATTTCTGAAACTAACAGTGAATTAAAAGTTCTTGAGTTTAATGAAAGTTCATTTATTGAAGAGCATAGAAGATTCTATGTGCCGGCTAATGAGTATATTGATATTATTCCAAAATCTGATATTGTTGTAATTACCGGATTAACACTTGTAAATAACACCATTGGCGGTTTGCTGGATGTTATTTCGCCTCATTCAAAGGTTGTCCTTACAGGTCCTTCAAGCAGTTTAATTCCTGATATTTTGTTTGAAAATAAAGTTGATATAATAGGAGCAACAAGGATAAATGACTCTGAAATGTTGTTTAAGGTTGTTAGTGAGGGTGGAACAGGTTTTCACTTGTTTAAATATTGTGCAACAAAAATTTGCATCTTGAAAGAATAAACAATACATCTTACTGAAGCATGGTCAAAAGAGAAATATCAGAGACATTTCTGATTGCTTTTAAAGAGTATTGTGAAATATTTTCTTAACCAAAGAATACCATTTATTGGTAAAATTCTCACATCAATATTTGATAGTATTAATATATTTTCAGATATTTTTCCGGATTATACTCATGCATAATATTGTATATAGACTCAAATACATCTTCAGCATTTGGATTTGAGAAATAATCACCATCTGTTGTATAAGCAGCCCTGTGTTCTTTAGCAGTCACAGTAGCCGGGTTTGAGTCAAGATATCTGTATCCCTTTTGTTCTTCCAATACTTTTTGCATCATAAAGGCTGTTGCTCCACCGGGTACATCTTCATCAAAAAAG
>CAZTPA010000134.1:0-4049 GCA_964614525.1 uncultured Bacteroidales bacterium | reverse complement strand
TAAGGAAGTAAAACGAAGAACCGAGCTTGCGAGCTCGCCAAAGGCAAACTCAAAGTTATATTCACATTTTTTCATACACTAATTATTCTGAAATTATAATTTGATAAGAAATCTCTTATGATAATACAAGTCTTTTCAGGATATATTGCAACCGCCTTTTCTTTTATTCAGCGCATTACAGAAGTATCTTTGCATAGAAATTATAAACTTAAAATAAAAAACTATGAAAATGTTACAAACTGCTGTTCATGAAATAGAAACAGCTTCAGAACTGGATAAAATTATTACTGAAAATGAAAATGTGATGGTATGTTGCGGCAGAATGGGGCCAATGTGTATTCCTATTTACGAAACGATGGAAGAACTTGAAGATGAGTATCCGAATGTCAAGTTTTACTCTATGGCTTTTGACTCTAATGAATCTAATGCCATAAAAGATGCGCCAATGTGTAATGGATTTATGGGATTGCCATTTACCGTTTATTATAATAAAGGAAAAATGGTAAAAGCAACATCCAGCATTCAAAGCAGAGAAAAAATTACAGAAATAATTGACAAACATTTAAGCTAAATCTTGAAGAAATCGGGCTGTATTATAAATTTGTAATACAGCCTATTAAAATTTAAAAAATCATGGATGAAATTTATGATGTAATGATTCTTGGAGCAGGCCCTGCCGGATTAACAGCAGGAATCTATTCATCCAGGGCCAAGCTTAAAACTCTTATTCTAAACAAAGGAGCAATAGGAGGACAAATGGTTTTGACCGAGGAAATTGCTAATTATCCGGGAGTTGACTTGACAAAAGGGTACTTGCTTGCCAATTCAATGAAAAAGCAAGCAAAAGATTTTGGATGTACAATAAAATCAAATGTAAATATCATTAAATACAATCTTGAAGGTGATATAAAAACTGTAACTCTTGATGATGGGAGAATGTTTAATGCAAAAACTGTAATCATTGCTCCCGGAGGAAAACCCAGATCTTTAAATATTGATGGAGAAGAAGTTTTTAAAGGAAAAGGCATTTCATATTGTGCAACTTGCGATGGTGAGTTCTTTACAGATAAGGAAGTAGTGGTTGTTGGAGGAGGAAATTCTGCACTTGAAGAAGCAGTGAGCCTAACAAATCATGCAGCTAAAGTTACCATAGTGCACCAATTTGATCACTTTCAGGCTTTTGAACATGCGATACAAGAAGCTGAAAAAAATCCAAAGATTGAATTCATAATGCATTCCGAATTAAGAGGATTTCAGGGTAATGGTTCTTTGCAAAATGTCAGTATTGAGAATCTGTCAACAGGGCAAGTATATGAAAAATCTACTGATGGTGTATTCATTTTTATCGGATATCTTCCGAATACGGAATCCTTTAAAGATATCATTGCATTGAACAATAAAAATGAAATTATAGTTGATTCAGATATGAAAACAAATATTCCCGGAGTTTTTGCTGCCGGTGATAGTATTGCAAAAAAATACAGACAAGTAACAACAGCAATAGCCGACGGAACAATAGCAGCATTAAGTGCAGCAGAATATTTAAGAAATTAGAAACAATATTTAAATAAAAAATTATGTCTAAAAAAGAAATTGTAACTACTACTTGGTTAGATAAAATGTCATTTGAGACAGACATAAACGGTCATAAAATAACTATTGATGCAAGTGAAGAATTTGGTGGAGAAAATAAAGGCCCTCGCCCAAAACCATTTATGCTTGCTGCTCTGGCCGGCTGTACGTCTATGGATGTCATATCAATGTTGAAAAAGATGAGGATAAATGTTGACAACTTCAGAGTGCTTGTGGAAGGTGAGCTCACCGAAGAACATCCCAAACAGTTTAATAAAATGCACATTATTTATGAATTTACAGGCAAAGATTTGCCAATGGACAAACTAAAAAAGGCAACTGAACTATCTGAAGAAAAATATTGCGGTGTAAGTGCTGTTTATAAAAAGGTAATTGAAATGTCGTCAGAAATAAAAATCATTGAATCTTAGATATTTGTTTTCTCAACACATACCTCTCTTTATAAGATTTCGGGATAATCATTATTTGATACGCTGGATATTTTTTGTTTTTAATTTTGAGCAAAACCGCTATCAACAATTAACCATATTGAAATACTATTTTCAGATTTGGTTCATTTAATCATTTACCTGATTTATGTGATTCAAAGCAAACCTTATCCTTTTTTTAAACCTTAGTAGAAACCATTCACAACTCCTTAACCTACAACCTTATTAAAGATTTTTATAGCACCTTTTTTTAGAAATTCACTGGATTATTGACGAAAATAATGTAATAAGGTTTGAAATCTCCGGGAATAAAAAATCTACTAAGCTTGAAAATTGATAAGGCTTTTTTGTATTTTGCAGTTTTAGCAGATGTCTTGCGCTTTTTGGGTGGAGTGTTTTCCTGTAGCGCATAAAATAATAACTATCGTGGCGATAGGAACTTCCAGCTTCGGGTTAAAAAACGCATCGTCACTTTTTATACCCAATTCTTCTTCTTTCCTTTTGTTCTTGATCAAGTTTATTTTTGTTTAACAGAAAATTTATTGCATCATAAATATCTTGGAATTGCTTGTCATATTTTTCTTCTATGAATCTTAGCTTTTCATAAAGATCTTCGTAATTAACTAAAATATTCCTCATTGCAATAAATGCTCTTATAACTGCAATACTGGTTTGCCTCGCTTTTTTGCTCTTTAGAACATTGGCAAGCATTGCTACGCCATATTCGGTAAAAGCTTTTGGTATAGCTGTCTTGGGCCGTTTCAAGGGATATGTCGTCACAATCTGTGATGACATATATTCCCATTCTTTTTTTGTTAATTCGAACATAAAATCATTTGGGAAAATATCAATATTCCTTTTTACTGCCTGATTCAAGGCTCTGGTTTCCACTTCATAAAGTACAGCAAGGTCAAAGTCCAACATTACATTAAAACCCCTGATTTGATGAATCCTATTTTGTATAACTTCCGGTTGCATTATCAACTTTTTTAAACACACATAACTATTTTAGGTGCAAATATAACAGATTGTACTTAAATACGTATATATAGCATATATTTTTATACAAACCAGTTACTTGTTTTTTGATTTTTCCTCATCCACCGGATCTCTCACTCCGCTATCGCTCCGTTCGAGATGACGTGCAATGCATTGATAATGAAGGATAAAAAGCCGTAATCACATATTAAAGTATATTAAAATATAATTTTCAGATTTGGTTCTTTTAATCATTTACCTGATTTATGTGATTCAAAGCAAACCTTATCCTTTTTTTAAACCTTAGTAGAAACCATTCACAACTCCTTAACCTACAACCTTATTAAAGATTTTTATAGCACCTTTTTTTAGAAATTCACTGGATTATTGACGAAAATAATGTAATAAGGTTTGAAATCTCCGGGAATAAAAAATCTACTAAGCTTGAAAATTGATAAGGCTTTTTTGTATTTTGCAGTTTTAGCAGATGTCTTGCGCTTTTTGGGTGGAGTGTTTTCCTGTAGCGCATAAAATAATAACTATCGTGGCGATAGGAACTTCCAGCTTCGGGTTAAAAAACGCATCGTCACTTTTTATACCCAATTCTTCTTCTTTCCTTTTGTTCTTGATCAAGTTTATTTTTGTTTAACAGAAAATTTATTGCATCATACACATCATTAAATTGTTGGTCGTATTTTGCTTCTAGCTGTTTAAGTTTTTCAGATATATCATGATGTGATAAAACTAGTTTTCTTAAAAACACAAAAGCCCTCATAATTTCAATATTTATTTGTATGGCTTTAGGGCTATTTAGAACACTAGCAAGCATTGCAACACCTTGTTCTGTAAACGCAAAAGGCATATACCTGATTCCTCCTCTTTTTGAGGTCGCAATTTGCGACCTCAAATCATCATACTCACATTTTGATAATTCGAACATAAAATCTGGAGGAAATCTATCAATGTTTCTTTTCACAGATTCTTTTAAACGCTTCGTTTCCACTTCATAAAGTACAGCAAGGTCAAAGTCCAACATTACATTAAAACCCC
>CAZTPA010000133.1:0-4182 GCA_964614525.1 uncultured Bacteroidales bacterium | reverse complement strand
TTTTAACAAAAAATAAGCTTTAAATTATATTGTGCTTATAATTATTTTTACTTTTGTAAGGAGCTAGGAATTTTAACGCATTGTTTTATTAAAGCGGGGTGTTATGGGTCTTTTTTATAAAAAGGTCATGAAAAATGCGTCCATTGGTGTTTGGGAAATCAATGAACCTGTTGAAGAATTATACAAAAAAGTGACACTCTCCGATGAGGAGCGTGAATATTTTAATGAGTTAAGAACCGTGTCCCGTAAACGACATTGGTTGAGCTACAGACTTATCCTCCCTTATCTTGTGAAGCAGGAAGAACTTAGTGCGATTGAATATGATGAATACGGAAAGCCGCATCTTAACAATGGCGTAAGACATATTTCTGTGTCGCATTCAGGAAAATTTTCAGCTCTTATTGTAAGTCCTACGCGCTCTGTGGGAATTGATATTGAGCAAGTTAATCCTAAAATATTTAATATCGCACATAAATTTCTAAATAATAAAGAAGTAACTGCCATTGTTGATAAAAATGCTTTGCAGAAACTATACATAATATGGGCTGCCAAAGAAGCACTTTACAAATTGTATGGCAAAAAAGATATTCTTTTTAAAGATAATATCAGAATATTTCCTTTTGATTTTAAAGGATACGGAGAAGTTAACGGAGAAATTTTTGCGGCTGAATTCGAAAGGGAATATAATCTTCATTATCAAACCCTGGAAGAATATATTCTTGTGTATTCAGTAGATAATTAGCTTGTTTTTTTTATTGATTATTCCTCTGAGAAACTGCTGTTAACAAATTCCATATATTCAGCAGATACTTCTGAAAATGATTTGTCGAAGATAGTCAAAAAATTTTCCTTGAATTTATATGAAGGTACATTAAACAGATAGTTTGTTTTCTGAATTCCGAAATTGTTCCATAAATAACGAATATAAAAACCGGCATTAGGACAAAAAATTTCATCCGCTGTTTCTGTATCTGTCAAAAGTTCTCCCGGTGTCATTATGTTATTGTTAAGATAATGAGCCTGCATCCAGCTGTTTAAAGTTCGTGCAATAGTAATCTCATTTTCTTCATCATACTCTTTGCCATAGGATCCTTCAAAGGCAACAGCATAACCCTCATCCATCATTTTGGAAAAATTTGTACCCAGTATTCTGTGTGTAATAAGGTGAACTAATTCTTTTGAACCAATATAAGATTGCCTCCCATGAGCATCCGGATATGAACCCGGAATATAAGTATAGTATATTGTTGATCGTGACGAGAGCGAATGTCCGCCGGAATTTGTGCCGATAGCCTCCAGAGCTTCATCATGATTATAAAGATAAATAAGTACCCTATTGTTGTAGCTAAGATTTAAACTGTCCTTTATAAGTAGATAATAATAATTTTGATTTGAGAGAATAATTGAAATTACTTCATCATCAGGCGAACGACTTTCAGAAAAATTTTCCGGACGCGTATGTAAAACAATGTTCCCATTTTCATGAACCATCCATTCATTATCTTTACTCCATGAGGATAAAATGTCGGAGCAACTGCTTGTCAGTAAAAACATAGCAGCAAAACCTATTATAAGCTGTATTTTATTATTTAATAATTTCATTAATCAATATGAATTGATATGCCAATAAACGCTTCTCTTATAATATCCATTTTCGACACAATAATATTATTTAAAACCAATGAGTTTTTTGAGTTACCGAATCCACTTTGATTTATGTTGCGATATCCGGCAAATAAAGATATATTCTCTTTTATTTTTTGATCTAAGCTAAGTTGCCAAAAAGTTTTGTAAACTATCGTATGGTATTTATCCGTTCTGTTATCGGCATTATTTGACTCAAAAGAGTAGTCGCCGTAGCTGATATATGGAAGATATATTAAAAAATGTCCTTCGGCTTTAAGGATTAAGCTTTTGATAATTGACCATTTAAACCCCAATGTGGGTCCCAGTCCAATATTTATATCTTGTTGCCTGATTATATCTCCCGACTTAAAAAACAAGTTCCTGTTTTCATAAAAGGCTGAAGAAGTAAAACCATAAAGCAGGTCAATGTTTTTTATACTATAAAAACTATCGAAAAAGTAATATTTGAGTTCAAGTCTGTTATATCTACTCTCTGAACTCTTAAGAAGATAGTTATTGCCTGTGCCGTTATCAGATGTTATTTTTGAGGGTAAAATTGCACTGAAGTTTAAATGGTGCATCAACTTTCTTCGTTTAAAAGAATAATCTAAATGCAGCCCTGCTGTATTTGTGTTAAATGAAGGATATCCTTTTTCGAAGGGAAATGCTTGATTAACAGGACTGTAAGAAATATATGAAAAATAATTAACACTAAAATTTAATTTCCTTACAATGCTGTTTGTTTTTTCATCATCAGAGATACTTTCGGAAAATGAAAACTTGCTTTGCATAAAAAATACACAAAACAGAAAACAAGCTAATATTAAACCGGATTTTTTCAATTTTTTATACAGAAAGATTTATAAATCTTAATTAGTCAGTACAAATAAACAAAACTTTTATTAATAAATCGTTAAATGTTTTGTTTTCGTAAAGATAATAAAACAATATTTTCAACATGCTGTGTATGAGGAAACATATCTACAGCCTGCGACTTTGTTATTTCGTAAATGTTTGACATTAACTTAATGTCCCTGGCTTGTGTAGCCGGATTGCAGCTGACATAAACAACCTTTTCGGCTCCGCTTGAGCATATTTGTTCTATTACTTTTGGGTGCATTCCTGCCCTGGGCGGATCGGTAATGATAACATCAGCTTTGCCATTTGATTTCATAAAACTATCAGTCAGTGTTTCGGCTAAATCACCACAATAAAAGCTTGCATTATTGATATTGTTATTTTTAGCATTTTCATTAGCATAATTTATTGCTTCTTCAATGTATTCAATGCCAATAACTTTCTTTGCTTTAGCTGCCACAAAGCATGCAATTGTTCCTGTTCCCGTATATAAATCATATACTACCTCATTGCCTTTTAAATCTGCAAATTCCCGGGCAATTGAATACAAAGTATGCGCTTGTTCTGAATTTGTTTGATAAAAAGAGTTTGGCCCAATCTTAAAATGTAGGCCTTCCATTGTTTCTTCAATGAAATTATTTCCTTTATATAAAACCGGCTCCAAATCAGCCATGCTGGAGTTTTTCTTTGGGTTTATGGTGTAAAAGAGAGATTTAATTTGAGGGAATTGTATTGACATTTCCTCTAAAAAAGGATTTAGGATGTTTTTATCATTTTCTGATATCACCAGGTTTACCATAAAGTCACCGGCTAAATTATTTCTTATTATGATGTTTCTTAGCCAGCCTGTTTGTTCTTTTAAATCATAAAAACTCAAGTCATTTTTAATGGCATAATCTTTTGTCCATATTCTAATATGATTAGATGGTTCCGGTTGTAAATGACATTTTTTGATGTCCATTACTTTGTCATAAAAGCCCGGCACATGAAAACCTAAGCCATTTCTGTCAGTTATTTCATTATCACTGTTTATCTCTGAAGCTTCCATCCACCTGCGATTTGTGAATGTATATTCAAGCTTATTACGATAAAATCTTATTTTTTCTGAAGCAGCGATATTTATCAAATTATATTGTGATGTAGGAACTTCTCCAATACGTTCAATATTGTCTGTAACTTGTTTTTGCTTGAACTCCAGTTGATTTTCATATTTAAGATGTTGCCATTTGCAGCCTCCGCAGGTTCCGAAGTGCTCACAAAAAGCATCGGTTCTTAATTCTGATTTTTCATGGAATCTGACAATTTCTGCTTCCATGAATTTGCGTTTCACTTTTACTATACGCAAATCAACGATATCACCCGGAGCAGCCTGCCTGACGAAAACAACCATGTCATCGATTCGGCATAATGCTTTGCCTTCTGCTGCAAAATCACTTATCTTGATATTTTCAAAGATAGCGTTGTAGTGTTTCTTTTTGTTTTTTCTTGACAATGTCTTATTTTTTTTGCAAAGTTAATCTTTAAGCCTTGTTGAAGCAAAAAGCTTAAAAAAAATATGGAAAAAATGATACAGTAAAACGAATATTTATTATTTATTCCTTTACATTGCCTCTTACTCTCTTTATTATCAAAGTATTGCACGTCATCTCGACATGTCGGAATCTAGATAAAATTAGGAAAGCTTGGGTAAAAGAAGTA
>CAZTPA010000132.1:0-4558 GCA_964614525.1 uncultured Bacteroidales bacterium | reverse complement strand
ATTGTGCATTTTTAACGGATAACCGGCATGGATTAGTAAAGAATAAGGTGCGTTTAAGCATATTAGACACTTTACATTAAATGAATTAATTTAGCCAGAGCAATTCTCAATAAAGGCTTTACAATATTTAATATCAATTCTGCCAAGTGGGTCAATTTTTGTAGGTACAGCACGGAAAGTATTTGGGACCTTTTTCAGTAAAAAACCATTCTTATCTAATAATTTCTCTTCTGATGTATAGACATCTTTTGGTTTTCGGGCAATATCATTCCTTTGCAGGATAATATTTCTGTCTTCATCGAATTTCTTGATTCTAAATAACCTATGATTCAATTCTATATTGTACTCCCAATTTATTTCATCTGTATGTCTATTAAAAATAATGAAGTAATCTCCTTCGTGTATAGAAAACAGAAATGGATAATCAGACTTGATATTAATTTGGTTTTTTACAATATCAAAATGGTTAATTAAATAGTATTCTCTTCTTGAAAATTTAGTTCTTCCGTCAGGATTATCAGGATTCAAATCCCCATAAATTCTTGCTTCATAATTTGTGTACTGCTCTTTTTGAAAATAAAAATCTCTTTTATATCTATGCTTGGATTTATCCATTTCTCTAATTTCCTTTAATGGATATTGTTTTTGGTTATAGGCTTTAAGTCGAATCTTTTTAAGAACCACAGGCTTTAATGGTTTTTCCTTATTGGCTTTTTTATATTCTGGCAAAACAAGACTACCATCCTCTGTAAGACTTTGAAGTTTTAACTTCTGATTTGATGCTAAAAGATGGTTAATCCTCATCTTAATAGTTTCGTCAATTACATTTGGAATATCCCTTTCCCGTAAACTGCTTATTTTTATTCGTTGAACAAAAACATTTTTCCCATTAACTTCAATTTGTCCATAAGGATTAGATCTGTTTAATGCACCACGTAAGTTTATTTTTATTTGATGATTGTTTGAAATAGCCTTCAAAAGAGGTTTAATCCTATCCTGTTTGTGATGATAAATAAAAACTTCTTTATGAAGGTTTTTCATATTACTGGAAAAATTATCCATTGGAGGTTTTAATCGAGCTTTAATTAATAAATTTTTACGGAAGAGCTCTTTCTCATATTTATGAAAAGCTTCGGAAATTCTATTAACAGTTCCTTTTTCAACACACGCTACAATTGTTGCATCAATACAATGGTGAATGTGATTACTTCTATCCTTTTCTTCATATTCCCCCTCAAGACCCCACAAATTTCTCAAAACATCAGTGATTTTGCCATTTACTACATTTACCTTTTTAAAATATGAATTCAAATATGCCCTGGCATATTTTGTAATAATGCGCGTATCAACAAGATTGGCATTTGTGAATTTTTTAGGGATTTCTTCTAACTCAAATCTGACATATTTTTCTCTAAGATAATTAAGCTTGAACCCTGTATAATGAAGTTTTGTCATCATTTCTTCATGTGCTGAGGGATCGCTTACTGCAGCTTTTGCTGCAGTTCGATATTTATTATACTCTTTCTTAAGCGCTTGCAAACTAACATTCCACTTAACATTATTACCTGAAATAGAGTATGACCTTAATTTATCGTTACGAATCTGTTGAATACTTTCAGAGGCGATATCCACACCTGCATAACTTATATTTAGCAATGCTGGCAAAACATCCTTTTTATAGTTTCTGTTAAAATCCGCCAATGCAAGCGTTTTATTTATTTGAGAATTATCATTTAGTTTGCTCCGTGGAATAGTATGCTCAATGTCAAATATTTGCTCAGTGAGGAATAATCTTGGGGTAATTGGTTTTCCAGTATACAAACAACAACCATTTTGTTCAGCATAGAGAATATATTTGGTTATTTGTTCGTCAGTCGGTATGGAGTTTTTCTTATTTATTTCGGTATAACAGTTAATTATTTCCCTCCGTGCCCAATTTCTAATTAATTGTTGATCATTTTGATATATCGTTAATGCTCTTCTATAACTGGCACTGTTAATCTCTCGGGCCATTTCTATATTGACTTCGGTATTTTCATCAATTAATTCTTCTTCAATCAACTTATTGATTAAGCGTTTAATCTGATGCATTGCCTTATTGAAAACCGGGTTTTTTATTGCATCTATCTCAGGATTTCCTAAATACTTATCTGCCTTTTTATAGGTCTCAATAGCAGAAGGATGGAAAAGCTTCTCTTGTCTTATTTGTTCGCCTGGGAATTTTTTCTTCAGCTCATCAACAATATATTCTGGTATTGTTTTGACTGATAAAAAAGGAATATCTTTGGGTAATTTATTTACTGCCACTTCATAAAAAAGTGACCAACAATCGTCTTCGAACTCGTGTATTTCATTATGTTTCAACCTTTCTAATTCTGTAGCAGAAAACCAATTATGTATACTTTCCACCAAACTTTTTTTGTGTGATGCTATACTAAACTCATTATCCCCTAAATTTTCATCAGTTCGAGAGTCTTTTAGCTTTTGTATATAATTATTTATAACAGCTTGCTTATTCTTTTCAATTTTGTGAACGTGCATGGCAGTTCCAATGGCATGTTTTACTGCTTCAAGCTCATCATTACTCAAATTTCTACCAAAAACTTGTTTTGCATTTGCTAAAAACACAGCATGTGAATAATCTAATCCTTGTTCCAAAAAGGGAAGTATTTTTTTTATGACAGAGGCACTTAAATTACCATACCCTTTAACAAGGTTTATCTTTGTGAAGAATTCAATTTGTTCTCGATCTTTGAACCGTAATCGATTTATAGCAAACTCTTTCAGTACTTCCTGCTTTTTTTTATCTCCATATGTATCAACAAACAATATGTGCCAAATATCCTCAATACTTAACTGGTTTTTTTGAATTTTATCTGTTTTCGAAAAAGGCAATTGTTCATAATACTCATTCCCAAGCACCCGTTGTAAATAATAAATTGTTGGACTCCCTGTAAAAGTTTTTTCATCAGGAAAGTTAAATTCAATATCAGCATTAGGTTTGTCTTTATCTTTAGTGTATCTGTAAGAAAGGTTTCCAGAAAGTACTTTTGCGATTTTTTTAAACTGAAAATCATTTTTAACCTTGAAGCAATTTATAATTTGTTTTTTTTCATCTTCAGTTAGAAATCTTAACCGATTTTCTCTTCCTTTTTTTATTTTTATTCTGTTAATAGATTCCCACATTCTAAATATCTCATATAAGGGATGAGATTTTGCAATTCTTTTTCTTTTGGGTTCCAATGGGCAACTGCCAACCAGGCCTTTTTGACTTTTCAATGGTCGCTGAAAAAATATAGCTTTGTAAAGCTTCTCCTTTAGTTCCTTATTAATGTTTTGTTTTTCACATATATAGTTAAATTCATTCAAATAATGGGTTTCACGATGAATATATCTTCCCCGGATTTTATTAATTGCACCATTCTTATCTTTTTTGCCGTAAATTGAATATAAGTACGCACCCAATGTCGGCATACCACTTCCTTTAATTTCTTTAGTTAATTCATGTATTCCTGCTTCAACCTTACCTAAGTTTTCTTCTTTATCTAATTCATTGTTTACTAATTCTGAAAACCTTGCAAATTCAGATTCCTGTTTAAACCATATATTAACTTTTTTCCCTATTGCTGCAACTTTCTTATCACTCTTATATTTTTCTAATAAAACAGGAAACGACATATAAAACTCCGGGATGTTATTGCATTCATTAATAAGTGCCTTTACAGCTTTTTTAAAAAGTTCCAGATAATCATCTGTTTGTTCTTCTTCACTTATTGAAAGATATCCCCTTCGTTGCGCAAGATGATAAAATACCCTACCAAGTTTATATCTGCCTTGTTCACCCTCTAATAATCCGGGTTCAGTAGCAGCTAAGTATCGCAAATAATAAGGCTGTTTAAGCTTTTCACTTTCTGGATTTTCACCTTTTACCCCAGTTCTTTGCCATTTTATAAAATCTAAATTTCCACAAGGATATTTTTTATTATATCTCCAATCATTCAGCTCTTTTTGCAATATAACAGGACATAATTTGTAATCTGTTAGAACTTTCAATGTTTCAATTTTCCTCAATCTTATACGGTTATATCTTTTACGCGTAGCTCGATAACCTCTGCGTGTTGCTGCTTTTGACTTTTCATTAGCGTCAGTCCCTTTCGGAAAAATATAACTCCCTTTGGCTGGAATAAGATTACCATTTTGGTCATTTACTTTTAAATAATCATAAGCTCCATCCTTTTTTACTAGAATGGCCCATCCTATACTATTTGTACCAATATCTAATCCGAGTCTTCTTTTTTCCATTTTGATATTTATTTTAATATTCTTAAGTTTACATATTCATTCATATCACAATAAGGCCTAAGTGCCGAAGATTTGAATTAGAGCCTCCATAATATGGAGGTTCGTTGCTTTTAGACATTTTACATTGTTATTTTACTCCATAATTTTCTCTTAATTGGCATTTTATATATCTTTTTATAAAAGTAAGATAGGATATTAAACCCTATAACCCCGCTTCGGTGGGGTTTTTTATTTCCTGTTTACTGTTCATTGCCAA
>CAZTPA010000131.1:0-4579 GCA_964614525.1 uncultured Bacteroidales bacterium | reverse complement strand
TAGAGAATCTCAGCTTGATCCTACAGATGGGCTAAAAAGATATAATCCGGTTAGCATGTTTAAAGGTCCTTTAAAAACAAATAATCAAGGTATAGCTACTGTAAAGTTTACAATGCCTGAATATATTGGAGCAGTGAGGATAATGGTAGTTGGTACTGAAATGGGAAGCTATGGAAATGCTGAAAAGTCTATTCCTGTTAGATCTGACATTATTATGCAACCAAGTATTCCGAGAGTATTAAATCCTGGTGATGAATTCATTTTACCGGTTGCGTTGTTTATTATGAACCCCATTATTAAGAATGCACAATTTTCAATAAAAACAGAAGGACCTCTGGAAGTTGTCGGGGAAAAAGCTTTTAATATTGATTTTACGAAATCTAGTGAATCAGATATAAAATTCAAAATCAGGGTAAAAGAAGCCATTGGTCAGGCTAAAATAATTATTGAAGGGAAATCCGGAAATATTCAAATTGAAAATGAAACAAATATTAGAGTTGTTCCTACATCTCCAAGATTATATGATCAGAAGACAGAAAAACTGGCTAAAGGACAAGCTATAACCATGAATGTACCTGCAATTGGTATTGATGGAACTAATGCAGCCTCATTAAATATCAGTGTTTTCCCAAACATGGATTTTGACCATAGACTAAAATGGCTTATTAACTATCCTTATGGCTGTCTGGAACAAGTTACGTCAACAATATTCCCTCAATTATATTTAAAAAAAATGGACTATTTCCATAAAGACGAAATCCGGGAAATTGACAATAATATTAATGAAGGAATAAACCGATTAAATGAATTCATGCTATCTAGCGGCGGGTTTTCTTATTGGCCAGGGCTAACAGAAGAATCTGAATGGGGCTCAAATTATGCAACTCATTTTCTGGTAGAAGCAAAAAAAGCGGGGTATTCGGTTCCCGATTATTTATATGATAATGCGATAAAAAGACTTAAAAATTCAGCAAGACAACATAGCGGACAACTCACAACCAGGACTAATCGTGCGTTCATTTTAGCATTAGCTGGGCAACAGGTAATGGCAGAAATGAATATATTAATGGAAAATGAACTTTCCAAAATGAATAATGCAGAAAGATGGATGTTGGCGACAGCATACTATTTAGCTGGTGCAGAGAATATCAGTGAACAAATAATCAGACAGTCAGGAGTTGAAACTGAAGAACATGAGCCTTTTTCATATAATTTCGGTTCAAAAGACAGAGATAATGCTATTATTCTTTACTGTGCAACGATATTGAAAAAAGAAGAAACAGCAGAATTAATTGCAAAAAATATTGCACAACGACTCTCAGGAAGAGATTATTTAAGCACACAAAGTTCTGGTTATTTGCTGCTCGCTTTAGGCAAATATTTTGAAAGCATTGGATTGTCTGCTGCAAGCGGACAAGTACTGGCAGGTAGTGTGAAATTTGCTGATGGCCAAGTTTTAGAATTTAATCAAAAAGGGAATGTTTTAATCCCTGTAAGAGATAATTTTGACAAAAATATTCAGATTAGTTTATCCAATAGCTCGAATATAGATCAGGTATATGTAGGATTATCCTGGAGTGGAGTTCCTATGGTCGATAAAAGCAAAGCCTTAAAGAAAAATTTAAATCTTCAAGTTAGTTGGTACGATGAAAACGGCAACACTATCAACCCCGCTTCACTTAAACAAGGAGACACATTCTACGGCAGATTTTCAGTTGAAAACATAAGCCCAGTTAGTAAAATTACAGAAATTGCATTATTGCAAATAATTCCATCAGGATGGCAAATTGAAAATGTTAGATTAAATAATACACTAATACCATCATGGATGCAAAAATGGAATCTAAACAAAGAGAATTATTCAGATATCAGAGATGATAGGATTATGTGGTTTTTTGATTTAAAAGACAATCAAGTTCTGGATTTTGTGGTAAAAATAAATTGTGTTTCTGCAGGTGAATTTTGGTTACCAGGCACTCTGTTAGAAGCAATGTATTCTAATGATTATAAAGCAACAACAGAAGGAAGAAAAGTACATGTTAAATCATTTAAATAAATTCCGGTTATTATATTCAATTGTACTATTGCCGGTTTTTGTTTTCTCTATTTATATTGCTATACCGCCAAAAAAACCTCTATTTAATTGCGATTATAGTGTTGTGGTTATGGATGTAAACGGAGAACTGCTTAATGCTTATATAAATAATGAGGAGCAATGGCACTTTCCTCCGCTTGATAGGCAATTGCCTGAGAAGCTAAAAACGGCTGTGCTTGTATTTGAAGATGAAAATTTCTATAATCATATTGGGATAGATTTTTATGCTATTGCAAGAGCTGTTTCTGAAAATTACAAATCCGGAAAAATAATAAGCGGGGCAAGTACAATACCTATGCAATTAGCTAGGATGAGCAATCCCAAAAAACGCAATTATTTTAATAAGTTTTTAGAATCTTGTTTTGCCATTAAATTAAATTTACATTATTCAAAGGAAAATTTATTAAAATTGTACTTAGAGCATGCACCATATGGTGGTAATGTTATAGGATATCAGACTGCTTCCCTAAAGTTTTTTGGAAAAAAGGCTGATTTGTTAACATGGGCAGAGGCAGCCGCTTTAGCGGTACTCCCCAATGCACCAGGATTGATTTATCCAACTGCAACATCTAATGAATTAAAAAGAAAGCGTGATCAATTACTATCTGTTTTGTTAAGCAAAGGTTATATTAATGAGACAACTCACCAGTTAGCCTTGCTTGAACCTATTCCCGACAAGTTTTTATCATTTAATTCACTTTCTCCGCATCTTTCAAGACGTGTGAAAAATAGCAATCCAAACCTGAAAGTCATTAATACAACTATTAATGAAGAGATTCAGCAACAATGCAACAGACTGGCTACAAGATATCGCAACATATATTCAACATATGGAATTTTTAATCTCTCTATTTTAGTGGCTGAAAATAAAACAGGAAATATTTTAGCATATGTTGGTTCTCCGGATTTTTTTGATTCCGAAAATGGAGGTCAAGTGGATGGAGTTATTGCTCCACGATCAAGCGGGTCAATTTTAAAACCATTTCTTTACGCTCTATGTTTTGATGAAGGGATTATAACTACTGAAAGTTTAATACATGACCTTCCAACATATTATGATGGATTTACACCTCAAAATGCCTCTAGAGAATACAATGGAGTGATTAAAGCAAAAGAGGCACTAATTCAATCATTAAACATTCCTGCTGTTAGATTACTAAACTCATATGGTGTTAATCAGTTTTATTATTTTCTGAATGAAGCAGGTGTGAAAACATTATTCAGAAGCCATGACGACTATGGACTTCCTTTAATTCTTGGCGGTGCAGAAGTTAGTATGTGGGATATGGTTGCATTATATAGAGGACTTGTAAATAATGGTGTATTTAGCGAAAATGTTGTTGTTAAAGGCATGGAAACAATAAAATCCAATAAATTGATAAGCTCAGGTAGCTGCTATCTTACTTTGGAAATATTGAAAGAACTAAAAAGACCCGGTAGTGAATACTATTGGGAAAAGTTTGTCGGCTCTAAACAGTTCTCATGGAAAACAGGTACAAGCTATGGACACAAAGATGCATGGGCAATTGGAGTTAATTCGGAATATACAATAGCTGTATGGGTTGGGAACTTCACGGGTGAAAGTAATAAGAATATAAGTGGAGCTGCATCTGCAGGTCCGATTTTATTTAATGTTCTTCAATTACTGCCACAAAAAGAAAGCGATATCTGGTTTGATTATCAGCCGGATGATTATAAAACTATTTCTATTTGCAATCTCTCCGGATTCAGAGCTTCTGAAGCATGTCCTGAAAAGACTGATATTAATGTTCCTTATGGAATGAAGCCTTTGAAAATATGCAATTATCACCAATTTAGATTTATTTCGGATGATGGGAAATATCAAAGTTGCTCAAGATGTTGGAGCAAAATAGGAAGTAAAAAAACAACTATAACAATTTATCCTCCGGATGTTTCATATTATTTAAGGGCTAAAGGCCAATTTATTGAAAAATTGCCAGGACACTACCCATTATGCCCCGGGTATAAAGCAGAAAATAGTTTAAATATTATTTATCCAAATGAAGGCGCAAGACTTTTTCTGCCTAGAGACTTTGATGGAAATACACAATCGGTAATTTGTAATGTAGGCTACAATGGATCTGGCAATATAATATATTGGTACCTTAATGGTTTCTTTCTTGGAACAACAGATAAAGAACATAAATTCGCTGTTAAATTTCAGGAAGGTGAGAATATGATAAAAGTAATTGATGAATTCGGAGCAGAAGATTTAAGAAAAGTGTTTATTTCAAACAAGAAATAAGTTTTTGTTTATCTAAATGTTTTCATGTGAAAAATTGTCAAGTAATAGCAATTCTGCATACGCACAATAATGTAAATACTCACATTTGCTAAAACATGCTTTGATGTATTTTCTGTTTTTAATTCAATATTTTAAATGCTTTACTATTTTTGCATTTTAAAAAATATCACAGTGAATTATCCAAAAGATTTTGAATACAAAGTTGGTTTCGATCAGGT
>CAZTPA010000130.1:0-4839 GCA_964614525.1 uncultured Bacteroidales bacterium | reverse complement strand
ATTTATTCGAGATGCTATGGATAGTATTTTGAAGCAAACTGCAGATTTTAATATCGAGGTTGTCATTGGAGATGATTTTTCAACTGATAACACTTTAGGTATTCTTAACTCCTATAATGATACTAATAATATTACAATAAATATACTTGACAGGCAAAAAGGTGATAAATATTGGAATAAAAGACAAAAATATGGACGGATATATAATTTTGTTGATATTTTAAATAATTGTAATGGTAAATATATAGCAGTATTGGATGGCGACGACTACTGGACCGACCCTTACAAACTGCAAAAACAGGTGCATTTTTTGGAGGCGAATCCGGAGTACGGTCTTGTTTATACTGACATTAAAGTGGTTGATGAAAACAACAACGAAATTGTCGACAAACCTTCTTTCAATCGTTTAAGAAACGCATATAAACAAGGTGATATATTTTGGGATTTATTAGATACAAATTTTATTACCACAGGGACTGTTTGTTTTCGGCGCAACTTAATATTGGATTTATTTAACAGGAAAGACAATTTGTGGTATGTCTATGATATGTGGTTTTGGCTACATGTTGCCATGAAAACTAAAATTAAGTTTTTTGATCAGGACACTACAGCTTATCGTAAGCATAGAGGTGGAGTTACCTCAATTAAAGGACACTTAAGCAAAAGACGTAGTTTTATTTATCTGGATGTACTAAAACAATTGGTTCCTTCAATATCAATAAACCAATTGAATAAAAAACAACAAAATGTTTTATTTTACAAACTTTATGGTTTAATACGTGCAAAAGAAATCCCCGGCACAGAAAAGAGAGAACTGAGAAGATTGGTTCGAAACTCATCAGGGACATTTTTATTTGCGAAATGGTTGCTGATATATTTCATAAAAAAATTAGGATATGAACATTCAATTACGTGAAATAAGAGAGTCTGATATTTGGATTCTTCATAAATGGATTAATGATCCTGAAATTATTAAGTTTACAAACAACTATAGGCCGATTAGCTCCATGGAGCAAAAAGAGTGGATAAATAACATCAATTATTTTAAAAATAATTTTGTTTTTGGAATAGAAGATATTAATGAACAAAAACTTATCGGAACTTGTGGTTTATATGATTTTGATACAATTACTAGAAAGGCAGAATTGCGCATGAAAATAGGAGACAAAGATTACAGAGGAAAAGGTGTTGGAACAAAAGCACTTTCTAAATTACTGGATTTTGGCTTTGGTGATTTAAACTTAAACAAAATATGGCTCAAGGTATTGGTAGATAATAAGGCCGCAATAAATCTCTATAAAAAAGCAGGTTTTTTTATGGAGGGCGAATTAAGAGAGGATATGTTTATCAAGAGGGTATACAAAAATGTTTATATAATGAGTTTCCTAAAATCAGAATTTGATGCCAATTAATAATATTACTATAAGCCAGGACCCACGAAGAGCTAGTTTAGATGGAACTATTCTTGTTGCGCATCAGCCTCAATTTTTACCATGGCTTGGCTTTTTCAATAAGGCTGCTATGGGTGATGTATATTTAATTCATGATATAGACCAGTTTAAAAAGGAAACTTTTGAAAACAGAAATAAAGTAAGAATTCACAACCAGCCTGGTTGGACCTGGATAACTGCGCCTGTATCAGGGAAGTCAGAAATTCTTAATATAAGTGATGTTAAATTCGTAAGTGGTAAATGGAGAAGGAAAGCACTTAAAACGATAGTATTGTCTTACAAAAAAGCTCCTTTTTTTGATGATTATTTTGAGCAGGTTAAGGAAATATTGAATTATCCGAATGACAATCTCCGTGAATTTAATATAAATGCGATCAAACAGTTTTTTAATGTATTTGGAATAGATATCCCAGTGTACCGGAGTTCTGAACTGATCAAGGAGGGGTATAAACTGGAAGGTAAATCCACTGAGGCAGTGATTTCCATGTGTAAGTGGTTTGATGCTGACAACTTTGTTGCAGGTGTAATGGGTAAAGAGTATCTTGACAAGGAAAAGTTTAAAGACGAAGATATCCAATTAGTTTTTCAAAAATTTAGTCATCCTGTTTATGAACAGATCCATGAAGGTTTTATGCCCTATATGTCTGTCATAGATCTTATTTTCAATCACGGTCCAGGATCAAAGGAGATATTAGGTAGGTCAAACATTGAATATTAAAAGGTAAATATTATGAAAGAAAAAATATTAGTTACTGGAGGAGCAGGATACATAGGTTCATTCGTTGTAAATCTTCTTCTTGACAAAGATCATGAGGTTATTGTTTTAGATGCTCTTCTTTACGGGAAAGAAGGATTACAAACTTTTATTGGCAGGTCTGGTGTTACCTTCATAGAAGGGGATATTACAGATGCTGATGTTGTGGAAAAAGCCCTTGAGGGAGTGGACAGAGTAATTGCACTGGCAGCAATAGTAGGGGATCCTGCTTGTTCAGTAAATGAAGAAATGACATGGAAGATCAATTATGAATCAATCAAATTATTGGCGGATCTTTCTATTAAGCACAATGTAAAACGCTTTGTTTTTGCATCTTCATGCAGTGTTTATGGAAGTAACGAAGGTATAAAGTATCTTACTGAAGAGTCGGAATTACATCCGGTTTCAATTTATGCTAAAACAAGGATTTTATCTGAAGAATATCTGCTCAGTAAAAAAGACGCTATTTCGCCGGTAATCCTTAGACTTTCAACGGTATTTGGTTTAAGCCCGCGGATGCGGTTTGATCTGGCCGTTAATATAATGACAGCAAAAGCGATACACAATAAGTCTGTTGATGTATTTGGCGGAAACCAATGGAGGCCTTTCGTTCATGTGAGAGATGTGGCAAGAGCTTTTGTGATGGCCATGGAAGCTCCAGATAAACAGGTGAATGGTGAAATATTCAATGCCGGATCAACCGACAGCAATTATCAAATTGAAGATATTGCGAATATGATAGCTGAAGAAATACCCGGTACAAAAATTAATAATAATACTGCTATAGTCGATCAGCGTAATTATAATGTCATTTTTGACAGAATACACAAAAAACTGAACTTTAAATCTCAATATAGTGTTCGTGATGGTATCCGTGAAATAGCCGAATTTGTAACTACTGAAAAGCCTGACTTAAGCCATAAATTTTACAGTAATTATGCCGTATGGAAAGAGATCGGCAAAGTTGAAAAATTCTTGCCCTATGCGGTGCCTGATATAGGTGAGGAAGAAAAGGAAGAAGTGCTGAAAACCATGGAATCGGGGTGGCTGACAACTGGCCCAAAAACGAAAAAATTTGAAGATAAGATAAAAGAATATTTTGAGGACGAAGAACTGGAAGTAATTGCCGTAAGCAGTTGTACCGCAGGACTACACCTACAGCTTCTAGCTGCAGATATAGGGCCTGGTGATGAAGTCATTACAACTCCCCTTACCTTTTGCTCCACTATAAATACAATATTATATACAGGAGCAAAACCAGTTTTGGTGGACGTGGATCCTGTTACATTCAATATTAATCCTGATAATGTCGAAAAAGCAATAACGTCTAAAACAAAAGCTATAGTACCGGTATATTATGCGGGACAGGCGGTTGATCCTAAAAGAATCAAAGCAATTGCTGAAAAGAACAACCTTCTTGTTCTGGCTGATGCTGCCCATGCCATGGGAGCCAGCTATGACGGCCAATACTGCGGAACTTATGAAGACGCTGCTGCTTTTAGCTTTTATGCCACAAAAAATATGGTTACCGGAGAAGGCGGGATGATCACTACTCACAATAAAGATTGGGCCGCAAAAATAAGGCGATTATTGTTACACGGGATGAACAGAGATGCCTGGAAACGTTACAGTGAAACTGGCTCATGGTATTATGAGATTACCGACCTGGGGTATAAATATAATTTTACAGATGTACAGGCAGCTTTTGGAATAAGACAGCTTTCAAAGATTGACCACTTCAATAAAATTCGCAGGGATTATGGTAAACTCTACGATGATGCTTTTAAAAACATTCCGGGATTAAGATTGCATGGTTTGGACTCAAAGGCTTATTATACAAGGCACCTTTACCCTGTTGTTATTGAAGAGGAGAAACTTGGAATTACAAGAAAGGAAGTAATTCAAAAGCTCAGGGATGCTAAAATTGGTACTTCGGTACATTATGTTCCTATCCATCACCATGCTCTGTATAAAGATAGATTGGGTATAAAGCCTGGTGATTTTCCTGAAACCGACCTTATTTACAGAGGATTATTATCTTTGCCACTTTATACTAAGATGTCAGTGGATGATGTGAAACGGGTTATTAATAAATTCCGTGAAATACTGTCATAATGGAACAGTTTTATAAAGATGAGTTCGACTCAGCAATGTTAGCAAAGAATGCCTATAAACTATTCCTGTCATCGCCCGATAAATCAGTTCAATTAATTGAACACGCATTCAAAGAGTCAGTTAAACCCAGTTTGATATGCTGTTTCAGCGAATTTAATTCAGAATTATTAACCAATATTCAGGAAGCAGGATTTAGATTGATCAGTACCCGGAACACCTATATTTTTAGAGTTGATAAAAAGCATACTTATAAAACATTAGCTTTAGATAGTTTTTCAGTTCACTATCTTAGTTCGGACATACTTGAGGAATTCAGGAATGACTACTCAGCTTTTGTACGGACCATTGCAGAAAAGGGCAGGTTTTATAAGGATAAATTGATTCCCAAAGAAAAATCACTGAACATATACAGAGAATGGATTAATAATAGTATCTTCCATGGTTTTTCCGATGAGGTTATGATAATTAAATCAAACGACAAAGTTGCCGGCTTGATAACTCTTAAAAAACGGAAGAATA
>CAZTPA010000129.1:1694-4885 GCA_964614525.1 uncultured Bacteroidales bacterium | reverse complement strand
ATAAATCCCTGTATTAGGTAGTGGTAGTGGGTAGTGCCCCATTCACCACCTGGGCCCCGATATTTTTTGCAAGATCAAGTATATCAGGATATTTTAGTATTAATTATGATGAAAAGGCAGGGATATATTCCCTGCTTTTTTTAATTTTAAGGCTGGAAAGCGTGGGCGGGCGGTACAGCTTGCGCATCAATTTCAGAAATGATGCTGTATGAAATTGGAAACGGATGCCGCATGAAATTGAAAACGGATGCTTACGAAATAAAAAAAACAGGCTTGTTTTTAGGGAACGGATAAGCATGGGCCAGGCAACGGGTAAGCATGAAATTCAGAAATGGTGCGCATGAGATCCAGAAATTATTGGGCATGGGGCTGGTAAACCTGCCTGGTTTTGAAATCCTTAATAGAAATATCAAAAAAGTAGAACACTTTATCTTTAATATCCTTTGGCAGTTTTTGAACTTCAATATGGAGAGTTCTTCGGAGTAAACCCGGGTACTCGTATGGTATTGCGTGCGACATAATACTATTTGGATTTTTATTCAGTCCGCATTAACCCTTATTTGTGTTGTGTTAACTACCATACGTTGTTTATTTATAGTAATGTATTTCGGAGTCACTTTTTGTCGGTTATATTCATTGTCTTTATATGTCTTAATTTCTCTAACTACAACAATTTTAATATTTACGTCAATGTCCTGGATGTTGTTGTCGTTGTGCAGTCCAATGTAATATGTCCCGTGCAGCCGGTTTGTATTTTTTCCGTAGCCTGCAATTCCATTGCCTTTGTCAAAGTATCTAAACGCATAACCATTTTTGAAATTTTGAGCATTAGTATAGTCAGCAAAGAACCAATAATAAACATTGTCTCCATTATTTGGTGTAAATAATGTCGATACAGCTCCAACTGCTACTCCTGCCAGTGGAGTTCCAAACATAGAAGCAACTGATGATGTAATATTGCCGATATTTTGAACATTCTTTTTATAAGCCTCTTGTGCCTCCTTTCCTACTCCAATCCAATAGGCCCAAGCTATTGTTCTTTCCTCCCTATAAGGTTCTATCCTGTCCTCTGGTAGTGTGAAAGAAACATAGCTGTAACTATTTCTTGGTGTAACAACACTCTTATCTCCAACACGCTCATTTCTGTCAATGACTATGTCATCAATGCGCTTGGTTTCTATTAATTCTTTAACCTTTTCTTTATAACGCAAGGTATCATAACCGAGCAAACTATCTTCCGTGTAAGGTACATATGTTGTATCGTAACGCGTCTCCCATTTCCAGTCTGTATTAAAGGTTCTTAGGTCTTCTGATTTGGGTATACGCTGAATTGTTACTCGACAAACTCTCTTCCCAAGAGATGAGTTGCAAAACCTGAATTTATAAACAGCTTCTTTATGGACTTGTATTATCCTATCCTTAATGAGAGAGGATTTAAAGTCCATAAACTTTGAGTTGCCAGGTAATTCTGCTATTTCTATTTCTTTTAATTTTTTTCCTCTTTCTTCCTCAAAATTGAAGATAATTTGGTCGCCTTCGGCAAAGCCGTAATAGAATTCCTCTGTACTCATTGCCCCTACCTTTATTGTCAACTGCGCAACATTAACAGGTTCTAGTTGTCCGAATGATGTAAGAGCTGTCAAAATTGACAAACCTGTCAAAAAGAATGCTTTAATTTTCATGATTGTTTAATTTTATTATGCAAAAATATTTAGTAAAAGCATAATAAGCGATTGCTGATGCCTAAACTATCAGCTAGCTTTGTTATTTTGTTTACTGCCAGGCTGTTTATAATTATATGTTACCTGCAATAATATCATCAATCAATCTAAGTAAATGGCTTGCATTGTAGCTCTTCATTTTATCGGTGGTAATGGAACCATCACGAACTTCATAAGGACTTGCCCAAATAAGGCGATAGCTGTTCTGACCTGCAAATGTATAAAGTGCATCAACGGTAGCTCCGTATGACTTTGAAGCTATTACAATAATATCACATTGCTGATTCAAAAATCCTGATAGCCCCTGATTAATGAGGTGTTCCGTATCGCCATAGGTTTGCAAACCAATGGTTACATTATTATATCGAAAAACAGCTCTATAATCCTCCCTCGTGATATCTTCATTGGTTACAGCGCCATTTGCTTGCAGTTGTCTGCCAAGTCTAGACAAGGTCATGGATTTTCCAATGTTTGCGGTACCCTTTAGTGCAATGATTGTCTTATTCATGATTAAACTGGATTTAGTATTATTGTTCGATTTCTTTTTTTACTTGCTCTTATCTAACACATTATTTTTATTTCAGTATATCTGATGTAAATCTAATATGCTTCTGCACGAATTAATTCCCAACCAATCGAATTTACATTCTTATAGTTGTCAATTTTAAGTTCCACGGATTTATTAGTACCAGGAGGAAAGGACTCATAAACAGTATAATCTTTAGTACCTATAATAGAATTTGTCTTTGAATAATAAGTAAACCGAAGTACTGCATCTTTATAAGTAACGATTGTTGCTGTATTGGAGAATTCACAGTAAACCTTAAACTTATCTCCCAAAAATGTTTCTCGATAAGTACCACCAACAGAAAGGAATTCGGATGGTTGAGAACGTTCAATTTCTTCAACTGTCATTACCTTTTCTTTATATTTACCTTCTGAATCTGTTTTCCCTCTGTAATTTATATTGTCAAGTAGAAACTTTCCACCCAAAATAATGAAAAGTAAGATTAGAATTATAAATAATATCCTGATAGTGCTTCGTTTGTTCTTTGGCTTTGCTTTCCTAACTGAAACTGATTCTTGACTAGATGCTTTATCACTCTGTTGTTCAGCATTAGAAGCTGCTTCTTTGTCTGATGGAACAAATCGATTTGCTATTGCTTCCAACCGCTCAGGTGTAAGATCATCGTTATCATCATCCTGTAAATCTTCAATATTCAAGGAGATTCTGCCATTTGAAAGCTTGACAACATAGTCAAAGTTTTCAGTAATGGCATGGATTTGATATGATCCTATTTCTTTATTAAAAATCCTCACTTTTTTGAGTAAAGATTCAATCTCATTTTCCCCATATTTAGCTTGCATACTAATTTGTTTTTGAAAATTTTATTCTTTCATTCAAAACTACAATAAAAGAATTAGATGTTATTGGTTTTTTTAAATTTATATTCACTGTTGTCCGATAAA
>CAZTPA010000129.1:0-1594 GCA_964614525.1 uncultured Bacteroidales bacterium | reverse complement strand
AAAGAATTAGATGTTATTGGTTTTTTTAAATTTATATTCACTGTTGTCCGATAAACCCGAAGGTTATCCCCACTCTTTTTGTAATTTTGGTTTTGCACAACTAAAATTACAATTATGGATAAAACTACACATTTTTTTGGAACCTCCGTTTTCGGACAGCTGATTTGGTAGTGTCCCATATGTAACTTTTAGGAAATACCGATCAATAACAAACAGGATAACAGAAAATTAATGACATAAAATCACACAAGCTGCCTTTAAGTGAAAGGGGCAAAAGTTTAAAACACCACCCACCTCAGCGCACCGGAAGATGGCTAACAATCATCTGATAAGCCTATTCCCTGTAAATAATTATCCGCTTTTCTTCCAAAACGCTCTCACCATCTTCAACTACATACTTAGATGTCCAGTTGCCATACTCATCATATACATATTCGTAATCTTCAATTTGTGTATTGCCATACTGCTCCTTCACTAATTTTACGGGATTTTCATAGCGGTCATAGAACCATTCAAATCTTGAAGTATCGGCTGATGAGCCAGAAAACTCTTTTTCTGTCTCTATTATTCTTTCAACCCTTCCCGAATCATAAAAGTATTCAATCGCATTTTCATATTTAAGATCACTTGCATAATACCGTTTGAATAATGTAACGTCACCAGCTTGATTATAGCGCCAAACCAGTCTAATTACAAGGTCTTCCTTGTTAAGTGAGCTGTCATAGTCATATTGCCTGTATTCCCTGACCAATCCACCCGTCCCGTATTCGAATTCTTCAAGAACACCCATATTTGCAAACCCGCTTTCATAGGTTATTTTTCGCATCCTTTTATTGTCAGCATTAAGAAACACATCAGAAATCACCGTATCAAGCATTTCATCAAACATGATTTTACGGTAAAATTTATCATAACACTCAAACTCAGCAGTATAATCAACTTTCTCAATAATAGTACCAGGTTCTATATCATAACGCTTCACCTTTACCAGGCTATCACGTGAGTTGTAGGTATATATTTTTCTGCTAAAAAGTTTACCCGTTTCATCAAATTTCTGCTTCTTTAACAACTTTCCTGATTTGCTGTAAGAAAAAGTTTGTTTACGAGTAAAATCAAATCTGCAGGTATCCAGTTCTGTTTTTGAGATTAAAGGTTTGTGTGCCACTACGGAATCATTGTAAATGTGCTTATTGAAATAGTAAATAATTTCCTGCAGCTTTCCTGCCGAATCGAACTTTTGTACTATAATATTTCTGTCTCCGCAATTATCTACATTTTCGATAATACAGCTTACCGGCCCTTTCACTCCATTTTCTTTCAGAGTCTTCCCTGGAAAATATGGATACCAGGACATAAGAAGAATTGCCAATATCAACGGAAGCCATCTTTTGAAAAGTTTCATGCTATTTCTTATAAACTACAACTGAGCCTGATAAAAAATCATGCACCGCCATATTCTTTGGATTAATATTTACTGTAATTATGCCTTCCCTAATATTTGAGCATGAATTCTCGCAAATATACATTATTGTTACGCACAAAATCACATTTCCCTGCTCACCATCAACACCGTATATCCAACATAGAAAACCAC
>CAZTPA010000128.1:0-5143 GCA_964614525.1 uncultured Bacteroidales bacterium | reverse complement strand
CATCGCAATACTCCGGGCCCGCCACTGGGCGGCCAGTAATAAGTGATGATAAGTATTCGTTTAGCCATAACCGGTAATATCTTTGCAAACCTACATAAATTTATTTTTCTAAAGTATACATAAATTTTGGGTTATTAACAGGTAGTTTTTCCTTCTATGTAAAGCCGGATTTTTGTATGATTAGTTGTTCAACTTTTAAAATCTCATTATCCCGGGTTAACTTTTAAAAATATGCTCCTCTCTGAAGGGCTTTTGTATTAAATGATGTTTTTTGATCTGGTAACTCAATTTGTTTAATTAATTGCCCTTGCATATTAGAAATAGTTGCCTGATAAATGCCTTTTTGTGCTAGAGTATTTATCAAAAACATAACAACAACATTCGTTGGATTGGGGTAAATTGAGATATTTAAATCCTCAATTTTAGTATATTCTGTATTTGTTTGAGTTGTATCGTAATGTACAGATAGAATGGGAAATAAATCCGTATTGGGGTGATCACTTGATGCAAAAATCATCCGGCAATATTCCACTTCAGTAATGATTTTTATTTTGAGACCATCATTGTTTTGAAAAGCATTAATCATGTCTTGTACCAGATTAGTGATAACAACGATATAATCCTCATATTTATGATTGCTTTCCGGATTAACGGTTGTGAATGAAGGCTGCGTATTCCCGGATGGTTAATACAATTTATATCTATTTGCAAAGTATTCAATTGAAAGCTTTATCTTTGCAACGATGACGAAAATTATACCGGCAAAATATAACTTTTGGAATGTAGTTTATGAAATCTGCGTAAGGGGAGTGAAATGTTTTGCCTGGAGATTAAAGAAAACAGAAAAAAAACTGTTATCCCAGGCAGACCAATCACCTACATTGCCAAGCCAACCCGTTTTTATTATTGGCGTCCCAAGAACGGGTTCTACATTTTCATATCAGGTGATAACCAACCGCTATGATGTTCGTTATTTTGATAACTTAGCAGATATCATGCATCATTTTCCTTTAACAGGATTTTATTATAGCTATAAACTTTTTGGCAATAAACCCCATAATTGTTTCAAATCCAAAAGCGGAAATACGTTAAGTTATGGGCTTCATTGTCCGAGTGAAGCCGGGAATTACTGGTACAGGTTTTTGAAAAAGCAGCAATATCTTGTTAAGCCCGAAGATTTGTCAACAACAAACAAAAATCAACTTAAAACCGAAATTGAATCTGTTCTTAAAAGGTATAAAAAGCCATTAGTGATTAAAAATCTGGCAAATAGCTTGAGATTGAGGCTTATAAAGGAACTCTTCCCCGGGGCAAAGATCATTGTCATTGAACGAAATCTGGAGGATACCAGCAAATCAATTGCAAAGATCAGGAAAATAAAATCCGTTCCCCGGGATGAATTTTGGAGTATTTATCCTCCTGAAATCGGCGATATGAAGTTTGCCAACGAGTCAGAACGTATTGAGCAACAAATAGAATCTGTTAAGAAGTATATCCAAAAAGATATTGAAATCTTTCCGGCTGAACAGGTGCTTCATATCAACTATGAAAACCTGATAGATTTTCCGGAGCAGACATTGAAAACCCTTGATCAGTTTATGGATGCTAAGTTAAGAGAAAATAGCCGCTTACCTTATAATTTAGAAAAGCAAAAAAACAGGATAGATGGAAAGCAAGCAAAGATATGACAGGTTTTGCAAGGAAAATGAAATTACGCTTTTTATGCAGCCATTCTGGCTGGACCTAAGCTGCGGTGCTAAACATTGGGATGTTGTTCTTGCTGAAAAAAATGGTCGCATTACAGGGGTTTTGCCTTATTTCTTAAAACGGAAAAGTTTTATTAGTATGCCTCCGTTGACCCCCTATATGGGGCCGTTTATCCCTTTTCCGGAAGACATGAAATATGCAAAACGATTGTCGCATGAACACGCTGTAATGAATGAACTTATAGAAAAATTGCCTCCGCTGCGATATTACAATCAACGATTTCATCACAGCATACAAAACTGGTTGCCGTTTTACTGGAAACAGTTCAGGCAAACAACACGATACACCTATATTTTGCCTGATATTAATGATACGGAAAAAGTATATGCCGGATTTAAAAATAATGTAAAAAGAAATATAAAAAAAGCACAAAATGAGTTTGTTGTAAGGGAGCTGGAGCAAAAAGAAATCCCTGAATTTTATAAAATCATTAGCCGGAACCGAAAACCGCATTATTCATTAGATTATTTAACCAATTTAATTTCTTCATGTTCACAACAAAGTTGTGGGAAAACATTTGCTGCATTTGACGAGGCAGGGAAATTGTATGCTGCTGTCTTTGTTGTGTGGGATCATTCCTCAGCTTATTATATTTTGGGAGCTCGCGATCCGGAATTACAAACACAACAAGCCATGAGTCTGAATTTATGGACGGCTATACAGCATGTATCCGGGAAAATACAAAGTTTTGATTTTGAAGGAAGCATGATTGAGCCTGTGGAACGGTATTTTAGAACGTATGGAACTATACAGACGCCTTATATGCACGTATTTAAAATAAATTCTGTTTTATTAAAGTTGGCTTTTTCAGCCGCTGAACTGTTTAACGTAAAATAATACTAACTCAATAAACGAATGTTTGTAGATGCTCATTTTCATCCCGGTTTAAAAGGGTTTACGCCCAAAAAAATCTCAGAGTACCTGGACAGGGAAAAAATAGATCAGATATGGTTGTTTTCATGGGAAGAACATAATCCTTCGATCCCGGAATTGTATCGACATATTTCTATTGAAGAAATTTTAGAAGCTTATGATTATGACCCGGACAGAATTGTCCCTTTTTATGCCCCCGATCCTACACAATCTGATGTTTGTGATAAATTGGCCAGATATAGCGAAAAAGGCGTAAAAGGCTATGGGGAGCTAAAAGTTTCAGCCAGGTGGTCAGACCCGGAGATTATAAAAATGCTTGAATGCCTACAAAAACTCAGGTTTCCCATTGTTTTTCATAATGAACTGCCGCGGTATCATTATATGTCGAATCTGAAAAGTTATTTTGACCGGCAATTTGGCAAACTAATGAATGGTGCCTTTAACGGGGTTTCCAGAGTATATATTGATCAGTTTGTAAATACTACGGGGCTTTTCAGAAAGAAAATCAATCAGAAGCTTAGATATTTTCCCGGATATATGCTGAATATAGCTGAATTTGAGCAACAGTTACAAGCATTTCCGGATGTAACTTTTATTGCACACGGACCGCTTTTCTGGAAAGCAATTGCCTCTGTTTATAATCCTGTGATTAAAAATGATAAAGGAAAGATCAAAGAAAAAGGTGTTTCGGTGCGGCTTTTAGAAGAATATGATAATTTATTTGCCGATATTTCCGGTAACAGTGGTTTTAATGCTCTGAACAGAGACCATGATTTTTCGAAATGGTTTCTGGAACAGTTGCCGCATAAGTTACTTTACGGAACAGATAACTATTTGTTAGGGCAAAAAGAATTGATTGATTCTTTTCATTTGCCCAAAGAAAAGTATCAACAAATTATGGGAGATAATGCTGCTAAAATAATTCAGAGATAAAAGAAAAGATTATTGTTTGTTGCTTGAAAAAAAGTATAATGCAAAATAAAAAATCAATATCCTACTGATTTTGTAGTTTCTTATAAGAATTCAGTAATGCTTTTACAGTAGTTTCCCAAAAAAAACTGGTTCGGATATTTTTATAATTCTTGCGAATTTTATTCATTTGTTCAGGATTTTGATATAAATAGATTACTTTATTTGCAAAATCTTCAGAACTACTTTCTTTAATAGCTAAACCAATTTGATATTTATTGATAAATTCTTTTAAAAGCTTTCCTTGTCCTACAATTATAGGTTTTTCCATTACAGCGTATTGGTATATTTTTGAAGCGATAGTGACATCGTTCTCCTGACGCAATACAGGAGGAATATGTACACATATATTGCTTGCGTTTATATATGATGGCATCAGTTTATGATCAAGATATCCTAAGTATTCAACATATTCCTTAACTCCCAACTTTTTGGCTTGTAATATTGGATCGCAATTTTTGTAAATTTTTCCTGCAAAGACAAATTTAATATTTGGAATTGACTCTGATATTTTGGGCAAAGACTTCAGAATAGTATCGATTCCTCTAATGATACTAATGCCTCCTATATATAATATTACGAAATAATCTTTATACTTTTCCTTGATCGAATGATCAATATTATCTTCATTAAAGACCTTTTTTTCAGGGGTATTTGGTAAAGAAATAATTCGGTCTTCATGAATCCCATAATTGTTAATGTATATCTGCTTTAAGGGATTTTCGATTGTTATTATAAGGTCAGCTTTTGGAAGATATTTTTTCTCATATTTCTTCCAGTTGCTAAATAGCTTTATTAGTTTACCGGCACCATTATTCAGATGGGCAGCATGTACTATCCAGTCACTATAAAACTCATGTTGATCACAGATCAGTTTAGTTCCATGTTTCCTTTTAAAATAGTATCCAATTTTTGATAAAGGTAAATCATGAATATGAATAGCATCAAATTTTATTTCAGCATAAATGTTTTTTATAAACTTTTTCCAGAATAAGAAATAGAAAGGAAGAACCAAAGGTGCTGCTCCTAATTGATATGTGAAGTGAGTTATTCTTTTTCTATATATTTTTATTTCTTTAAAGGTATCGCGTAAAGGCTTTTGCTTGTCAAAGGTATAACAAGCTAAATGTACTTCATGTCCGTCATTGGTGAGTGCTAAAGCTTCTTTTTCCACTCTGGTATCAGATGGAAACTCGCTTTCAAGAATCATTAATATTTTCATGCTGTTTCTTTCATTATTTATACTGCAAAACCAGCTGTTATCCCAACTGCTCTTTAGATTTTAATAAGCGAACAAATATAGTAATTATTGCATAGTCTTTTTGTCTCGGTAAATAGGAAACACAAAGTAGGCACTCTGCGTTATTCTGTTTATAATACTTCCCCCGTTTTTTTGATCATTGGATAAGGTGATCAATTTAACTTTATTATAAAGAGATCAGAAAGACGGTATTCTGCGGCATATAATGCGGAAAGCCTAAGCGTTATAATTTGCTATCGTTTGAGTCTGTTATAGAGGCGTATAAGCAATACC
>CAZTPA010000127.1:0-5248 GCA_964614525.1 uncultured Bacteroidales bacterium | reverse complement strand
ATATCCTTCAGAGGTAATAAAGAGGATGATAACTATTTAAGCACAAGAGCCAAATCAAAAATAACTGTACTTGATCAGAACTTTTATTTATTTGACAAACTTGAGTTGATTAATGATGAAGCGGAATACCGCAAAATAACATCTGCTGATGTTTCATTTGTTAAACGAATAAACACCTTAGGTTTTCTTGATGCTAAAATAGAGGGAAATAAGGTTGGTTATGGTTTTGATTTTTATGGTGGAAATCAACAGGCTTATAACAGAAATGACAAATGTGAGATAATTACAAAAGAGATTAATAAAAATAATATTAAACACATCCTGAAAAGTGAAAAAACCTTCGATCAAATAGCAAAAACGGATAAAGGCAAAAACACATTACTTGGAGTGTTGCGGATGGATATTGACAACCTTGGGAAATTGTTTATTAAAGGCATTGATCCGGATAAACTTAGCTTAAGTGCGTATTCAACCCTTTCTTTTCATCTTGAATTGTTCTTTAGCGGGTATTTGAATGAAATCCGAAATAAAGATGAATTCAAAGATTGGTTAAATATCCTCTATTCCGGTGGTGATGACTTGTTTGTTGTTGGCAGGTGGGATAAATGTATAAGTTTTGCTGAGCAGGTGCGTAGTAAGTTTCGTGATTATACACAACGCCCCGACATTGGTATTTCAGGCGGAATTGCTTTTGTTCATGAAAAATTTCCCATATCAAAAGCTGCTGAAATGGCCGGAGATGCTGAAAGTGCATCTAAGCAACATTGCTGTAAAAATGCTATCACATTTTTTGGGGAAACCATTTCCTGGGAAAGTGAGTTTGAGACTGTAAAAGACCTCAAAAAAGAACTTGTAAAATATATTCAAAGAGATAAAAAACCTTTATCAAAATCATTATTGCACAAATTGATCCTTTACAATGAAATAAAAGACAAACATCTTGATAGTAAAAACAAAAATCCTGATTACAGCTTTCTTTGGCATACAGCATATTATCTAAAACGTTTTGTTGAAAAGTATGACAGAATGAAACCAGAAGAAAATGAAATATATGAATTTGTTATTTCTGATTTACACGAAAAATTATTTACAAGTTCGCAAAACAATTTCAGATATTATAAACTTGCAGCTTTGGCTGCACGCTGGGCAGAAATGGAATTGAAAGACATTGAGAAAGATCGATAATTATCTGATTATAATTAATAAAAGTTCAATAAGTTTTTTAAAGACTTAAAATGGTTATCAGAAAACATGAAGAGTTGTAATAATTTAAAATATAATAAGATATGGAACAATATCCGAAACAAAAATTGGAAAAAAGTTGGATTCAGAATCCAATCTCAAATGATGTTGTAAACTGGACAAAATCATTTGGAGAGCATTTGCAATCAAGAAGCAATGGTACAGGACCACTAACAACATCTCAAATTCGTAAATTCTTTGGTGAATTAAAAAGAATACAGTCTGAACCTGAAAAATTTAAAAGTGACATTCCATTACTAAAAGCAAAATTGGCCTATGCAGTTGGTCGTGATTTAAAAGGTGGAAGACCTAAAACAAAGATAAAGGATTTTCATGATCAACTTATTATTGGCATTGATGGGATCAGAGATGGAAACCATGATGACCTTAATCGTTATATAAAAATTGTAGAATCAATAGTAGCATTTCACAAATATCATGGAGGCAACTAGTATTAACTTCTAAATATTATTAATATGGCAAAATTAGAAAAGAAAATAAAAATAAGTACTCTAATGAGTATTGAAACCGGACTACATATCGGCGGGAGCTCAGAAAATGTGGAAATTGGAGGTGTTGACAACTCAGTGATCAGAAAAACATTGGACAATACACCATATGTACCTGGCAGTTCGTTAAAAGGTAAAATAAGAAGTTTACTCGAGCAAATCAGAGGCGCATCTAAAGTTGGCAATAATGAAGAGATTAACAAGTTTTTTGGCTATACTGACAAAGAAACAGGACCAACTAAATTGATAGTTCGAGATGCATATTTGACCCCAGAAGATAAAGAATTGTTAGAAAACGCTGACCATACAGATATGCCTTTTACTGAAGTGAAATCAGAAAACAGAATTGACAGAGTTGAAGGGACAGCCAGTGATCCAAGAAGAATGGAGCGCGTCCCTGCCGGAGTAAAATTTGAAGTAGAGTTTATCATCAACGTTTGGGACAGTGATGGTGAAGGCGACGAATTAATTAAATTACTCAAAGAAGGGATTAAAGCCCTTGAGTTGGACTATCTTGGTGGAAGTGGTTCCAGAGGGTATGGAAAAGTTTCATTCGATTGGGATTCAATAAATAATCCTAAAACCATCAATTTAAAAAATATTTTAAATGATGAAGCATAAACTGAATGTTTACCGGATAAAATTTACAACACCCTTGCATCTCGGTGATGAAAAGCAGGATTATTCCCAGAGTTTACGTGTATTGCATTCAGACAGCATGTATGCAGCTTTAACTGCGGCACTCTTTAAGCTTGGGTACAATCCGCCACCTGACTTTAATGGTGATTTAGGTTTTACCATATCGAGTTTGTTCCCATTTTACGCAGATTCAGAAAGTAGTTTTCATTACTTTTTTCCAAAATCTAAAATCACTGAGATGCTTCCCAAGGAAAGTATTGATCTACATAAAGAAATAAAAAAAATAAAATGGCTTGATAGGGATTTTTTCGAAAAACTTATTTCCGGTGAAAGTTTAATACCTTATTATTTTGAAGAGGAAAATGGTGATTATAAATTATTCCGGAATGTACAGGGAGAATATCTAACTCAAACAGCTTTACCGGAAAACAAAAAAATAATAAAAGCCCAGGTATTTCCCAGGGTAACAGTATCCAGGACAGGAACAGAAGATGCCACACCATTTTATACAGAAAGGCTCTTTTTTCATGAAAATGCTGGCTTATACTTTATTGCAGAAGGTGACCATAGCTTATTGGAAAAAAGCCTTGACGTACTTAAAGAGGAAGGTATAGGAACGGACAGAAATGTAGGGAATGGTTTCTTTGAATGGGAAAGAGGCAGCATGGAACTGAAGGTTCCGGAAAAAGCCGATTATGCGGTTAATTTGTCGCTTTATTTACCAACAGAAAAAACTGTTCTTGAGAAACAACTCGATGAAAATGCTGCCTATAGTTTTAAAATTCGCGGTGGTTGGGTGTCAACCCCGCCATACAATACCATACGAAAAAACAGAATATACATGTTTGAAGAAGGCAGTGTATTCAGGAATAATAATGATTCAACGGAATTAATTAAGGGGAAGATTGTTAATTTAAAACCCGATGCATCAAAGCTGCCCGATAATTTAAAAGACATGCATGATATTTGGCGTAATGGCAAAGCAATTTTTATTCCTTTTGATTTAAAAAATTAATATCTATGGCTGACAAAAGCATAAACAAATTATATACACTTGAAGCAGCAGTGCTTACCCCTTTACATATAGGCGCCGGAACAGAAAAAGACTGGCTGGAAAACGCAGATTTTATTTTTGAGAACGGAAAGGTATATTTATTAGATCAAAAGAAAATTATAAATGCTATTGGCGTTGATAAATTAGCATCTTCACTGTCATCTGGTAATCTAAAAAACTCACTACCCGGTGATATAGATAGATATGCTTCCAACATATATGACTGTAAAACCCTTTCAAGAAACGAAATAAAAGCACATGTACGGGCCGGTTTGGATAATAAACCTGTAATACCCGGGAGCTCACTGAAAGGAGCTTTAAGATCAATTATTATTAACAGTTTTCATCCAAAAGGCAAGCATGATATAAATAATATGATGGGGGCAGCCACCAAAGGCGACGAATTTGGGCGTTTCATTAAACTTTCAGATGCTCATTTTAGTAATACAGAATTGACCAATACGAAGATTTTCAATCTTAGCGGCTCAGGAACTCCATTTACCGGGGGATGGAAACATGCACCTAAAAATGCTACTGATACTAAGTTCAAACCCAAAGGCTTCAATACAATCTATGAAATTATACCCAAGGGAGAAAGAGCTGATTTAAGTCTGAAAATTGCTGACGGAACCTGGAATAATTTCAAAAAGCATGCAGAGATAACTTATAAAAGACAGAACAAGCTTGAAAAAAAGGAAAAAATAATTGAAAATGACATAGAATATCTTTTTTCCATTATAAACGATTATACAAAAATCTATATTGATAAAGAAATTGCATTTTTCACAAAATACAACCAGGCAGAACATACTGATAAAATAATTGACAGCCTGAAAAATATAAAATCACATATCGCTGAAGACAATAAAAGTTGTGTTATGCGTATGGCTGCAGGCAGCGGTTTTCATGGGATTACCGGAGATTGGCAACACGAATTACATGATGTTGATAGAGTTACGAATTATGGTAGAGGACCTTCAAAATCAGAATTTAATGGAAAAAAATCAGCAAAATCCAGAAAAATTGCAATTAACAATAACAGGTTTGAACCTATGGGCTTCATTAAATTAAGCCTTATTTCAGAACGTGATTTACAAAAAAGAGCAGAGAAAGAAAAACAAAAATTACTTGAGGAGAAGAAGCAACAAGAAATCTTAAGACAAAAAGAAAAGGAAGAAAAAGAACGTAAACAACATTTCAATAATCTTTTAGGCGAAGCAGAAAATCATATTAATAAAAACCAATTTGAAGAAGCAAATAAAAAGATTGAAGAGGCAGAAAATATAGATACGGGTAATGAAAGACTTAATAAGTTAAAAGATGAGGCATCAGAAAAGAAAAAGGCCTACGATGAAGAAATTGCCAAAATTCAAAGACAAAAAGAATTAGAAAAAATTGAAAAACAAAAAGAAGAAGAGATAAAAGAAAGACAGAAAAATAACATTGAGGAAGAGCAAAACAAGAAAAAAGAACTTGAGACAAAAGGACTTAAACTTTTACTTGCAGATGTTTCTGAATATGAAGATGGCAAAACAATTATCAATAAATACACAAGTTATGTTAACCTTACTGATGCAGATAAAGATGAGATAAAGTCATTCATTAATCGCTGCATTAATAACCTGACTAGCAAGAAAAAAATAAAGAAATGGTCAAAATTCAATAAAAATCCATGGAATTTTATTTACAACAATTGGATAGATAAGACTGAAGCTAAGCAAATTTATGATGAATTCATGAAAGCTCAGTAATGACCATCCTCGTCTCCATCATATCCGATCAAAGCCTGCCCAATTATTTATTC
>CAZTPA010000126.1:0-5395 GCA_964614525.1 uncultured Bacteroidales bacterium | reverse complement strand
AAGTTTAATATAATTCTTATCAATATTGACATTCATTCGTTTCAAAATATTTTAACCGGACTATAGTGATTATAAAACATGAAATCTCAAAAATTTTTATTTGCGTTTCTTGTTTTGCCTTCGACTAAAATGTTTTGAATCACCCCATTCCCCATATCCAATTTCGCTTCCTGAAATGTGAATGCGCGCCTCCAGGCAACGTTTACATTCCTCAGCATCTTCATCGGTACAAGGTTTATCTTCATATAATAAATAATCATCACGATATTTTGTCGGAGTGAGATTTGGCATAATAATATTAGCACCAAGCTTTATGGCTTTCTCCCTGCCCATCGGATCAATAGCCTGCATAGCTGTTGTGGCAGCTATATTAATATCTTTCATTAGAATTCTTAAACAGGCTACCATTTTCAAACTTAGATAAAATCTGTCAATTTTTGATAAAAGCTTATCCTTATGATCATACATTGGAGTATTTTCATGCTCAATATATGGTCCCATTCCTACCATATCGATATCATGTTCTTTGAAAAACAACAAATCATCAGCAAGATCTTCGATAGTTTGAAATGGCAATCCTATCATCACTCCTGTTCCAACCTGGTAACCCAGCTTTCTCAGCAAATACAAACTTGATATTCTGTCCGCATAAGAATGCTTCTTGTCATTTGGATGATAATTGGGGTATAATAGTGGATTTGAAACTTCAATACGTAATAAATATCTGTGTGCACCGGCTTCAAACCATCTGCGATAGGTTTCTTCTGCTTGTTCTCCTAAGGAAAGAGTAATTCCCAATTCTCCATTACTCAGTGATTTTATTTCACGGACTAATCTTTCTATTTTATCAATAAATTTCTTGTCACTTCTCTCTCCTGCTTGTATAACAACACTGCCGAATTTGTTATCATAAGCATACTTACAGGCATCCAATATTTCTTCTTCTGTAACTTCATAACGAATGATGTTTTTGTTTCCAGCCCTTATGCCGCAGTAATAACAATTCTTTCCGCAAATATTTGAAAACTCAATCAATCCCCGGTAAAATACTTTTTTACCAACATATTTTTCTTTGATTTCAGCAGATTTTTCAAAGATTAACTTCCTGTCTTCCTCGCCGGCAGAAAGTAATGTGACAATATCTTGTTTGGAAAGCTCTTGCTTTAATAATATTTCTTCAATATTCTTAACCATTATTTTTCAATTATACTTTTTTCTATGCCCTTACTTTTTTATTAAAACAAGATTTGGATTAAAATTAAAACCGCAAAAAGACCTCCCTCAACAATTACAAATAATCACTCCCGCTTTGGTTTAATTTTGCAAAAGGTGCGACAGCTCTTTTATAAATTCCATGCATCCATGCTATTGCCATGCCGTAATTTGTAACGGGAACACCGGCATCCACAGCTGCTTTCAATCTTCCAACGATCTGTTTTCTTGTAATTACACATCCTCCGCATTGAATTAGCAGTGCATACTCTTTAATATCGCGGGGCAAATCGCTCAATCCTGAAACAACATCAAATTCAAGTTTCTTGCCGGTAAAACTACTAAGCCATCTCGGTATTTTAACTCTGCCAATATCATCGCATGAGACATGATGTGTGCATGACTCCAGGAGTAAAACACGATCACCATCTTTTAGTTCAGAAATTTTGGGAGTTCCTTTCAAATAATTATCAAAATCACCCTTATGCCTGGCAAGCATAATGCTAAAGCTGGTAAGCGCAATATCTTTGGGAATAGATGCATCAGCTTTAAGAAACACCTGGCTATCGGTAACAACAAGCTTAGGCTTGGGTTTTAAAACTTTAATTAAAGAATCAAGCTCCTTTTCCTTGCAAACTACAGCCACACAATCATTATCCAAAATATCTCTGATAGCCTGAACCTGTGGCAATATCATCCTGCCCTCTGGAGCTTCACTGTCAATAGGTGTAATAAGCAAAACAAGATCTCCGTATGACAATAAATCACCCAGCAAGCTAGCAGTAACATAAGCAGTTGCAGGAATTACTTTCCGCATTATATCAATAATCTGCTCAATATTTTCAGGTTTGATTGCGCAAAAATCCATTGCAGGAGCTCCAAAATCTTGTTGAATCTTTTGCTTTACGGACAATTTTAAAGATGATATATCTGATTTGTTATTTATAACGATAAAAGGAACATCATGGAATTGAAAATCTTTAACAAGCATTTCCTCGAAATTACCAAAATGACTATCAGTTATGATTAGAATAGCCAAATCAATAATCTTCATCACAGAGAGAGTCTTTTTTACTCTTTTCAAACCCAAATCACCTGTATCGTCAATACCGGCAGTATCAACCATAATTGCAGGGCCTATTCCGGGAATTTCAATAGATTTTTTAACAGGATCGGTAGTTGTGCCGGCTACATCAGAAACAATTGCTATTTCCTGCCCTGATACTGCATTTATAAATGAACTTTTCCCATTATTTCTTCTGCCGAAAATTCCTATATGTGGCTTATTTTCTTTTCCTTTCGCCATAATTATCTAATTCATTAATTTCATTAATCCAAATCACTAAGAGAATAGCCAAGTTTTAAAAGATTATCCGCTTTCATAATTTCTTTGAGCTTTTCTTCCGGCACAAATTTACTAATCTCATTCGCTTCATAAATTGTAATATTTTTCTCAATCATCACCGCAGCAAGCTTTGAAGAATTTTTATAACCAATATAAGGAATAAGAGCTGTGGTAAGAGTTGGACTATACATAATTTTATCCATCGCTATTTTGGCATTAACTTTCATCTCGGCAACAAGATTTTTATTCATAGTTTGACACGAAGCAATCAACAATTTCAAACTATCTAAAAGAGAATGACCAATTAATGGAAGATATGGATTTAAATCGAGGCTTCCCTGTCCGCAGAGATTAGAAATAAGCATATCATTACTGTAAATTTTATGAGCCGAACTGATAACAAATTCAGAAACAACAGGATTAACTTTTCCGGGCATTATGCTGCTCCCTGTTTGTTTTTTAGGGATTTGGAGCTCTTTGTGGACAGAAATATCAGAAGATAATAATCTGATGTCTGAGGCCATTTTTTCCAGATTAACAGCGTGAGCCTTAAGGGTGGCGTGTATTTCAACAAAAACATCCAGATTCTGAGTGTTGTCCGTAAGGTTTTCGGCTCGTGTAACAGGAAGTTTAATTAATTTCTGCAAATTAGGCACTACCTCCATAATAAAAAAGCGGGGCTGAGCAAGGCCTGTTCCTATGGCACCTCCGCCGAGATTAACGACCTTGATTCTTTCAAAGCACTTTGAAACACGCCACCAATCTCTAGCCAATGCATCATTGTATGCACTAAACAGCATACCATAAGATGAAGGCAATGCTTGCTGCATCTGAGTATAGGCAATACGAAGATGTGAGCGGGTTTTGTTTTCTGTCCTTTCAAGAGCCAAACGCAGTTTATTTATTTCCTTTTCAAGTTTTGAAAATAATTGCATTGAAGCTACTTTCAGTGCAGTAGGAATAACATCATTTGTGCTCTGAAATATATTTGCATGATCAAAAGGATCAATAATGCTGTAATCACCGGCTTGTTTGCCCAGCTTTTTAAGAGTGGCATTAGTGATAATTTCATTTACATTCATGTTAACAGAAGTGCCTGCACCGCCCTGAATAGCCGGAACAATAAATGAGTTATAATATTTTCCTAATGCAACCTCTTTTGCTGTTTCACGAATTTTCATCCAGATGTTTTCATCCGGCAAATTTTCAGGCAATTTTGTGTCCGGATATTTTTGAAGTGCTGCCTTTTTATATGATAAAACAGTGTTATAACAGGCTAGTTTTACAATACCTATGGCCTGGTACCATTCTTTGTGAAAGGCTGTCTTATCTGGAAAATTTTGAAGTGCTCGCCAGGAATTTATACCATAGAGAGCATTTTCAGGAAGCTCTACTTCGCCGAGGAAATCTTTTTCTTTTCTCATATCTGAAAAATTATTGACAAAAATGCAAAGATGTTTTTCTTATGAAATGTAAAATTACAAAGCTTATACAATAAAAGACAGAGTTTTAGCAAAATATATAGATTTTTATAATTTAATTGTGAATGAAAATGTGGATATTTCCAAATGAATGTGTATATATACTTTTTTACTGTTGTCCGGATAAAACGACTAGATACTGAGCCGAAGAACCGAGCTTGCGATCTCGCCAAAGGCAATCTGGATATTATGTTACCATTTTAACCGGACTATAGTGATGCTTTTTGTTTTAACACAATAGACTCATGGGAATATGCTCACTAGTTTTATAAATTTGTATTTGATAATTCTACTTTCAATATTTCACTTAGAATTTGATATTATTATTTTCAATATTTAATACTTACCTTTGCATACTTTATGAAAACATCTGCGAGCATTTTTGGGTACTCCCCACCATGATTTTTCTTACAGGATAACGTTAGAATTCTATTAATGAATCTGCGTTTTTTTTTCGTTTACTGAGTAATTATTATTTGTTGCACAAGGGAAAATTAAAACCCTCTGTTAAAGATTGATATTTGTGAAATTAAAAAAAGAAATTGAAAGAATACGAACATTCGGGATTATCAGCCATCCTGATGCAGGTAAAACAACACTAACCGAAAAACTACTTCTCTTTGGAGGAGCAATTCAAACCGCCGGAGTTGTAAAGAGCAACAAAATTGTAAAAACCACCACATCTGACTTCATGGAAATTGAAAAGCAGAGAGGTATTTCTGTTGCTACTTCTGTAATGAGTTTTGAATACTCCGATTGTAAGATAAATATCCTTGATACTCCCGGCCATAAAGATTTTTCTGAAGATACTTACCGTACACTAACAGCGGTTGACAGTGTTATCCTGGTTATTGACTGCGTTAAAGGAGTTGAAGAACAAACCCGTAAACTCATGGAAGTATGCAGAATGAGGCATACTCCTGTGATTATCTTTATAAATAAACTAGACAGAGAAGGCCAGGATCCGTATTATCTTTTAGAAGAAGTTGAAAGAGAATTAAACATTCACACTCGGCCACTCACATGGCCTATAGGTATTGGCTCGGAGTTTCAGGGAGTTTATAATCTAAACAATAAAAGCTTACGTCTTTTTTCTCCGAATAAGACCAGTATTTCAGATGAGGAAATTATAATTGAAAACCTTAAGGACGAAGAATTAGAGAATCAGATTGGCACTGATGCTGCAGAAAAACTAATAGAAGATGTTGATTTGATTGATAGTGTGTACGAAACTTTTGATGAAGACTTGTATAAAGAAGCTTACCTTGCTCCTGTTTTTTTTGGCAGTGCCATTAATAACTTTGGTGTAAAGGAACTGCTGGATACTTTTGTAAGAATCTCACCATCTCCCCGAGGC
>CAZTPA010000125.1:0-5416 GCA_964614525.1 uncultured Bacteroidales bacterium | reverse complement strand
TCTCAATAGCCGGCGAAATCATCCAAGATTTACACTCACCATTAAAATCGTTATGATAAGCGCTATAGGTTCCTGAGTAGGCTTGCAGCGTCGTTTGCTCCCAGTTAGCGGCAGGATCATCAAGCATACTTGTAATTGTCCATCCTTCAGGTGGCCATTCGCCTTCAAAATCTTCGAATAAAAGGTGAGACTCGGCTTTTCCTTTGTTTAAATTTAAATCATCATTTGCATTTAGGTTTGTTTGTGCAAAACAATCTGACGAGATGTTGTTAAAAACAATCGACAATAGTAAGTATAATGCAATAGAAATTACTCTCATAATCGGTGAAGTTTAGGTTTGTTTTTTAATTAATTCAAAACAAAAGTAGCCAGTTTTCATCTGTTGACCTTGCACTTATGTTCCATTGTTTAACACAAATGTTCACAAGCATCTTTTAGCTAGTTTACATTGGTAAAAGAAAAGAACCAACTGCATGTCATTTTTAAACATGTGGTTTATGTGGAAGCAAAAAAATTATTCGCGTGAATTATATTACGGCATTTACGCATCCATCATTTCTGAAGGAGTAACGCCAAAATGCTTTTTGAAAGTTTTTGTGAAATATGAAAGGTTATTATATCCCACATCATAGGCAATTTCAGAAATTGATCCTGCCTTTTTCTTAATTAACTGTGCAGCTCGTTTAATTCTAATGGTATTTATAAACTCAGTGGTTGACTGGTTTAGAAGAGATTTAATTTTATTATGAAGAGCAGACCTGCTAATGCCTGCAAGTTCGCATAATGTTTCAACAGAAAAGTCCGGATTAGAAATATTGTCTTCAACTATTTTAAGAATTTTGCTAATAAATTGCTCATCAATTGAATTACATGTTATTTCAGAAGGCCTGACTTCTATCGAACGATTGTATCTTTCCCGGAGTTTTTCTCTTATGCTTAAAAGATTCTTAATTCTTACTTTAAGTTCTCTTATACTAAATGGCTTAGTTAAATAATCATCTGCTTCTGTTTCAAGTCCGGCAATTTTGCTGTCTTCCGAAGCTTTGGCCGTAAGCATAATTATTGGGATATGACTGGTTTTCTCATCATTTTTTAATGTTTTTGAGAGCTCAATACCATCAACTTCCGGCATCATTATATCTGTAATGATAATATCAGGAAGTTCTTTCATAGCCAACTCAATGCCCTCTTTGCCATTTTCGGCTTCAAGAACATTATAAGAACCATTAAAGTTGTCAGCAATGAATGCTCTTAATTCACTGTGATCCTCAACAACAAGAATTGTTTTATTATTCGAGTGTGATTTTTTTTCAGGCTTGCCTGTTAAGATAGCTTCTGTTTCAAGTGGTTGTTGAACCATCTGTTCTTGGCTGCTATCAATGAAAATAAATTCTTCAGAAGTAAATTCTTTACTTGAGAATGGCAGATCAACAATAAAAGTAGTTCCTTTACCAACTTCAGACTCTACCTTAATATTACCTTTATAAACCTTTATTAATTCATTTGTAAAAGCCAGTCCAATGCCTGAGCCGGCCTTTTCAGTTTCATCAGCCATGTAAAACCTGTCAAAAACAAAAGGAAGTTTGTTTGGTTCTATTCCCTTGCCGGTATCAGAAACTTTGATTTGCACCCACCCTGGTCTTTCTCCTTTTAAAACAGCAACTGTAATTTCTCCTTTATCAGTGTTTTTTATAGCATTTGAAAGTAGATTCAGGCATATGTGCTCAATCTTTTCTTTATCAAAATCTCCAATCAGTGGCTCACTTTCGCATTTTATATTCAGTCTCAATCTTTTTTCTTTAATCTGCGAAGAAAACATTTCTGTTATGAAAACAATATGTGAGCATATATCTCCGGTGCTTAGTGTCAACTTAACCATTCCTTTCTCAATTTTAGAAATGTTTAGAAGTTGGTTAATCAGCCCGAGAAGCTTTTGAGCATTGTACTTAACAGACAACAAAGATGCTTTTTCATTTGGGCTTTCGGTGTTTTCAATAAGCTGTTCTGTAGGCCCGAGAATTAATGTCAGGGGAGTCCTGAATTCGTGGGAAATATTTGTAAAGAACCTGGATTTCATCTCATCCAATTCTTTTAATTTTTCTGCCTGGTTTTCAAGTTTAAGATTTTGGGCTTCAATTTTCAATTGTTTTTGTTCAATCTCAGTGTTTTTGTTTTGCAATAAAAGATTTACTTTTTTCTTTTGTCTGTATCTTACAAATAGCAAAAATATCCCTAATGCCGTTAATGCCAGCAAACCTATAACTGAAGTTATAATAACTCTTTGTCGAAATAAGCTGTTTTGATTAATTTCGTTTTGTTGGTTAAGAAGTAATATTTCATTTTCTTTTCTTTCAGACTCAAACCTGGCAAGAAGTTCAGATGCTTGTTTTTGTTTCTCCTGAATAAAAACTGTATCTTTTAAAGCGATATAATTTTTCAGGCTTTCTATTTGTTTTTTAGAATCACCGGTAGCTTCATACACTTTTTCAAGATAGAAATAATTATTTATTAAGAGATTAACGAAATTTCCTTCTCCGGCCAGATTAACAGATTTATTATAGTTTTTAATTGCATTAGAATAATCACCCATTTCAAAATAAGCTCTGGCTAATCCGGCGTATGAATTTGCCTTTCCTTTCTCATTACCTATTTCAATAAATATCTTAAGTGCTGCTGCAAATTGTTCAATGCTTAATTCAAATTTGCCTTCCTGCAAATAAGCTTCGCCAAATTTATTATAAGTATTAGCAAGACCAAGTTTATCTTCAACATGATTAAAACATTTTAAAGCATTTCTTAAATAATAAAAACATGAATCGACATGAGACAAATGCAGGTGCAAAGAACTTAATGTCAAAAAAGTCTGAGCCATGCCGTAAATATTGTCAATTTCTTTTTCGATCGACAATCCCTGCTTAAAATAATACAAAGCTCTGTCATAATTTTCATCTTCAAAATAAATACTTCCGATATTTTCAAGATTAGTTGCTTCGTAGCGTCTATTCCCGGTTTTTTTGTTTATCTCGAGAGCTTTAAGGAAATACTCAAGGGCTTTTGGTCTGTTTCCCCATTCTTTATATATAGTACCTGCATCATTATAATAACTGGCAGCTTCGGAAGGAAATCTTTCGTGGTCAAGTAGTTCAAGCGCTTGCTCATAATAATCAACAGAAGTAGAAAAATCGCTTAACACATAATACGCTGTTCCTAAATTTGAAACAGTTGTGGCTATCTGCTGCTGATCTCCCAGTTCTTCATATATCTTTAAGGATTCTTTGTAATACTCAATCGCTTTATTGATATCATTTTTATACCAGTATGCAGTGCCAAGTGTTCTGGTTGCAGAGGCGTAACTACCCAAATTGTTTGTTTGCTTTGCTGTAAAAATTGCATCATTAAGATATTGAATTGCACTGTCAATTTCATTTAATAGAATATATGACATTGCGATTTTCTGATAAGCTTTTGGCAGAAATTCTTTCAAATTGGATGAAACAGCAATGTCAATTACTTCTTTAGGATATTTAAGACTCTCAGAAGGATTGTTGTGATAAGATATATCGTGCAATTCGCACAAAATATTAATTCGTTCTTCCGGATCTCTTTCTTCTGTAAGGCATTGTTTTAAACTATCAATTTTTTCAGTATTGGCATAAGAGAGATTATTCAATAACAAGTAAAAAAACACAAAACCAACAAAGGGATAACATTTTAATACTGAAATTAAGTAATCTCTCATTATAAATTATTATTTCATAATCAATTAATAGATTCAGATACGTTCAAGTTTAACGGTAAAATGCCGCATTATAGGTGCTTCGTAAACTATCTTAAACCCTTTGGTTATTTCATTACGCCTCTCATAAACATTGGCCAGTGAAGCTGCAATATAATCCATATGATTGTATGTATAAACTCTTCTGGGTATTGCCAGTCGCAATAATTCCAAGGCAGGATAGCGATTTTCTCTGCTTTCAGGATCTCTGTCAGCAAGTATGGTTCCTATTTCAACACCTCTAACACCTCCTTCTATATAAAGCTCAACACCCAGAGTTTGTGCCTGATATTGTTCTTTAGGAACATTTGGCAGAAATTTTTTAGCATCAACAAAAACTGCATGGCCGCCTGTAGGTTTTTGGATAGGAATACCAAAAGATTTAAGCTTCTCACCAAGATATGCAACCTGCTCAACTCTTGATTCAAGGTAATCAAACTCTGTACCTTCCATGAGGCCTTGAGCCAAAGCACCCATGTCTCTTCCTGCCATACCACCGTATGTAAGATAGCCTTCAAACATAATAAGATATGTGCTGGCTTTGTCGAATATCTCTTTGTTTTTCAAAGCTATAAATCCGCCAATATTGACTATTGCATCTTTTTTGCTACTCATAGTTGCACCATCGGCATAGCTGAACATTTCTTTTACTATCTCTTTAATGCTTTTGTTTTCATATCCTTTTTCTCTCTTTTTGATAAAGTATGCATTTTCAGCAAACCTTGCAGAGTCAAAAATTAATGGAATTTCATATTTCTTACATAAAGAAGAAACATCTTTTATATTTTGCATAGAGACAGGCTGTCCTCCGGATGTATTGCAAGTTAAGGTCAAAATACACATTGCGATATTCTCTTTAGGATTGCTTTTAAAAACATTTTCGAGCTTTTCAGGGTCAATATTTCCTTTAAAAGGATGTATAGTCTCAGTTTCAAAAGCTTCATCTATTGTGCAATCAACTGCCTTTGCTCTACGAAACTCGATATGTCCTTTTGTTGTATCAAAGTGAGAATTTCCGGGCACTAAATCTCCTTCTTTAATCATTGCTGAAAACAGTACATTTTCAGCAGCTCTGCCTTGGTGTGTTGGCATAAAATACGGCATGCCAAGTAATTCATTTATAACATCTTTGAGTTTGTAATAAGATAAAGAGCCTGCATAACTTTCATCACCAAGCATAATTTCTGACCATTGCATATGGCTCATGGCTCCTGTTCCGCTGTCTGTAAGCAAATCAACAAATACCTTATCACTTCTCAAGCCAAAAAGATTATATCCAGTTTCATTAATCCACGTTTCTCTTTCTTCGCGTGTGCTTTTATATATGGGTTCTACTACCTTAATTTTATAGGGTTCTGCATATGGAAGTTTCATGTTATTTTCTTTTTTTATTGCTTTTAAATTTTTTTAGATTTTTTTAATGGGGTTTTAAAGGCTATATGAAGTTTTGCCTCAAAGGAATACCCTTAAACTTAATAAATAATTAAGAAAATTAATATGAATCTCTTCTTTTTATGTTTTTAAAAAGAATCTTATTGATATTTAATTTACTAAGCACCATAATTGTTGTTTTGAACTAACGGTTTATGGTATGGTGTCGTGCGTGAATACGAAGCGATTTCCTATCAGTTTAAACCCGAC
>CAZTPA010000124.1:0-5673 GCA_964614525.1 uncultured Bacteroidales bacterium | reverse complement strand
GGAGCGGGAGAGCGTGGGAGCGTGAGAAAGGAAGTTAAAAACTAAAAACTAAAAACTAAAAGTGAAAAGCTGAAGCGGAAGTCCCGATTTTTAAGGGCTGCAAGTATTGAGTTTAGAATTATGACAATCTAATAAAACAGAATTATGAAACACACAATCAGTCTTATTTACGGATCTGTCAGGTCAGAAAGGCAAGGCATTTTGGCAGCACGGTATCTGGAGAAAAAGCTTAAAGACAGAGGCCTTAACATCCATTTTATAGATCCCATGGTAGAACACTTACCATTTTTAGACAAAATGTATAAAGAATACCCAAAGGGCGAAGCTCCGGAGCCTATGGAGTCGCTGGCAAAAAGATTAAACGAATCCGATGGTTTTTTGATTGTCACCGGAGAATATAATCACAGCATCCCTCCTGCTTTGAAGAATATACTGGATCATTTTCAAACTGAATATTTTTTCAAACCCTCTGCTATTGCTTCATATTCAGCAGGCCATTTCGGAGGTGTGAGGTCAGCTGTACATATTAGGGCAATTTTAGGAGAACTCGGTATGCCGTCAATATCATCAATGTTGCCATTTCCGGGAATAGGCAATCTGTTTGACGAAGACTTGAATCCAAACAATGACTTTATCGGACCTTCTACAGAAAAATTTATTGATGAGTTTATTTGGTATATAGAAGCACTGAAAGCTCAAAGAGAAAAAGGCACCCCTTATTAATAAATAAACAATCTTATCTAATAAAAATATGAGCAGAATAAAAGTAATTGCATATGAAGAAGCCACAGGAAGGCTAAAAGAAATCTATGATGACATCATCAGCAAAAGAGGCAAGCTTGCCGGCGTGCACAGTATTCAAAGCTTACGTCCGGAAAGCATAGTAAAGCATATGGACTTATATATGGAAATAATGTTTTCTAAATCGGAACTCTCCCGTGCAGAAAGGGAAATGATGGCGGTAGTGGTTTCAGCAGCTAATGAATGCAAATATTGCCAGGTGCACCATGCAATTGCACTAAATAACTATTGGAAAGATGAAGAAAAAGTAAATATTCTAAGACAGAATTACAAAAAAGCAGTGCTTACAAAACGCGAACAAGAGCTCTGTGAATATAGTAGCATCACAACTATAAATCCCGGTTTATCAAATGATTTGGATTTAACAAAACCATTAAGAGATATAGGCCTGAGCGATAATGGAATATTGGATGCAAGCTTAGTTGTTGCATATTTCAATTTTGTAAATAGAATTGTATTATCACTGGGTTTAAATGTTGAAGAAGATGGAGGAAGTGGATATAAATATTAAGTAAAGTCCAAAACAAATGATAATAAAAGATTTTTTAAAAGAAGCAACAAAACCTTTAGTATTAAAACGAGCTCTTAGGGTTGGCTTTATTGTAGGAATAATTCTCAATATTATAAATCAGTGGGAAAGCATTTTCAATGAGTTTCAAGACTTTAACACATTACAGTTCGTTTTAACTTTTGCTGTTCCTTATTTAGTCTCAACATACTCCTCTGTGATGTCAAGGTTTACATTTGTTAGCGGCGAAGTAGCAGCTCTCGATGCTATTATTAGCTGCAAGAAATGCACAGAAACATCCTTAACAATAGCAAAAGGAGACATTGTACCTTACTGCAGCAAGTGCACAGGTAAAACTAAATGGAAATTAAAAAGGCTTCTTCCACCTGATTCTGTGATTGAAGATAACATTGAAAAATCTAACGCACTCTTTGCAGAATTCAATCCGGCACCTGTTCTTAGAGTGAATAAAGATGGAATGATAGTAAAAGCCAATCCAAATGCAAGAATGCTGTACAACATTGAAGAAAGTGGTGAAAACATAAAAAATGTTATTACAGAATTGAGCAGCTTGGATTTTAAGAAGTTCATTAAATCTAATGAATTAAAAACTTATCAAATCAAAGTAAACAAGGAATATTTCCAAATAGACTTAAAGGCATTAAGCGATTTAGGAGTGTTTCATATTTATGCATCTAAAAACACATCTCTAATTAAAGAACAAAATCAACGAAGAATATTCCAAACTGCAATAGAAAAAACTTCTGATTCTGTTATTGTAACTGACATAAAAGGAAATATTGAATATGTAAATGAAGCTTTTGAAAAACATTCGGGTTATAAATTCAGTGAGGTAAAAGGGGAAAACCCAAATATATTAAAGTCAGGCAGGCAAGGCCCTGAAGTTTATAAAGATATGTGGGACACTATTAAAGCTGGGGATATCTGGAAAGGACTTTTCCAAAATAAAAAGAAAAACGGAGAACTTTATTGGGAGAAGGTCACCATTACACCTGTAGAATCTGAAAGAGGAGAAATTACTCATTATATGTCAATAAAAGAAGATGTAACTAAAGATATTGAATTAAGAGAGAAATTAAACAGCATGGCCTTGTTTGCAAATCATAATCCGGCTCCCGTAATGCGTTTCAATGATAAGGGTATAATCATTGAGGCTAATCCCGCCGCTAAAAATGTTTTTGACACAGGAAATCTGGTTAATGAACTAATATATTCGCACATTCCTGAAATTGAAAACCTTGATATAAAAAACTTAATCAATCAGGATAATGAAACATCACTAAACTTCAAGCAAAATGATTGTTATTATCATTTTGTTATCAAGGGTGTAAGAGAACTTTCTCTTTGTCATATTTATGGATCTGATATTACTAAACAGAAAGAGGCGGAAAAAATTATTGAATCCATGGCCTTATTTGCACGCCTTAATCCTGAACCTGTTTTCAGATTTAACAAAGATTTCCTTATTGTTGCTGCAAATCCGGCAGCACGAAGCATATTCCCAGCTATGACAGAAGGTGCTGATGTTCGAGCAATCATAAATGCTTTTGAGGATATTAATATAGACGAGTTTATAGAAGATAAAAAACAAATTCAGAGAGAAGAGCAAATAAATGGCAATCATTACCGCTTTATGATGAAAGGTGTAAAAGAATCGCAAATTTGCCAGGTTTATACCTCAGATATAACCTTAAGGGTAGAACAGGAAAAGGAAATAAAAAGGCAATCTGAGAAAATACAAAGTAGTATAAGATATGCTTCGGATATTCAAAATGCAGTTTTGCCAAATATGGAAGCGATTAAAGAAACATTGCCGGAAAGTTTTATTATTTATATGCCAAGGGACGTTGTAAGCGGAGATTTTTACTGGATTAAAGAAGTTGATAACAGAATCGCAATTGCCATTGCTGATTGCACAGGACATGGTGTGCCGGGAGCATTTATGAGTATGTTAGGAGTTGCTTTTTTAAACGAATTGGTTACTAAGGAGAATTTATATGCAGATATGATATTAAACAAATTGCGAACACATGTTATAACTACTCTCTCAAATTCAGAAGGCAGTCTGGCAGATGGAATGGACATGGCTCTTTGTATAATTGATAAAAGCAATAAAACCATTCAATATGCAGGGGCAAACAATCCTTTTATTCTTATTAATGATGATGGCATTGATGTAATAAAAGCCGATAGAATGCCTATAGGTAAATACAGGCGAGATGATAATCCATTTACCCGCCACATTATTGAATATAAAACGGGAGATGCTGTATATCTCTTTTCTGATGGCTATCATGATCAACTGGGTGGTCCGGATTTGAAAAAATTTGGCTCGAAAAGATTTAAGGAACTATTGGTAGATATACACAAAAAAAGCTTTGAAGAACAGAAGCAAATTCTAATTGACAAAAATCAGGAATGGGTGTCTACTTACCACCAAATTGATGATATTTTAGTAATGGGTTTCAGAATGTAAATTATCCAGAAGCAAATAATAAGATATAGTAAGTGTTTTACAATACGTTTTGGGTAATTGTATGTTATCACTATATAAATCTAAAATTTCATAAAGATTAAAATATTAATAAAAAATATATTATAACGACATTGATTGGCGCACCCCCATATTAACTTTGATTTTATAAAATAATTAGTGATAAAAACACTAATGAGTAAATCATAAAACAATTAAAGCGATGGGTAATTTAATTGAAAAGAAGTTTATTATCGGGGAAGATAAATTTCATTCTGAAATCATTTTAAATAGATTTGGTACAGATTATAATAAGGATGAATTTATTAATAAAAAAGCACATCTTGTTTACATTGATACTTCACCTCCTCAAGCAATAATAACATCAGCATATTTAGCAGGAGTTCCGAATGAAAGAAAGCCGGCTTTTCTTGATTTATACTATTGTAATGACATGGAATATATTGCAAAAACCAGGGAAAATCTCCTCAAATATTGTCATCTGGATACTTATGCAATGGTAAGGATTTTAGATATATTGAAAGCGGTGTGAAAATAAATAGCGATAGATGTAATACAATCGAAAAAAACCATAGATGCCGATTATAATGAAGCTAAAAGAGATTTGGAGAAGCAACTTGTATTATAGAGCGTTTTGTTTGTTTTATGATAATGTTAATATAATCTTAAGCGAATGTATTTGTTTTTTGTGTATTTTGCAGATTGTATTGAGAGGTAAGGAACAACTATTTGAGTATATAATAGTAGTTGGTGTTCATTGTAAAAAAACAAAACATACGACAAAATGACAATGAAATTTTCTACATAAAGACAAAGAAGTATAATAAAAAGCCAACCTGCTTTTTTTTGCTGACTCACTTGCGTTATCTGCAAAAAAATTAGTACTTTGACAAGAAATTTGATAATGATATGATTTCAAAAAAGGATTTATCAGAACAAGACATACGGACTAAATATATTACTCCGGCGATTGAAAAAGCCGGATGGGATAAAATGACACAACTAGGTGAAGATGTTGCACTAACTGATGGGAAAATATTTATCCGTGGACAACTATTTGCTCGTGGAAAATTAAAACGAGCAGATTATGTTTTGTACTATAAACCCAATATTCCAGTTGCTATAATTGAGGCAAAGGACAACAAGCATACGGTTAGACAAGGAATTCAACAAGCATTAGGTTACCGGGAATTATTGCAGGATGTCCCTTGTGTTTACAGCTCAAATGGTGATGGTTTTTTTGAGCATGATTTTACAGCATCAAGCGGTAAAGTTGAAAGAGAGATTGATATTGATGAGTTCCCTTCACCTGAAGAATTATGGAAACGTTATAAGAAACTAAAAGGGATTGAAGAAGAAACCGAAACGACGGTTGCAGAACAGGATTACTTTTTTGACAGTTCAGGTAAAAAGCCCAGATACTACCAACAAATAGCCATAAATAGAATCGTTGAAGCTGTTGCAAAAGGAAAAAATCGAATTTTATTAGTTTTGGCAACAGGTACAGGCAAAACCTATGTGGCTTTTCAATCAATTTACCGTCTTTGGAAAAGTGGTATGAAAAAGCGGATTTTATTTCTTGCCGATAGGAATGCATTGATATATCAAACTATTACTAAAGATTTTAAACCCTTCGGGGAAGCTATGACCGTTATCAAAAAAAAGGAAATCAATAAATCTTTTGAAATATATCTTGCATTATATCAAGGATTGACAGGATACAACGAAGATAATGACGCTTTTCGTGAGTTTTCTCGTGATTTCTTTGACTTGGTGATTATTGATGAGTGCCATCGTGGAAGTGCTTCTGCGGATAGTGCATGGAGAGAAATTTTAGAATATTTTGATT
>CAZTPA010000123.1:0-5690 GCA_964614525.1 uncultured Bacteroidales bacterium | reverse complement strand
TCTTATATGTTTAAAAAAAAAGAATTACCATATAAGTCATATAAGGGCATTGAAGAATTGTATTGAAGAAGTCTTTATTTAATGCTCCTTTTCAACCATTCATACCATTTATCCATGCCTTCTCCTGTTGTAGCTGATATTTCGAAGAATTGCAAATGATGATTTACCTGAAGTGCATATTCTTTTGCTTTTTCTACATTGAAATCTACATAGGGTAGAAGGTCAATCTTATTAATCAGGCAAATATCAGAAGAGTTAAACATTCCCGGATATTTTAACGGTTTATCTTCACCTTCGGTTACGCTTATTACAACAACACGATGTGCTTCTCCTAAGTCGAACATAGCCGGGCATACAAGATTGCCGACATTCTCGATAATTAGAACTGAGTTGTCTTCTATCTCAAGTTTTTTAACAGCCTTATTAACCATATCTGAATCAAGATGGCATCCGCTTCCGGTATTTATCTGAATAACAGGAGCACCGGTAGCACTGATTCTGTTCGCATCATTCAATGTTTGCTGGTCACCTTCTATAACATAGAAAGATAAATCTGACTTAAGATTTTTGATGGTTTTTTCCAGAACAGTAGTTTTTCCTGAACCCGGCGAACTAACCATATTTAGAGCAAGAATATTTTTAGCCTCAAAAAATCCGCGATTCCTTTCCGCAAGTAAATTGTTTTGAGCTAAAACATCTTGTTCCAATGTCACAACTTTTGAGTGTGAATGAGTGTGTTCGTGATCATGAGGATGTTCGTGATGTTCATTATGAGAATGAGAATGAGGATGTGCGTGGTTATGGTCATGGTCATGGGAATGCCCGTGCTCATGTGCATGATTATTCTCTTGTCCGGGAATAGTATATTTAGTTGAATTATCTGCTTGGTCGCAGCCGCAAGTTGTACACATAGTTGAAAAGTTAAAAGTTAAAAGTTAAAAGTTAAAAGTATGTGCAAAGTTAGTGAGATTTTGTGAACTGATTTTGTCATTTTGTAAAAAAATGCTTTTGAAATCATTTATGATAATTAGCTTAGTCCATCTTAAATGACTTAATCTTAAGTTCATTGCCTTTTATTATTTCTGTTTTAAAAGATTTGCATTTAGGACATACTGATGCATATTCAGAGGTTTCAAACTCAAATTGACAAAGCTGGCATTTCGCGACCGGCTTAACTTTTACAATATTGAATTTTACATTTTTCAGTAATTCGCTCTTTGGTGCATGCTCAGTTGCAAATTCCAGTGCTTCAAACTCAACTCCTGATAATTCGCCAACCTCAAGTTCTATTTCATGCACAATGGAAGCATTGTGGCTTATTGCATTTTCTTCGATTGTATCGAGGATGCTTGTTACTATGGATAATTCGTGCATTTTGAAATGATAATATTTATTTAAAGATTAAAAGTATTGATTTTGTTTAACAGCTAACGTGAAAATTTCATTTACAGATATAGATTAAATTAGTTTTTGCTTGATGGAAATAAATCATTGCAAATTGTATTGTAAAGGCTAAGATCTATTCCGTTCTCCAACATTAAATCATTATTTTGTATAATTTCCTTCGTAGGGCCAACTGCTTTGATTTCTCCTTTATTAATTAATGCAACTCTATGGCAGCAAGCAATTAGAGGTAAATAATTCTGAGAAATAATTACCAATGTTGACTCCAGATTATTAAGAATATTTAAAAGCTGCTTTATCATTGTTGGATCGAGGCTTGAAAATGGTTCATCAAATCCGATTACCTCCGGTTTTGTGGCTAAAACAGTTGCTAATGCAACACGCTTTCTTTCGCCCATAGATAAATGGTGAGATACTAGTTTTTCAAAGCCTTTAAGATTCATAGATTCAAGAGCATAATCAACCATTTTTGAAACTTCCTCACGCGAATAACCAAAATTGAGAGGACCAAAAGCAACATCTTCTTCAACTGTTGGATTAAACAACTGATCATCCGGGTTCTGAAATACAATGCCTACTTTTTTACGAATTTCAGGAAGGGTTTTTTTAGAAACAATAGTGTCTCCAATTTGAACACTGCCACTGCCATTCAGCAAGCCATTTAAGTGAAGCAATAAGGTTGATTTTCCGGCTCCCATCGGGCCTATTATTCCGAACTTTTCTCCGGGATTAATTTCAAGATTAATGTTTTTTAATATTTGATTACTCGGATTAAATGAAAAATTCAAGTCTTTTATTATAATTCCAGCTGGCATATTTCTTTGATTATTTTATAAAATTATTTCACTCCCAACTCTGATTGTCAAAAATATTATTAAAATTAAAGTAAACAGAGCAATTTCAGATTTTTTAATTTTGAATTCTTTCATTGTGGCAAATTCCCCATCAAAACCTCTTGAAATCATTGCGTTATAAATATTTTGTGATCGGTTCCAACTTCTGATAAAAATCATAGCCATTTGATTTCCATATACTTTAATCTTATTAAGCTTGAGTTTGCCGGGAGTTCTGCTATTTCTTGCCATTGAAGTTTTCATGGCTTCGTCAGAAAAAACAAATATATATCTGTACATTAAGGCAGATATTATTCCTATTATTTTAGGCATTTTAAGCATACGCATTGCGGAAATAATATTATGAAACTTTTCTGTTGAAATCAATAATATTAGCAAAATCACAGACAGTGAACCTTTAAATAAAATTGAGAAAGCAACATTTATAGCATCGCCTTGTAGGCTATGGAAACTATTAATGTCGTTTATGTAAATTGAAACAGGATAAAAAAGCGAAGCCATCAGAATAAATGGAAAAACAAATAACAGTCTTGTAAGCATAAATTTAATTGGTATTCTACTCATTATCATAAACAAGACAACTATGCCGCCATAAAATGCAAATGGCAATAAGTGTCCTCTTGGTTGAGAAACAATTATTATTACACACAGAATTACGAAAATAAACTTTAGTCTTGGATCAAATCTGTGTATAGGCGAATCAATATCGCTATATTTATCAATAAATGAATGCTTCAATATTTATTGTTTTGTCTTTTTGTTTGATTTAATTCCGTATAATATACCTGTGATTCCAAATATTAGTGCCAGTCCAAATATTGCTTTATAGATTAATGGGATTTCAGTTATTGCAATATGTGAATGATGATGACTTGTGTCATTTTCTTCCTCAGACTCAATTTGAACATTTTTGGTTATTGATTCAGTGCCGGTATTATTTGTATTAAAGAAATCTTCTGGAATATTAATTTTTGTATTCCTGGCATGGCCCATCTCATCGTCAATTTTGATTTGCCATTCACCAAAAGCATTAGGCAAAAATGCGAAATTTCCATTAATATCTGTTTGCCCCAGTTGATAAGGAGTTTCAGTTTCAGGAGCATAAACTTCTACCTTGGCATTAGCAATTGGATTAGTTTTAGAAAAACCTGCGTAAATAGTTACTGCAGGACTTTGGATATTCACGTCAACTCTTATAGAGTGAGCCATTGCTAAAGTTGAATATAATAAAATCAATAGTGTGCTGATAATAAGTGATTTTTTCATGATTTGAGATTTTGTTTATTTTATAATATCTGAATTTATTTTCCTGAAGAACTTTACCACAAATAATGACAACAAACCTTCTACTGCTGCTGCAATAATATAAATTGAAAAAATATATATTATTCCTTTTCCATACCCTGATAATTGAAATTCAATTGACATAAATAAAGCCGGAATAATTACACCAACAAAACCTGCCAATATTGCTCTTAGATATTCAGGCAAGAATTTTTGTTCCCATATTATCCATGCTAAAAATGCACCTGCACCCATATTTATAGAATTTATTCCAACAGAAAGCAATCCACCATGCTGAAATATGAATGATTGGAACAATACAACAGAAAAAATTACGGGGAAAGCACGTCTGCCAAGAATTATTCCCGCAATTCCGAACAAACCGGCATGCAGGGAGGTGCCGGCAAATGGAATATGAATTAGCGATGCTACAAAAAGAGCAGCTCCGCTTATCCCCATTTTTGGTATTTCTTCTGCCGGAGTATTTCTTCCTGAAAAATATATTATACCTATTGATACTACATTAGCAATGATACTTATACGGGCATCAATTATTCCGTCTGCAATGTGCATATAAATCTAATAGCAAAAGTGTGTTACAATTTTTAAAAAAGGTGATACAAAGGTATGATTTTTTGGAGAAGCTTGATTACTGAAATTTTCTATTTTTTTTATTTCCATTAAAATTTTAAGGTTTTTAAATCCCATTTTTTTCGCTGCATTGTGAAATAGGTAATCTCTCTGATTTTAGCGAAACGCAAAAAGCGTATATTATTCCCGGTGATAAAGCTTTATTTTACAAAAGAGATTACAAATACAACATAATTCAAATTTATTGAAACAAAAATAAATTAAGTTAATAGTTAGGCATAATAACTTATTTTAGGTAAGAATACCAAACATTCATTTGTTTTATATTAAAACATTTTATATCTTTGTGTTGAAAAACCTAAAGCTATGAAAAAGTTAACGCAAAAAGAAATAGGAAGAAGAATCTCTGAAATAAGGAAAAGTAAGGGTTATTCTCAATATGATTTAGCAAAAATGTTAAATATAAGTCGTCCATCTTTAACTCAAATAGAGTTGGGGAAAAGAAATTTGACTGTTCTTGAATTAAATGAAATTACAAATATATTATCTATTCCAATTGATAAGCTATTATCAAGTAGTTTCAATTTGAAAGAGCAACTTGTTGAGCAAGAAAAAATGGATGAAGCTCAGGAGTATCGTATTTCTGTGCCTGAATTAAAAGTTGATAAGTTTAAAGACATTTTATTATACGTTCTTGAAAAATGTGCAGGAAAACCTAATGTAGGAGAAACTCTCTTGTATAAATTACTGTATTTCTCAGATTTTAATTATTACGAACTTTATGAAGAGCATTTAAGTGGAGCAGAATATAGAAAGTTACCTTATGGACCAGTTCCTCAAAAATTGGATACTATTATTAATCAAATGATAACTAATAAGCAATTAAAGAGATTAAAAGTAGACTATCATGGATATCCACAAACAAGATATATTCCTTTAGCTAAGCCTGACTTGACAAGTTTAAGTGCTAGAGAAAAGGTTGTTATTGATAGAGTAATTGATCAATATTCTGATTGGTCTGCATCTGCTATAAGCGATTACTCACATAAGGACATGCCTTGGTTAGCTTCAAAAGATGGAGAAGCTATTGATTATGAATTAGCTTTTTATAGAGAAGCTCCATATTCAGTTAGAAATTATGAAGAAAATGAAAATGCTTTATGAAATTTGAAGAACTTAAAGAATTTAAAAAAGACATAAAGAAAATTTCAAAAAAGCATAGATCAATTTCGGAAGATATTGAAGTTGTTAAAAAGGTTTTAGCAGTTAGTCCTGGTGAAAGACCACCATTTAGCTATAGAATTGATGGATTAGGAGTTGAGTCTTGTATAATTAAAATCAGGAAAATAGCTTCAAAAAGTTTTAAGGGAAAAGGTGTTAATTCAGGTTTCAGAATTATTTATGCACATTTTGAAAAAGAAGATAGGATTGTATTAATAGAAATTTATCACAAGTCAGATAAGGAAATCGAAGATAAGAAAAGAATTCTGGATAATTTCAAATAAAAAATAAGTTACAATGCCTAACACGTGTTCAAGTTCAACGCGGGGGTTTGGT
>CAZTPA010000122.1:2349-5827 GCA_964614525.1 uncultured Bacteroidales bacterium | reverse complement strand
TTGGGGTGTAAGCCCCAAGCAGACATAGAAGTAAGAACCAATTAGCCCTAAAGGGGCGAAATAAAAAATTCAGGGTGTAAGCCCCCAAACAAAGAAGTTTCTTGTTCCGCAAAGAACTTCCGGCTATGAGTTTGGTGTTCTTTAGACGGAAGCTTCCGAAGGAACTTCCAGCTTCGGGTTTGCTGCATTTTTGCCGGCGAAACATATCAGGTATCGGGAAATGCACTAATCACTAATCACTAGTCACTAATCACTAATTACTATAACCACCGCCAGCGGTAAAAAACCCCGGCGGCGGATGGGGAAACAGTTATCAGGAAAGAATTAATAATTTCCTTGTTTTATTCTAAAGTATACCTAAGTCCAAAATAAAATGTACGGCCTATTACGGGGCCCCAAACCATTGAAGCATCAAAGTACTCTCCAAAAGGTTCGTCATAAGCGATAATTGGTTTACTTTGGACAAAATCAGTTAAATTCTCTCCTCCGACATATATATCAAAGTGTTTCCAATTATATGTAATTTGTGCAAGCACTATAGTATGTGCAGGGTATTCTTGCGGCAACATATGCTCTTCCGGCAGTCCTGATGTTTGCGGAATTCTACCTTTGCCGTTAAACTGAGCAGTCACATCAAACTGCCAGGTATTTGATTTTGTTGCATAAGATGCACTGATTAAACCTTTATCCCGGCTAAAAAACGGCTTTTGTTGCAAGTCGCCTGCAATAGTTGTTTTAACGTCAGAAAATCTGTACGCTGCTATAATTTCGAGTCTTCGTAGAGGTTCAAATTTAAAATCAAACTGGAAATTATTTGAATACGATTTTCCGTCAAGATTGTAAAAAACAGCCTGTGAATAATCAGAATCCAGGTCAACAATTAACTGATTTACAAAATCTGTTCTGTAAAACTCAGCCATCACAGAAGCATCATTATTAAACAGCATAAAACTTTGTGTAATGCTTCCGCCGTAGTTCCAGGCTTCCTCTGGTTTAATATCCTCCAGAATATTGAAGCTGCGATTGCTAACCAGTAAACCTGAATTTTCGGAAATTACATTAGCAATCCTGTAACCTTTGCCTGCCGATACTCTTGCAACAGTATGCTCTCCCATTGTCCACCTGGAATGCAGTCGTGGAGTGAAAAATGTTCCGTAAATATTGTGAAAATCTGCTCTAACACCAATAATCCCGGAGAACTCTTCATGATGATGAAAAGTGTACTGGCCAAATACTCCCGGCACAGATTCGGTGCGGGCAAAAGTGCTGTCATTAAGAATTTCCTTATAATCATCATACATATAGCTAATACCTGTATTAATTTTATGTTCCGGACTACCTATAATATCCTCATAAAGGATATTTGCATAAAAAGTATTTTGTTCTCCGTCATAATCTGTCAAACCAAATTGAGAATACTGCTCATGTCTTGTGAAATTAAACTGGGTACCAATACTGCCTTCATCCCTTGAAGCAAGGAAAAATCCGGTTTTTGCAAATGCTTCATACCTGTTTGTATTTATTCCAAAGCCATAGTAGTCATTTCCTCCCCAGTTTTCGCCATTATTGAAGAAAGCAGTCTGTCCACCTTCCCTGACTTCTTGTAAGACTTTAAAACCGAATTGCGACTCCATTATACCCGGATTATCATAACGATAGCGGTTAATTACATTATATTTTTGAATAAGAGGATGGTCAAGGAATGAATTATTGTCATGATCAATCATATTGCCAAGAAATTCGCCATGTGCCAAAATCATGGTGCTCCATCTCGGGCTTAGCTCTACGCCGGCGTTCAGGCTGCTTTCCATACGTCCGAAACTATTGGTATAAAAGTTATAAAACAAACTTTCACTATCTTCGGGTTTCTTAAGTTCTACATTTATCTGTCCTGTTATTGATTCGTATCCGTTTACAACAGAGGCAGTACCTTTGGAAATATATATACTTTCCATCCATGGACCCGGAATGAAGCCAAGTCCATATGTTTGTCCAAGTCCTCTTAATGCCGGCATATTTTCTATCAATATCTGGCTGTATGTTCCGGCGAGTCCCAACAACATAATCTGCTGTGCACCGGAAACAGCATCACTGTATTCAACATCCACAGAAGCATTGGTTTCAAAAGCCTCTGAAAGATTACAACATGCTGCCCTTTGCAGCTCATGAGATGTCACTACTTGAGTATGAATAGGTTCCAGGCTTGAATAGTGAGAGCCGGAATTTCGTCCTGTAACAACAACTTCATCAAGTCCAACTGAAGGCTCAAGTATTATATCAATGACTTTTTCCGGATGCGATACGAGGATAGTATCTGATTGATAACCTACATAGCTAAAAATTAAATTATGAGGAAGTTCCACATTAACAGCCAATTCAAAATTTCCCTCAGTATCAGTGGTTGTGCCTTTAAGGGTGCCTTCCCAATGAATATTTACACCTATTAATGCTTCGTAATTGTGATGAGTATTATGATGATCGTGGTCATGCTCATTGCATTCTGTTTCTTCTTTTACACTTCCTTTTATGGTAGGATTTTGTGCAAAAGATAAGGCAGTTATGTTTAAAAAAATAATAGTAATTCCTATTGAAAGTATTCTTGATTTATACATTGCTTTTATGTTTAAAATTAAATAATGCAGCAGACTTATATAATGAATAAGTCATGCGTCAATTTCTTTGAATTAATGTTTGATTTTAAAACAAAAAAGCTAGCAAACTTTTATTTGATGGGAAAAGATAACGAATTCGCGCCCGCAGGAGAATTTATGCGGTGGTTTTTCGTGATTTTTAAAAATGGAATCTTCCGTAGTGCAAGTATTGCCGGAGGCCGTTTCAACATTTGTTGAAATGTCACTTTCCGGGGCAAATATTTTTATTACATTTTTTACATGAGAAAGCTGATAATCCTGCTTAACAAATTTGGAATTTGTTGAACAGCAATGACCACAGCCACCTTCATTTGAAGAAGAGTATTGTAAATTTTCACAACAACTGTTGTTTGTGGGATTCTCATTATGATGATGATGCTTATTTTCCTCGCAACAATCGTGATGTGATGCAGAAAAAATATTTATTTCAGTAGTTTCACAATGAAAACAATGATGGGCAACAAGTCTCACGCCTGTAAATGACAACAAAAATATTGTTGCCAGCATAAGAGAAAGAAATATTTGAGAAACTTTTTTCATTAATCTATTATTCACGCTAATGTGCATACAAAGGTAAACAAAATTAATTATTCAGTGCGTTATTGGGAATATATGGGAAGTTAAAAAAGCATAATCAAATGAGGTGTATTAGAGGTTATAAGGGAATTAAAAAAAATTACCATTTAAGACATATAAGGGCATATAAGGGAATTGAAAGCTTTATCATACAAGGCCTATAAGAGAATAAAAGGAAATTGAAAATTTTACCATATAAGGCATGAAACAATGTTAAATCAACTATTCTGATTTTTGACACTTATCTATTA
>CAZTPA010000122.1:0-2249 GCA_964614525.1 uncultured Bacteroidales bacterium | reverse complement strand
TAAGGCATGAAACAATGTTAAATCAACTATTCTGATTTTTGACACTTATCTATTAAGAGGTATTGCAATTTTGTAATGCTTTACTATTTATCACGACAAAATAGCTTAATCAGGAAATCTAGCCGTTAATTAATACCCACTGATGTTTTATATTTTTATTTTTATAGGTTATTTGAAAAAAAAGTATTTTCTTTGCGCCTTCAAAAAGCGAACTTATCTTAATATGAATTTTTATAAACACAATTTTTACTTTATAAACTATAATTAATACCGCAAATGAAAAAACTTATATTATTAATTGGATTAATTTGTGCATCAACGTATTTTTCTATTGCACAGCAACCCAACATAAATCAACAAAATGTTACAGGGCAACAAAAATTAAATATTAGCAGGATTGGATTGCAGGTTGGAGCTAATATTACACAAGTAGTATTTACTCAAATCTCTGATATGGCATTATACCCTGATTTACAAATTTATCCAAGGTTTAATGCAGGCTTTTATTCAGAATCCGGTTCAACACAAAACTTTGTTACAAGAATAGGTTTGTTTTATTCAGGAGCAGGTTATAAAACAAAAGAGATAAACACAACCCTTGAATACCTTAAAATTCCGTTAATTTTTAATTTTCGCAGTAAAATATCAGGACCGGTACATTTTATGGTCGGAGCAGGGCCTTATGGATCTTTTGCTTTTCATGGTGTAATGAAATACGACAATTTAATAGATCGAGACATTCTGAGTATGCCGGGGAAAAATCTGGAACAAAACAAACCATATAAGTATTATGACCTTGGGGTTACTTTTTCCGGAAGCATTGAACTTTTATTAAACAATAATAACACTATAAAATTGGGTGCCAGCTATGATTTCGGGATTATTGATGTATCCAATGAATATAAAATATACTTAGATGAAACCAATAAAATAGTTATTGATGAAGGAGCTAAAAATCGAGTACTATCGATTAATTTTTCTTATTTGATTGATTTAAATACCGATAATTAGTGTGTTCCTTTTTTTCTTAACACTGTAGTTCTCTAATCAATATACTAATTCAACATTTTAAGAAAAACTGTTCCGGTGTAAAATTCATTAAAAAAATCCGGGCATTGCCATGTCAGTTACTTTGGTCTGCTCCATAAACCAGCTTCTAAGAAGCATTGCATTTTGTGCATTATCATATCCTTCATTTGTCATGATTTAACAGTTTTAATGCTTTATTTTCGCGGAAATTTATTAATCACATAAACCAATGTATAAGATGAAAAAGTATTTATTAGTTTTTAGTTTGATGGTTCTTTCATTTTCGCTGTTTGCTCATGAAAACATGGAGCCTGAAGTTTCGATAAACGAACAGGGTCGAATAATTTTGAATTCCGGTGAAGAGCTTAATGGACTGCTTTCCTTTAGTTTTGTAACTCCGAATAGAGTTTACTTTACTAAAGAGGGGCAAAAGCGAAAAAGAATTAAGATGAAAGAAGTAAAAGAATTTTTTGTAAATGATCTGCATTTTGTTAAAATCAAAACACCAAGCATCTCAATTGGCTCAAGTGATATTGTTGCTATACAAAAAACTCCTGTTGGCTACAAAATTCCACTTTATGAAACCATATCTCAATCTTCCGCGTTTTCTACCGGTGCTGATGGAAAGAAAATGCATAAAACAGAGAGGACTATTTATATTCATTTTTCAGAACATAAGACTCCTCGGTCTATAAATGATTTATCTCTGACTCCGTTTTACAAAAAGGTTAGTAAACTTGTTGAAGATTGCGAAGAACTTAGTGTAAAAATCGCAAATAAGGAGCAAGGTTATAGGGTTTCTATAGCAACCGGCCATACTGAGAAAATGGAGATATTCTATAGAGTTTCTGAAGAATACCAACAGTGTAAATAGAGAAAGCACAGCTAATATTATAAAACCCAAGTCAGTTGATTGCTATTTGTAGTCAACTGACTTGCTTCCTTTATCAGTATGACACAAAGCTTTTCACTTTATAATTAAACCTCGGCACACATTTCCCAAGGCTTACTATTCAGGATGATGAGAGTGTAATAATGTGATTGCTTTCAAAACGCTCCGTTTCGTAAAGATTCGTTCGCGGGAAAATTCCGAAGGCCATACGGTAGCCTTGATTATTATGATTACTGATAATAATCAAAAATGAGTCTCACATTCCTCTCCTACCTCAATAAACCACACCGTCATATCGACCGTCAGGGAGATATCCCGTTGAAATTAG
>CAZTPA010000121.1:0-6068 GCA_964614525.1 uncultured Bacteroidales bacterium | reverse complement strand
GGTATGGGCAAAAAAAAAGAGGCCATAAGGCCTCTTTTATAATTTGATTTGCTTCTATTACAAAGCGTATCTTTTAAAATCTATAACTGTTAGATCTTTGTTTGCTTCAGAAAGAACCTGGCGAACAGACTTTTTGTTTTCTTTTATTGAGTCCTGATTAAGCAGAGTACTTTCTTTATAAAACTTATTAAGTTTTCCTAAAGCAATTTTTTCCAAAAGTTCTTCAGGTTTACCTTCTTCTCTTGCTTGATCTTTCCCTATTTCTATTTCTTTTTCAATTATACTTTTCTCAACATTATCTTTATCAAGAGCAACCGGAGCCATTGCAGCAACTTGCATAACAACGTCTTTACCGAGCTGTTCAATATTGTCAACATTTTTCATATTTAATGCTGCAATAGAACCAACTCTGTTTCCCGGGTGAGTATATGCAAAAGCGATATCACCTTCAACCATATCAACACTGGCGAGTTCAAGTTTTTCACCTGTTTTGCCAATCATATCAGTAATAAGATCACTTACTTTTCTTCCATCAACAGATGAATTAAGTAAATCATCAACATTACTAATTTCATTTTTGACAGCTACATCAAGCAAAGTATTTGTAAAGTCGACCATTTCCTGATTTTTAGCAACAAAATCAGTTTCACAGTTAAGCATAATAATAAAAGCTTTGCTTTTATCCTCATTAGTTTTTGTAAGAATAACACCTTCATTAGCTTCTCTGTCTGAACGTTTTGCGGCTAATTTCTGGCCTTTTTTTCTTAGATTTTCGATAGCAACTTCAAAATCGCCATCAGCTTCAACAAGTGCTTTTTTGCAGTCCATCATTCCGGCACCTGTTTGTTTGCGCAATTCATTAACTTCTGCTGCGGATATTTTTGTCATATTAAATACAAATTAATACATTAACACTATATTATTTATTCGTTTTGCTTTTTGCAACGGGGCCTCTTGGCCTTTTTCCTGCTTTTGGCTTTCCTTCATCTTCAGCATCAAGTTTTACTTTCTTGATAGTTTTAGAAGTTTCTTCAGACTCCAGTTCTTCCTCATCTATACCTTGTTCTTCAAGCAATCTAGCTGCTTCGGCTTTCTTTTGTTGTTCTCTTTCTTCTCTTTCTTCATCTTCTTCTGTTTGCTTATCCTTTTCAAGTTTTCTTTCGGTTAAGCCTTCCTGAATAGCATCTGCCATAGTTTTAACAACAACATTGATAGATTTTGCTGCATCATCATTTGCTGGAATTGGAAAATCTACTTCATTAGGGTTTGCGTTAGTATCAACGATTGCAAAAGTAGGAATATTAAGCTTTTTAGCTTCTGCAACAGCAATATGTTCTTTACAAATATCAACAATAAAAACTGCCGCAGGAATTCTTGTAAGCTCAGAAATACTTCCAAAAAGTTTTTCCAACTTAGCTCTTTCCCTGGATATTTGCAGTCTTTCTTTTTTGGACATTTTTTCGAAAGTTCCATCGGTTGCCATTTTGTCAATACTTGACATTTTTTTAACAGCCTTTCTAATAGTAGCAAAGTTTGTAAGCATCCCTCCCGGCCATCTTTCGGTAACATATGGCATATTGATTTGCTTAATTATTTCAGAAACAGTATCTTTTGCTTGTTTTTTAGTGGCAACAAACAAAATTTTCTTTCCGGACTTAGCAATTTGCTTAAGCGCATTGGCTGCTTCATCAATTTTTGCAATAGTTTTATTAAGGTCTATAATATGGATACCGTTACGTTCCATAAAAATATATGGAGCCATATTCGGATTCCATTTTCTTTTTAAATGTCCAAAATGAACTCCTGCGTCAAGTAATTCGTTATAATTGGTTCTTGCCATGTTATATAAATATTTCCTAAAATGATTAACGTTTGCTGAATTGGAATTTCTTTCTTGCTTTTTTCTGACCGGGTTTTTTACGTTCTACCATACGTGGGTCACGACGCATCAGGCCTTTTTCTTTAAGTACGGGTCTGAATTCCGGATTTAACTCCACAAGCACCTTAGAAATAGCAAGCCTAAGAGCTTCTGCTTGTCCATTAATTCCACCGCCCCTAAGATTCACCAACACATCATATTGATTTTCGGTACCAGTAATTTCAAAAGCCTGGTTAACAATGTAATGTATTGGTCCTGCAGGAAAATATTGCTTATAATCCTTTTTATTTACGGTAATTACACCATTGCCCGGTTTCACATAAACTCTGGCAATTGCGGTTTTTCTTCTACCTATTGCGTTAGTTACTTCCATTATTATTTAATTGTATTTAAATTAATTTTCTTTGGTTTCTGTGCTTGATGTGGGTGTTCTGTACCGGCATAAACATAAAGGTTTTTTAATATTGCACTACCAAGTCTATTCTTTGGCAACATTCCTTTAACAGCTTTGTTAATAACCTCTTCCGGTCTTTTTTGCAGCAAATCACCAACTTTGGTAAATCTCTGCCCCCCTGGATAACCTGTATGCCTGACATACTCTTTGGTGTCCATTTTATTGCCTGAAAGCACAATTTTTTCGGCATTTATAATAACAACATTATCACCACAATCAACGTGTGGAGAAAAGTTTGGCTTAAGCTTACCACGCAAAAGCTTTGCAACTTTTGTTGAAAGCCTTCCCAGTATTTCATTTTCTGCATCAACCAAAACCCACTCTTTAGTTGCGGTTTCTTTGTTTGTTGAAATCGTTTTATAACTTAAAGTGTCCATTTATTTTCTTTGTTTATCATACTTAAATCTAAAAACAACACACCCATGCTTTTGGGGGTGCAAAACTAAAATAATTTTCTGAACCTCACAAATTTATTAACAATATGTTGTTGATAAATTTCGCTTTGGTTTATATTGGATAATTTAACGGGCTAAAATTCAGGCTGCAAAGATACAAATATTTTTATTCGTAAATTATATAAATTGATTTTTTTGTTTATTTACCTTTGAGTAATTAAAAAAACTTTTTATTAATCATAAATTTACCTTGTCATGATACTAAAACTAGTAAATATCCTCATGTTTATTGTGATGATAGCAGTAAACTATCTTGCCAATGCTCTTCCTATGAACGGCATAACAACCGGCGAATTATCTGCACAGTATCCAAACTTATTTGTTCCGGCGGGTATCACCTTTGCCATTTGGGGTTTTATATATTTATTACTGCTTGGTTTTATAATTATGCAATTTTACGAGCCGGCTAAAATTCCTGTTAAGGCAATTTCCTGGGTTTTTGCAATAAGTTGTTTGTTAAATTCTCTCTGGATAATTGCATGGCATTATGAGCAACTGCCACTTTCTTTAATTATAATGTTGGGGCTTTTATTATCCCTGATATTTATAAATTATCAGCTACAAGGCTTTACAACAGGAATTACCAAGGCAGCATTTGGTGTTTATCTGGGATGGATATGTATAGCCACCATTGCTAATATAACAGCACTGCTCGTGCATTATAACTGGGGAGGCTGGGGAATATCAGAAGAAGCCTGGACAATTATAATGATTTTTGCAGGAGTCTTAATCACCTCTTTTGCTTTAGTACGGCTAAACAATCCATTTATAGGTATAGCAGTTGCCTGGGCATTTTTGGGAATAGTTATAAAGCAAAGAGGAGACTACCCCTCAATTGTTTTAGCTGCAATTGCTGCGATTGTGTTGATTTCTACATTAACTTTGTGGTTGCTGATTAAAGGCGGGGGTGAGACAAAAGCATAAAAGAATATATGATAACTTCATTAAAAAGAACATATAAGCTTTTAACATATAGAGACAGATTAAAATTGTTTTTATTGCTGTCATTAATGCTTATTGGTGCTTTCCTTGAAATGATTGGCATTGGCTCAATACCAGCTTTTATTGTATTAATTTCCAATCCCGTAGAATTTTTCGAAACTTTCTCCATTTTGTCGCCTTTAGCTGATTATTATCATAAAAATCCCGAAGGTTTTTTTATGATAGCATCTTTTTCTCTAATTGCTTTATTCCTTTTTAAAAATATTTTTTTGTCATTTGTTCATTATTTAAAAACCAAATATTCTTTTAAACAACAGTATCTTTTAGGTCTTCGTCTTTTCAAAGCATATTCATCTGCTCCCAGAAGTTTTCATGTTGGGAGAAATTCTGCTGAGATTTTGCGAAATGTTAATAATGAGGTCACTGTTTCAATAAATGCCGTTCTAATGCCATTTCTAAATTTAGCAATGGATGTGATAATGATTATCTGGATTTTTGTGCTTTTGTTTTCTGTTGATCCTCTTATTTCTTTTATTACACTTATTGGCTTTGCCGTGGGTTCATATTTGTTTTTGTTGCTTACTAATCGCAAGCTAAGGCGCTTGGGCAGAGAAGAGTTATCGGAAAGAAAAATCAGAAATAAAATTGTTATACAAACAATGGGAGGACTAAAAGAACTTACGATATATCATAAAGTTATTTTGTTTATTAATAAATTTCGCAAGAGTGCACAAAGAACATCTAATGCACAGGCTTACAAACAATTTATCACATATTTACCCAAACCTTTTCTGGAAGTATTTGCGATTTCCGGAATATTTGTCATTTCAGCAATTTTCATAACGCAGGGACGTGATTTTGAGAATATTATTCCTATAATGACATTATTTGGTGTGGCCGCAGCTAAAAGTATTCCCGCAATAAAACAAATTTTACAAAACTACACTCTTATAAAGTTTAATCACTTTTCCGTTAATCCAATTTATAATGATATTAATGAATTAAAAGATACAGAAAACAACAACAGCAATCAAAACCAAACAAGTTCAAAGGTTGAGTTTAATCATAAAATAGAAATTGAAAATATTAATTTTAAATATCCCGAGAAGAGAGATTATATAATTAAAAACTTTAATGCTGAAATAATCAAAGGCAGTTTTACAATAATCAAAGGGTCATCCGGTGTTGGGAAAACTACTTTATTGGATATTATCTCAGGAATTATTAAACCTATTCAAGGACAAATAATGGTTGATGGAAAAAACATTAACAACAATCTTTTGGCCTGGCAGGAAAAAATCAGCTACGTTCCTCAAAATATATTTCTTTTTGATGATAGCCTTATAAACAATGTTACTTTGGGCATGGAAAAGGGAGAAATAAATCTTGAACAATTTCATAAAGCAATAGCACTCGCTCAACTGGATGATATAATTTCTGATTTACCGGAAGGTATAGACACTTTTATCGGAGAACAAGGTGTCCGTTTATCCGGAGGGCAAAGGCAAAGAATAGGCATAGCAAGGGCAATTTACCATCAGCCGGAACTGTTGATTCTGGATGAGGCTACATCTGAGGTTGACAGGTCAACAGAGAGAAAAATACTTGAAGAAATATCTGCCAGGCTCGAATTAACAATGATTTTTATTGGACACAAACACGAAACATTAAGGAATGTTGAAAACATAAAAGAAATCAATCTTGTTAATTGATGCATTTTTTGTTATTAAAAGCATTAAAAACCAATGTTATATCAATTTTAATATTGTTTCTTTCAAAGAAACAAATAACTTTGTATAATAAAATTCACAAAACTCACTTAAATCCACAAATTATGATTATCAAGAAACTAATCGGTATACTAATTTTATTGTATATAACTCCAGCTCTACTTGCCAATAATGTACAGATTACTTCAGAGCCTATATTAAAAGACGTCAATCCAACGGAAGAAACTTTCATGGTAAATTTCAGCGTAAGTTGGGAAAACTCCTGGAGAAATGATATTTCAGGCACCGGTTATGCTGCCCCATATAACTATGATGCTATTTGGGTTTTTATGAAATATAAAATAGATGGTGGTAATTGGCAACACGCAACACTAAGTTCGACGGGACATATTATACCACTTACGGCAACATATAGTATTCCTTCCGACAATAAGGGAGTCTTTATTTATAGAGCTGAAAATGGCTTAGGAAATATAGTTTTAGATGATATAGAATTAAAATGGGATTATGGTTTTGATGGAGTTGTTGATGTAAATAATATTGAATTTAAAGTATTTGCTATTGAAATGGTTTATGTGCCTGAAGGAGCTTTTTATGTGGGAGATGGC
>CAZTPA010000120.1:0-6072 GCA_964614525.1 uncultured Bacteroidales bacterium | reverse complement strand
CCACCCACTTCCTCTAACTCAAATTTTCTATCATACTGAAATATTATGCACATAACCATTATAACAAAAGGCACGTTAATGTTGAAAAAAAGAGAGAAAAATACAAAAAACAAACTATATAGTTGTAAAATACATTATTTATAATATCTTTGTCAATAAATCTATTTTCTTAATGAATAAAAACGATGTAGAACAATTTTTACACGATCTTAAAATTAAAATTAAAATTTTTGAAATTGTTTTTCTGGATGATCGCGGCAAAAATCAACAGGCATTGCTTGATCTTGAAATTACACCAATAAAAAGGAAAGAAATTATTCTGAATTTAGAGATTGAAGATTATTCAGAAGGCCCGTTGGAAGAAAAAATGCGCGGAATTTTACCAATGTGGGTGTTTGGCAAAGTTCTAAATGGAAATGAGATTTATATTAAAATCAGTATGGGTGTAAAAAATTCGCCGGTTATTTGTATCTCCTTTCATATTGCTGAACGCTCAATGAACTATCCACTAAAAAAATAATTATTTTGCAATATCCGAGAAAGATTATTGTTGCATAATAAAAAGACAAACTACTGCTATGAAAAGCCCATTTACAGGAAAAAGAATGAGTGTTCATAAAGAATACAGAACACTTAAGTTTCGTAAAGAGAAATTTGAAATTTTATTTCATTTTTATAAGTGCGAAGATACCGGCGAGCAATTTGAAGACGAAAAGCTTGCTCAATTGAATTATAACCAGGTGATAAATCAATACAGGTATAAAAACTCCATCCCATTCCCGGATCAGATTATCGAAACTCGCGAGAAATATGGTCTTGCAGCGGCAAAAATGTCTGAAATTCTTGGTTTTGGCGTAAACAGCTACAGGCAATATGAAGCAGGTGAAGTGCCTTGTATTTCAAATGCACGTTTAATACAATTGGCTGAAGACCCGCATGAATTTGCAAAACTGGTTGAAATGTGCAATAGTCTGAATGAAAAGCAGAAAGAAAAATATAAAAAACAAATTCAACTCATACTTGAAGATAGAAAGAAGCATAAACTAGAAAGATACCTGGAGGAGTATTTTCAAGGTGTATGTGCACCAGGCCCTTATACGGGATATAAAAAACCTGATCTTGCCAAGTTTACTGAAATGATTATTTTTTTTGCTGAAAAAGGAAAGCCCTGGAAAACAAAACTTAACAAGCTTTTGTTTTATGCTGATTTCGGCATGTATAAAAAAACAGGGTTTTCAATAAGCGGACTACCCTATAAAGCTATTCCAATGGGGCCTGTTCCGAATAATTTCAACGGGCTTTTTGAATATATCTCAAATAAAGGCGACATTATCATTGAATCAAAAACATTTCCTGACGGAGGCATCGGCGAACAATTTTTCTCAGCCACAAACAGGACTTTCAACAAAGATTTATTTACTGAAAACGACCTTGAGGTTTTAGAAAAGGTATCTCAATTGTTTTCTGATACTGAAACATTAAGAATTATTGAGCTAAGCCATCAGGAAAAAGCCTGGATAAAAAACAAAAAAAATAATGATTTTATTGATTATAAATATGGTTTTGATTTAATACATTATTAATCTGCTAACCATTTCCTATAATTTAAAAATATTTCGTAACTTGCGTAACGTAATTTACGTAACGTAAATTATGGAACAAACAAAATGCAATGAAACGACAGTTAAAAAACCCGTTTTTACTTACAGGATATTACGGAAAAGATTATTTCTGTGATAGAGAAGAAGAATTGGCTGCATTGAAAAATCACTTTGAAAATGAAAGAAATGTAGTATTATATGCATGGCGAAGGTTGGGAAAAACAGCTTTAATCCAATGTTTTTTGTCACAATTGGAAGGAAAAAATTCTGCAGAAACATTGTATGTTGATTTGCTGGGGACAAGAAATATTGAAGAAGCAGTTTTGCAGATCACAAAAGCGATTTATAATAAATACGGAAAAACAAGCAGTGGTATTTCTGCATCTTTAATGAAGTTATTGAGTTCTATTGGCATTGAGATGAGTTTTGATCCTCAAACCGGAAATCCGGCAATTAGTTTGGGAGTAAAAAACTCCGGCAAAGTATCCAACCAATCTATGGAGGCACTGGGAAAGTTTCTTCAAACCAAAAAAAAGCCGATACTAATTGCAATTGATGAGTTTCAGCAAATAAAGCACTATCCCGCCCAAAACGGCGAAGCTGTTTTTAGAGGATGGATGCAGCAGTTTCCTGCAATCAGGTTTATATTTAGTGGCAGTCATCGCAATATGATGCAATCTATGTTTACGGAGAAAAACCGCCCATTTTATCAAAGCGCCCAATTGCTTCAACTTCAGGCAATTAGTTTTGATAAATATAAAGAGTTTATCCAATATCATTTTAAAGCACACAAAAAAGAAATCACAGAAGATGCCATTCAAGAAATATATAATTGGAGCCGTCAGCAAACATATTGTGTGCAACTTGTTTGCAATCGATTGTTTGGAATGTTCAGTAAAGTAGAAACAAAACATTTGCAACAGGTTTTTGATGATACAATCAAAGAGGAAAGTGTTGTTTTTTCAAACTACACTAATTTATTAACTAATACACAATGGCAAGTACTCCAGGCTATTGCAAAAGAAGAACCTTTAAGATATCCAACAGCTAATGATTTTATTCAAAAATACAGACTGGGAGCACCAAGCTCGGTAAATACTGCTTTAAAGAAACTTATGGAGAATGAATTAGTTATTAAAGATGAAGATAAATTTCTTATTCATGAGGTATTATTAACCCGATGGTTACAGTCATTATAAAATTAATAGCTGATGAAGAAAATACAAATAGCAAAAATTCAATTTCCGGAAATTGCACTAAAGACAAGAGATGCACATAAGCTCAGAGGTTACTTCGGGAATCTGTTCAGAGAGCATTCGCCACTTTTGAATAATCATTACGAAACCGGCGAACTCAGATATCAGTACCCATTTGTGCAATTTAAGGTATTAAATGGAGTGCCAAACCTGGTAGCACTTGAAGAAGGCGCAAAATTACTTACTCAATTGTTCCTGAAAATTACAGAACTTGATATTAACGGAGAGGTTTTTCCGGTTATGAATAAAAACCTAAAAAGTGAGTTGACTGAAATAGGATACAGTGAAGAGTTGCATGAGTATCAATTTCAAACTCTTTGGATGGGTCTTAATCAGAAAAATCACTCCAAATATCTTGATGCTACTGATGAAGAGAGAAAAAAGATGTTGGATAAAATTCTTGCCGGAAATGTATTGTCATTTTTTAAAGGATTAGATTTAAGGCTTAATCCAGAACAGCGCTTGTTTGTTAAAAGCAATTTGTATGAGAAAAGCACTAAATTCAAAGATAAAACCATGATCGCATTTTCCGGCAGTTTTGTTGTTAATGCGCATTTACCTGTGTCTATTGGCCTTGGCAAAGGTGTTTCACGAGGATTTGGAACAATATAGTGGTTATAAAAACTAACACATTTCTTTTGAAAAACAGCTAACAATGCAATTATTTATTGATACATATGGTACTTATATTCACATAAAAGACGAAATGTTTGAAGTCAGAATTCCTGATGAAGAAAACAAAAGGGAATATAAAAAACACCATTTTTCTGCGAAAAAAGTAAGCAGCATTATTATGCCTAAGTCTTCAGCTCTTAGCACAGATGCTATAATACTTGCTTTAAAATTTAATGTGGATATAGTTTTTGTTGATTTTAACGGGCATCCTTTGGGTAGAGTTTGGCATAGTAAGCTTGGCAGCACCACCCGCATTCGCAAGGCTCAATTACAAGCGAGTATGTGTAATGAGGGTGTGAAATGGATAAAAGAATGGGTTGGACAAAAGATGTTGAATCAGATTGATTTCATCAAAGATTTAAAAAAACATCGTGCTGCATTATGTGAATATCTTGATGAAAAAGTGCAGAAAATGCAGAAACTTCATATAAGTTTATCACAACTTTCGGGAGAAAAATTAATAGAAATATCAGACACCATCCGTGGGTTGGAAGGAACTGCAGGTAGATTATATTTTGAAACTCTTTCACATGTTTTACCTAAGGAATATCAATTTTCCGGACGTAATTCAAGACCTGCAAAAGATTCCTTTAATGCTTTTCTCAATTATTCTTATGGCATGCTTTACAGCAAGATAGAGAAAGTTTTAATTATAGCGGGAGTAGATCCTTATCTTGGGTTTCTGCACCGGGATGATTACAATCAGCTGAGTATGGTGTATGATTTCATTGAACCCTATCGAACTTGTGCAGATAAAGTTGTTTTTAGATTGTTTACTAGCAAAAAAGTTAATAAAAATCATATAGATATTATAACAAATGGTTGTAGTTTAAATAAAGCCGGTAAAGAATTGCTTGTAGATGCTTATAACAAATATATGGATGTTGATACATTCAGATATAATGGGCGAAATCAAACACGATCCAATGCAATACAAATGGATGCACATTCTTTCGCCAACAAATTAATTGCAGTGCAATTTTAAATGAGTAATTAATATAAAAAAGCATATAAGATGATTATTTGGGTAATGTATGATATAAAAGAAGATAAAGAAAGAACCAAAGTTGCTAAGCTTTGCAAACAAGCCGGACTTTACAGAGTTCAGTATTCTGTGTTTCTGGGCACTATGGAGGCAAATGATAAGGATTGTCTGGAGTTGCAGATTCAGGACACAATAGATAAAACCGTTGATTCTGTGTACATCTTTCCAATGAGCAAAAACGAACTACAACAAACTTCGTTGCTGGGACAGGCTTTTGACAAAAAGCTGGTTACAGATCAGGTAAAAGCAATGTTTTTGTAGTATGATAAGCCTTACACCCTCACATATTATTCAATATCTGTATTGTCCAAGATTTATTTATTTTGAACATGTTTTGGCCATTCCTCAATTTGAGGAAAAATCATATAAAGCAATGAAAGGGCGAGAGTTACATGATGAAAAATTAGAAAGAAACAAGGATTATCTAAGGCAGCGGATAGGAGCCCTTGAAAAGTACCAGGAACAATATATCACCAATGATCAACTAAGAGGCAAAGTTGATGAAGTATTGCTATTAAAAGATGGAACTATGGCCCCTCTGGATTATAAGTTTGCATTTTTTGATGAAAAAGTTTATTCAACCTATAAAACTCAGCTACAGTGTTATGCAATACTTATTGAAGATAATTTTAGGAAAAAGGTCAATAAAGGTTACCTGGTTTATGTAAGAAGTAAAAATAAATTGATTGAAGTGCCGATAAAAGAAGAAGACAAATTGCATGTAAAAAAATGCATAACAGATATTGCAGAGATTATTGAAAAAAACTATTTTCCCAAAGCATCGTCATATAAAAAAAGATGTTTATCTTGTACTTATAAAAACATATGTATTAAATAGATTTTCCGTTAGTTAATTTATTTCAAAGCAGTTCCATGAATCGCATAAATACCTATATAACAAATCATTATCTTTGCGGAAAATCATATATTTTCTGTTATAATACGCTCATTGACATCTTGAAAAAGCTAAATATTTATTTTGAGAATAATGCTGTAAGTTATACTTTTGTTGATAATTTGCAAAATCACGACTTAGATAACAACATCCAACACAATAAGGATTGAAACGTGAAGCTGTCAATTGCTTTTCCCATCGGTGCCTACTTAGATAACAACATCCAACACAATAAGGATTGAATCTTTCTGCCTTGTCTGTTGCGTTTTTTAAATCATCAAGTCTTAGATAACAACATCCAACACAATAAGGATTGAAACATTGCTGCCAATGGCTGCGTATAAAAAACGTTGCTCTTAGATAACAACATCCAACACAATAAGGATTGAAACGACGGAACCTATAAGATCGAAACAAATCTTACGGAACTTAGATAACAACATCCAACACAATAAGGATTGAAACGTACCAAGTGCAGGACAGGGAGCAATTATAAAGGCACTTAGATAACACCATCCAACACAATAAGGATTGAAACCCAACCCATGGTACTCTAGAACTTTCAGTACAAACCCTCAGATCACAACATCCAACACAATA
>CAZTPA010000119.1:0-6297 GCA_964614525.1 uncultured Bacteroidales bacterium | reverse complement strand
CACCTAAAACTGAAGTAAAGAAAAAATTGAAAAATGAAATAGAAGTTGCTGAATATGGGATACTCACACCCATTGATAATGAAAGTTTTTTTTGTGAAGCAATGGAATTAATAATAAAAGATAAAGCAATGTATAATTCCTATAGATCAAGTATTAAAATAAGAGCAAATGATTTTAGTAAGCATTTTATAATTAAGAAATTTGAGGAGGTTCTGTGAAAATATAGTATAAATGGGTAGTAGAAAAAAAATTTTTTTTATAATAAATGTAGATTATTTCCTATTATCTCACAGAAAGGAAATCGCCTTGGCTGCTAAAAACAATGATTTTGATGTTACAATTGTAGCAAAAAATACTGGCAAAAAACAAGAGATTTCAAATTTGGGATTTAATTTTATCGAACTTCCTATGGAACGTAGTAATACTAATTATATCAAGGAGATTCGAACACTCTTATTTCTTTATTTTCTTTTCAAAAAAGAAAAGCCCGACATTATCCATCACGTCGGATTGAAAATTGTTTTAATAGGAACTATAGCAGCAAAACTTGCAAGAATACATGGAATTGTGAATGCTATAAGTGGATTAGGGTTCACTTTTTCATCTGAAAACATTAAATCCTTTTCAACTAATATGATTATCCGTTTTTTGAAATATTCCCATAAGAGAGAGAACTTGGTATGCATATTTCAGAACCATGAGGATAAAGAAATTTTCTTGAACAATAAAATCATAGGCGAACACCAATTTGCTTTTATTAAAGGCTCTGGAGTTGACTTAAATAACTTTGGCTTCTGTCCAGAACCAAAGGCCGGGAAAATAAAAATTGCCTTCGCAGCAAGAATGATTAAAGAGAAGGGAATACTTGAACTTATAGAAGCTGCAAACATTCTTAAGGCAAATTATTATGGGAAGATTCAAATTGTTTTATGTGGAGCAATCGATAATAATCCTACGGCAATTAAAGAAGAAGAATTAAGTAAACTGTGTGATAATGATTATATTATATGGCTTGGACATGTTAGTGACATTAAGCAAATTTTAGTAAGTTGTCACATTGTTGCATTTCCATCCTACTATAGAGAAGGATTGCCCAAGTTTCTTATTGAAGCTTGTGCAATTGGAAGACCCATTGTTACAACGAACTCTATCGGATGCAAAGATGTGGTAATTGATTCTTATAATGGTTATCTCGTAGCAATTAAAGATAGTCAAGCCTTATCAGAAAAAATCAAGATACTGATAGATAATAAAATGAAAAGAGAAGAGTTTGGCAAAAACTCCAGATTAATAGCGGAAAGAGAGTTTTCAATTGAATCTGTTGTGGCAAAGCATTTAAATATTTATAAGCAACTATCGTTAAAATAAACTTATGAAAACACTTATTACAGGGATTGGTGGGTTCGTAGGTAAAAATTTATTCAAATCCCTAAATCAATCACACACTGTTTTTGGTTTAGATATTTCTTCATCTGAGGATTTATCAAAAGCTAGTATTTTTAATTGGTCCCAATTAGAATCTCTCCCTGTTTCACAAACAATTATTCATTTAGCAGGAAAAGCTCATGATACTTCCAACACCAGTAGAGCACAAGAATATTTTGATGTTAATTTAGGCCTTACACAAAAAATATTTGATTACTTCCTACAGTCAAGATCCGAAAAATTTGTTTTTTTTAGCTCAGTTAAAGCTGTTGCTGACTCCGTAGTTGGACCCTTTTTGTCAGAAGAAACAAATCCAAACCCATTAACCCCATATGGTCAATCCAAACTTGAGGCTGAAAAATATATCTTAAGCAAACACCTTCCTAATGATAAAAAGATACATATTCTTAGACCTTGCATGATTCATGGACCCGGCAATAAAGGCAATTTGAATTTGCTCTATAAAATTGTAAAATCAGGTTATCCATGGCCATTAGGCGCATTTGAAAACAAACGTTCATTTCTGTCTATTGAAAATCTTGTTTTTGTATTGAAAAAAATAATTGAAACCGACATAGCATCAGGCATATATAATGTAGCTGATGACGAATGCTTATCCACCAACCAATTGATTCAACTTATGGGAGATTCCATGAAAAAGACACCAAAAGTTTGGAAAATATCCCCAAAGGTTATAATGTCAACATCAAAAATTGGGGATATTTTACACCTACCTCTAAATAGCGAGCGATTAAAGAAGCTTACAGAATCTTATGTTGTTTCAAATTGCAAATTAAAAACTGCATTGGGCATCACAAACATGCCTGTAACAGCAGCGGAGGGAATGATAAACACATTGCAAAGCTTCGGCAATAAAGCTTAATCATATTGCTTTTAACATTGGTTTTATTTAAAAAAACAATAGTTATCTAATGATGGTTTATACAATAGCGTTCTTGGTTTTGTTTCTCCTCCAGTTAGTTTACTTCAGAATTGCGGATAAATTTAACATCATCGACAAACCCAACAAGCGCAGTTCCCATAAAAGCATAACCCTCCGCGGAGGCGGTATACTTTTTCCCATAGCAGCCATTTTGTGGTTTCTTTTTTTTGGGTTTCAAGAACCGTTCTTAATTGCTGCTTTGCTGATGGTTTCAATCATCAGTTTTTTGGATGACATTATGGTTTTGTCGAGCAAAATAAGAATTGTGGTTCATTTTCTCTCTGTAAGCATTTTATTCTGGCAGCTACAAATATTTGAAATCCCCTGGCATTTAATTTTGATAACTTACGTAGTTACCATTGGCTGGATAAATGCCTTTAATTTCATGGATGGAATTAATGGGATTACCGCTTTTTATGCACTTGTCGCTTTAGGAACTTTGTATTGGATTTTTGAATTGTCACCTTTTACAGAAGCTGTTTATCAGAGTGAATTGTTGGTTCTGCTGATTATAGCTATTGTGATTTTCTCCTTTTTCAATGCACGAAAACATGCCAAAACTTTCGCAGGTGATGTAGGGAGTGTAAGTCTTGCCTTTGTAATAGCATGGTTTCTAATCCAATTAATTTCTGAAACCGGCCGTATTGAGTTTATTCTACTCGTATCCGTTTATGGCATTGATAGTGTCATTACAATTCTATATCGCTTGAAAAGAAAAGAAAACATATTCCGACCCCATCGCTCCCATTTATACCAATACCTAAGTAATGAATATGGGTTTCATCATGTCCAGGTGGCGTTTATTTATGCTGCAACTCAGCTTTTCATCAATATTTTACTCTTGTTCCTACTAGAAAAGCAACTTATCAACATGGGTGTTTTCGCATTAATCCTTTGTGTTCTTGCAATCTCTTATTTGTTAATAAGATATCGGGTGTCAAAGCTAATACAAATGATAAAAAAAGAGTAAGATCATATGAGGTAAACTTGCTATTTAATTTGGACGATGCGCAATTTCCCCTTTTGAAGGGATTTTGGAAGGTATTGATAAATAGGGTATCAGAATCTTGGTAAAAGAGTATGCAGAACAACTCAAACTACACAGATGGACGTAAAAAAAATACGCTACAATCCGCGATTTGCTTCAGCAATCCGTGGCATCCGCGTTCCAAAACAGAGCAGAAACATGTCAACCAAACTTTGAGACGAACCGGATTGCACCTCTTACCCTGTATTACCTAAACTGTTAACTATTGTGAGATAACTTGCGATGAGACTCCTTTTATTATTATTTTTTATGCCTATAACCCCAAAAACTACAAATAAAATATTAATTTTGTGGTTATACCCTTAAATAATGATATCGAGGCCGTTATATATACAGCATCTTAAAAAATTTATCGATAAACCTCAGATAAAGATCATAACCGGAATCAGACGTTCGGGAAAATCAACCGTATTGGGTTTGCTTAGAGAAGAGTTATTGAATATGGGAGTAAAGGCAGAGCAGGTTATCCAGATAAATTTTGAAAGCTTTGTTTTTTCTGAGCTATCTACCGCCCAAAGTTTATATAAATATGTACAGGAAAAGATTCAGCAGCCTCAAAGATACTACTTGTTGTTAGACGAAATTCAGGAGGTACAAAGCTGGGAAAAGGCAGTTAATTCATTTTTAGTTGATTTTGATGCAGATATTTATCTTACAGGGTCTAACTCTCATCTGCTTTCTTCAGAATTGGCTACTTATCTGGCAGGACGTTATGTAGAAATTCCTGTTTTCACGATTTCTTACAGAGAATTTCTGGATTTCAGAAAACATTATTTTCATGAGGCAAAAAAACCTGCTAATCCTTTCGTTCATTATCTGAGAATGGGTGGTTTTCCGGTTATTCATACGGTAAATTATGACGAAGAAACAGCCTATAAAGTGGTACGGGATATATATTCGTCCGTTATTCTAAGAGACACCTTACAACGATACAAAATCCGTGATGTGGAACTTTTAGAGCGCGTGGTCAAATATGCATTTGACAATATAGGCAATACCTTTTCGGGCAAAAATGTAGCAGACTATTTCAAAAACCAGCAGCGCAAAGTCGATATCAATACTATCTATAATTATCTGAATGCCCTGGAAGGTGCCTTTATTCTGTACCGTGTTCCCCGTTTCGATATGAAAGGAAAAGAGGTGCTTAAAACCCAGGAAAAATTTTTTGTGAGTGATATTTCACTTGTTTATGCAACTCTGGGTTATAGGGACAGAATGATTTCAGGAATCTTAGAGAATATCGTTTTTCTGGAGCTCAAAAGGAGAGGTTATCAGGTATATATTGGAAAGTCAGATTCCAGGGAAATTGACTTTATAGCAGAAAAACAGGGAGAAAAAATTTATGTGCAGGTAGCTTACAAATTGGAAAATCAACAAACCGTTGAACGGGAATTTTTTGCTTTGTTAAACATTAACGACCAATATCCTAAGTATGTTGTTACCATGGATGATTTTTGGAAGGATTCCATAGAAGGGGTAAAGCATTTGTATATCAGTGATTTTTTGATGAGTGAAAAATTATGAACTTACTAGCTGGCAATATAGTAGAGTGTCATAGACTAATTTCTTGTCAATATTGCCGTGTCGGTTAAATCGAAGAGATTATTTCTCAGATCCCAAAAGGGGAAGCCTGCAACATCTTAGGGAAAAAATCCACTACCATCCGCGATTTGCTTCAGCAATCCGCGGCATCCGCGTTCCAAAACATAAGATAGAACGCTGATAAACGCAGATGCAAGCAACGCGGAAGAGCGCAGAAAAATGAATCCTCTCTCTTAAAACCAACCGCTTAAAGGATCAGAGAACTCTTAAAGGGTTTACGAGGGAAAAAATCCGCTATCATCCGTGATTTGCTTCAGCAATCCGTGGCATCCGCGTTCCAAAAACTGATAAAGAACGCAAAAAATTGCATCCACACATTACCGATTCTGCTTGTATAATTTACATAAATCATGTACTTTAGCAATATGCAAAACTTAGACCTTCATCTTCTACCGCCCAACGCCAGAAAAGAAATTACAGATTTTTACGAATTTCTTCTGGATAAATACGGGCGAAAAAATAAGAATTATGATCTGTCCAAAAATCGCCCTTCGGGTCTTGCGCAAGGAGAGATAGAAATTTCTGATGATTTTGATGAACCTCTCCCTAAGGACATAGAAGATGCGTTTTATAAATAGGTATCTATGAATATCATTATTGACACGCATATATTTCTGTGGTATATCAGCAATAATAGTAAATTAAATACTGATTATAAAAAAACAATCACTGACAATAGCAACAATATATATTTAAGTGTTGCGTCAATTTGGGAATGCATCATAAAACAACAAATGGGCAAATTAGATGTACCTCTACCTGTATCAGATTATTTAGTTTCTAAAAGAGCAGAACACTATATCGGCACCTTACCTATAGATGAGGATTGTATTTTTAAACTTGAGGCTTTGCCCTATATCCACAAAGACCCATTTGATAGAATCATTTTAAGTCAGGCACTTTCCCACAAATTTAAAATAATCACACAAGACGGTTTATTGAAAAAGTACCCTTATTCGATTTTTCTTTGACTGTTTTATCATTATACCATTCCAGATTTTAAATTCCGCTACAATCCCCGGCATCCGCCTTCCAAAACAAAAGATATAGAACGCTGATAAACGCCGATGCGAGCAACGCGGATGGGCGCAGAAAAATGAATCCTCTCTCTTAAAACCAACCGCTTCAAGGGGCAGAGACCGCTTAAAGGGTTTACGAGAGAAAAAAATCCGCTACAATCCGCGATTTGCTTCAGCAATCCGCGGTATCCGCGTTCCAAAACATAGCAGAAACATGTCAACCAAACTTTGAGACGAACCGGATTGCACCTCTTACCCTG
>CAZTPA010000118.1:0-6398 GCA_964614525.1 uncultured Bacteroidales bacterium | reverse complement strand
ATTTGCCAAGATTATATAGCAGCACAAAACCAAAAGGTGCGGAGCACCGATAACATCTGTAGAAGCTGCATAGAAGTTAAAAACCAAAAGGTGCAGAGCACCGGTAACATTAATTGAAATTGCACATTGTATAATTAACAAAAAAGATGTATTATTTTCTGTAAGCTGTTTTTGTATTAACAAAGATTCCCTATCACGGTTGTCAGGTTTAACTCATAAAAGATAAAATATCAAAAAAATAAATAGATTATTTAAATTTTATTTACATTTGCCCCCGAATTTTTTATCTATTATAATTGGCAACTCAAATATTTTTAGTAGTGTTTTATTTTTGATTTTCTGCATTTATGATTAAATATACATATATAAAATTGTAGCAAATGCAATTAAATTGCCTGTGTAAAGATTATTTGAACAAAAGTAAATTATTATTTACCTTTGTATAAAATTAAGAGCTTGACAAATAGATGAAGTGTTCTGAACTTTACGGACTATTAATAAAAATGGTTGGTATCCAGTTTCTCAAAAAGGCTCGCATGTTAAAATGAAATATGACAAATTGAGCAACACAATCATCTTCCCAAATCATGGAAGCCAAGAAGTCGGCAAAAGACTAGAGAGCAAAATACTTAAGGATGCCGGAATCATCAAAAAACAAGGGTAATTATGAAAAAAACTACAAAAAAAATCAAAATGCTTGTCGAGAAAACTGATACAGGGTTTTCGACTTTTGCTGACAATTATCCTATTTTCACTACAGGTCGAACAATTTCTGAGCTAATTGACAACGCATTAGAAGCCGTTAATCTATATTTCGAAGAGGACAAGACTGAATTCAATCATGACAATTTAAAGTTTGAGGTTGACTTTAAGCAGTTTTTTCAATACTACAAAGTAATTAATGCAAAGTTTCTTGCTCAGAAAATTGGCATGAATCCAACTCTTTTATCTCAATATGTTCAGGGACACAAAAAGCCGTCGGACAAACAAACTGAAAAGATTTTATTTGGGATTCATCAGATTGGAAAAGAACTCTCAGAGATTAACTTGATTCACAAATGATAAAATCATTCATTGCACTTGCTACAACAGCAGTCTTATATTATAGCTCACTGACGTATAGGTTTGTAGTTTAGAATATATTTATATATTTCGTAGCGGCTTGAAAATTTTTGTCATAGAATTAGTAGGAATTCCACTTAGTTCTCTATGTTCTCACTTTCTCACGCTCTCAAGTTCTCACGCTCCTTTGAAAGAAACTTCCTATATGACTACTGTATTAAAAAGAAATTAATAATTCTTTTCCGGAAACAAATTATTCCAGTACTCGGGTTGTTCTTTAAGCATCATATCCCACCAAGCCATAATTGTATTATGCCATTTAATACGCTTACTATATTTAATGATATGATGATCTTGTCCTTTTATTAAAACAAGTTCTACCGGCTTACCTAAAAGAGTCAAAGCTGTGTACATCTGAATGCTTTCACCGGGTGGCACATTAGTGTCGCTGTCGCCACTTAGCAGCAATAAGGGAGTTTCCACCTTATCCGCATGAAACAAAGGACTCTGGCCAATGTACAAATCCGGATTATTCCACGGAAAACTTCCTGAAGATGCAACTGCACTATAACTATATCCCCAATAACCTTCTCCCCAATAGCTGGATATTGAACTAATTCCGGCATGAGATATTGCTGCTGAAAATATATCAGTTCTTGTTACCAACAACATAGTCATAAATCCACCATAAGAAGCACCGATACAACCAACTTTATCGGCATCAGCATAAGGATGTGCTATTAGAAATTTTTCAGTTCCTTCAATAATTTCATCAGCAACTGTTATACCCCAATTATTTACATGAGCAGCAGAAAACTCCTGCCCAAAGCCCACAGAACCACTAGGTTGTAAAACATAAACAATATAACCATTGCCTGCCCACAAATTAAACGGATAACGGCCTCCAAAAGAACGCGTCACCGGCGAAGTACCTCCATAATAATAAACTATCACAGGATATTTTGCATTCTCATCAAAGTCAGGTGGAAGATATACTCTGCCTGTTATTTCAACACCTTCTTCAGATGTAAAATCCCAATCATGAGTTTGTCCGAAATTGACATATTTATAGTTTTCAGATTCAGTATCTTCAATTACCGCATATTTCTTATTTTTAAGATTAATATGATATGATTTAGGAGGTTTACTTGTAAGATTGCCGGTATATACTGCATTAGCTGATTGCGAACTTAGATTGAATCCTCCAACAATATCCAGATTTGTTTCTATCAGTTTAAAGCTTTCCTTTTTAACATCATAACTATAAAGCTTTCTGTAATCTTTTTCAGCAACACTTAAATAAATCTTATTATCTGCATGACTCCAGTCGGCCGATAGCACGGAAGGATCGAAGTTTTTCGTTATCGGTTTTACCGATTTGTCTTCAAGATTTATAATATACATTTGCATATCGTAATTGTTTGGAATAAGTCCTTCAGGAATATTTTCCCCTAGTCCATCAAACGCACTTGCCCCACCAACAGCCAAAAGCTTTTTGCCATCAGGCGAAAAACTTACTGAAACACTCCAGTTGTTCCCATAAAACAAAGTATCTATGCTAAGATTATTAATGTCTAAAAGATATAAATCTTGTTTCCAATATGGTTCCTCTTCGTAATTATAGCGGGCATGACTCAGCAAAAGACTTTCTCCGTCGGGACTGATATCAAGCAGTGACGATGTCAGATTTCCATGTGTAAGCCGGGTTTTAACCTTTGTATTTACATCATACTTATACAAAAAATTCCTGTCGCGATAGCCCGGAATTCTATCTCTCATGCCAAGCATTAATTTAACATCAGTATCTTCCTTCTCAGCATCTTCTTTAACAGAATATACGAGATATGATTCATCCGGAGACCAATGATATCCGGAGAAATTCTCAATGTCCTCAATCAAAATTTGTTGCCTATTATTTTCTATATCATGCAGAAACAGAGTTGATTTGCCATTTCTTTTGCTTATATATGACAGGCTGTTAGTTTTTGGCAACCACTTAAGCCCGCTTATTCCGGCATTTCTAAAAGAATGTATCAGTTTTTTATCAGAAAGCTGCTTTATTTCTGTCCAACTTTCCGAGCTATCAGACGGAGGCAATGAACGACGATAATTTACGGCATAATATTTTGCATCGGGCGAAAGTTGGATGCCTGTGACTTTTACACCATCCATAACATGATTAATATTTTTAATATTATCCGGCACCAATGAAGTTGTAATATCGCTTACAAGATAAGGCTTGTCAATTTCAAAACTTGCAGAAAGTTTCCAATTCGGCAAAGTATCACTATTCATTTCATTATGATATAATGTTTTGATCAGTAATAAGTGAGTTCCCTTTGCCAGTTCAAGCTTTTGGGAAACTTTTGCTGTTTTACTCTCCTCGATCTCTGTAGTGGTTTTTTCACCAATTTTTTCACCATCAAAATAAGCCGCAAGCATATTAGGACTGGTAATTTCAAGCTTTGTAGATAACCATCTCTCAGCTTTTATGTATGCAGCTAAATAAACAAATTGCGGTTTTTCGGTTTCATTGGGCTCAATTAAAATACAGGCATCTGAATTGCTAAGTACTTCTGCCCAAATCGCATTTTGATTCTCATCCCAATAAAAATCCATATTCTTCTCAGGATAAAGATTACCAACCTCAAGATGCTCAAAGCTCAGCAATTCTTTAACCGAAAACTCTTCACCCTCCACATTCGGGACATCACTAAATGCCGGCAAATTTGTTGTTAGCGGCCCAGCAGAAAGCCATCTGCTTACTGCTATTTTTTCTGATGCAATTGCAATATTTGCAATTAACACGATAATAATTAATGTTGTAATTTTTTTCATCGAATAATGTATTGGTTAGAATTTATCTGTTAAAAACAAACTGCAAAATATTAGCTCCCATTCTAAGTGCTTTCAATCTCACTTCCTCTGGATTTCCGTGTACAACCTGATCTTCCCAGCCATTACCAAGGTCGCTTTCATAAGAATAAAAAAGCACTAATCTGCCTTCATATATAATTCCAAATCCTTGTGGTGGTTTGTTATCATGTTCGTGGATTTTTGGCAAGCCTTGCGGAAAGCTGTAAGTTTGATGATAAATTGGAAAAGAATGAGGCAGTTCAACTAATTCGTGATCCGGAAAAACCTTAACAATTTCCCTGCGAAAATACTCATCAAGTCCATAATTGTCATCAACGTGCAAAAACCCACCTCCTATAAGATAATTTCTTAAATTTTGTGCCTCCTGAGCAGAAAAAACCACATTGCCATGTCCGGTCATATATAGGTATGGATAGTTGAAAATATTTTGACTTCCGGCTTCTACCGTAACAATATCAGTGCTTATACTTGTGTGTAAATTTTTGTTGACAAACTCCACAAGGTTTGGAAGAGCTGTTGGGTTTGAATACCAATCGCCACCTCCACCGTATTTCAGGAGAGCAATTTGGTAGTTTTGAGCTTGCGCTACTATGCTTCCAAGAAAAAAAGCAACAACAATTAATTTCTTGATAATTTGGGACTTTACAACATTTCTCATTTCTTAAAGATCTCCATTTATAGTATTAAACTTTGTGCAGGCAACTAATCCGGCTGTTTCAGTTCTTAAACGATAATCACCAAAGGTAATTGCAACAAATTTATTGTTAAGAGCCTCAGCTATCTCCGACTGATTAAAATCACCTTCAGGACCAATTAGTATTAATGAATTATTTCCCTTTTTATAAACATCCTCGAAATACACTTTCTCGCCCTCAGGACAAAATGCAATATAACGATTTTCTTCTGATGCGTTTTTTATAAACTTATCATACTCAATAATCGGATTTAGTTTTGGCAACCAGGCTCTTTTTGATTGCTTCATAGCAGAAACAATAATTTTTTCAAGCCTTTCCGGCTTTATACGTGTTCTCTCACTGTTTTTGCAAATAATCGGCGTTATTTCATCAATGCCACATTCAGTAGCTTTTTCAAGAAACCATTCAAAACGGTCGATACTTTTTGTAGGAGCTATTGCGATATGAAGTTTGGGTATTCGGGGAGCATCATTCTTAAAAACTTTATTTACCATCACTGCGCATTCACTCTTTTTGTTGATGCCAATAATTTCGGCTTCAAATATTTTTCCCTGCCCATCTGATATATACATATTATCGCCTTCCTTTAGCCGCATAACTTTAGTGCCATGCCTGCCTTCGTCACCTGAGAGCACAAATGCACCTTCTTTTACTGATGGATCATAAAAAATATTCATAATATAAATTTCAGATTAAAACATTAGATTTGCAAATATGAATTTGCCAACAAAATAAGCTTATGGCAATTGCTGTCTGTAAGATTTTTTTATCAAACAAATATAACCAAAACAATGTTTTAATAATGCATATAAGTTTTGTTTAACTTTTTTTTTCAATGCAAAAACTCCTTAATATTTTAAATCACCGTGATTTTGTTCTTATACTGGCTTTGATAGTCGGTTTGGTATTGGGGGAAAGAACAAAGTTGATTTCCGATTTTTCTATTTGGATACTGGCGTTAATCATGGTATTTGCTCTTACAAGTTTCAGTTTTAGAAGCTGGCTTCCGGTAAAAAATACAATTAAGCCTGTACTTTTATCCATATTGCTTAATTATATCGTTTTTGGGATTTTTGTTATTGCATTAGGTTGGATATTATTTAAAAACGGGATTTATAATGATTTTTACATTGGTTTGGTGTTGATAGCGGCTGCACCTCCGGGACCTTCAATTATTCCTTTTTCTGCGTTGATGAAAGGAGACAACAATTTTTCCGTAACCGGTGTTTTCGGCTTATATTTTGCTGCAATGATAATAACACCTGTGATGCTGTTGTTGCTGCTTGGAGAATCGCTGGTAAGTCCGGTTTCAATATTAAAAATTCTACTCACATTAATAGTATTTCCATTGCTAATCAGCAGATTTCTTCGTCACAAAAAAATCCTGCCTATAGTTGAAAAGTCAAGAAACACAATAATGAAGTGGGGCTTTTTTCTTGTTATTATGATTATTGTAGGGATGAGCAGCAGTGTTATTTTTTCTCAGCCAAAATCTGTTCTGTTAATCTCGGTGGTATTTTTTGTGGCGATGTATGTAGTTGGGGCTATATATCATCTTTTAATGAGAAAAGCCGGCAAAAAACTCGACTTTGTAATAAGCAGCACTTTCATTTTGGCAATAAAGAGCTCCGCATTTTCGGCAGTAACTGCATTGACTTTTTTTCCTGACAGGCCTGATGTAGCCTTGCCTTCTGCAATATTGAGTGTGTTTGTTACTTTGTTTATTATCTTCTATTCGAGGTTTGTGGCTGTGTTTGAGAAGAG
>CAZTPA010000117.1:0-6401 GCA_964614525.1 uncultured Bacteroidales bacterium | reverse complement strand
CTTATGATATTAGTTACAGGAGGTACCGGACTTACAGGATCACATTTACTTTATAATTTATGTAAAAAAGGGCAAAAAGTAAGATCTATCAAAAGAGAATCCGGTGACATTTCCATAGTAAAAAAGATTTTCTCTTATTATTCTCCCGAAAAAGCTGATGAATATCTAAAAAACATTGAATGGTTTGATGGAGATGTAACTGATATTTTTAGTTTGAAAGAAGCATTAACAGATGTAAGCAAAGTTTATCATTGTGCTGCTATCGTTTCTTTTTCAAAAGAAGGCAGAAAACTAATGAAGGAGGTAAATGTTGATGGCACAGCAAATATTGTTAATGTATCTCTTTTAGAAGGTGTTAAAAAGCTTGTTCATTGCAGCAGTATTGCAGCTATTGGCAGTCCGGGTGTTTGTGAATTTGCAGATGAGAGTTTGATATGGAAGTCATCGCCTCGTCATTCCCTATATTCTATAACAAAGTTTGGTGCTGAAAGAGAAGTTTGGAGGGGAATAGAAGAGGGTCTGGATGCCGTTATTGTTAATCCGGGTGTAATTATAGGCCCTGGAGATCCCTACAGATCGAGCACCCAAATTTACAAAAAGGTAAAAGATGGTGTTTTATTCTATACAAAAGGTGTAAATGGATTTGTGGATGTCAGAGATGTTGTAAATGCTATGGAGTGGCTTATGGAGAGTGATGTTGTAAATGAGCGATTTATTCTAATAAGCGAAAATCTTAGTTTCAAAACATTATTTGAATATTATGCAAAACATATTGGAGTAAAACCACCCGGAATTAATGCAGGAAAATTAATATGTGAAGCAGCATGGCGACTAGAAAAAGCTAGAAGTTTTGTTACAGGAAAACAAGCTCTTATAACAAAAGAAACTATGCGCAATGCAAATAAAATGTCTTATTATTCAAATAAAAAGCTTAAAGAATTGAATAATTTTGAGTTTATTCCTGTAGAAAAAGCAGTGGCTAATTCCTGCCGTTTCTTTGATAAATATCCTTTACCATGGAGTTAAAACAATCTAACTAAAGAAGTGATGTGCGCTTATTGATAATCTATAATAGGCTTTTCGATTTAATTCCTTGCTTATTGCGGATTATTTTTTGAGTAATTATGTAAAGCACCAGAAGTAAAGACACAAATACTGAAATTCTTCCCGGATAATCACCACTATAAACGTAAAATGTTATTTTGTCGTTTTGTCGCATTTTACTTACTATCGCTGTAGTTTCATTCCATCCTGCAGTGCTGATAACATTTCCTTTTTGGTCAATAAATCCTGACATTCCTGTACTCGCAGCTCTGGCAATACTTCTTCTTGTTTCAATTGCCCTGAGACGTGCATAATGAAAATGTTGTTTATAGCCTGCTGTATTGCCCCACCAGCCATCATTTGTGAGTATAAATAAAACATTTGCTCCTTTTTTTACATATTTAGAAGTAAATTCTCCAAAGACTGATTCGTAGCAGATAAGCGAAGCAACGGCAATACTGTCTTTCTCTGTAAAAACATGTCTATAGCTTTGCAGTCCATAGCTTCCGGCCATACCGCCAAGCTTTTTAATTAGCGGGTCGAGAATTCTTGTAATTTTATAAAAAGGCATTCTTTCAATTCCCGGAACAAGTTTTGTTTTATGATTAAACTGCAAAGGTTCTTTTCCCTGAATTAAAACAGCGGAATTATACAAATTATAAAATTCATCTCTTCCCTCCACCGGCTTTGCTGTGGAGTTTGGCCTTTTATCCTGATAATATATTTTGGAAACAAAACTCCCTGCTATCCACGCTATTTCATGATTCTTAGTTGAAAACATACGCAACATTGAAACTGCAGGATTTACCTCTGCACGATTCAACAGAATAGTTGTTGGAACAGATGTTTCGGGAGAAATTACAAATTTTGTTTCGGGAGAAATTTTGCTTTTTGCCAAAGTTCTCATTAAGTCAACTCTTCTAATTGCCTCCGGAAGCGATTCTACCTGTTTGTAAGAATCCTGAGAAGGTTGAACAATTACAACTTCTATAAAATCACCTTTTTCTTCGTAATTCTTTCCTATATAAAAAGAGATTAATATGGGTAAAACAATTGAAAACACAAGCAATAAAGAATATGAAACCAATTTTCTAATTGCAGTCCGATTATAAGCTATTGTTTTAAACAAATAATACACGAATATATTAACAACTAAAATCCATGCGCTGCCACCAAGGGTACCGGTATATTCATACCATTGTATCCAGGAAGTATTTGTGGCAAAAACATTACCAAGGTTTAACCAGGGCCAGCTTAATTCCCAGTTTAGATGCAGAAACTCAAAGCTCAGCCACAAGAATACTATCATAAACGGGCCGGTGCTACCCGGAAGAGTTCTTCTGGCATAATGCATTAACAACCAGGGAAAAGTCATTAATAACGAATTTAAAACAACGGCAAGAACAAAAGCTATTATTGCTGAGTGCCATATCCAGTAAGTAGTGCTCACATTCCAAAGCAGAAACCCGACAAAAACATAGAAAAACAAATAATAAACAGGAACACTTTCTTTGCGCTGTGTAAAATATTCTTCAAGAAAAAGGATGGGCACAAATGCTAAAAAAATTAAAGGAGTGAAACCTCCCGGTGGCCAGGCCAAATAAAGCAATAAACCTGTTAAAAAAGATAGCCCAAAATAGCTAAGTATTTTATATTCTTTCAATATATTCATTATAATTACGTTTTACACAAAAATAAACATTAATAAAGCATCTTAATTATTATTTTTAAGGATAAATAACATTTTTTTATCATTACAATATGCTAGTTTTATATATTTTTGAAGAAAATAACGATTGTTTTAAATTTATCATTTAAAATTGCGTTTTAAATAGTGTTTAAAACAAAATAATTAATTAGAATTATGGCAGACAATAAAGAAACATATAAAATGAAGAAAAGCAAAAAGACAGAACAAAGAATATTTGAAGTAGCAAAACAACTGTTTTTAGAAAAAGGTGTTGACAGAACGAGTGTTAGAGAGATTGCTTCAAAAGCAGGGATCAATTTAGCTTTAATGAATTATTATTTCAGAAGCAAAGAGAATCTTTTTGATAAAATAATATCAGAGTTAGTTAAAAGTAATTCTGACAATATTATAGAGATACTAAATTCTGATCTTTCACTGGAGGAAAAAATCAAGCATTATTGTTCTGAATACATAGATATGCTTATCGCAAATCCTCTTTTGGTTTCTTTTTTAATGTCTATCATTCATAGAAGCCCGGAAAAAATTACAGAGATACAGGTAATGAAAAATCTTTACCGCACTGATAGTTTTGCGAAACAAATACAAGAAGAAATAAGTAAAGGAAATATCCGCAAAGTTTCTGTTGAGCATTTTTTTGTAGATATGATAAGTTTAATTGCATTCCCTTTTGCAATACAAACGCTTATCATGGATAAAAACAATCTTACCCAGGATGCTTTTATAAAATACATGGAAGACAGAAAGGTGTTAGTTCCTGAAATGCTAATACGCAGTTTACAACCATAGTAACAGATAAAAACAAGCTGTATTATAAAATGGGAAATTCCTTAAAGATTTGTGTAATCCTCGTAATAGCAGCAATGTTTTTTATAAGTTCCTGCAGGTTATCTTATGTTCCCTCTGCATTATATGTTCCTTTGCATGAACAAAAGGGAGAAATTTATTCACAGGCATCATTAGGCAATAATGGGCTGGGAGCACATCTTTCTTATTCTGTTTTTAATAATATAAGCATAATGGCCGGTGGTAATGTGCTTAGAGATGAGCTTCTCGATCATTATTCGTATGAAGGTGGAATTGGTTTTTTTGAATCATATGAAAACGATCTCGTTTTTGAAACTTTTGCAGGTGCAGGCTATGGATATACTGAAAAACTTCCTGATCAAACAATGGCTTCCGTTTCCACTCATGGTGTTTTTACAAAAGCTTTTTTGCAACCTGCTATAGGATTCAAATCCGATAATTGGGAAACTGGATTAGGTCTTCGGGTTTCTTATGTAGATTATGAAAGTTACCTAAAACCTCCGATTCATAATTTTCAGAGAATGTTTTTTGAACCTGCACTAAGTGCAAAATATGGCTGGCGCTCATTAAAATTTTCTTTGCAAGTGGGCAGTTCTATTGCTCTTGGCCAACTTCCTCCGGATTTAGACTTTTATCCTGCTTTTTTTAATGTTGGATTGTTATATCAATATAAACCAGGCAAATAAGTTTGAACAAAAACTCTTGCATTAGCCTTCTTTTAAGGCGCTTACATTTAGCATGATTTTTTTATATCCTGTTCTTGCCAAAGGTGATTTTGTCTTTTTAAAGAGCCTGTTGAATTTCTCCGCACTCATTTCATGCCAATCAGATTTGCTTAAATCAAGAATTTCTTCTGTGGGCGGAAAAGAATTTTGACGGGATTGCTTTGCAAACTTAATATTCCACGGACAAACATCCTGACAAATATCACACCCGAAAACGCAAGCGTTCAAATTAGCTTTTATCTCATCGGGAATATTCTCTTTTGATTCTATGGTATGATAAGAAATGCATTTCCCTGAATCTATGACACCATTAGCAACAATAGCATTTGTAGGACATGCATCTATACATTTTGTGCAGCTGCCACAATAATTTTTTTCGAAAGCATTGTCGTATTCCAGCTCAAGAGTTGTAAATATCTCTGCAAGAAAGTAAAAACTACCCTTTTTAGGAATAATAAGGCAAGAGTTTTTTCCTGTCCATCCTAGTCCGGCCTCCACGGCCCATGCTCTTTCAAAAACCGGAGCACTATCCACAAAAACTCTATGAGTATTTACACCGGAAAGTTCTGTCAGTTTGGAAATTATACTATAAAGCTTCTCTTTAATTATAAAATGATAATCTTTGCCAAGCGCGTATTTTGAAACAACATACTGATTATCGGGATTAAACTCAAAAGGATTATAATAATTTATTGCCAAAGAAACAACAGATGTGCAATTCTCCAAAAGTAAGCGGGGATCCTCTCTTTTGTCAATATTATTGCTCATATAATTCATTGAGCCAAAATATTCTTTATCTAATGAACTTATCAGTTTGTTTTTCTCCTGAGTTTTTTTCTTAACATGAGCAAAACCACAAAAATCAAAACCATGCTCAAAGGCCAGTTTTTTAATTTCAATGCTAATTTGCTTTTTGTCCGGAGATGGTAAGCTCATTATTAAAAAAGATTACCCTGCGATGAATGTTTTATTCTTCCAAGATGCTTATATGCCAAATCAGTGGCTTCGCGGCCACGTGGTGTTCTCATTAAATATCCTTCCTGAATAAGAAAGGGCTCATAAACCTCCTCAATAGTACCTGAATCTTCACCAACAGCGGTTGCAATAGTAGTTAAACCAACAGGGCCACCTTTAAACTTATCAATTATTGCAGATAAAACTTTATTGTCCATTTCATCAAGCCCGTGTCTGTCAACATTAAGTGCTTCCAAAGAATATTCCGCAATTTTTAAATCTATCTTGCCGTCACCTTTCATTTGAGCAAAATCTCTGACTCTTCTAAGCAAAGCATTGGCAATTCGAGGTGTTCCTCTACTGCGCCGGGCAATTTCAATTGAAGCATCGGAGCTGATTTCAACATTCAAAATATCCGCAGATCTTATAATAATTTTGTTTAGTGTTTTAGCGTCGTAATAGTTGAGACGAAAATTTATTCCAAATCGTGCTCTTAGGGGAGAAGTTAACAAACCTGACCTTGTTGTTGCGCCAATAAGTGTAAAAGGATTAAGATTGATTTGAATACTTCTGGCATTAGGGCCGGAATCTATCATTATATCGATTTTGTAATCTTCCATTGCAGAATACAAATACTCTTCAACAACAGAACTAAGCCGGTGTATCTCATCAATAAAAAGGACATCATTCTCTTCAAGGTTGGTAAGCAATCCGGCCAAATCTCCCGGTTTATCAAGAACAGGGCCTGAGGTAACCTTAATGCCCACATTCATTTCATTGGCAATAATATGTGCCAATGTTGTTTTTCCAAGCCCGGGAGGTCCATGAAGCAAAACATGATCCAAGGCCTCTTCCCTTTTCTTTGCTGCACCAACAAATATTTTAAGATTTTCCACAACTTTTGCCTGGCCGGTAAAATGTCCGAACCTGTCAGGGCGCAATGCTCTTTCAAATTCCTTTTCTGCCGAAGACAGAAGTTCGTGATCAGGATTTAGATTTGTGTTCATGTTTTTATTAATCATCCAAAATAGGTATTGCAAATTTAATGATTATCATGGCATAAAGAGCATAAATTTTTAGTTTGTTTATTAGAATATACGCCTCCTCAAGATACCATCCTTATTCAAATCTAAGCGGTATAACAGAAGAAGTATTTGAAGAAA
>CAZTPA010000116.1:0-6407 GCA_964614525.1 uncultured Bacteroidales bacterium | reverse complement strand
TGTAGCAAAGAACAAGCTAAAAACTAAACCAAACGTAATAGTTTGTACAAATTTTTTCATGATTTTTTTGTTTTTGTTAATAAATTAATTAATTAATAGTGAATTTTTAAGAGTTTTTGTTGCTATTAACTCATATTTCATGCAGCAAATATAGGAAATATTTATTATCCAATATAAGATTAGCAAAAAAAAATGAATTTTTTTGCAAAAAAAACGATTTGCATTTATTAATTGTTTGATTTACAGCATATAATTATACTAATGATCTGTATGTTTTTTATATGTAAATGACTATATAAATATATAAACATTTATATTATCTATTTGTAACATGTAATTTTTTTGTAGTTACATTATTATCCATTTGTATTTTAACAAAATATATTCCTGATGATAAATCAGATATGATAATATTACTTTGATAGCTTTCAACAGATTTATTTAATAAAAGTTGGCCGCTAATATTAAAGATTTGCACAGTATTAATAGTTTCACTTGCTTTAATTGTAAAGCTATTCTTTGCAGGGTTTGGAAATAATTCAACATTAAAACTATTAGTTTCCTGAATATTAGTAGAAACAGAAAATGACACAGTGTATGTTATTATGGTTTCTCCATCTTCTGCAGTTACAATAATAGTGGCATCATCCGGCAGTGCAGATGCTTGTGTGATATTGACATCAGCATTTGAATCGTTTGCAGTGGCTCCAACAACAGGAGCCGCACTTGTACCTTGGGGCAACACAATAGAATAATTATAAATATCCGGGCTAAACCCATTTATTGTTGTCCCGTCAATAGTTATGTCAGATAAGCTTGCATCATCATTTAAAGGTTCTTCTTCAAAAGTAAAATTAACATAATATGACCTCTGAGTAATTTCATCTTCTGCGGTTATTAAAACTTCTGCAGTACCCGGAATTGATTCTGCCTGCGTTATATTGATGCTTGCGTTTATATCGTTGGGAGTTGCTCCTACAATAGGAGGATCCGTAGTTCCTATAGGGAGTTCCATAAAATAGCTGTATATAAATCGATCGAAACCTTCAACTGTAGTGCCATCAATAGCAAGGTCAGCTAATGTAGCATCTTCATTTGCTTCTCCGTCATCTAACAATAATGTAATATCAATATCCATCGAGCTTTCATCAACGGTATAGTTACCGGAGCTGCTGGTATATCCTTCTTTTTCTGCCAGATAGCTGTATTGACCCGAATCCGCTTCGTAGCTGGCTTGACCATTACCGTCAGTGTATAAGACTATAGGCCATGTTTCTTCAACAAAAGCCTGGATGTTCCAGTCACCCTCAATACCATAATCAGAAAGTGCACTAAATTCTACACCGTCAAAAGTAACTAAGTTACCTTTTCCGTCAGCATCAGTCGCCTCATCGACACCTAGTGGGAAGAAAGCTTCACCTGGGTCATCAACTTCAACACCTATCCAGAGTTCCTGGGATGCATCAATAGTAAATTCTGTATCAAGTTCAAATTCAACCCAGCTATCTTCAATTTGTGTGTATTGTTGGTAGTATTCTTCATTTAAGCTACCTTCATTGCCTGTATAAATGATCATAGCCTTATTGTTGGCAAGTTGATATGTATAGGCTCTGAAAGCAGTGATTTTCATTCCATCATAAGCAGCGAGGTCAGTTGTTTCAAATTTAATAAATGCATACCAGATTCCTGCTTCGTCAACACCGATAGAATTAGCATTGTAATCATCATCCCAATGCATCCAATTGCCTTTATTTTTTTTATCTGTTTTATTAACAGGCTCATTCATTGATTTGCTGCTTATAGACTGAATGCTGTTTTTTAAACTACTTATATTATTGTTTTTGCTTTCATTTGAAATGAGTAGTTTGGATTTTCTTCTTTTTGCAGCATTTGTTTTTTCTTTTGAATTTTCTGAAATTTTTACTTCATCCTTATCAATAGTAATCATTGCATTTGAAACCGGACTATCATATTGATTTGTGACATTGAAAGAAATTATTATAGGATCTACATCACCATTCATAAAGTCAAAATAGACAGTTTTGTCAGAACCATTTCTGTATATATTTGTAATGGGTTTGCTGGTATTTGCACCTGCCCAGGATTTTGAGCTTGGCAAAGATTCATCTGTAAAAGCATCTTTTCCGCTAGTGCCTGTCCAGGCGCAACTTGCAGCATTTATATTTCCATATGAAGAAGGAGTACTTGTAGGATCCATTGTAGCATTTTGCGCAACGGGATACATTCTTTGTGGATGCGTAGCATTAATTAAATTCCCCACGTCAAAAACACCACTGTGAACATGATAAATCATCATTCCACTACCCGGAATACCGGAGTCAAACAAATGTTTTTCCCTGTTTTCTATTAAAAAATACTCATTAGTAGTTGTAGTATTATATCTGTAAAAGCTATCGTCATTTTCAGCGGCATTATTTAGAGTAATGCTTGCAGGAGAGCTTAATACAGTTGCATTTGCCCAATTATAGACAATTACTTTTGTAAAACCATTATGGTGGGCAGGAGTAGCTCCTCCATTATTCCATGATCCACCGGCCATCATGTCCCATTGGCCTGTTCCCTGAAATTGTCCACCGGTATCATAATCTGTGTCATAATAATCAGGAGCTCCCAAAGCATGACCGAACTCATGACCAACAACGCCAATTCGTGTTAAATTAGTTTCTGAATTTCCTCTTAATTCAGGAGAGCAGGCATATCTAGAGATATACTTTCCATCCAGGTAAACAGGACTAATTGACCAGGCATGCGACCAAATAGTATTTGGCCCTCCACCGGCTTCTTCTCCATAACCGGCAAAAATCATGTATAATGCATCAACATATCCATCATTATCGCTGTCGTAATTAGAATAATTAACATCATCATTAGCAAGGTAAACACCTTCAGTAACAAGAGGCCTTGCATCATCTGCATAATATGACATATTGTTATCCGCAGTGTATGGTCCATAAACATCAACAGTAAGGTTAAGTTGATTGTAAGAATTTTCCAGATAGTATTCTTTGAGGCTGCCGGTTGCCCCATCAAGAGTATAATTGAGCTGATTAAAAAGGGCATTAAAGTCGGATTGTGTTTTTGTAAATGGAATATCAGGGGTTTCCATTAAAAGGCATAATAAGTTTTGGTCTCCGGTTGTAGGAAAACTTTTCTGACTTCTTTGTTCTTTAATGTCCCATATAGATTTTAGCACATCTTTTTGGGCCTTACTATAAGATAATTCTTTGGGGGTGTTTTTTAAAAAAAGCTTTTCTTCATTACTTCTTTTTTCAATATTGGAAACCGGAATGCCTGAAAAATCCAGATCTCCGTTGCTATCTAAAGTAGCATATTGATATTCCCCTTCTTTTGTAATCAGGATTGTATAAGAATCAGTGGTTTCAGCCCAGTTTATTTTTTCATCACCTTTTAAGCGAATAGTAATTATGCTTCCATCCGGTTGAGTATATTCAATCAGATGTGGATAGGCAGGTATTGCTTCAGCATTATAATTAAATGTAAACGTAATAATTGCAAAAAGCAATAAATTGATAATAAATGACTTTTTCATTTTTTATTTTGTTAGGTTTGTCTGATTTTTTTTACAAAGATAAGTAATCAATATTAAGTTGACAAAACTCAACAGGCAATAAGCTATCGGCAATATCATGTAAAAAATGCCAAAGAAAATCAGCTATTCTTTCGTTTTTTTTTTATTACTTTGAACTTTTTTTCATGCAAAATATAATAAAAATTAACATTTTGGTCTGCGCAATGTGTTTGTAATCAGGCTTTTTAATAAATATATTAATCGTTTAATACCTTAATAATATAAATAAAAGTTATGTCAATAAAACAAAAGACTTTTGATCTTAAGAAGCGAATGCAGGATGCCCTTCAGGGTGGCGGAGCACAAGCTATTGAAAAACAGGTTGCCATGGGTAAAATGACTGCCCGTGAAAGAATTATTTCTTTATTGGATCCAAATTCATTTCATGAATACGATTTATTCGTTGAGCACTCAGCGAAAGATTTTGATATGGACAAGAAGCATTTGCCCGGCGACGGTGTAGTTACCGGAACGGGAACTATCAGTGGGTTCCCAATTTGTATTTATGCCCAGGATTTTACAGTTGCCGGTGGATCGCTCGGTTTGATGCACGCAAGGAAAATCACTAAAATTATGGATCATGCAATGAATTTAAAAATACCTATTATAGGTATTAATGATTCGGGTGGTGCAAGAATTCAGGAAGGTGTAAATTCTTTGGCAGGATATGGTGAGATATTTTACAGAAATACCCAGGCTTCGGGAGTAATTCCCCAAATTTCAGTTATTTTAGGCCCATGTGCCGGTGGTGCTGTTTATTCTCCTGCACTTACAGATTTTGTTTTTGTGGTTGATAAAATTTCTAAAATGTTTATTACCGGCCCTGAAGTTATTAAGTCGGTATTAGGTGAAGAAATTAGCATGGAAGAGTTAGGCGGAGCCAAAGTTCATTCTGAGATTACCGGAAATGCGCATTTTTATGCAGAAAGTGAAGCCGAGTGTTTTCAACAGATTAAGAAACTGGTAACTTTTATACCATGGAATAATTCTAAAAAAGCAGAGGCTTTTCCAAAGAAAGCGCCTAAGATAAGTGAATTTAAAATAGACGATATAATACCTACGGATCCCAGACAGCCATATGATGTGAGGAATGTTATTAAAGCAATAAGCGATAATAGTGAATTTTTTGAAGTGCAGGAGTTATTTGCTGCAAATATGGTTGTTGGTTTTGGAAGATTAAACGGACAAACAATAGGTTTCGTTGCCAATCAGCCAATGGTTTTGGCAGGTGTACTGGATGTTGATTCTTCAGATAAAGCAGCTCGTTTTATTCGATTTTGTGATGCATTCAATATTCCTCTTGTTACTTTAGTGGATTTGCCCGGTTATTTACCCGGCATTGATCAGGAGCATGCAGGTGTTATTCGCCATGGAGCAAAAATATTGTATTCTTATTCGGAAGCAAGCGTACCAAAAGTAACTGTTATTTTAAGAAAAGCGTATGGAGGAGGTTATATAGCAATGTGTTCAAGACATCTACGTGCAGATTTTGTTTTTGCATGGCCAACAGCCGAAATTGCAGTTATGGGACCAGAAGGTGCTGCCAATATTATTTTCAGAAATGAAATAAAAAATGCAGAAAATCCTGATGAGATGAGGAAAAAGAAAGTTGCAGAGTATAAAAAGAAATTTGCTAATCCTTATGTCGCTGCTGCACATGGATATATTGATGCCGTGATAGAACCAAATGATACAAGAAAGTTCTTATTACACGCTTTGGAAATTTCGGCAACAAAAGAACAACTTATTCCTAAAAAGAAGCATGGGATTCCGCCATTTTAAAAAGCAAAATTATTATCCAATTGAATTAATTTAATTTTTATTTATTGCATATTATGGCAAAGAAAAATGGCACAATAAAGAAAAGTGATACTGATTACACTGAATTAGTAATTAATGACACATCATATAAAACGACTTTAACAAAAAAGTATAGCGAAAGAAAAGCGTATGCTCCTATAAATGCTAAGCACATAACTTCTTTTATGCCCGGGAATATTCAGCAGATATATACCAAAGTTGGTGATACTGTTAAGGAGGGAGAAAAATTACTTATTCTTGAAGCTATGAAAATGAAAAACATTATTGTAGCTCCTTGTGATGGTAAGATAAAAGCTATTAATGTTAAAGTCGGAGAAATGGTTCCTAAAAACTTTGTTTTAATTGAAATGAAGTAAGATTTGATGAGATTTCTTTTTGCTACAAAAAATCGGAATAAACTTAAGGAGATTCAGGAAATTCTGAAAAATGATATTCAGCTGATAAGCTTAGAAGATGTTGACTTTACAGATGATATCCCTGAACCCTTTGATACTCTTGAAAAAAATGCTTCAGCGAAATCTCGAACTATTTTCAAGAGGTTTGGCATTAATTGTTTTGCCGATGATACCGGTTTGGAGGTTGATGCTTTGGGTGGCAAGCCGGGAGTTTATTCTGCCCGGTATGCCGGCGAAAATAAATCGGACAAGGATAATGTTGCTAAATTGCTGAAAGAACTTGAAGGAGTTTCAAACAGAAAGGCTCAGTTTCGCACTGTTATTTCTTTGATAGAAAATGGCAAAGAGATTTTTTTTGAAGGAGTTGCAAGAGGAGAGATTATAGAATCAGAAAGAGGAGAAAAGGGATTTGGCTATGATCCCGTTTTTCTTCCGGAAGCTTATAATAAAACTTTTGCTGAAATGAATATGGAAGAAAAGAATAAAATAAGCCATCGTTCAATAGCTGTAAAAAAACTCTGTAACTATCTGAATTCTCAAAAAAAATAAAGCATTTATTCTTTTTGATTTAAACACTCTTC
>CAZTPA010000115.1:0-6502 GCA_964614525.1 uncultured Bacteroidales bacterium | reverse complement strand
TGTCACCAGGCAACTTCAAAGCTTGATGAAGGTTCAATTATATATCAAACTAGATATGAAGTTGTAAATAAAAATAGTCTGGAGCTTTATAAAAAATACATTAAGGATTGTAAATTTATAATAAATGCCATTTTAGATAATTATGAAGAGCTATCTAATGGAATGTATTCTTTAAAATCAAATACTATTTTTGATCCTAAGACACCCTCTTTAAAGGAATTATTAAATGAAGCAAAGACAAAATCTGATAAACAAAGAATAAATAGAGCATTAAAACTTCTTAATAAAGAAATATAAATTGGTGTAGAAGTAATAAAAATAATATCGGAAAGTAAAAATTTTAGGTAATTGGATTGGAATTATTGCCATCGGAGAGAAAGTTGTTTTGAAGTTGATAACATACTAGACTGGAGTGATAACATTACAATTGGAGATTATGTACATATTGCCGAGCCTTCAACGGGATTATTGACACATAGTTCGGCTAAACAAGCACTTGCAGGACGACCTCTAAAAGAGAAAGATATAAACTATAGGACATAACTCAATTATAGCACCTAATTCTGCTGTTGATAAAGATGTTGGATCAAACACAATAGTAGGAGGAGTACCCGCTAAAATAATAAAAAAGTTGTAGTATGAGTAAAACCGCATTAATAACCGGAATTACCGGACAAGACGGAGCATATCTTGCAGAACTCCTGTTGAAAAAAGGATACGAAGTGGTAGGTCTTAAACGTCGTTCCTCGACTTTTAATACGTCAAGAATTGATCACCTTTTCCCTAATACCCGGCATGAAAAATCCAATTTTAAATATGCTTATACTGACCTCACTGACTCAACAAACTTAATAAGGCTGATCAAAGAGTTTGAGCCTGATGAGATTTATAATCTGGCAGCCCAAAGCCATGTGAAAGTTAGTTTCGACATTCCTGAATATACAGCGAATGCTGACGGAATTGGTGCTTTGAGAATGTTAGAGGCCATACGGATTCTGGGAATGGAGCAACAAATCAAATTTTACCAGGCATCAACCAGTGAACTGTATGGCAAGGTACAGGAAACGCCACAATCTGAAAACACACCATTTTATCCCAGAAGCCCATATGCTGCTGCAAAACTTTATGCTTACTGGATAACCGTTAACTACAGGGAAGCCTACGATATGTTTGCTTGCAACGGAATCCTTTTTAATCATGAGTCGCCAATAAGAGGGGAAACTTTTGTTACACGAAAGATAACACGAGCTGCAGCAAACATTGCTTTAGGTTTTCAGGATAAGCTTTATCTGGGCAACCTGGATTCAAAGCGTGACTGGGGACACGCCAAAGATTACGTAAAGGCGATGTGGCTGATGCTTCAGCAAAATGTGCCTGAGGACTTTGTTATTGCAACAGGGAAAACTACTTCTGTTCGGGACTTTGTTAGAATGGTATTTGGCTTTATGGGAATAACTCTTGAGTTTTCCGGTGCAGGAGCCAATGAGAAGGGCGTTGTTGATATCGTAGATAAAGACTTGTTTTTTGAGAAAGTTGGGAAGAAATCAGAGAATATTATACCAGGAGATGTTTTAATTGAAGTAGATCCATTCTATTTTAGACCTACTGAAGTAGATTTGCTTCTGGGTAATCCAGAAAAAGCAAATAAAAAACTTAATTGGTATCCGGAGTATGATGTAAAGATGTTGGTCGAGGAGATGATCGAAAGTGATATCAGGTTAATGAAAAAAGAGGATTATCTGGAAAAGGGTGGGTTTAAGAATCCGCCGCAGATTGAAGATGTGCTTTAAATGAAATGGTACGCAGATGACCACGATACGCTTCGCTACGTGGCAAGCACAGATTAAGCAGATTTACACTGATCAGCGATTATCAGTATAATCAGTGTTGTCTGTGTTCAAAAATAAATAACATGTCATACAAAGATTTTGAAATAGAAAAGTCTACCGTTTTACAAGATGTTTTGATCGTAAAACCATCAATGCACTGGGATTTGCGAGGAAGTATTTATACTTCATTCAATGCGGATTTCTACCTGGAGTTTTTGCCTCAAAAATTGGACTTTAAACATGATAAGTTTGCGGAATCTAAGTATAACGTATTGAGAGGTCTTCACGGGGACACTAAAACCTGGAAACTGGTTTCCTGCGTTTGGGGTGAAATCTATGAAGTTGTTGTTGATATGCGCAAGGATTCACCGACGTATAAAAAATGGGATGCCTTTGAGCTATCATCAGATAATTACAGGCAGGTATTAATCCCACCGGGATTTGTTAACGGTTATTATGTGAGATCTGAAAATGCAGTTTTTCATTATAAGCTGGCTTATCATGGCGGCTATATTGATGCCGATGAGCAAATGACTTTCCGCTGGGACGATCCGGAACTGGGTATTGACTGGCCATGTGATGATCCCATTTTGCAGGCACGCGATGATAAATAGAACACAGATGACACTGATTAAACTGATAATCACAGATAAAAATCAGTGAAAATCTTTTGCATCTGTGTCATCAGTGTTCTAAAAAATTTCTCAAATGGAATATCTACACCAGGACATTACTCAAAAAATAATAAAAGCCTTCTACAAGGTTTACAATACACTTGGTTATGGCTTTCTTGAGAGAGTATATCAAAAAGCCCTGTTGATAGAATTAAGAAAAATGGGTTTTATTTGCCAGGAAGAAGCTCCGGTGAAGGTCTTTTACGAAAAAATCAATGTTGGTGATTACAGAGCTGATATTATAGTGGAAGATAAAGTTATTGTAGAAAATAAAGCCTCAGAATTCCTTTGTGAAGAGCATGAATTCCAGCTTATCAATTATTTAAAAGCAACTGCCATTGAAGTAGGATTACTACTTAACTTTGGCAAAAAGGCAGAATTCAAACGGAAGATTTTTACTAACGATTGTAAAATGCAGAACACAGATTACACTGATTAAACTGATAATCACAGATATTATCAGTGAAAATCCGTTACATCTGTGTCATCAGTGTTCTAAAAAATTTCTCAAATGGAATATCTACACCAGGACATTACTCAAAAAATAATAAAAGCCTTCTACAAGGTTTACAATACACTTGGTTATGGCTTTCTTGAGAGAGTATATCAAAAAGCCCTGTTGATAGAATTAAGAAAAATGGGTTTTATTTGCCAGGAAGAAGCTCCGGTGAAGGTCTTTTACGAAAAAATCAATGTTGGTGATTACAGAGCTGATATTATAGTGGAAGATAAAGTTATTGTAGAAAATAAAGCCTCAGAATTCCTTTGTGAAGAGCATGAATTCCAGCTTATCAATTATTTAAAAGCAACTGCCATTGAAGTAGGATTACTACTTAACTTTGGCAAAAAGGCAGAATTCAAACGGAAGATTTTTACTAACGATTGTAAAATGCAGAACACAGATTACACTGATTAAACTGATAATCACAGATATTATCAGTGAAAATCCGTTACATCTGTGTCATCAGTGTTCTAAAAAATCACAAAATATGAACAGGAATAATCCAGAACTCGCAATTAACGGCGGAACACCCGTTACAAAAGACTCGGTCATCATTCACAAGCCTTATCTCGATGAGGCTGACTTCAAGGCAGTAGATAAAGTCATGCGTTCTACCTTTGTTTCCGGTGATGGCGCTGCATGCCGCGAATTTGAAGAAAAGCTGGCAGATTACCTGGGCGTAAAGCACGCCCTGTTTGTTAACTCTGCCACTTCTGCTCTGGAACTTGCTTTCCGGGCGAAAAACTTCCCTGCGGGTTCAGAAGTTATCATACCCAACTTCACTTATACCTCATCAGCTCTTGGAGCTTTATACAATAACCTTAAAATAAAATTGGTTGATGTATATCCGGACAACGGCAATATTGATGTATCTAAAATCGAAGATGCCATTTCAGAAAAAACCGTAGCCATTGTCCCTGTTGATTATGCAGGTAATCCTGCTGAAATGGATGAAATAGAGGGTATCGCTAAAAAACATAATCTTTATGTGGTACATGACACAGCACAATCCATAGGCTCAACATATAATGGGAAGAAAACCGGGAATTTCGGAGATGTTTCGACCTTCAGTTTTCATGGGACTAAAAACCTAACTACAGGCGAAGGAGGTGCGCTTGTTACCAATAATGACGAAATAGCTGATAGAGTAAGAATCCTACGGGAAAAAGGAACAGACAAATATTCTTTCCTTACGGATAACAAAACCCGGGGGTACTACGAATACGTTGACATTGGAATGTCTTATGTGCAATCTAACATAAACGGCGGTTTGGGCGTCTCTCAACTGAAAAAACTTGATTGGATGAATGCAGAGCGTAAGAATATCGCGGAATACAATCAGGAGCAGCTGAAAGATATTGAAGATATTGATTTTATCAGAACCACAAAAAATGCGAATAGAAACTGGCATTTGTTTGGGATTTTAGTTCCTCCAGAGGAAAAGTACTGGATAATGGATGCTTTACGAGCAGAAAACATTTTAGTAAATGTGCACTACACTCCGTTACATAAAAATTGCTATTATAATTATTTGGCTGAAGATACTGAAATGCCCGGCTCGATGGAGTTTTTTAGCAAATTGTTAAGGCTTCCGATATATCCTTCTCTAAAGGATAATGAAAGAGAAAATGTAATAAAAGCTGTTCGTAAAATATTTCAAAAGTAAAATAATATGTTCAGATACGATGATATAGCTTTTCGTGTAATAGAAAAGCAAGATTTAGAAACATTAAGAAAATTACATAATAATCCTGCTACCTGGGAAAATCTATTGAATATTCACTTTATTGATGAAAATGATCAAATAGAATGGTGGAAAAACCTTTATAAGAAAAATAATGACAAAAGATATGTTATATGTTATTCAGAAAAGCAGGAAGAAGTATTAGGTAGACTTAGGATTCAAAATATAAACTTACAGCATAATAACTGCGAAGTTGGACTGGATATAATGCCCAAATATAGAGGTAGAGGTTTTGGTTTGAAGTCATATAAAATGGTGCTAGAGTTTTTATTCAGTCACTATAATATGCATATGGTTTATCTTAAAGTAGCTGATTTTAACCCTAATGCGAAAAGACTATATGAAAAGGTTGGCTTTAAAGAATCTGGAAGACTCCCAGAGTTTTACTTTAGACATGGCAAGTATTGGGATTATATCATAATGAGTATTACGAAAAAAGCAGTTTTATGATAATTGTTAGAATAATGGGTGGCCCCGGTAATCAATTTTATCAATATGCATTTGCAAAAAGAGTTGCCCTAAACTTGAATACTGATTTGTATTTGGACCTTGATTATGATAAGACAATTCAAGATTCATCATATGGCGTTAAGTATGTCCTTGATAAATATAATGTGAGAGCTGGAAAAGCATCAAAAGAGACTGTTGAAGAAATAAAAAACCGAAAAAAACAGCATCTATTTTTCCAAAAATTAATTAAGCTTAATGGTTTAGTTGGTAAAGGCTTACGTTTTCTGCTTTCTCAATATTTCTCACAAATTTATTATCTACAACAAAGTCATGTAAAAGATAATCCTAAAATTTCCAATAGATTGCTAAGCCATATTTATAACAATAGCTATTTGGATGGATATTGGGATAGAAGATCATTCTTCGATGATATCTTAGGGGTTTTGCAAGATGATTTATCTATCAAAAAAGATTTTTTAACTGAAAAGTATTATTCCTATTTAAATGAAATAAAAAATTCAAAAAATTCTGTATCTGTTCACATAAGGCGCGGGGCATATGAAACAGTTCCTGAGTTCAAAAAAATTTTTGGTTTGATGCCCATTGAATATTACAAAAAAGCTATTGAAAAAATGGAAAATACGATTGGATCGGATTTTACTATATTTATTTTTTCCAATGACTTAGAATGGGCAAAGCTAAATCTAAGGTTTCAACAAAAACTTGTATTTGTAGATGCGGGTAAGGACTATTTGGAAAATCAGCTTATGCGTCATTGTGATCACAACATCATAGCCAATAGTACCTTTTCCTGGTGGGCTGCTTACCTAAATAGTAATCCAGATAAAATTGTTATTGCTCCGAAAAGATGGTATGAGAATGAAAACATGCAAAAGAAATATGAAAAAGGAGATTTGATTCCTGATAAATGGGTAAAACTCTAATGGCAGAATCACTTAAGCAAACATCTGCAAGGTCATTTCTATGGGTTACCGTGGATGTATTTGGACAAAGAGTACTTCAATTTGTGATAGGATTGGTACTGGCGAGGCTTTTGGAACCGGAGGAATTTGGACTGATAGGAATGATTTCTATTTTTATAGCTTTCTCGATGGTTTTTATCAATAGTGTTTTTTCTTTTACATTGATTAGAGAAAAAATAATCCATAGAATAGAATATACCACGGTTTTTTGGTTTAGTTTATTTGTTAGTATCGTATTTTATGCTATTTTAGTTATAAGTAGTTCTTCAATTGCAGACTTCTATAATGAACCGATTTTAGCTGATATAATAAAAGTTATT
>CAZTPA010000114.1:0-6665 GCA_964614525.1 uncultured Bacteroidales bacterium | reverse complement strand
GTGAAAAAAGAGCTTAAAATTCGTCTTAGATGAAGAAAATGGGTGAAAAAATGCGCAAAAACACACAAGTAAAGTTGAATTATTGCTTATGACTCCTGATTTTTGAGATAGCTTCATCCTCCTGATGACAATAACGAATTAAACGATCGGATATAGGATATGCCATAGTGTATAATGGCCTAAACGAAAAAATATTGCTGCAATAAATCCGTATCTACGAATGAACAAAATAGTTGTCAGGTTGAAAATCAGAACAAATATTGACAGCGGAATTGCAACAATACCCACCTGCTGTATGACAGACAATCCCGGATTTGTCAGTGGTTCGAATAATGCTATTATAATACCAATAGACCAGAAAACAATACCCTCAGCTTTTCCTTTCAACAATATGGTAGATATTAGGAACACAACAATTGTAATAGGAATAAGATAATATATAATACTCATAATAATTGCACCTCCAAAATACATTGGTATTGAAAAGGGGAAAGCAATATGTATGTCACCAAGCCCCATGCTTGCCGCTATTTCCTGACTTGCCCCTGTGTAAAAGTCATACACTGACTGAATTAAACCAAGGAGAAGCCCCGCAGCAATGGGAATGAGCATCTTATATTTAATACTTACATCTTCGTCCCACAGCTTTTTTAAACCGGTTAAATTTAATAAATAAACACTTATCAAGCCAAGTAAGCCTATAATACCAATAGCACGCCATGAAAATACGGCTTTCTGGTTTTGGAGCATTTTGACATCCGGCCAAAATTCAATGACATAATGAACAATAATCAATGCTGCAATGAGCAAGCCATAACAAATAAAGCTTTTTCTATTTCGAATATCCATGATTTGCAAATTTCTCATATTATATCTTTTAAAATTATTTGTCCTTGTTTAATTCCTATAATATAGCGTTAAATCATCAAACTAATCTAATTATTTGCAGGACTTCTTTAGTGCCTACGGATGGCAATAAGAAACGCAGGGCATATCGAAGCTCCTACCTGTCAAGTTATCGTGCCGTTTATTAATTGTTATGTCGTGCTTCTTATTCTTAAAGACAAAACCATTTCCCCGCATAAGCGATGCAAGCGGTCTAAAAAACTTCTTTAATACTCAATTAATTCATCAAATATAGCGGTTTTTTGGAAAAAAACCGGGAAAATGGGACAAACAAAACACTCATATAAGTTCAAGTAGGATTTCCTGCTGAAACTTGCACACCGCTCCGAATCCTATATATTGTGTGCTGTGTTTTATTCATTTAATCCTAATTGTTTATATCTTTTTTCAAGCACTTCTTTGTAAGCATTTATCATATCCGAAGATAGAAATGACCGGTCTATCCATTCTATCGCTTTAGGAGTGTTCTTTTTAAATCTCTTAAAGACACCTCTAATCTGCTTATCAGATAAGCCTAAGCCTTTACCAAACTGAACGAAATGCTCTTGTTTTAACTTTGTTTTCTTTCCGACCAAAGTGAGCGCAAGTTCTTCCTTGTCATCAGGATTTAAAATTGAGGCATTTAATAAATCATATGACGGAGACAATGCCCAGCCTGAAGCATTTTCTATCATTGAAAAATTCTTCAAATGCATATCATTATTTCCTGTGAGAAAGGAGAATAAGGTCAATTCAAAATAGAAAAGTATGTCAAGCACAGTATTGCTTGAAAAATTTAATAAAGCCTTCCCCACTTTTTCCATGGAACTTTTGTACTTATCAAATGCTTCTGTTATCTGAAACATATCAATCATATGAATCTTCTCTCCTGTTTCAGTCCTGTCAATTCGTTTTGTTATGTATGATAGTTCACCGGATGCTAATCGGATTAAAGACGATGGTACCACCCGTATTCCATAAGACTCAGCCATTCGCATGCTAAGATGTTCATTTTCCGGCATCTCTTGAAAACGATTTGAAGGAGGTTTTAAAATATAAAGGCCGCCAAGGGCATCAATAACCGTAAGCCGTGTATCTGATTTCCCTTTTATTCCTTTCAACAAAGACATGGATAATTTCGCCTGAACTCCCGGTATTGCGACACTCCGTTCCACCACTTTTTTCGCAAGTTCGTCCATTTGATCCAGTGAATATTCAATTGCAGGAGGTATGGAGGATCCAAAAAATTCCAATGAACATTTTTCATGGAAATCACAACCTGCTTCTACAAGTTTATAACAATATAAACATCTATTTTCCATCTAAATCCGGTATTGGTTCAACACTTACTGCACCTATACAATTTCGGCAACATGCCAATAATAAACCCATTCTGTCATTCTTGTTGATTTTCCAGTTTTCTGAAGCTATATTTAACAACCATCCTTCCGGAATTAATCCTTCAAAAAACGGGAATAGTCGATTTTCTCTATATGGCTTATTTGTCACAGGCATTGTGAATGTGACAAAATCTTTGGGATGCTCTTTCACATATTTCTCATCATACTGAAAAACAAATTCACCATCATTTGTTTCTGTAATAATACCAGCCAAATGATTTTTATAATATACTTTTCCTTGTCTCATTCTCTCAATTCTTTACTATTAACAGGAGCTAATTCGTGTCCGAACATCCTTAGAACTAAGTTCACTTTCTCCATATTAAGATTCGTTTTGCCTTGTTCAATTTTACGCACTACAGTTAGCGCAACACCTGCGCGATCTGCAAATTCTTCCTGTGTAAGATTTACCTCTTTTCTTCGCTCTTTAACAAATTTTGATAATTGCTTCATTATATGCTTTTAAATATAATTATTTACAAATATACAAACTTATATGCAATTAAATATAATTTTGTTTATAAAACACATTTTATATTCATTTGCATATAACACATTAAAAACAGGTTTATTTTTAATCAAATGGAAGAGTAAGGTTTATTACTCTTATAAGCGTGGTAAGTTGTAAAAAAACTTCTTTAATACTCAATTAATTCATCGAATATAGCGGTTTTTTGAAAAAACCAAAAAAAAAAGAACAAACAAAACACTCATATAAGTTCCGGCTTAAGTTCAAGTCGGATTTCCTGTTGGGACTTGCAGATTGATATTATTTGTGCCTAAGAATTATTAAATGCTTTTTTGTCCTCAGAATTTCCCCAATACGTAGTCTTTGCGCAGTGAGCTTAGACCCGTCGGGAAAAGTCTGCAGCCTTGACTTTTTTGTATCTTTTTGTGTTATGACAAAATACAAGAATGTAGTGTGTAGAGAAAAATAAGAATGAATTTCACAATCCAATCTGTTGAAAATTCAGGAATACCAGCTTGTTTAAAACTCATTTTGTAATCACAAGAAACATTCGTCCTTTACACCTTCTCAATGCTTTTTTTATCAAGATAAACCAGGTAAGCTTTTATTTTGCCATAGCCCATTCTGCCGAGCAAAGATTTATAACGCATTATTTGCTTTTTATAAGAATCCGATGGTGTTCCGGTTTTATAATCTATAATAATAGCTTCTGATTTTTTCAGGACAACTCTGTCGGGCCGAAAGAACTCTCCTTTTTCATCCATAATTGCAGCTTCGTTCTTTACATGTATGTTTTCATCAAAGCAGGAAGAAATCTCCGGCATGCCAATAATCTCCATAATGCTTGAGAAAAGCTTCTCTTTTTCAGAAGCATTGATTTCTCCATTAATAAGCATTTGATTTAATACAAACGGCACATCTTTGCTCGTGTATATTCTTTCCATGACCTTATGCATAAGCTTGCCCCTAATCATAGCCGCCTGAACCTCGTCTTCAGGAATTGCAGTTTTTGTTGTTGGTTTCACGCGAATGCGCTCTCTCCAATCATTGCTTATATATTTCTCTATTCCAACAAAAATATTTTCGGGAGAAGGAGTAGTGTCAATTAGCAATTCCGGCTGACTACTTTCGCTAGCAATCTCATTATCACCAAAAGTGTACGCTAGTTTATCTTCAATCCAAAGGCCTCTTTTCTCAAGAAAATTATGTAAAAACAGTGGCAAACTTCCTTCTTTGAATTTGCCGTTTTTGGGGATATTGGAAAGTATAAATAATTTTTCTACCGGACGAGTAAAAGCAACATAAACAACATTTAAAAGATCGAGAAGTGTTTTTTGCTTCTCTTCGGTATAATGCTCCGCAAGGTATGTGCCTTCTATTGTTTTATCATACATGATGTATGCTGAGTTAAACTCAGGATCTATCAATGAATCAATATTTGCCCAAAATCCTTTCTTGGTTAACTTATTTGAAAATTGCTTGGCAAATGGATATATAACCACCGGAAATTGTAATCCTTTGGCCTTGTGAATGGTTATAACCTGAACAGCTTCAACGCCTTTGGGCAAAACAACAGAATACTTAGATTTTACCTCATCCCACCATTGCAGAAAATCATCAATCGATGAAGGATTTTTGTCAAGAAAATCATATACTGCATCCATAAAGAAAGCAATAAAAGGATTAATCTGGTCACTATCTGCAAAAAACCAACTGACAATTGCTTCACAAATATCCCAAAGATTTAGCTTCTTCAGATAAGAAAAAGAAATGCTATATCCATTTTGTATCAGCAGTTTTTCCAGCTTCTGTATTCTTTCATCCGGATTTTCTTTCTTTTTTACAGGAAAAATATCAAAATCTCTGAAAACCTCATGAATGCTGTTCTTGTTTTTAAAGCATTTGGATTTTATAAGATAATTCAGCAATTCAGTAAAAGCAATAAGGTCGGATGAGTTTTTTAATAATTTTAGAAATGAAATGAAAAAATTCACATCCGGGGAAAAAGATAAAAGAAGCGATTCTGAAGAGATAACGTTAATATTGTTTTCGAGCAGAAACCTTGCTGTAAGATTTGCTTCGTCATTTGCACGGCACAAAATTGTGATATCACTTAAAGGATGCCCTTTGTCATTATGCAAATCATTAATTATTTCAACAATTCTATTTAATGTAACTTCCTTTTTTGCAACAGTATCACCATCTATATCCTGCATAAACTCCAGATGAACAAGTCCTCCCTGTTTGCTTTCAAGATAATTCTGCTTATAGCCTTCATAAATACTTTTCATACTGTCAGGCAGAATATCTTCTTTTACAAATTCAAAAAAAGAATTGTTGAAAGAAACTATTTCTTTATATGAACGATAATTGGTTTCAAGTTTTTTCTCATTATAATAACTCTTTAAAGCAAACTCCCATGAAGCTTTGGAAACTGCCTTGATCTTTTCCGGAATTTTGGGTAGAATGGCAAATTGTTCAACCTCACCTCCTCTCCATCGATAAATAGCCTGCTTGCAATCTCCAACAACAAGATTCATGTTTCCGTTGGCAAGCGCATTTTCTATAAGCGGCAAAAGATTTTGCCATTGGAGCATTGAAGTATCCTGAAACTCATCAATCATATAATGCCTGTATTTTTCTCCCAATCTTTCATATATAAAAGGCACAGGTTGCAAAGCCACTATTTCGGCGATTTTTTTATTAAAATCGGAAATATGTAATAATGAGTTTTCGCTTTTTATTTCTGACAAAACATTTTCTAACTCATTTAAAACAGCCAAAGGAAAAATATTCTTGTTAATCAGTTTTAAAAGACGATAGTGCTCAATGCCATTTTCGGCTATCTCCTGAATCTTGTAATAAGCATCTGAAATGACCGGACTTATTTTTGTAAGTGAAGCTATTTCTGTTGTCGTAGCTTTTGGGGAAGTCCATTTATCCTCCTCTATTGTGGTTTTAACATAAGAGTTTGGCAGCAAATCTTTATCTGAAAACTGAGCAGCCAGTTTGGGAAAATAATTTGCAATTCCTTTTTTGCCTTGAAAAAAAGCCTTGTCAGAGATGCTTTCTTCTTCTACAATTCTAACAACATCGGCAGCAATAGTATTTATTGTTTTTTCAAAGATTTTTATCTCTGCAACAAGCTTCTTCTGAATCTCCAGAAAGTCTTCCAGACTCAAGCTTTTGAGTTTTTGAATATTATTCTCAATGTCTTCCTCATGGATAGTTTGGGCAAGTGTCATGATTTCTTTTTCCAATGACAACTTCTTTTCATCATCAGTCATTCTTTCCATAAAAGCCAGCATAAGCTTTGTCAACGATTCCTCATTTTCGTTGCCAACTCTTCCTATTAACAAATCAATAGCCTGCCCCAATAAAGCATTGGAATCCATTTCAATATCGAAATTAAAAGGTATTTGCAAGTCAAAAGCAAAAGTCCTGATAATGCGATGAGTAAAACTATCAATTGTGCTTACCGCAAAATCAGCATAATTGTGTAAGATAAGTTTCAGTACTTCTCCTGCATTTTCAATAATTTGTTCGGATGTAAGCTTTGTTTCCTCTTCGAGAATATTTTTTAAATCAATAATGCCTGAGGACCACTCATCAGTATTCTTGTTTTTTAAATCGGACAACTTTCCCAATGCTTCAATAATCCTATGTTTCATCTCAGCTGAAGCAGCATTTGTAAACGTAATTGCAAGAACATTTTTTATTTTTGTCTTATCGGATAAAACAATTTTCAAATATTCTTTAACAAGAGTAAATGTTTTGCCACTACCGGCCGATGATTTATATACTAAGAAATTATTCTGCATTTTTTGTAATGAGATTATGAATAACGAAGCTATAATTTTTTTTTATAATAATTTTATAAATATTATAAATGTATTATTATAAATGAAAAA
>CAZTPA010000113.1:0-6787 GCA_964614525.1 uncultured Bacteroidales bacterium | reverse complement strand
GCGATGATGCGATAAATAACAGATTGGAATTCCTGCTAATTTTGTGACAAAATTTGTAGGAATTCCATGGAGAAAGCTTAAAATCTCAGCTTAAGAAAATAGGGCCGCATTCTCTTGACGGAGAGCACCATATGTTTTGGATGCAACAGTATGAAGCCATTGAAAATAGCATTGCAAAATTTCTAAAGGCTGATAATAAAAAAACAAAGCGTATGCATTTCGAACCTCTCTCAGAAGCTTTTATTGAAACTGCAAGAACTTTGGGGGCAATAGGACAAACATTTTATGTGGCTTATTGCCCGATGTATGATGATGACCGCGGTGCTTATTGGTTAAGTGAATTTGAGGAAATTAAAAATCCGTACTTTGGCTCAATGATGCTTCGTTGCGGTGAAGTAAGAGAAAGAATACGTGAGGGAACAGCTCAAGAGGAGCCAAAAGAAATGCAAGAAATGCAAGGACATGTGCATTAACAAATAATCATCAGATTATGCATTAATGCACATCATATATAAACATCTTTTGCAGAAGCTACAAGTATTTGCCGGTTTATTCAGTGTTTATCTGTGAATAATCTGGCTACGATCCGGCCCTGTAGAAATTAAGCTAACAGGAACATCAACAAAATCCTCGATGAACTTAACATAATTCCTGAGATTTTCATTAAGATCGTCAAAATTCTTACACTCTGTAATATCTTCCTGCCATCCTGGCAATTCAATATAAATCGGGCTAAGAATATCAGCATCAATTTTATACGGGAGATAGTCAATTTTTTCACCCTTATAAAGGTAAGAAGTGCAAACTTTTAATTGTCCGAAAGTGCTAAGAACATCTGCTTTAGTCATAATAAGATTAGTAACGCCACTAAGCATCACGGCATATTTTAATGCAACAAGATCGAGCCACCCGCATCTGCGCGGTCTTCCGGTAGTACTTCCATACTCTTTTCCAATATCCCTCATTTTATTTCCATCATCATCAAAAAGTTCTGTTGGAAAAGGGCCGCTACCAACACGAGTGCAGTAGGCTTTAAATATTCCAAACACTTTTCCTATTTTCGAAGGTGCAATACCCAGCCCAATGCATGATCCGGCGGCAATAGTATTTGAAGAAGTTACAAAAGGATAAGAACCAAAATCAATATCCAGCAAAGAACCCTGCGCACCTTCAGCAAGAAGGCTTACTCCATCATTCAGCATCTTATTCACATAAACTTCGCTGTCAATTAACTGCAGGTTTTTTATTAATTCAATTCCTTCAAACCACTTTCTTTCATACTCTTGAAAAGTATTATTTTCAGGCTTAAAACTACCAACATCACAATTCAGATTTTTGGCTAAGCGAATATGTGCATTTTTTAAATCTTCATAATTCTTTATAAATACAGGAAGCTCAATATCTCCTATTCTCAGCCCGTTTCTTGCATACTTATCAGTGTATGCAGGCCCAATCCCCTTTAAGGTACTTCCGATTTTAGCGTCCCCTTTGCTTTGTTCATTAGCAAAGTCAAGTAATCTATGAGATGGTAGTATCAAATTAGCTTTTCTTGATATAAGCAAAGACTTATGGATAAAATCCAAAGGAAGTCCGATGTCATCAACTTCACTTTTAAAAGTAACCGGATCAATAACAACTCCGCTGCCTATAATATTTATTGCATCTTCATGGAAAATTCCTGAGGGAATTGTATGCAGTATATACTTTTTTCCTTCAAATTCCAGGGTATGACCTGCATTCGGGCCACCTTGAAACCTAGCTATCATTTTATAATCAGGAGTAAGAACATCAACTATTTTCCCTTTACCTTCATCGCCCCATTGCAATCCCAGTAAAACATCAGCTTTTACAGCATTCATCATAGAAATATTTTTGAAAATTACATAAAAAAACGGCCATAGACCGTATACGGAAATTCTTTTCAAAAATAAACAAATTTTCAATGTAAGCAGGATATCTTATTAAAAGCTATTAACAAAAACTGAAGTATCAGAACATATTTTTTAAAGATTAAAACATGTATCATTAGTACTTTTGGAGTAGTAAAAAAGGAGAAAGGATATTTGTGGATTCTAAAAAAGTGAATAAAAGAAATGCAATTTTATTCTTTATGCCGGCATTTTTTGCAAATACCAAAAAAGACAAAACTCCTGTGTGAAATTTTAAAATCTATCAGCTTTTCAACGGAATTTTGAATTTCCTGAAGACGAGGGTCGCAAAATTCTATTACTTCTCCACATTCAGAACAAATAAGATGATCATGCTGCTTGTATTTGTATGATTTTTCAAACTGAGCAACATTTTTCCCAAATTGATGCTTTACAACAAGCCCACATAGAAGCAACAACTCAATTGTATTATACAGTGTAGCCCGGCTGACTCTGTATTTATTATTTTTCATTTTAATATATAATGACTCAACATCAAAATGTCCATCTGTCTGGTAAATCTCTCTCAGAATAGTAAATCTCTCAGGTGTTTTTCTATGTCCGTTCTTTTCAAGATATGCTGTAAAAATATTCTTTACTGTATCAAATATTTGATCATTGTTCTTGGTATTATTCATTATTTTCTAATTTTATTAGATTTTATAATAATTATCATAAAACAGTTTCTGTGAATATGCTATAAATATCATACTCACATATTATAAACAACAATAAGAACATATTGTTAATAATAAAATATTTGTAAAGATATAAAAAAATCTTTATTTGAAATCTTTTTAAATAAAGAGTTTTAAATGTTGAAAGTCAACACTTAAAATGCCCGGAAAAGAATTATGATTTGCTAATTCGTGTAACTTTTTGCACTCCTTTTATATCCTTAATTTTTTCGATAAGCTTATTGAGGGTTTTAGTATCATGGATATACAACATCACAATTCCTTCAAACGTACCGGCATCACTTTTTATATTAATAGAGCGAATATTAAGGTTATACTCGCTGGAGATTACGCCTGTCAGCTGATTAAGAATACCTACGTCATCAATACCGACAACTTTTATTCCGGATAAAAACCCGATAGATTTTCCGGCAATCCATTTTGCTTTAATGATTCTGTACCCAAACCTTGCCATAAGCTGAACAGCGTTAGGACAATTATTCCGGTGAATTTTTATTCCTTCCGATACAGTCACGAATCCAAAAACATCATCACCGGGAATAGGGTTGCAACAAGGGGAAAGAGAATACGACAATTCCTGCATATCATCACCAATAAGCAGAGTATCCGGATTTTTCTTAAGTTGCCTTCTAATAATATCCTGCTCATCAAGCTCTGGAGAAATTGGGCGGGATTTGGAAAAAGGATTCTTCAGATAACTCAAAAGGCCTCCTTTTTCAGTATCAGTAAGATAACTCTTAAGCTGTTTTGATCCTATTTTTCCGGTAGCAACATCATAATACAGGTCGAGCGGCGATGAAATTTTAAAATAACTCAGAATTTTCTGAATAGTTTCATGATTATTATCAATTTTAAGCTGTTTTAATTTTCTGGCTAAAACTTCCTTGCCTTCTTCTGCCTTAATTCTTTTTTCTTCTTTAAGGGCAGATTTTATTCTGCCTTTTGCTCTTGCAGTAGTTGCATACTTGAGCCAATCTGGTTTTGGTTGTTGCTTTTTAGAAGTAATTATTTCAACCTGATCACCGCTTTTTAACTCATAGTTCAGAGTTACGAGCTTATGATTTACTTTGGCTCCCAGGCAATTATTGCCAATCTGAGAGTGTATGCTATATGCAAAGTCGAGTGCAGTGGAGCCAGCGGGTAAAGTTCTCAATTCACCTTTGGGAGTAAATACAAATATCTCATCAGAAAAAAGATTGAGCTTAAAGTCGTCAATAAAGCCAAGTGCATCTGATTCAGAAGCCTTGAGCATTTCCTTAATTCTTCTCAACCATTTATCAATACCGCTTTCAGTAGATTTAGCTTCCTTATATTTCCAGTGGGCGGCATAACCTTTCTCGGCAATATCATCCATTCTTTTTGTTCTAATCTGCACCTCTACCCATCTACCCTGCCGGCTCATAACAGTAGTATGCAAAGATTCGTAGCCATTTGCCTTTGGTGTAGAAATCCAGTCGCGCAGCCTGTCGGGATTTGGCCTGTATATATCAGTTACAATGGAATAAGCTTTCCAACAATCTGCTTTTTCTCTTTTCTCGGGAGTGTCAATAATTATTCGGATAGCGAAAATATCGTAAACTTCTTCAAAAGGTACTTCTTTAGATTTCATTTTGCCCCAAATAGAACTTATTGATTTAGGCCGGCCTAAAATACTATAATTCAACCCGGCCTCATTTAGAGCTCTTTTTATCGGTGCAGTGAAGCTTGCAATAAATTTTGTGCGTTCTTCCTGTGATTCTTTAATCTTTTTAGAAATTGTATAATAGATAGTCGGATCTGTATATTTTAATGCTAAATCTTCCAACTCACTTTTTATAACATGAAAACCCAGTCTGTGAGCCAAAGGAGCGAAAAGATACAGGGTTTCATTTGCAACTCTTTGTTGTTTTTTAGGCGGCAGTGCATCCAGAGTGCGCATATTATGAAGCCTGTCGGCAATCTTAATAAGAATTACCCTAACATCATCGGAAAGGGTAAGTAACATTTTTCTGAAATTTTCTGCTTGTATAGAGACTGTTTGATCAAAAATTCCTGAAATTTTTGTAAGTCCGTCAATAATTCTGGCAACTTCTTCATTAAAATACTCGGTAATATCCTCAAGAGTATATTCAGTATCTTCAACAACATCATGCAGAAGAGAGCAGACAACACTTGTTGAGCCAAGTCCGAACTCCTGCACCACTATTCTGGCAACAGCAATAGGATGATAAATATAAGGTTCGCCGCTTTTTCTGCGATGATTTTTATGCGCCTCAACAGCAAAATTGAAAGCCTGCCTGATCATTTTCCTATCCTCTTTGGAGGTATTTGGACGGCAAGCAGCAAGCAAGCTTTTATATTGTTTTAATATTTCCCGGCGTTCTTCTTCCTGGTTATATATCTGATGAATCTTATCAATTTTTTTTTCTACCGCCACTTTATTCCAATTTTAAATTATTCCCAAATTAAAAGAAAATAGTTCAAAAAAACATCAGGAAAACTTGTAATTAAATTATTTTCTTTTACCAGGCATAAAGGGGAAATTTCTCCATCATTTCATTCACTTTCTTACCAACACCGGCAATAACTTCTTCGTTGTCAATATTGCTGATTACCTCATCAATAAGATCCACAATAATTTTCACATCAGCTTCTTTCAAACCTCTTGTAGTAACTGCCGGAGTACCTATTCTAATTCCGGAAGTCTGGAAAGGAGATCTGCTGTCAAAAGGCACCATGTTTTTATTTATTGTAATATGCGCTTTAACAAGCGTATTCTCGACTTTTTTACCTGTAATCTCCGGGAATTTACTTCTCAGGTCAATTAGCATCAAATGATTATCTGTACCACCTGATGTAACATGATATCCTTTATCAATAAATGCTTTAGACATTGCCTGGGCATTTTTCATTACCTGTATTCCGTATTCTTTATAAGCAGGTTTAAGGTCTTCTCCAAAAGCAACAGCTTTGGCAGCAATAACATGCTCAAGCGGGCCGCCTTGTGTACCCGGGAAAACCGCAGAATCAAGTACCTGCGACATCATTTTCACAACTCCTTTTGGAGTTTTCAATCCCCATGGATTTTCAAAATCTTTTCCCATCAAAATCATTCCGCCTCTGGGTCCTCTCAATGTTTTATGTGTGGTTGTTGTCACAAAATGGCAATGAGGAATTGGATCGTTTAACAAACCGGCTGCAATTAATCCTGCAGGATGAGCAATATCCGCCATTAAAATAGCACCAACTTTATCGGCAATCTCTCTCATCCTTTTATAATCAATATCTCTGGGATAAGCAGAACCGCCGGCTATCATCATCTTCGGCTTTTCTTCAACAGCTATCTTTTCCATTTCATCATAATCAATCTGTCCGGTATCTTCCGATACTTTATAAGCAACAGGACGATACAAAATGCCGGATAAGTTAACAGCTGCGCCATGAGAAAGGTGACCACCATGACTCAAATCAAGGCCCAAAAAAGTATCTCCGGGCTTAAGGCATGCAAGAAATACTGCAGCATTTGCCTGTGCGCCGCTATGTGGCTGAACATTTGCCCACTCGGCACCAAAAAGTTCTTTTGCACGATCAATAGCAATTTGCTCAGTTTGGTCAACAATTTCGCAACCACCATAATATCTGCGTCCGGGATAGCCTTCTGCATATTTATTGGTTAAAACGCTACCCATTGCCTCTAATACCTGCTCACTAACAAAATTTTCCGACGCAATTAGTTCTACTCCTTTTACCTGGCGCTGATATTCCTGATTTATCAAGTCAAATATCTGAGTGTCTTTTTCCATATTAAAAAAGTTTTATAAAATTGATAAATAATCATTTGAACAAAAAACAAAAATAAGAATATTTTGCCGTTTCTCAATAAGAAATATAAACATCCGGACGATGGAAATTCCTCATCCTTCGGATATTTCCATGTCACTCAAATCACGCGTTCTTAGCTTAATCTTACATTCTTTCATTGATATGATAGGAACACCACCCCTTCGCAAAGTTCTCTTAATTCACTTAGTTCTCTAAATTCTCACGCTCTCACTTTTTCCCGCTCAATGTTACCGGTGCGCTGCACCTATAGATAAGTGGCGGTACTCATGTTCTACAGAGGTTATCGGTGCTCTGCACCTTAAATGGAATATCAGTATTTATTGTCTACGTGTGTTATCA
>CAZTPA010000112.1:0-6884 GCA_964614525.1 uncultured Bacteroidales bacterium | reverse complement strand
CTAAAGAACTCTAACGCTTTATCAAAATCCCCCAAATAGCTATAAACAGCACCTAAACTATTTTGACAATTAATAATTCCTAATGCATTATTTTCTTCATTGAATAATTCCAAAGCTATTGTTAAGTAATTTAAAGCTTTATTGTTTTCAGCCTTTCTAAGATGATATATGCCAATCAATCTGTTGCTCTCAGCTTTCCCTAATTTAAATGAAAGCTTTTCTGCAATAGAATCAGCTAATAAAGCATAATGATAAGTTTTTTGAATATCCGTTCTTTGATGTTTTAAAGATAATTGATTGAGAAGGTTCACATATTCAAGGTCTTCAAACTGATAATTCTCGATAATTTTTTCCAGACTATCTATTGTTGCTTTTTGCGAATTAGCAATAGTATTCAACACAAGTATTAGAAACAATATGTGCAATATTCTTTTAAACATTAAATTCAGAGTTAAAAAACCAATTCAGACTTTATAGATAAGCGAAAAACTAATGCAATATATGAAAAAATATATTTCAAATTAACAGTGTTACCATAATTAGCATTCAAAGTTAAATAAATATTTAATTGCGTGTATTTTTATATGAATCAATAATTTATACTGTTTTTGAAGATAGCATAAACATAGTGTTTCTAAACATTATCAAAAACAAAGACTGCTTTTTTTTATATTTGTAAAAAATCAAAAAATGTTTTTTCAACCAATAAATTATGACGAGCCTTTGTTTCGCCCACCAGGAGAAGCACGATCCGCGATAATACAAGCAACTATCGGCTGTTCATGGAATAAGTGTGCTTTTTGTGAAATGTACACTTCAAAATCGTTTAAAACAAGAAACTTTGAAGATTTAAAATCTGAGATAAAAATTCTAGCAGATTATTATAAAGGTTATGTAAAAAAGGTTTTTCTTGCCGATGGAGATGCTTTTGTTTTATCGGCCGACAAACTATTTCCCATTCTAAATGAAATCAATAATCAGTTTGGCAGATTACAACGTATTTCTTCTTATGCTATGCCCAGAAATATTTTAAGCAAAACTGAAAATGAATTAAATGAACTCAGAGAAGCCGGGCTGAAACTACTTTACATTGGAATTGAAACCGGCGATGATGAACTTTTGAAGCTTATAAATAAAGGAGAGACTTTCTCCTCTACAGTTGAAGGAATTAAAAAAGCACATAATGCAGGAATAGATACTTCTATAATGATACTCAATGGATTAGGCGGAAAAAAATATAGTGAGCAGCATGCTTTAAAATCCGCTGAAATTATTAATAAAGTAAATCCTAAATTTCTCTCAACTCTCACTTTGAGTTTACCTTTTGGAGAAGATCATTTTAAGAATCGTTTCAAGGGAGATTATATACAACAATCTATAGTTGAGCTTATTGAGGAATTAAAGCTGTTTATTGCAAACATTGATGTTGAGAACGTAATATACAGGAGTAATCATGTATCTAACAACCTGGTACTGGCAGGCACTCTTTCTAAAGACAAGGCTGAATTGCTGGAACAAATAGACCGGGCTATAGCTGATACTCCAAGGAATATTATGCCGAGTAGTTCGGGAATGTTGTAAATTTTATTTTACACTTTTAGATTTCTGTTAATAGCTAAGCTAATTCTGCTGTAAATAATAAGATACTTTATTCTCTGCAAATTTTTTTTCTTTTGCAAGGAATTAATGAAGCGGCAAAAGAAACTCCCCGTGAAATTATACCGGGGAGTTTGTAAATTATAAAAATATTATAAAAAGACTATATTAAAAGACTATAGTTTTTCCACAGCCATAAGAGGTTGACCCTTTGTAACTTTAGTACCGTTTTCAATAAGTATTTTAACAATCTTACACTTAAAAGGAGATTGTATTTCATTAAAAAGCTTCATAGCCTCCAGTATACAGATTGTCTGACCGGCTTTAACCACTTTCCCCTCTTCCACAAAAGCAGGTTTATCTTCTGAGGCTGCACGGTAAAATGTTCCACTCATAACAGCATCTATAGTGTCAACTGCTTCAATAACTTCCTCTTTTTTCTTAATTTCTGGTTTCTTATCAACTTTTTCGGCAGTATTTGAGGCGTTTTGATTTTCATTTGCTTCAAAAGAAAAATCTTTACTTGCTACACCATTTCCTGATCTTAAAGCAAGGTTGAAATCTCCTTTCTTAATTACAATTTCATCAAGGCGCATTTGCGCAGCTTTTTCGATAATAGAGTTTATTCCCGTATAATCTTCTTCATGTAATAAGAGCTCTTGAGTACCGGGTTTTGAAACTTCAGTCGCTTTTTCATAATCCTCAACTTCTAAATCTGCGGGAGACTTAGGGCGACTATCTTTGGGAAGTTCTCTCCATTTAAAAAATTCCATAGCAACATCAGGAAACAAGCAATAAGAGATAATATCTTCCTCGCTTTTAACGAGTTCCGGTTTTGTAATGGTTTTTGTAACTGTAGGCAGAATGGGTTTTAAGTCATCGGCAGGCCTGTGATCTATTGGTTTTTCATTACCAAGAATTTTTTTGATAATTTTAGCATCAATAGGTGCAGGAGAGCGGCCATACATACCTTTCACATAATTCTTCACTTCCTGGGGTACCATTTTATATCTTTCGCCTGTAAGAACATTCATAACTGCCTGTGTTCCTACAATTTGACTAGTAGGTGTAACAAGCGGCGGATAACCAAGATCTTTTCTTACTTTAGAAACTTCCTCCAAAGCTTCGGTTATTTTATCTGAAGCACCCTGCTGTTCGAGCTGAGATTTAAAATTCGAAATCATTCCGCCGGGAATCTGGTGAACCAATATTTCAGAATCAATAATTGGCTGAAATCCTTTAGGTTTATATCTTGCGACAGTAAGCTCGGTAAAATATTTATTTACTTTACGTAATGCATCAATATCGAGATTAACATCAAAATCTGTTTCATCAAACATAGCAACAATAGTCTCCACAGGCGGCTGGGAAGAAAAACCTGCCAAAGAAGATATAGCACAGTCAACAGCACCTGCACCTGCTTTTACTCCATCCAGGTATGCAGAGTAGGCCATTCCGCTGGTTGCATGACAATGTATTTGAATTGGGATATCTAATTCTTTCTTCAAAGCGCTAACCAGTTTAGCAGACATAGTTGGCGAGAGCAATCCTGCCATATCTTTTATACAGAGCGAATCAATACCCATATCAACTTGTGCCTTGGCATCCTGTACGAATTTTTCTACGGTATGCACCGGACTGATAGTATAAGAAAGTGTTCCTTGAGCATGCGCACCGAATTTTTTAACAGCTTTTATAGGCACTTCAAGATTTCTGGAATCATTTAGAGCATCAAAAACTCTAAAAATATCAATACCATTTCCATGAGCCAATTCAATAAATCTTTCAACCAAATCGTCGGGATAATTTTTATATCCAACGATATTTTGTCCCCTGATAAGCATTTGCAGAGGAGTATTTTTAGCCTGAGATTTTATCAAACGCAATCTTTCCCATGGATCTTCATATAAAAACCTGATACACACATCAAAAGTTGCTCCTCCCCACATTTCCAATGAGTAATAGCCAACATTATCAATAGTATCAACAATCTTCATAATATCATCAGTTTTCATCCTGGTAGCCCAAAGTGATTGATGTCCGTCACGAAGAGTAGTATCTGTTATTCTTAAAATTTCATTTTTCTTATTCATAGTTTTTTAATTTTATATTTTTTTTTAAACCACGGAGACACAGAGAGCACGGAGATGCACGGAGTTTTAATTATCCATTGAAAACTTACCCATTGCGGCATATTTATCGGCTCTATTATCTAACAATTTATCAACTGATAAGTTTCTCAATGATTTAAGATTCTTCAATACAGTGTTTTTAAATGCCTCCGCTGTTTTTTTATAATCAGTATGAGCTCCATCATTAGGTTCCGGAATAATTTCATCGATTACACCAAGTTGCAGGAGCGAATCAGCAGTAATATTTAAAGCTTCAGCAGCATCCGGAGCATATTTGGCGTCTCTCCACAAAATAGAAGCGCAACCTTCCGGAGAAATCACAGAATAAATAGCATTTGACAACATAAGAATCTTATCGCCCACTCCAATTCCCAGAGCGCCACCACTACCACCTTCACCAACAACAACAGCAACAATAGGAACCTCAATTTTTGCCATTTCTGTAATATTCTTAGCTATAGATTCTGCTTGTCCACGTTGTTCTGCTTCCATACCCGGAAATGCGCCGGGTGTATCAATGATTGTAACTATAGGCAGGTTAAAACGTTCTGCCAGCCTCATTAATCTAAGCGCTTTACGATAACCTTCGGGGCGGGCCATTCCAAAATTTCTCTCAATATTTTCATTTGTATCTTTACCTTTATTATGTCCTATCAGCATAAGTTTCTGTCCGCCAATCTCAGCAAAACCACCAACAATAGCAAGATCATCAGCGTAATACCTATCGCCGTGCAATTCAATAAAGTTGTCAAATACTAATGAAATATAATCCTGCATTACAGGACGTTTGTGATGCCGGCTAATCATTACAATTTCCCATGCTGTTTTGCCATTATGCATTTTCTTTGCCTTGGTCTCCTGCGCTTTTCTGCCTTTATATGAAGTATTTTTTGCCATTTTTCGGTATTTTAAAAAATCAAAAATTAACGATTATAATAACTCAAAACATTGCTGAGATAATCTTTCAGGTCTTTTCTATTTACGATAGAATCAACAAAGCCATGCTCTAGCAAATATTCTGCTGTTTGAAAGTCATCAGGTAATTTTTCACCAATAGTCTGTTCAATAACTCTTCTCCCTGCAAAGCCAATAACAGCGAATGGTTCAGAGATATTTATATCACCCATCATGGCATAACTGGCTGTAACACCTCCTGTAGTGGGATTAGCAATAACTGATATATAAGGAATGTTTTTCTTATTAAGCTTAGCAATCCCTGAACAAGTTTTGGCCATCTGCATAAGTGACAATACACCTTCCTGCATTCTTGCGCCACCGGATTCGGAGAAGACTATATATGGAATATTATTCTCATAAGCATAATTTGCAGCACGCAGAATTTTTTCACCGGTAGCACTGCCAAGACTCCCACCGAGAAAACGAAAATCCATCACTGCAGTAGCTGCCTCAATTCCGTTTATCTTACCATGGCCTGCAACAACAGCCTCCGAGAGTCCTGATTTTTTCTTGTTCGCTTCAAACTTATCCTTATAGCTACCCTTCAAATCTATAAAACCCAAAGAATCAACAGGCGAAATATTTGCATACAATTCTTTAAAGGAACCCTTATCAAACAAAAGATTTATTCTGTCCCATGAAGTAATACTGCCATGAAAATTGCAATTAGGACAAACATGCAGTTTTTTTATCCATTCACTTTCGTAGATATGGAAGCCACATTTTTTACATTTCACCCACAAACTCTTTCTTACAGTTTTCTTTTCAACTTCTTCTTTTTTATACCAAGCCATAATTGATAATTATATAAAATATTTTTAAAATCCCGCTAACTTTTTGCATATAAATAAGTAATACGCAATTCGAAATATTCTCGCAAAAAGTTTAAGAGATAAAAATACAATAAAATTCAAACAGTATTATATTTTTTGCTTTATTTAACCTCTAATGTTTATTTATCAATTGATTTTCAACACAATAGGCGGGCAAGTGATTCTTTTTACAGTATTCATTGACTACTTCCTCATTCCCTTTATAAGCGCATAAGTAGCAAATGAAGCAAGCCAGTGCGAACCGGCATACTCCTCAGTATCCATTTTTTCATAACTAAAATCGAAATGCTCTTTGCCCAACTTCAGCATTTTATTATTTTGCAGTGTATGTCCCATCTCAAACAAACACCATGCTCGGCTGAAATTAAGTCCGTCAAGATGAGCTAACTTTCCATCACTAGGGTCCGGCACAATTGCAGGTTCCATATATTTATCCGGATTTACTTCAAAGTCAGGCAAAAATTTTTGCAACCATTCTTTATATTCATCTTTTGGTAAAATTTTCAGCATTAGCGAGGCTTCCTGCAGGCATGGTGAAAGAAAATCGAAACCACCGGGCTCCCATGATAAAGGACAATTTTCATCATTGAAATAATAAATTCTTGCCTTTTCTTCAATTTTTGAAGCTAATTCCGGATTGTACTTTTTGGCGTAATCATATGCAAAAGACATCCCAAAGGCTGTATTTGGATGCTCACCAACACGTATCGGATAATTTAAAACATCCAGGAAGTCTATAAATTTGTCGGCTATCATATCCGATAATGGTTGCAGAATTTTGCGCAAATCTTCACCCACAGGATTATCCCATTCGCGAAGAGCTTCATCAAGTTTGAGCAACCATGCCCAACCATAAGTGCGTTGAAAATTCTTATTATGTTCATCATCAAAATAAAGTATCTCTTGTTTAATGTTCTCAACTGTAATATTTGCCTGGAGTTTAGCCACTATATCATCCTTGTATTCAATTTCCGGAAACCTTTTTAAGATATTCACCAAAGTCCAGTGCCCATGAACAGATGAGTGCCAGTCGAAACAGCCGTAAAAAGCAGGATGCAAAACTCTTGGAGGTTTCAAATAGCTTTCGTTTCCCAGAACATGTCCCGGCTTATTGGGATATTCCTTATCAATGCAATTAAAAGCAAATTGATATAAATACTGCGCCTTTTCAATATTGAAATCAGGTAAACTGACTTCAACATTATCATTATCATGTGAACATGACGATAGTCCTACCAACGCAAACAGAAAAAGAAATAGCATGAAAGTTTTCATAATCATATTTTTTTATAATAATGCAAAACTAAGAAAAAACAACAAGTGGTTTAATACAGTGGTGGTGATTTTGGGAAAGGAAGTTTAAAGT
>CAZTPA010000111.1:0-6947 GCA_964614525.1 uncultured Bacteroidales bacterium | reverse complement strand
CACCTGCTCCTGATAATTCAAAACAATGAAGAGAGGGAGAATAAATATCTATTCTAATTCCTTTAATGCTTCTGACTTTCTGTTCGCCAAAATTTATAGTAAGAACACCGTCTATAACACTTGCATTTAGGTATTCAAACAAATTCTCTTCCATTATAACATTAACATAATGGTCTTCACTTTCATAGATATTAATATTAGCAGCAATGCTGCTTTTAACAGCGTGGAACTCTGCACCAACAACTTCCTCAGTCAAAACAGGTCCTTGTCCATTAATTACAAATGGTCTTTCTATGTGCTTTACACAAGAAGAAAGTAAAATTAGGGATACAAATAAATAATTGATTTTTTTCATGATAGATTTGTTTAAAATTTGAAGCTAAATTAGCTGAGCAGCATGCTGAAATAAAATCTTTATTAGTGAATGCCAAATATTTGTCTTTAAATCTGGCAAATTAGCTTTTGATATTAAATTAGCTTAATAAGCAATTTAAATAAATCAAAACTTTATATATAATTTAAAAAATAATATATTTGTAGTGTTTTTGTAATAACAAATAGTATATTTAGCTAAATAACAGAATAAACTTTAAAAAATAATGCATTATGGAAAAAGAAAAACAACAACCAGATTTTAGCGGATTTGATTTTAAACAAATTCCTAAAGCAAATTTAATAAAAGCCGGAATTGGCCTTTTTGGAACAATCATGGTTATGCTTCCTTGGTTTTCATTTAGAGTGAGCATGGGTCCTTTTGGATCTCATTCGGCAACCGTTAGTGGATTTAGTTCTGCTTTTGGTGTTTTTATATTTCTTGGTTTTTTGGGAATTGCAGTTATAAATGTTTTAGGGGAACAAGTTTTTAAGTTTAAAGCAGAGCTGGTAGATAAGCTCAACCTTTATGGTTCTATTGGTGTTGCAGCTTTATGCTTTATTGACATTATCAGAGCATTTGCAAGAGCCGGATATGGTGGTACTGCTCTACCGGGTTTCGGATTAATACTTGCATTTCTATCCGGTGTTGCTTTATTATTGTTTGCTTTAAAAATTATCAAAATAAAATAATCCCATTTTTAACTTTTCATTAAAAAGCCGCTATTATTTGAGAATAATAGCGGCTTTTTATGTAATATACATTAAGATGATATCAAATATATTTTTTTTAACTTATGCTTAAAAGATTTGCAAATAACATTTGATTTATAATTTATAGGTAAATCTAAAATACAAATCTACATCCTGTCTTTTTTGCTGCGCTCCCACTATTTGCTCTTTGTCACTTCGCCAGCGGATTCTGTTTTCCATACTTAATTTTTTAGTTATTTTCCATTGATGGCGAATTTCTCTTTCATAATTATTGCTACGCAAATCCGGAGATATCAACCAACCATCGTCAATATTACCAAAAATGAAACCTATATTGTGTTTTTCAAACATATCAAGAAGATTAATACTCACCTGATAAGCCATTTGCCCACCCTGTCCTTCATCAACGAAGCCGGTATTTAGTAAAGCTTTATTTGCAGACCTGTTTGCATAACCAAGTTCGCCGCCAATAAAGAGTGTTGCAAATGCTCCCAACTTTGGTGCAACCGCCAATCTTGTTGCCACAGCAAAAAGATCTTTCGGGGAATTATTTTCATTTATATCAGGAATACTTTGGGGAATATATGTAGCACTTAGTTCTCGCTGAGCGAAAAAACCACCCTCTTTAACATCCTGTAGAACTCCATAATATGAAACTCTGCTTGCCGGATCTTCAAAACTGAGAGGTAAGCGAAAAATATTTGAACCTCCACTCTTCGAATTGTATTGTGCTATGAAGTGCGCAGCCATCCCAAATTTGGTTGTATATGTAAAATGGATGCCATCTGTCCAGTTAATTTCAGTATTTGGACTATCATTTCTGTCCAGTGATTTCTTTGGAACACCACCTAACTCAAATTTTGTCTGCATTCGTCCCAGCCTTATTCGTAAAGCATCAAATGGCTTGTAATCAAGATGAAATTCATCAATAGTTGAGCTTCCCATCTTCAAGCCATCCTTTCCAGGTGGAATATGATCTGTCAGCACAAAACTAAATTCTTCCTGGGCAGTAGAAAATCTACCTGCAAACCTTGTGTTTAAACTTAAATTATCAAAAACCCTAAGTTTTAATCCCAATTGTAATCTCAGTCTTCCCTCATGTTTTGATGAAATATTACCATCTCTGCCATCATTTTTTTTAGTAAAATAACCGGTACGCACAGAACCATAAGGCTTAAGCAGTGGCTCCGGTTCTTGTCCATATGAATGAAGGATAGAAATAAACAGAACTATCGAAATAAAATATCTTAGCATAATAGAAAAGTTTTATTGGTTAAACACACTAAATAGTTCAACATAATAATAGCTAAATTGTTTAATGAAATAAAAAGGTAGAAAAACTTATCGCTAATGCTTTTTTAATATTGAATAGTCATTTCGGATAAAACATTATTTACTGTCACGGGTATGATAAAAAACTCCTCTCTCCTGTCTAATCATCTCGATCTTGTTTTCGGATTCCAAAACATCCAGATATTTATTAACCTCATTAAGATGCATGCCTAGAATTTTAGCCAGATCATCGGGTGTGCAAGGCCTCCTTGCTATCGTTTCCAGAATTGCAGTTTCTGTATCTTTTCTATATGACTGTTGTTTTTTTCTTTCCGGCGATGCTGCAATTATCTTAACATTATCTAGCTTCCATAAATTAACAATGCGCAATAATTCCTTTCTGGTTGCTCCTCTCAAATCCGGAACTGTACCCGGTCTGTCTAGTGTATTTAACTGAACAGAGTCTGGATTAATTTGCATAATAAGCTTTTTTAATTCCTCCAGCTCATTTTCTGAATCATTGTAAGTCGGCAAAACAAATACTTCTAACCAAATCTCGCCTTTAAATTCTTTTCTGAATTCTATCAATCCTTGAATATGTTTGTCGATTGATAATTTTTTTGAAGGACGATTTATTTTTTGAAAAACTTCTTCTGTTGCTGCATCTATTGAAGGGAGAACGACGTCAGCATCCATCAGGGCATCTCTTATTTTCTTATCATAAAATAATGTGCCGTTTGTTAATACAGCAACGGGTATAGATGGTTTTATTTGCTTTATAAATTGTAGAACCTCACCAATGTGAATATTTAAAGTTGGTTCGCCATAACCCGAAAATGTAATATAATCAGGATCCGGATTGTTTTCAAAATAATTCTTCAATTCTGCTTTAACCTTTTCCAGCTTAATATATTCTTTCCTGTCAACTGTTAATTTTGTAGTTTTTCCAACCTCACAATAAACACAATCCAGTGTACATACCTTTTTTGGCACTAAATCAACACCTAATGACATTCCAAGCCTTCTTGACGGAACCGGTCCAAATAAATATTTATACATAATAAATCATTTAATATCTTTAAACATTGCTGTCCACTTTAATTAGTCTAATAGATAGCTTGTTGTAAAAAACTCTTTGATATATTGATAATTAGTGTTTTTAATTAGCTCATAAGCAGACGATTACCTTGACAATAACATGTCTAAAGTCTGTAGAATATTTAATTTTATGAATATTTTGTTTTGATTAATATTATCGTGTCAATTATTATTGCACCCCTATCGGGGCGCTAGTTTTAGTATTTTGCATTTCTTTTCTATCGATATTTGCCCTCTAAGAGGGCTTACAAAAATCACCTCGTAGAGGTGAAATAGCGATAGAACAAATGGACATGCATGAAAAACAATCACCCTAGTGGGTGAAATTTACTATGAAAAACAACGACAAATAAAGCATGTCAGCGAATTGTGTAAAACAAAATTCAATAATTAATTCAAATCGTTTATGTACAATAAAGCTTTAAAGCACTTATTATCTTCTATTTCAAAGAGCTTTAATTAGTTTAAAGTGGACATTAGTAATCTTCAAATATAAAACGATTTTGTGAAAAATCCACCAATAAAGAAGGAAGAAACTGCTTTTTGAAAATTATATAAAGATAATTAGTTTCAAATGTAACTAATTGTTAATTTTATAAATTATTATTCATAATAAAATCAAAAAATGACAAGAAAATATCATTTTGACAGATCATTAGGAATGTTATCGGGACAAATATCAAAAGACATAGGGATTGTTTTACAAAAACACTTAAACAAAAATGCTTATGATTTAGATCCTTTAAGATGGAGTATTTTATCTTTTTTGAAAAATAAACCGAACAGAACCCAGCAGGAAATTGTTGACTATTTAGCGATTGATAAAGTAAGGTTAAAAAGGGCGCTTGACAATTTAGAATCACAGAATATTTTAAAACGAAGTATTTATAATAAAGACAAACGCTATAATGTTGTAAATTTAACAGACAAAGGTCTTGAACTATACAAAAATGCTTTACCACATGCTAAAACAGCAATATCAAAAGCATTTGAGGGCTTTACTGAAGAAGAAGAAAACAAAATAATAGATATGCTGATTAAGGTGAAAGAAAATTTAAAAGACGAAATCAATTCATTAGATAAAAATAGATAACAACACTTTGTCAGGTTAATATATTTAATTTGACAAACTAATAAAACTCTTATGATAAAAGAACTACAAACCTCTGAGCTTATTGAGCAAAGCAAAAATCCACAAGTAAAAATCATTGACATACGTCCTGTTGACTTATATAATGGCTGGCATTATGGCAAGCAAGTAAGAGGAGGACATATAAAAGGGGCAAAAAGCTTGCCTGCAAAATGGACTGCATATCTTGATTGGATAGAAATTGTACGCAATAAAAACATTCTCACAAGCGATAATCTTATTATTTATGGAAATGAGCCGTCGGAAACATTAGCCGTTGCCAATAGATTTTTGAAATCCGGATATAAAAATGTTGCTGTTTATAATAAATTTGAAGAAGAATGGCTGAAAAATCCCGATTTACCAACAGAGTATTTGCCCAGGTACAAAAACCTTGTTTCTGCACAATGGGTAAACAGCCTTATAAATGGAAATAACCCGCCGGCGTATAATAATAACAAATATGTAATTGTTCATGCACATTACAGAAATCGTGATGCTTATCTCAGCGGGCATATTCCCGGAGCCATTGATATGGACACTTTGGCAGTTGAAAGCCCTGAAACATGGAACAGGCGTACTCCGGAGGAATTAAAAAAAACATTTGAGCAACATGGCATTAGTTCTGACACTACTGTTGTGTTGTACGGAAAGTTCATGTTTCCCAATAATGACGATCCATTTCCGGGCAGTGCTGCAGGTGACATTGGTGCTATTCGTATTGCATTTATAATGATGTATGCAGGAGTTAATGATGTTCGAGTATTAAACGGAGGATTTCAATCATGGCAGGATGAAGGTTTTGATATTTCATCTACTGATGAAAAAAAACATGCTGTTTCTGATTTCGGAGCACAAATTCCTGCAAATCCACACCTCGCAGTTGATACTCCTGAAGCAAAAGAGATAATTGCCTCTAATGATGCTGATTTGATTTGTGTGAGAAGTTACCCCGAGTATATCGGAGAAGTTAGCGGCTACAATTATATTGAGAAAAAAGGCAGAATTCCGGGTGCAGTATTTGCCGACTGTGGTTCCGATGCATACCATATGGAAAATTACAGAAATCTTGACCATACTACCCGTGAATTTAATGAGATTGCTGATAATTGGATTAAGAATGATATTACTCCGGACAAACATCTGGCTTTTTATTGTGGCACAGGTTGGCGTGGAAGCGAAGCATGGTTTAATGCATGGCTAATGGGATGGCCCAGAGTTTCTGTTTATGACGGAGGATGGTTTGAATGGAGCAATAACCCAAAAAACCCTACAGAAAGCGGAATACCGGATGTTAAGTCCGCATAGTACAGTTTTTTTTTGAAAATTCTTTAAATAAAATTAAACAATATGGAAATTCAAAATACAGAAATAGTTCAGAAAGGTAAAATTGAAATATGCAACTATCTTCCCGAAGATATTACTGATGATAAAGATGAAATTAATGAGATAATACAAGGTCTTACTTCTAAACAAAAACATATTTCAAGTAAATATTTTTACGATTCTACAGGCTCAAAACTATTTGAAGAAATAACTCGGCTTGAAGAATATTATCCAACTCGAACAGAAAAATCTATTTTAGAACAAATTGCAGTTCAATTATTAAAAACAAAAAAACATATAGACATCATTGAACTTGGCAGTGGCGATTGCTCAAAGATATCCATACTTTTTAATTCTTGTCCTTCCGAAAATCTTGAAACAATCAGGTACATGCCTGTAGATGTTAGTGCCTCATGCATAAAAGAATCATCAAATACTCTTTTAGAAATTTTTCCGGAAATAAAAATAAAAGGTATGCTGGCTGATTTTATGAAACACATCAACCAAATTCCAAAAAACACGAAAAAAATGATTTGTTTTTTTGGCAGCACTTTAGGAAACTTACCCAAAAGTGAATCAATAAAACTGCTTGAAAATATAAAAAACATAATGAACAGTGGTGATCAATTTTTGCTGGGACTTGACATGGTAAAGGATATTAAAGTTTTAGAAAACGCATATAATGATAGTAAAAATGTAACAGCAGCATTTAACAAAAACATTTTAAATGTGGTAAATTCCTTAGCAGGAACAAACTTCAATCCTGACCAATTTGAACATCTTGCATTTTATGATGAAGAAAAAAACAGAATAGAAATGCATCTTAAAGCATTAAATGATATGGAAATTGCAAGCGATTTATTTGAGGAAAAAATAAAAATCAATGCAGGAGAAACTATACACACAGAAAATTCTCAAAAATATACAAGAGAAGATATCGCGCAATTTGCAAAACAAACAGGCTTGCAGGTAGAAAACATTTTTACGGACACAAATAAGTGGTTTTCTTTAGTGCAATTTGAAAAAGTTGAAAGTT
>CAZTPA010000110.1:0-7068 GCA_964614525.1 uncultured Bacteroidales bacterium | reverse complement strand
TCTTTTGCATTAGTTCTGCCACAATATAAACAAGCTTACTGTATCATTGTAGTTGATAATTACGGAATGCTCTGTTCCATATGCTTTAACTTCAACAATTATATTATCAGCTAATAGATCAACTCCTTCACCATTGTAGTATGTTGTTTTGTTCAACCAGGAAATCCTTTGTGCTATTTTTTTTTGCAATGTAGTTTTGCTCGAAGTATTGTATATTTAGTTTGCTTACGTATATTTATCTAAAAACTCGAGAAAATTAATAATTTCATAATTATTGTCTGGAATGCAAATATCATTTGATATTATTTCAGGAATGTTTTTTGCAAGAAATAAGCAAAACAAATACAAATTCCTTTGTTTTGAACTTCCAAAATACTTAACAATAAATTCATTAGTGTTTGTTTCCAAAGCTTCATCTATATGATCTTTTATTCTCCTATTATCACTCGAAAGTGGTAATTCTTCAGGACCAGCTTTCGATCCATCTTTAAAATCCGGTTTATTTACTCCATAATCCTGATCTTCAAACACTCTTATATCATCAGGTAAAAATGGAACAATAAACATCATTATTTGAAATCTAAACCCGTTCAAAACAGAATCATCAGAAGTAAGAAGAAAAGTCTTTTTATCGTCATTATAATCCTTAAACTTACTTAAATCAATCGAAGAGCATATCTCTTTTATTGCAATACTTTTTCTCTCAGCATAATGAGACAATATATGATTCATTGAATCAATATTGGGCATAATATCTATATGTGTCCTATTGTGTTTTTTAAATAGTTTATCAAAGTATTCTCCCCGTCCTTTCAAATCATAGAATGTATTGTATTCCTCCGGGCTTAGCTCGTGTATTATAAGAAGGAAAAAGAAAACTACAAAATCATACAAATACGGTGTTTTGCTTTCATCACCCACTTCCGCTTTTTGTTTTTGAACATCAAGAAATCTGGGCTTTAGTTTATCTTCCGGCGTATCGTTACTTATTAAGTATAGTTTTGCAAGTAATTTTTTCACCTTTCTCGGATTAGTCAATTGCAAAGCTATAAGCATCCTAACGGCTATATTGCTATACCTCTTTAAACCAATTTGATCAAAAACTTTATTGATTACTTTTTTAGTATCTTGAAATTTGGGAAGATTAAAACTAACATCAATAATTTTTTCCAAATATTCTTCGGCTTTTATTTCGTCTTTATATTTGGTTTTAATGGCTTGCTTTATTGCTTCTTTATCTATGGCAATAAAATGAGCAACACTGAGTTTTTCGTTTTCCCTACCGGAAAAGAATAACTTTAAACTACTAATCATCTTAAGTATGTTTTCCGGTTCGCAACGATCAAGGTCATCTATAAAAACAATTAGTTTTTCATATTTTTTCTTATTACCAGAGTTTAGTATCTTTTCAACTATTTCTTTATAATTATCTTCCAGCTTTTTCTTTTTTTGATAATAACTATCAAACCCCCGTTTATTCCTCAGTTCTTCAACTTTTCTCAAACTATTTTCCGGTTTAAAGCTGAGAAAAGGTAAATTTATTTGTGTATCCTGAGCAATGCCTTTGAATACTTCGTAGGCATTCATAAGGATTTTATTCCTATTTAATCCACTAGCCGAGTCCGTATGTTCCAATAAAAAATCTAAAAATGCCAATGCAATATCAGTACTTTGTTCATACTCCCATGCAGGAAATCCTATGGTCTTATATTTTTTGTTGTTATATTTACTTTCGTTTATAATATTGTTAATCAAACTGCTTTTTCCACTTCCCCAATCTCCAAATAGACCTATTATTGAAATATTGTACTTGAATTCCACGTTTGAATCATCTTTCTTCAATAATGTATTATTAATGAAGTTTGTGATTGCTGTTGATCTGTCTCTCAAAGAAAACAAATCATTATTTTCGGAAAGTTGCTCTAGTGGTCTGTTTGCCAAAAGGTCTAATACATCTTCTGTTTTTTGAGTAGAATTGCCTGCCATAATTTTTTTTTTAATATTGTTGTAGCTTCTTCATATAAGAATTCTGTTCTTAGAGGTAACGATTTAATGTTTTTTATGGTTTAGCAGTTTTAATATGATCTTGCTTGAATTGCAACATCTTTAATATTATATATTTTGAAGAATTCAGGAGCATTTTCTTGTAATAATGCCAGATTTGCTTCTAATATCTTTTCGCATTCATCATCCAGGATAAACCACTCACCGTCAATCTTCATATCGCTGAACCCCTTCTTTAAGACAGTTTCAAGTTTATGATAATCCTCCGTTGCTATAAAATATACCAATTTCAGGTTATTAGGATTCGAAACTTTATGAGTCTTGATTCTTTGCTCAAGATTCGTTGTTTTACCAAATTTATATCTATTAGAATTTTGTTCTTTTATGATATATACTCCCTTCTTATCCTCGAGTTGCTCAAACATCATTTTTTCAACGAAATCACCTTCAACAAATAGTTTTCCTCTATAATTAACTCTTCGCGGAGTTTTATAAGAAAATATTTTAGCACCAAGATCCAATAGTAATTCATGAGACACCCAATCAGGATCATTAAGCCCATACTTGTCTATCAAATTATCAGGAATATTACAAATATACTCTGCTTTTGCGACACCTCTATTGTAGCCTTCTCTCAATTCATGCTCCCTAGCAGCTTCATTTTCATTTGGCGCGACGATAAACCAATCTTCATATCCATCTTCTGTTGAGGCCCAATAAAGTTTCATAGTTGTATTTTTTCATTTTAACATTACTCAATAAGATAATTTAAAAACTGTCTTTCACCTGTCATCTTCACAATCACATTTCCTTTAGATTCATAAAATTAGTAAAAACTCGACTAAAAAGGAAATCCCTTCTATCCTATCCACCCATCCCTCACACCATAAATCTTTCCAGTTGATCCTTGGTGCGGCGCCAATCGGGGTAAAACTTAGAAAGAAGTTTATAAAATTCTGCACTGTGGTTTAGATGCAGCAAATGACAGATTTCATGAATGATCACATATTCTATGCTTTTCTTACTGGCCTTAATCAACTCAGTGTTTAGCGTGATTACGCCACTTTTACTACAACTACCCCATCGCTTCTCCATCCAACGGAACTTCAGCTTTACATCACCCTCAAATATGGAATTTGCTATTGGTAAAGCCTCTTCAAATAGCTTATTAAAGTGAATATCCGCTTTGGAACTATACCATGATTTCAGCTGCTTTTGAATACGTTCTATGTTTTTTGTATCCGGAGTAAACACTTTTATATTTCCGCCTTCCAGCTTCACCGACTTACTATCAGACTTAATTATTTTAAGTCGGTATTGTCTTCCCAGATATAAATGGGTTTCCCCACTTATGTATTTTCGTGGTGGCGTAATAGGTTGAAAAGAAAGAAAGAAATCCTGTTGACGCAATATCCAGGCAGCTTTACTCCTTACTTTATCTCTAACTCTTTTTTCCTCTGTATCATAGGGAGCAATAACATGTACTGATTTATCAGGATACACTTTTATTCCCAGGGTTTTCCTGTCAGCATAGCTCAACTGATAGCGAATAAGAGAGCTGCCATATATGATTTCATGCTGCAGCATATTACTTGTATTTATGTACAGCTATTTTTAACGACTCTTCAATCAGGCTTTCAATCTCTTCCCAGTTAACATCCTGGTCATACTTCTTCAATAGCTCATATACCGCATCCCCAACGTCGATATTGATCCTGCCGGAAATATCAGTATCATATTGCCAGTCAACAACCTTCTTTCCGTTAATGTAAATATGTTTTTTTACTATTTCATCGACCGTTTTTCCCACTTCCACGTGGAAATCACTCTTTAATAAATCAACATTAGTAAATTTGTCTTTACTTTGATTATAAAATGCTAATGCTACTTCATTATGTGCCAATTCAGAGGGTGCATCATCTCTTTTTCCATCAAAAAACTTCTTCTCATATTCCCTTGCCTTTTTTAAGTACACTGCTTCTTCAATTCTTTTTTGATGGTAATCTTCAATGGTTTGCTTTATTAACTCAGCGAATTTTTTGTAATAAACCGGATCATCCTGCATCTTAATATTGATAGCTTTTATTGTTCGGCTGGCAATATGGTCAGCCTGAGCAGCCTTACCATGAATCTTCTCCACCTCTGATTCACGCTGTTCTTTATTAAAAATATCAACCAGTTCAGTTATTTTCAGGATATCACCATCCGTTGAAATATGCTTATTAATCAGTTTTTGTATTTGCGGCTCGAATTCTTTATAAGCCATATCATCGTTATACCTGCGCTTCACATCCACCCGAAGTTTATAGAAAAACTTAGCATCCTGCTTATATGTATTAATCTTCTTTTCATGTGTATTAGTTACAAATTCTACAGAGGATAGCGCCAACTTAAGCATGCGACCATATACCGAAAGCTTCTCATAAAACTTATTCCTTTTATCTTCAGCAGATAGCAACTCCTCATAGGCTGATACATCAGCACTTTTCCCCTGCAAGGTTTTAAATATCTCCCAAACTTCGGCATGTGCCTGCGGAAGTTTTTTAATTTCTTCATTAATACTGCTGAGCATGCCGCTCAAATCTTCTTCTTCGAATCCTTTCAAGCCTGAGTAGGTAGAAAGCGCACTATCCAGATTCTCCAGGTTGCCGTAATAATCAATTATGTATCCATAATCTTTGCCAGGGAAAACCCTGTTTACTCTGGCGACTGCCTGTAGCAATGTATGCTCTTTCAGACTACGGCATAAATAAAGAATAGTATTATTTGGTGCATCAAAGCCCGTAAGCAGCTTTGCTACAACTATGAGTATTTCCGGATGCTCGCGCTTTTTAAACTGCCCAATAATGCTTTTTTCAAATGCTTTAATATCACCATACTTGTCAATCATAGCATTAAAATAGTCCTCTTCCCGCTTCTTCTCTTTGTTATTGGAATAATAAGCGTCTTCTGTTCCCTCACGCTGATCACTTTGTGTTACTACCACTTCCGAACTAACCATGCCGATTTCATCCAGATATTCTTTGTACAGCAATGCCGTCTTGATCGTGGGAGCTACAAGTTGGGCTTTCGGCTTATACATTTCATTTTGAGTCTGAAAGAAATTCGAATAATGCTCACTAATGTCCCAGGCACGGGCATAAACAATCTGCTCAGCTTTATTAAGTTCATTTATAGTATTAAACTTTCTTTTTAATGCTGCTTTCCCATAGTCACTCAAAGGTTCTGAAACCTTATCAAAGAAATTATTCAAAGGCTTTTCATTTATTTCCATCAGATTATGCCGCCCTTCATACAATATGGGCACAACTGCTCCATCTTCTACAGCAGTTGTCACTGTATAAGGAATACCAATATATCCACCAAATTTCAAAGCTGTGTTCTTCTCTTTTTTCATTAGTGGAGTTCCGGTAAATGCTACAAAACAAGCATTGGGAAATACGCGCTGCATGTTTACATTAAACGTGCCATACTGCGTGCGGTGGCCTTCATCAACCAACACAAAAATATCGGGTGACAAAAACGGTTTCTTCGTCTGTTTTACTGCGGCCTCAAACTTATTTATGATAGTAGTTATAATGGCATCATCATTATCTTCAAGCAAAGCTGCCAGATGACTTCCGGTTTTTGCCTGTCGAACTTCTTTCTGACATTTTTTAAATGTATCCGATATTTGATCATCCAGATCAATTCTATCTGTAACCAATAATATCTTAGGATTCTGAATGTTCTTATTTGCCGCTATCAACTGGGCCAGCATTACCATGGTTAGTGATTTGCCACTACCCTGGGTATGCCAGATAACGCCTCCTTTTCTTTTTCCTGTATCATCAAATTCTGAAATCCTTTTCAGTGTGTCGCTAACTGCAAAATACTGCTGATACCGGGCAATCTTCTTCTCACCGTTATCATACAATATAAAATTCCGAAAGATATCCAGCAGACGGTCTTTTCGGCATAACCCAAAAATTAGCTTATCCTGTTCTGTTATTCCCTGTTTTTCTTCTGCCTCCTGATCTATTGAGTTGAAATAACGCTTTACTTCCGGCTTTTTATTTTCAAAAAGGCTTTCTTTATCTTCTTTTGCCAACGGCTTGTTTTTCAAACCATTTAAAATAGAATAATAATTCGATTCCAAAGCCTTATTCCTGAATTGCTCCCGCCATTTAGACCAAAATTCCTTATTTGTGCCAGTTGTTGCATAGCTCGCCTCATTAACAGCAATACTTAACAGCAAATTCGAATATTGATATAAGGCCCTGATACCTTCTTTTGATGAATTTCGCAAATGTTGTTCTATTCCCAATTCCACAGGTGATTTGGTTGATTCCACTGCTGGGCTTTTACATTCTATAACAACCATTGGAATACCGTTTACAAACAATATAATATCCGGGCGATAGGTGTCATTACGTCCTTCTCTTGCTACAGCAAATTCATCAGTAACATGAAACTCATTGTTTTCCGGATGTTCCCAATCGATATACCTCAAGGTATAGCTTTTCTTATCCCCTTCTATGGCTTCTTCAAATGACTTCCCCAGGGTAATCAGATCATAAAATGCCTGATTGGCATTGATAAAGCCTTCATGACTAGGCAATTCCTTTAAAGCAATAATGGTTTACGACATCTAGTCGTGACCCATTAGTAGTTATAAACATTCTTTTTTCATTTTCCACCTTCCTTAAAGGATAGGGAAATTCTTCGTATTGGCCTTTTACTTCAGGTAGTACATTGGTAATTGCTTTTTTAGACATAATAATTCCTTTAAACTCTTGTTTTTTCAAATACATTAAAGCAAATTTTATGCCATTTTAAGTAATGTTTATATATAAAAAACTGGCGGGAGTTCTTCCCGCCAGCCTTATAGTCTTCAGTTTTAAGTTTATTCTTATTGGAATAGACGAAGAACTGATTGGTTTGATTGAGAAGCCAAAGACAAAGCTTGTATACCCAATTGCTGTGAAGTTTGTAGAGAAAGTAGTTTTGCACCTTCTTCATTTTTATCAGCAAGAGTAAGCTTGTCGGAACCTTCTGTTAGGTTACTGATTTGTTGCTTAGTAA
>CAZTPA010000109.1:0-7097 GCA_964614525.1 uncultured Bacteroidales bacterium | reverse complement strand
GAAAAAATATGTTTGAAGTTTTTAGTTTTAAATTATAATTAATCGCTGCCAGGGCATAAAGCCGCTGGCAGGATTTGGTGCAAAACCCCGCCAGCGGTTCAATCTAATTACCAAGAAAATATTTCCTTCTTATCATCAGATAAAATATTATCAAAAAATGATGGTTATTAATAATAACATTATTTTTGCCTCTTATTCAATAAAGTGCCATTATGAGTATTTTATCCACAACAAATAAAGACAGACAAACTTTTCACTTCTGGGTTTACTTTATATTATTGTGTTTGCTGGCAGCATCAATGCCCACTTCAATTTATATGGTGAGTGTCGTGCAAATAGGACTTGGCGTTAATTGGTTGCTGGAAGGCCGTTATAAAGATAAATTCAATAAATTTTTCAACAATAAACCGGCAATTGTTTTTACACTGATTTATGTGATGCATTTAGTTGGCTTGTTGTGGACTGAAGACCTGATGTATGCACTGGGCTCTGATTTGAAGCATAAATTACCCACACTCACTCTTACTTTGATTATCGTTTCTTCTCATGAAATAGACATTAAGAAAATAAGAATAATACTTTACTTATTTGTTGCTTCAGTCATAGCAGTATCTTTCATAAGCTTTGCCAACTATCTTATAAATGACATAACAAATCACCGGAAAATATTGATGTTTTCATATCATTTGTATTTCAATTTGATGTTGGTGCTTTCAATGTTTCTTTTGCCATACCTTGTAAGAAAAAGCACAAAAAACAAAGCCTGGTTTGTAGTTTCGCTACTGCTGTCACTGTGGATGTTGTATTTCCTTATTCTCACCCGTGCATTGTCAAGCCTGGCAGCACTGTCAGCAGTAATTGTATTTATTTTAGTTTATATATTTTTTAAAAAGCATTCAATATATATAAAAATTGTTAGTGCTTCACTTTTAATAGTCGGAATAGTGTTTTCTGTTATGATTGTAAGATATGTTAACCAATTTGAATCAACAAAAACAGAGGTATCAGTTGAAGCACTGGAAACACATACTAAAGAAGGAAATCCTTATAAGCATTTTCTGCCCATAGAAGAATGGGAAAACGGCAATCCTGTTTATATTTATATTGCGGAAGATGAACTGCAAGATGAGTGGAACAACAGAAGTGATATTGATTATTACAGCACAGATAAAAAAGGCTATGATATTCGATTTACATTGTTTAGGTATCTGACTTCCAAGGGACTACGAAAAGACAGGGAGGGGCTTCAAGAATTAACAGATGAAGATATAAAAGCTGTTGAGCAAGGTATAACAAACCACTTATACACAGAGTGGCCGGGAATACTTGAAAGGATTCACCAAACAATTAAAGGAATACATATTTACAATGAAACAAACAATCCCAATTGGAGCACTCTCACTCAAAGAATTGATTTATGGAAAGCATCTTATGAAGCTTTTAAAAAGAAACCGATTTTTGGATGGGGAACCGGTGATTTATTCATTGCCGTTGAGTATGGTTTAGAAAAGAATGATTCTGTATTGCAGGGTGAAAAAATGAAACCTCACAGCCAATACTTGCTGTTTTTGTTAACACTGGGAAGTGTGGGGCTTATACTGTTTTTTGTGTTTTACATTTATCCTGTTGTAAAGACAAAGGCATATAAAATATTTCCGTTTAAGGTTTTTATGATTGCCTATGCAATAAATATGATTGGCAATAATCCCATTGACGCTCAGCTGGGCCAGACAATGTTTGTCTTCTTTACTCTTGTTTTCTGTTTTATGTATCCTAAGGAATGAGATTTGAATTATAATTCGATTTTATAAAATCATTAATATGCCTGGCTGCTTTTTCTCCATGTGAAACATCTATATCATCGAAGAAAATCTTATTCCAGCGCTCACGTTCATTCTTTTTAAGCTCCGGATTTAAAATATACTCCTCTATTGCATTATCAATTTGATCAACACTTTCGATACTAATTGAAACATCCCGAATCATCTCACTTATTTCCGGAGTAAGCCTCCCTCCTATATTTACATTAAAAGTAATTACAGCTTTATTTAGTGCGCAATATTCAGCAATTACCGAACTGGTATCACTTATAAGATAATCAGAGGCCAGCATATATGCCGGTAATTCTTCAGCTTGAACATATTGAATACCTTTCACTGATTTTACCATTCTTATATAATTTTCAGACATCATAGGATGTAAGCTTACAAAAACATTATATTTTGAAACTAATGCAGGCAAATGACATATCCATTTATCTACTGCACTCAAGCCTGATTTATCCCAGGTAGCAGTGAAAAGAACGGCAGCTTTCTGCTCATCAAAAGTTTCGCTGTTCTTGATTTTCTCACTAAAAGCAATGGTATCTTCTCTTTTGAAAACATCCAACCTGGGATACCCTCCCGAAACTCCTGATTTTATTCCTTTACTTTGTGCTTTTTCAACTTCAACTTCTGAGGTAAAAAGAAAAAGATCAAATGCATTATATTTATCAGGATGAATCATTTTTTTGAAATGATATGGGCCATGACGCATTCCGATCTTTTTTACAATATTTATAGGAAACCTGTGAAATGCATGTCTTGTCATAATCAATAAACGCGGAAATGCAGGCCATGCAGACACTTTCACTCCTTTTTGCCGAAGTTTTCCGGATACTTTTTTATTACGGGCAACAATTTTGTATGGTTTTTCTATATATGGAAGCACGTTCTCTATAAGAAAATAATCATGCTCAGAATCAATATAAAACACAATATCATCAAGCTTTTTGAACAGTCGCATATACTGCCAGGCCAGCCAATAAGGTGCTTTTATAAGATAAGCCGATAATACCATATTTTAAATATTATTTATTTCTGAATAGACTTTTTCTTAAGATGATACTGTAAAAAATCTTCCAAAGAATTTATCATCTTATCCATGCCAAAATTATCTCTTACAAATTCCTTCCCTTTTAAAGCCATGCTTTCATATTTTTCTTTATTCTCCAGAAGATCTGTCATTGAACTCACAATTGCATTCACATCTTTTGGAGGTATAAGCACAGCGTATTTACCATTATCGCTAAGTTCTTCTGCTCCGTTTACTTTTGTCATTATAACAGGCTTGCCGTATGCCATCGCCTCCATTGCAGCATTAGGCATTCCCTCGTAAAATGAAGGATGCACAAACATATCGGAGCCTTTTATATAAGGAATAACCTGATGTATGTATCCTGCAAAATGAATCATATTTTTAACTCCTTTTTGAACTGCGTATTCTATCAGTTTTTCTTTGTCTTTACCTTCTCCTAATACATATACCAAAACCTGAGGATACTTTTCTTTAATTTTTTCGAGTGCATCTATAAGATAAAAATAGCCTTTATGTCCTACTGCTCTGCCAATAGACAAAACAATATATCTTCCCGGATATTTCACACTAAAGTCATATGCAGGAATATCATCATCAGGAGTTAAGCCATTATAAATTACTTTAACAAAATTCTCATCAGTAAATCCATGTTTTTTATAAATCTCACGGATAGTATTGGTATTAGTTATTACGCCATCAACAAACCTTTTAGTACGAATCTCGAGTTTTTTACTTCTTTGGGGAGGTGGTGAACCGCTTCGTCTTATCAGCAGAGTATTTCCTGCCCATTTAGCTGCTAAGCCTGAAATCACAAGTTCACGCCCTTTGCAAATAACAATATCTATCTTGTTTTTTCTTATAAAACGGGAAAGTTTAAATGCCTGAAAAATATTTATATCATTATAAATACTAATCGGATATGTTGGCACACCGCTCTTTTCAGCTTCCTTGAGGAGTACCGAGTTCCTTCTGCCTGCAACTATAACAAAATGTCCCTTACTATGCAATCCTGAAGCAGCATTTGTAACCCATCTTTCGCCTCCACCGTACTTTTTTTTACCTATTGAATGAACAAACAGTATGCGCATCTGGCTTTTATATATTTGTGTTATTTGAAGTCTTGTTTGAGTAAAAGTATAAAATATTTAATGTATAAAACGACAAATCAGATTATGAATTATCCAGATATGATAATAATGTATGAGCAAAAACCTTCTCAATTTGAGGCTTTTCCTCAATAAAATTCCATTTAGCAGCATTATCATCCAACTTAAAAAATCCTTTCGATTTTGCTATTGCACTCATGCCAAAATGCAAAGCCTGAAACTCTATCATATAATAATCTTTGCCATTATATACAACATCTATTGACATGAACGGGGAATCAAATTTTTCATACATTGATTTTGAAAAATCCAGCAATTTTGAATCAACCTCATTATTAAACCGAAATAATTTGGATCCGCTCGCTCTGAAATCACCTTTTTTTACGTCTCTGCGCATTATATAATAGCGATCATGCGCAATTAAAACCCTGTAGTCAAAATCAAGATCCGGGATAAATCTTTGAAGGATAAAATTAGTTTCCTGTTTTATATACTCCTTATATTCCATATAATCCTGCCTGTCAGAAAAATCCGGATATTCTTCAAATTTTTTCTTACGAAAATATTTCCTTCTAAAAAGATCTAATTTTTTACCAAAACTCAAAGGCTTCACTAATTTTCTTCTAATCTTTTTAAAATCGGATGGTTTTTTGATAAGAAAAACACCTTTGCCATTTGTGCCTTCTGTGGTTTTAAGTACAATAGGATATTTTAGATTTGAAAAATCAAGCTCTTCGAGTGAAGTGTAATAGCCAGCTTGCAGACTGTTTAATCCTATCTCTTTTTTAAAAATTTCTTGATATCCTTTATTCTCATGACATTTTAGCAAATCATAAGAAGGTATTAGCCTGTTCTTTTTGGCTAAATGATAAACAATGTCTTTAATATATTGTCGATAGTAATCTTTCTGTGAGAAAGAATAAAAAACTATTTTATTCTCAATAGTGATATTTGAATTAATAATTTCGTGAAAATCATAAATCTCAACATTGTAATCATTCTCTTTCAGAATCTCACAAATAATATTTGTCTTCAGGCTAGTCCAGGGTTTTCTGGTCTGTCCAAAGAATCTGTTTCTACAGGTAATTAATACCAAATTTTTATTTATCATATCTTCTTGAAAAAATCAAAACACAATTAAACAGAAACCTGATATTCTCTTAAAGCATCATTAAGAGAAGTTTTAATATTTGTAGATTCTTTTCTTTTGCCTATGATGAGTGCGCAAGGAACATTAAAATCGCCTGCCGGAAATGATTTCGGCAATGATCCCGGAATTACAACAGATCTTGCCGGAACAAAACCAGTATATTCAACAATATTGCTGCCGCTAACATCAAGGATTTTTGTAGATGAAGTAATTACTACATTTGCACCCAAAACTGCTTCCTTCTCGATATGGACGCCTTCAACAATTATACACCTTGAACCTATAAAACAATTATCTTCAATAATGACAGGCGCTGCCTGAACAGGCTCCAGTACTCCACCAATTCCTACACCTCCACTCAGGTGAACACCTTTTCCGATTTGAGCGCAACTACCGACTGTTGCCCATGTATCTACCATAGAACCTTCATCAACAAAAGCACCTATATTCACGTAGCTTGGCATCATAATCACTCCCTTTGCCAAAAAGGAACCATAACGTGCTATTGCATGAGGAACAACACGTACACCAAGATCTTTGTAGCCTTTTTTCAATGGTATTTTATCATGAAACTCAAAAGGGCCTGTTTCAATAACTTCCATCTTACTTATAGGAAAATAAAGTATAACAGCTTTCTTAACCCACTCATTTACTTTCCATTCTTTAAGTACAGGCTCTGCAACTCTGAGTTCTCCGATATCTAAAAGTTCTATAACTTCCAAAATAGCATCACGGGTTTCTTGTTGTTTTAATAACTCCCTATTATTCCATGCTTTTTCAATAATATCAGCTAAGTTTTCTCTCATAATTATGTCATTTATATCATCCGAATCACAAATTTAGTGTATTTAGGTAAGTAAGTGAGAAACTTTTGCTTGCTTTTATTAATTTTGCAGGAGATTTATCAAATATGGCAAACAAAATAAACATAAAGAACAAAAAAGCATCTTTTGAGTATTTTTTACTCGAAAGGTTTATCGCAGGTATTGTACTTACGGGAACCGAGATTAAATCAATCAGGAGAGGAAAGGTGAGTATTGCTGAAGCATATTGCGTTTTTGTTAAAGATGAACTTTTTATAAGAAACATGCATATTGCAGAATATGAGTACGGTACTTATAATAATCATGAACCAAAAAGAGACCGAAAGCTTTTATTAACACGCAAGGAGTTGAAAAAGCTTAAAGCAAAGCTTGATGAGAAAGGACTGACACTTATTCCGACATTTATGTTTATAAATGACAAAGGCCTCGCTAAAATAGAAATTGCTCTGGCAAAAGGTAAAAAGCTTTTTGATAAAAGAGATACATTAAAACAAAAAGACTTTAAAAGAGAAATTGAGAGAGATTCTTAGCGAAAATTATGCATTCCAAAGAATGTCACCACCACCATTTTCATAAGCAATTTTACGGGCAAGAACAAAAAAGTAATCACTAAGGCGATTAAAAAACCTTAATAAAATATCGTCTATCTCAATACTTTCGGAAAGTTTAATTATAATTCTTTCTGCACGCCGGCAAACCGTGCGGGCAACATGGCAATATGCAGCTGCAATATGTCCCCCCGGTAAGATGAAAGAGTTCAGCTCCGGTAAATCTTTCTGCATAAGATCAATTTCATCTTCAAGCATGTTGATATCTTCAATTTTAAGTTCAGGAATATTAACTTTAACCTCACCTTCATCTCTGGCAAGAATTGATTCAGCCACAAACAACTTATCCTGAATCTTTAATAAAATCTCTTTAAAATGATTTCCGATATCGTGTTCTCTGATTAAACCGACAAAAGAATTAAGTTCATCAACTGTGCCATATGCTTCTATTCTCTGATGATACTTTGGTACCCGTTTTCCACCAATTAGAGATGTTTCACCTTTATCGCCGGTTTTAGTATATATTTTCCATTCTGTCATCCGTTCAAATTTTTATTTATAGAACAGCGTTTGCTATCTTCCTTCTTTCAGAGAAATTTGTATTTACACAAAA
>CAZTPA010000108.1:0-7120 GCA_964614525.1 uncultured Bacteroidales bacterium | reverse complement strand
AAAAAAAGAGGCTCTTTTATTTAAGGGGCCTCTTTTTTTTATATAAATGTTTTTTTATAAAAACTTATATTTGTTTTTGACGTTTATTGTCTGTATTCTAATAAACATTATGCGAATAAAAAATCTTACTTATTACTTTTTATTTATTGCTAATATGCTTTTTATAGGCAATTCAGCATTATCTCAAACAACTATAAAAGGGAAAGTGATTGATGAAAATACTCTGGAACCTCTCGCTTTTGTTACTATTGTAGTTGACAATACCAACACAGGTTTTCTTACAGACATTGACGGGGTTTTTAATATTTCTTATAAAGATGATATTGAACATTTAAAGTTGAGCTATGTCGGTTATCATAAACGAAATTATATAATTGATACTACACTATCATACCATACTATAAAACTAAAAAGAGCTACAATTGAACTGGAAGAAGTTGTTATTTTTCCGGGTGAAAATCCTGCCCACAGAATAATCAATAATGTTAAAGATAATCGTAATATAAATAATCCTGAAAGACGAAAGTCATTCTCTTTTACCGCTTACAATAAATTTATTCTTACTTCAGACAGGGATTTAATAAATGAAAAATATGCAGAAACCGGTGATTCGGCTTTTTCAAAATTGTCTGATTTTCTTAATGATAAGCATTTCTTTATTTCCGAATCTGTCAGTAATAAAAGATTTCGTTATCCCAACAGGCATACCGAGGAAGTGCTGGCTAACAGAGTTTCGGGCTTGCAAAATCCTGTTTTTTCGTTGTTAGCAAGCCAATTACAATCTTTTTCATTCTATGATAATTTTATCAGAATACTGGATATAGAGTATGTTAGCCCATTGGCGCAAGCTAGTCTAAATAAGTATTTATTCGAATTGAAAGATACTCTTTATAATGAGCAGGATTCAATATTTGTTGTTTCTTTCAGACCCCGAAAAAATCAGAATTTTTCAGGGATGAAGGGTGTTCTTTATATAAATAGTAATAAATGGGCTGTTCAAAATGTAATTGCACATCCGGCTGTATTTAAAGATGAAACCCTTGAGTTTGGAATTCAGCAACAATATGATTTTGTTGACGGCAAACAGTGGTTTCCCGTGCAGCTCAATACTGATATCACGTTTAGAGTTAATCTTGAAGGGGCAAGTGATAAACTGCCGCTATATGGCCAAAGTAGAAGCTATTTATCAGATATTGCAATTGATCCTCCTTTAACTCGAAAAGATTTTTCAGCTTTTGATATTGATTATGCCCGGGATGTGAATGATGCAGATGATGATTTTTGGGAAAAATGGAGAATAGATCCGTTGTCGGAGAAAGAAAAACTGACTTATAATTATGTGGATAGTGTTGGGAAAGAGACAAATCTGGACAGAAGGATTAGAATATTAGAAGCATTGTTTTTTGGAGATATAAAACTTGGCTTTTTAAATCTTAAGCTTAACCGGCTCTACGATTATAATGTTTATGAAAAACATAGAATAGGAATTGGGCTTTCCACAAACAGTGATTTGTCTTCTTGGGCTAGAATTGGCGGGTATTATGCATTTGGCACCGGGGATAAAGATCATAAGTATAAAATTAATCCTGAAGTTACAATTGATAAGTATAGATCGATTAAGATAGCTTATGAAAAAGAAAAGAATGTTTGGGAAAGAGGAGGCAGTGATTTTTTAAAGTCCGGATATTGGTTTCAAAATTTGGAAATAAGATCCTATTATGTGAAAACCATGGATGTTGTCAACAGTCAGCAAATTTATGCAGATGCAAAATTGTGGCGAAATTATTTAAGCCTAAGATTGTTTGGGAAGCTTGGAAATACTTATTGGCATGATCCTTATGAATTTGAAACTAGTGAAGCTACTTATAATAATTTTGATTTTTTTGAGATTGGATTAAAAATGAGATTGGCATACGGGGAACAATATATACGAACTCCCGGGAGAATTTATCAGGGCTTTTCAAAAAATCCTGTCATATATCTTAATGTAACTAAAGGTTTTGATGATGTTTTAAATGGTAATTTTGATTATATAAAGATACAATCAAGGCTGGAGCATTCATATAGCATTCCTTTTTATGGGAAGCAATTATGGCGATTGGATTTGGGATGGCTTAGTCCGCAAAACCTTCCTTTGCCGCTATTATTCTCTCCACCGGGAGCTAATCCCGGAGTATATACTTTGGGTGTTTCTTCTCCTATGAGTTTTGGAACTATGCTCTTAGATGAATTTATCTCAGAAAAATATGCTTATCTGTTTTTTGAACATAACTTTCAAAATTTGTTTTTTAGCACTCCCCTTTATTCTCCGGAACTTGCCATAATAACAAATGCTGGATGGAGCAGCCTCAGCAGCAGTTTTCATTCTAATATTAGTTTGCAATCTATGGAAAAGGGTTTTTATGAATCGGGAATTAGAATTGACAAAATTATTCCCGAAAATTGGATGAGAGCTATAGGTCTTAATCTTAGTCCCGGCATTGAAGTTTTATACCGATACGGGCCTTATGCATTTCCGAAAATTTCTCATAATTTTGTTTATAAAATTTCTCTTAATTTGCAGTTTTAAGAAAATTTTGATAGATACATCCATAATGTTTAACTTTGGCGCTTAAAAATTTAAAAAAACTATTTTTTTTAAAAAGTAAAAAAATGAAAACTAATTTCTTAATCAAAACAGTAAACAGCCTGGTCTTTATAGTTTTATTCGCCTCTTGCTCCGGCTCAAACACAGATACCAGCGCTTTAATGTCTGAACTAAAATCATCAAATATGGAAGATGCCAGAAAAAAGGTTTTAATAGAAACCAGCATGGGTAATATGACAATTGAGTTGTTTAATGAAACACCCAAACACAGAGATAATTTTATTAAGCTTGTTGAAGAAGCTTATTATGATGGTACTCTTTTTCACCGTGTAATAAATCAGTTTATGATACAAGGTGGTGACCCTGATTCGAAAAATGCAGAACCCGGCCAGCAACTTGGTGTGGGCGGCCCCGATTATACTATTGAAGCTGAGATTGTGGATGGCTTATTTCACAAAAAAGGTGCTTTAGCAGCTGCACGTCAGGGTGATCAAGTAAATCCTGAGAAAAGATCTTCAGGTTCGCAATTTTATATTGTGCATGGTAGAGTGTTTTCTCATGAGGAACTAAAAATGTTTGAAGAAAGAAGTGATAAATTATTTTCTACAGAACAACTGAAAGTTTACACCACAATAGGTGGAACACCCCATCTTGATGGCGATTATACTGTATATGGGATGGTTGTGGATGGACTAGAGGTGATTGACAAAATAGCTGCTGTTGAAACAGACAGACATAACAGACCCCTCGAAGATATTTCAGTGAAAATGACAATATTAGATTAAGCTTATGTTGGATAAAATTATCAGCTTATTAGAAGAAGTTGAGCAGTTTAAAGCCTCATCAATTGATGAAGTTGAGCAGTTTCGTATAAAAATGCTGGCCAAAAAAGGACTAATTACAGAACTTTTTCAGGATTTTAAATCTGTTCCTGCTGAAAATAAAAAAGAAGTTGGAGCTAAATTGAATGAGCTCAAAAATAAAGCTACAGAAAAAGTAAATGAGCTTAAAGAGGAACTGAGCAACCAAAATTTATCAGATAAGGATGCTGATGATTTCGATCCAAGCAGACCGGTTGATTATGAAGTTTTGGGTACCAGGCATCCTATTAATATAGTTAGAAGACGAATAAATAAAATATTTGAAAGAATCGGATTTGTGATTTCTGAAGGTCCTGAAATAGAAGACGATTGGCATAACTTTAGTGCGCTCAACTTCCCTGAAGATCATCCTGCCAGGGATATGCAGGATACTTTTTTTATTGAAAAAGCTCCTGATATCGCACTTCGTACACATACATCTTCTGTGCAGGTTAGAGTGATGGAAAAATCTCAACCACCAATAAGAACTATTTCTCCGGGCAGGGTTTTTCGTAACGAAGCAATATCTGCCAGAGCCCATTGTATCTTTCACCAGGTAGAAGGATTGTATATTGATAAGGATGTTTCTTTCGCTGATATGAAGCAAACCTTATTATATTTTGCCAAAGAAATGTTTGGTGATAAAACACAAATAAGACTCAGACCTTCTTTTTTCCCATTTACTGAGCCTTCTGCTGAAATGGACGTTTCTTGTAATATCTGCGGCGGAAAAGGTTGTAACATCTGTAAATATTCGGGTTGGATTGAAGTGATGGGATGCGGAATGGTAGATCCTAATGTGCTTGAAAATTGCGGAATTGATCCTGAAATTTATTCCGGATATGCTTTTGGAATGGGGATAGAAAGAATAACTATGAACCTGTTCCAAATTAATGACCTTAGAATGTATTTTGAAAATGATTTAAGATTTCTCAAGCAATTTGAATCAGTAATCTGATTCTTTTGAAATTATCATAAGCTTAAGTCGGGAGAATTTGCAAGATTTTGCATATTCTCCCGACTTTTTTTTATTTTACCCGGAAATTAATTCCATGAGAGCCAGGGCGTTGTGAGTTTTATGTAAAAAGTACTGATTTTTTTCTTTTCAGCTGTAACAAATTTGCAGTGTAACCGTCTTATACTCGAATTGAAACAGGAAATAATTTTAAAAACTAATTAATATGAAACGAGAAAATAACCTTATCACCGACAAAATTAATTTGAGTTCAGAAACTCACTTAAGTCAAACTTATAAAATGAAAGCAATTAATCATATTAAAGTGCTGTCATTTTTTATTGTCGCATTATTTGTTTTTCAAAGCTGCGATGGTGTTTCATCAAATAATGTAATAAGAGGCGATGGAAATATAATGGAGGAAAGTTTTGATGTATCTGCATTTAATTCTATTGATCTAAAAGGAATGTTTAATGTTATTCTAACAAAAAGTGATGTTGAAAAAGTTATTTTTGAAGCAGATTCAAATATTCATGAATGTATAACTGTTGAAGTTAAGGGAAATACATTAATGGTATATACAGATCGCAAAAGTATTTATAAGCCTAATAAAATGGATTTATATATCTATTATGTTGATATTGCGGATATAACATCAGGCGGAGCATCTAAAATTACATCAACAAATAGCATGATTGCAGATAAACTAGAGTTGGATTTGAGTGGTGCTACAAGTATGGAGCTGGAACTCGAAGTTAATGAGCTCATTACAAATGCTTCCGGAGCAAGTGATTTGGTTTTTTATGGAAATGCCAATACTCATGAAATTATTTTAAGTGGGGCGGGTAGCCTAAAAGCTGAAAGTTTTTATACAAAAACAACAACGATTAATCTCAGTGGAGCAGGCTCTGCATATTTGCATGCTGATGAAAACCTTGATGCAAGCATATCCGGTGTTGGCAGTGTACATTATGCCGGAAATCCTGTTAATACAAAGTTCTCTAAAAGTGGACTCGGCAGTATAAAAAGTATAAATTAATTATTGCAAATAATTCTAATGAAAATGAAAACTATAATAAATAAAAATCCCTTTGCAACCATTAAATTAAAATTAAACATTATGAAACGAAAAAATTTATCTAAGCTATTATCACTTTCAATTCTGTTTGTTGCATTTCTTACTGCTACTGTGGTAAATGCACAAGATGTTACAAATCGTGAAGTACCTGAATTTACAGGTGTTGATGTTGGAGGTGTGTTAAATGTTTTTCTAACTCAGGCTCCTGATTATTCAGTTGAGCTGGAAACTAAAGGAATTGATCCTCTGGATGTTATTACAGAAGTTGAGGATGGAGATTTGAAAATTTACTACGACGGGTCTTTTCCAAAAGGAGCAAATATTATAGCTAAAGTTACAGCTCCATATTTTGAAAAATTAAAAGCTAGTGGAATTGCTTCCGTTAAGAGTACAGGAATGCTGGAATATGAAATTTTCAAGTTAGATGTAACAGGTGCATCAAAAATAGACCTTGAAATTTCAACTGAAACTATGAGTTCAAAAATAGGTGGTGCTTCAAATGTTTATCTTAAAGGCAAGGCAACAGTACACGAAATTGACATCAGTGGTGCATCACTTCTTAAAGCTGAAGATGTAGATAGCGAAGTTGTTAATGTTGAGGCTGGTGGAGCTTCAAAAGCGGAGGTTAAAGCGAATTCTAAATTAACAGCAAAGCTCACAGGAACAAGTAATCTTATTTATGAAGAAGAACCTGAATTTTTTGAGCTTACATTAGGTGGACTGGCAAAAGCCGGTAGAAAAAGCGACGGAGAAATTATATATAATGATTTCAAAGACACTACTAAGATAAAATTTAAAGACCGTGAATTTTGGGTCATAGATGATGAAATATCTAAAAAAACAACCGCAAAGAAAAAAAGAAGAACAAAATTTAAAAATAACTGGAGCGGTATTGATTTTGGAATGAATGCTTATGTTAATCCTGAGCAATCACTCAGAATGAAACCGGGTTCAGAATTTCTTGAATTGGATCACAACAAATCATGGGTTCTTAACTTTAACCTTTTTCAAAAAAACTTTCCTATTATTAAAAACAACTTAGGAATATACACAGGTATCGGATTTGGATTTAACAACTATCGTTTAAGTGATAAATCTGTAACATTAGTTTATAATAAGGAAGAAATTGATTATGTTATTGAGGAAGATATTACAATGAGCAGAAATAAACTGATTTTGTCTCATCTTAATATTCCTCTTATGCTTGAAGTACAGACGCATGGCCCGAAAAAATATCACAGATTTCATCTGGCGGCAGGTATGAATCTCGGAATATTAATGACATCATATATAAGTCAGAGATATGAAATTGACGGTGATAAAATGAAAAGAAAAATCAATGAAAATTTCCATATTAATCCATTCAGATATGATGCCACAGTGAGGATAGGTTATGGAGGAATTAATTTATTCGCTACTTATGCTTTAAATACATTATTTAAAACAAATGAAGGACCTGAACTTTACCCATTTTCAGTGGGTATAAGAATTGGAGGTTAATTAGTCTGTTAGTTTTTTGTCAAAAAAGGAAGGCTGCTTACTGCAATAAGCAGCCTTCCTATTATAAAAAGTTATACTGTTGTCAGGATAAAATTACTAGATACTTCGCTTCGCTCAGTATGACAAGGCATTTGGTGTTT
>CAZTPA010000107.1:0-7214 GCA_964614525.1 uncultured Bacteroidales bacterium | reverse complement strand
GATGTTTATGCATTTTAAAGCGTTTGAATATCTTGTGAAAACAAATCAGCTTCCCTGCAATGTAAAATTCATGATTGAAGGAGAAGAAGAAATAGGTTCGCCTAGCCTTGAAAAGTTTTGCAATGATAATAAAGAAATGCTCAAGTCAGATGTTATCCTGGTTTCTGACACAACCATGCTTGACCCTGATACTCCTTCAATCACAACCGGTTTAAGAGGATTGTCATTTTGTGAGGTAGAAGTTACAGGCCCTAACCGTGATTTGCACTCAGGATTATATGGCGGTGCAGTCGTAAACCCCCTAAATGTTTTATGTAAAATGATTGCATCATTAACTGATGAAAAAGGCAGAATTACTGTAAAAGGTTTTTATGATGATGTGGAAGATTTAAGCATGGAAGAAAGAAAAGAGATGGCAAGAGCTCCTTTCGATCTGGATGAATATAAGAAATCTTTGGATATTAAAGAAGTTGGTGGTGAAGAATCTTACTCTACAATGGAACGTGTTGGAATAAGACCAAGCTTGGATGTTAATGGTATTTGGGGTGGATATACCGAAGAAGGTGCTAAAACGATATTGCCATCAAAAGCACATGCAAAAATATCAATGAGATTAGTGCCTAATCAAAATTCAAAAAAAATAACAAAATTATTTATTGAACATTTTGAATCTATCGCACCTCCAACAGTTAAAGTTAAAGCCAGAGAATTGCATGGAGGAGAAGGCTATGCTTCCCCAACCGATACTATAGAATATAAAGCTGCAAGCAAAGCCTTTGAAGAAGTGTACGGAATAAAACCGATTCCTTATAGAAGTGGTGGTAGTATTCCTATTATTTCTTTATTTGAAAAAGTATTGGGAGTGAAATCAATATTGATGGGTTTTGGGTTAGAATCTGATGCTATTCATTCACCAAATGAAAATTATCCATTACAGCAATTTTACAAAGGAATAGAAACAATTCCTTATTTTTATAAGTACTACGCAGAATTAAAAAAGTAATAATTCCCAACAGACACTGTACAGAGCAACCCAAATTATATTAAAAAAATATATTTGGGTTGTTATTGTTTTGTTTAATTTAGCAAAAAAATTATATTAAACGTTTGTGTAGTTTGTTGTTTTATTCTGAGTCATTATTGTCCGGATATAACTGCGAGATACTTCGATTCGCTTAGTATGCCAATGTATTTAATTCTTTTTAAGTATGTTTTGCAGGTCGCAGTGTCGCCGTCTCCTGCAAAACATCAGGTTATAATATGCTGTTGTTCTGAGAGTGACGAAATAGGATAGAGAGTTGTTTTGCATGGTCATTGAAGCTAATCTTGTTATTATGTTAGCATTTTTCTCAGACAATAGTGATTCTAAATAAAGAAATGTAAATATTTATGAATTTATGGAAGTTGCTCGTATTTTTGACTTAATCGAAAGGTATTCAGAATTATGTCCCGACAAAAATGATGCTGTTGCAGGAAAGGATGAGGGAAAGTGGGTTAAATATTCCACTAATGATTTTAAAAACATAAGCAATTATATTAGTGCAGGTTTATTGTCTCTTGGAATAAAAAAAGGCGATAAAATTGCATCCATAACTTTTAATCGCCCGGAATGGAATTTTCTGGATATGGGCGTACAGCAAATCGGTGCAATTCATATTCCGATATATCCTACTATTAGTGACAATGATTATGAATACATTTTAAAGCATGCAGAAGTTAAAATAGTTTTTGTTGCCGGAGAAGAAATGTTTAGACGAATTAAGCATATTGTTCCAAATATTTCTACAATTCAAGCAATATATACTTTTAAAAACCTCTTTGCTATTCAGCATTTAAATGAGCTGATACAAATAGGTATGGAAAATTTTGATGAAAAAAAGATTCTTGAATTGAAAGAATCAGTATCTCCTGATGATATTGCTACAATTATATATACATCCGGAACTACCGGAGTACCAAAAGGCGTGATGCTTAGCCATAATAATATTTTGAGCAATTGCATAGCCGTCTCCCATATTCCGCCGTATGGTCCTGAACACAGAGCCATGAGCTTCTTACCTTTATGTCATATATACGAACGAATGATGAATTATATGTTTTTATATAAAGGCTTGTCTGTTTATTATATTTCTAATATGGGGTTGATTGCAGAAAGTCTTAAAGAAGTACATCCTCATGTGTTTTGTACAGTTCCCAGACTCCTGGAAAAAGTGTATGATAAGATTATTGCAAAGGGCATGACTTTAAAGGGGATAAAAAAAATTATTTTCTTCTGGGCAAATAAGATTGCTCTTAATTACAATATAGGTAAAGAAAAATCAAATATAATTTATGGGATAAAGCTAAAAATAGCTCGTAAATTAGTATTAAACAAGTGGAAAGCTGCACTAGGCAGAAATCTGGATATCGTTGTTAGCGGTGGAGCTGCTTTACAGCCACGCTTGAATAAAGTTTTTTGGGCTATCGGTATTAGGGTGATTGAAGGTTATGGACTTACAGAAACCTCTCCTGTTATTGCTGTTAGTGATTTTTCGCCAAATGGAATTAAATTCGGAACGGTGGGTCCGGTGCTAAAAAATACTACTGTTAAAATTGCTGATGACGGCGAAATTCTTGTTAAAGGTCCCGGAGTTATGAAAGCTTATTATAAAGATGATAAACTTACAAAAGAAGTTATAGACCAAGATGGTTGGCTGCATACCGGTGATATTGGTGTTATTGAACCACAGGGACAACTTCGCATTACGGATAGGAAAAAAGTTATCTTTAAAACGTCTTTTGGAAAATATATTGCACCTCAAGTTATTGAAAATAAGTTTAAAGAATCTCCCTTTATTGATCAAATTATGGTTGTCGGCGAAAATCAAAAATTTGCTGCTGCTTTAATTATTCCTGATTTTAATCATCTAAGATCATGGTGTAACGCAAAGAATATTAAATATACTACAAATGCTGAAATGATTGCATTGCCAAGAATCAGAAAGCGCTTCCAAAAAGAAGTCCATCTTTTTAATAGTTTTTTTGGTGATTATGAAAAAATAAATAAATTCGAGATTCTGGATCATGAATGGTCAGTCGAAACCGGGCAGTTGAGTGCAACTTTAAAACCCCGAAGAATGCATTTATCCAAAGAATATGGCAATATAATTGAAAGAATTTTTTCCTTAGAAAATAAAACTTAGTATTTATTTTCTAAATGTAATACCTCAACAAATTATTTAGCATCTTTTATAGACAGATTTATTCTTTTTCTATCTACATCTACATTAATTACTTTAACAGTAAGCTTTTGATTTAAATTTAATATGTCAGCCGGATCCTTCACAAACATGTCGGCGATATTACTGATGTGCACTAAGCCATCCTGATGAGCACCAATATCTACAAAAGCACCAAAAGCCGTAATATTAGTAACTATTCCGGGCAAAATCATACCTTCTCTAACATCATGAATAGAATTGATGTTCCTGTCAAATTCAAATACATCAAACTTCTCTCTTGGGTCTCTGCCCGGTCTGTCAAGCTCAAGCATGATGTCCTTTAAAGTTGGCATCCCTGTTTTCTCGCTAAGAAAATCTTCAAGTTTTATTTGTTTTCTTAAAGAAGAATCTTTGATAAGATTGTCGATTGAAGTATTTAGTTTTTTTGCCATCTTCTCAACAACATGATAACTTTCCGGGTGAACTGATGTCTTATCCAAAGGGTTGTCAGAATCCGCAACACGCATAAAACCTGCAGATTGTTCAAAGGCTTTTTCGCCAAAACGTGGAATCTTTTTTAAAGATTTTCTATTTTTAAATGGGCCGTTTTGATTACGAAAGTCAACAATGTTTTTAGCTAATGAAGGGCCTAAGCCGGCAACATAAGTTAGCAATTCTTTACTTGCAGTATTGATTTCTATTCCAACAGAACTCACACAGCTCACAACTGTATCATCCAGGCTTTTTTTCAATTCCTTTTGATCTACATCATGTTGATATTGGCCAACTCCGATAGACTTTGGGTCAATCTTTACCAGCTCTGCCAAAGGGTCGGCTAATCGCCTGCCAATACTTACAGCGCCTCTAACTGTAACATCATAATCAGGAAATTCTTCCCTGGCAACGGTAGATGCTGAATATACAGAAGCACCACTTTCATTTACCATTACGGCAAGAATGTCTTTTTCAAAACGGATACTTCTGACAAGATTTTCTGTTTCTCTTCCGGCAGTGCCGTTTCCTATAGCTATTGCTTCAATATTATATGCATTTACCAATGATTGAATTTTGGCGGCAGCTTGCTTTCTCTCATTTTGCGGAGGATGAGGATAAATAGTTTCATTATGTAATAATTTTCCCTGGCGATCAAGGCAAACAAGCTTGCATCCGGTTCTGAAGCCGGGGTCTATAGCCAAAATATTCTTCTGTCCTAAAGGAGGCGAAAGCAACAATTGACGAAGATTATCAACAAAAACTCTTATTGCATCAGTATCTGCGCGTTCTTTCAGCATACTTCTAATTTCTGTCTCAATGGAAGGAGCCATCAATCTTTTATACCCGTCTTTTATTGCCATGGCAACTTGATCTGCAGCTTCATTATCGGCTTTTAAAAAAAAGCGATCTAAAATATCAAGCGCCCTGTCTTCTTCAGGACTAATTTTTATTTTTAGAAAGCCTTCGTTTTCACCTCTAAACATAGCCAGTATACGATGAGAAGGGGATTTTTTGATTTGCTCTGACCATTCAAAATAATTCTCATATTTCTCACCATCTTCTTTTTTCCCTTTAAGCTTTTTACTGCTTATATAAGCTTCTCTTTCAAAAAGATTTCTGATTGCAGATCTTGCTTTCGCACTTTCATTAACCCATTCTGCAATAATATCTCTTGCACCGGCCAATGCATCTTCTACGGAAGAAACTCCCTTTTCATCATTAATATATGCAAGTGCTTTTTCTTCAACATCTATTCTTTGTTGAGACATTATGATTTTTGCCAAAGGTTCCAAACCCTTTGCAATAGCAATAGTTGCCCTGGTTTTCTTTTTAGGTTTGTAGGGCAGATACAAATCTTCAAGTTCAGCCATTGTTTGCACTTCCTTAATGGCTTTTTCCAGTTCAGGGGTTAATAAATCCTGTTCTTTAATTGACAATAAAATTGCTTCACGCCTTTTGTCAAGGTCTAAAAGTTGTTTATACCTGTCTCTAATATTAGATATTTGCAACTCATCCAGAGAGCCTGTCTGCTCTTTTCTGTATCTTGAAATAAAAGGAATTGTAGCTCCTGATTCGAGTAATTCGATTGTTTTTTCTACTTGATTGGGTCTTACACCAATTTCCTTTGCAATAAATTGAGAATATTCCTGCATAAACAATTAAAAAATTGTAATTATTATTCTTTTATTATTTTTAAAGTAGAAGCATTACCTTTTGCATCCTGTATTTGTAAAAAATACAAACCACGATTTAACTGATGAGTATCAAGAGAATAATCGCTTGCATTATCAAGAGGAATGTCTAAAATTGTTTGTCCAATCACATTTATAATTTTCACTCCGGATATTGTTCCGCTATACGATATATTTATTACATCTTTAAATGGATTGGGATATACCTTGAAAATGGGCTCATCTTCAGAAATTACATTACTTTCAGCTTCAAAAGTTGCAGTAATATTTTTATCCTCATCCATTGTTATAACCATATATGAGTCTGTTGAAGCATCACTCCCTGTATATTCAACAAAAGACCACCCATCATCAGCAACAGCCAGCAAATCCAATACTTCACCGTTCTCGTAATTCGTTGCCGAAGTATAAGGTTCCTGGTTTATATAAACAGTACCATCACCTTCAATATTTATAACTAAATTATATTCACCCGGAGGCACATATTGATAATTGGCTGTAAGGGTAATGTTTCTGGGTGGCATATTGAAAAATGTTGACATGGATGAAGCATTGTCAAGTAAATCAACATCTTCAGACTCACCTGTCCATCCGGTAAAAGCATAGTCACTTACACTGCCGGCGGAAATATTTACAAGATCATCTTCTGAATAAGTTCCTGCTCCTGAGAGCGAAGCGCCTATGTCATTGGGATTGGCAAGCAATGTTACGTCATAACTATCAACTTCACCATCTCCCCATACTAAATTAACATATTCAGGATGATCAATATATGGATTTCTATTGTATTGATATTCATAGTATATCTCATTATTTCTGTCAATCTCTTTTTGGCTGACAGGGTCTTGATTGTGCCAATCGATAAGCATATTAACAGCCCACTCGGAAAACGCCGGATATTGAGTCCCGTTCAACATAGGAGAGCTCCATGAAGATATTACATTTTGATATCTTGTTGCCATATAGAAATAACTTCTTGCAAAATCACCTTTATATTCATCTATTGGTTCAAATGCATCGCCTGAGTAGCCCGGGTATGAGCATGAACCAACTTTGCTGCCATTGAGTGATGTCCAGCTTGGGTTTGAAACTTCTCCATAGGGATAATTACTTCGCATTCCATTTACATAGCCGTCAGTAGGATATAGATGAAACAAATCAGTGTACATGGGAGATCCATCATTGAACCAACTCTTAGGAAAAGAATGTTCCCTGTTATAGCATGAGTTTTCTCCGCTATAGTTTCCACATTGATCAGTAAAAAAAGTAAACTCATAAGGAGGAGTTCCATCCGGATTATCTGAGTACATATCCCAAACTTTTCCGTTAGGCTTCTTGTCAGTATAATAAAAAGCATCCCACAAGGCTGCATACGATAAAGAATTGTGTCCGTCTATAATATAATACAATGCTGTTTTTAACTCTGCACCGGTTTTACCGGATGCATTAGAATAGTAGCCGTCAGGAATTTGACTATATGTAAAAAAACTAAGCTGAAGCAAAAAAGTGAGTAACAAAAACTTCTTCATGATAGATATTAGATTAATAATTTAGAAAATAAAAATTTTACAAAGTTAACATCAGTTTGCAAATAATAAAACTAATTAACATTTATTGCATTTGAGATATGATAAGATAGCTTGACAATTAAGGGCTACCCATTCAGGAGAATTCTTAAGCTAAAAACTTTACATTTAGATGTTTTGAGAAATATGAAAACTTATATTTGATACTTGAACTAATCTTTCATATTCTTTTTTACTGTTGTCCGGATAAAACTACTAGATACTTCGCTTCGCTCAGTATGACAAGGCATTTGGTGTTTTTT
>CAZTPA010000106.1:0-7310 GCA_964614525.1 uncultured Bacteroidales bacterium | reverse complement strand
GCAAAATAGTATTTACTACTTTTATTTGAGGAGGCATTACTAAATCTGTATTTTCTATTCTGTTAATAAGCAATCTCATGGCCTCTTTTCCTATTTCATATCCATTTTGCTCAACTGTTGTAAGAGAGGGTTCTATAATTGTTGCAATTGGGTCATCACCAAAACCTGCAATAGCAATATCTTTAGGAATTTCATATCCATTGTTTTTTAGTAGTTTCATAGCTTCAATTGCTGTAAAATCATTAACTGCGAAAATACCATCAATATAAGGTGCTTTTTCCAGAATTTTGTCTTTCAGAAACAGGACTTTTTCAGGTGTGTCACAATGTAATATATAATCTTCTTTAACATTTATCCCATTGTCTGCGAGGGCTTGTCCATATCCTCTTTGTCTTTCGGCGCCAATTAAAAGGTTTTGAGGAGCAGCAAGATGCAGAATGTTTTTACAGCCTCTGTCAATTAAGTGCTTGCAAATTAGCCATGCACCCTCAAAATCATTTGTAACTATCCTGTCTGTTTCAATTTCCTTACAAAATCTGTCAAAAAACACTATCGGAATTTTATTTTCAACTGCAGCATTAAAATGTTTGAAATCTGCTGTGCTTTTACTTATAGATACCAGCAAACCATCTACTCTATGATCCAGTAATGCCTGCATGCTCATCTCTTCCCTTCGTGAATTTTCATTAGATTGACATATCATAACCTGATATCCATTATTATAAGCTATATCTTCAACTCCACTTATTATTGACGAGAAAAAGTGATGGGCAATTTCAGGAATTATTACTCCGATTGTATTTGTTTTTTGATATTTAAGTCCTAAGGCAAGAGCATTTGGCCTGTATTTAACCATTTCGGCAAATTCTTTAATTCTGATTTTTGTTGCCTCACTAATATCAGGATGATCTTTTAAAGCTCTTGATACAGTTGAAACAGAAACTCCCAAAGCTTTTGCAATATCATTTAAAGAGGTAGGTTGTGTCGTCATTGAGTAATAATTATATAAATCAAAACAATAAAATTATGTAAATATCTCATATTAAAAAAAATTAAAATAGGAGATAGTTAAAAATGCAATCGATACCGCAATCGTTTGCAGAAAATATTAATGCAAAATATTGATATTCAGCGACCAAAAATTAGCTATATAAGATATTTTTGTTTAGTTTTGTTTTACTTCAATTAAACTATTTAATGCAATATTCGTTATTATATTTAATATTTTAATATAAATTGGTTAAGGTTTTGGGAAAAAAGGACTAATTTTAAGTAAAAAATTTAAAAATTTGTTAATTAAATCAAGAGTTAAAAACTTACGAGTATGACAAAAACATTAAGGCTATGCCTATTACTATTGAGTTTGCTTGCTACTCCTGTTTTTGCCCAAACGGGTGTTATAAAAGGGGTAGTTTCGGACTGGGCAACTGGCGAAACTTTGCCCGGGGCAAGCATTTTAATCGAAGGCACTACTACAGGAGCCACAACTGACATTAATGGGGAATACATATTAAATGCTCCGGCAGGTAATATTACATTGGTGGTTAGTTTTATTGGCTATGATACAGAAAGCTTGCCTGTAACTGTTGTTGCCGGTGAAACCCTGACAATCAATTTTGAACTTTTTGCCGACATTGAAACTCTGGCAGAGTTTGTTGTTGTTGGTTATGGTGTTCAAAAGAAAGAAGATCTAACCGGTTCAATCTCTGTGGTTGATACCCGTGACTTTAACAAAGGAAATATTACAACCCCTGCCGGTCTTTTAGCCGGTAAAATTGCTGGTGTGCAAATCACCTCTGCAGGTGGTGCGCCCGGCAGTGGTGATGTTATTCGCATTAGAGGTGGAGCTTCTTTATCTGCTACCAATGATCCTCTGATAGTTATTGATGGTGTGCCCATTGATAATGACGGCGTACCGGGTATAAGAAACCCGCTTTCTACTATTAACCCAAATGACATTGAGTCTTTCACTGTTCTAAAAGATGCCAGTGCTACTGCTATTTACGGCTCAAGAGCATCAAATGGCGTTATTATTATTACAACAAAAAAAGGAGAAAAAGGATTGCCTTTATCTTTATCTTATTCCGGAACGTATTCATTGTCAACAAACTCCAGCTATGTTGATGTGCTGGGAGCTGACAAGTATCGTGAAGTTATAAATGAAAGATATGCCGACAGACCGGGTGTTCTCGAAATGCTTGGTGATGAAAGCACCGACTGGCAAAAAGAAATTTATCAGGATGCTATTGCTCACGATCACATGATTAGTGGCACCGGTTCATATAAATCATTGCCTTACAGAGTTTCTTTAGGTTATAATGCACAGGATGGAGTTCTTAAAAGAGATAATCTTCAGAGAGTATCCGGCTCAGTGAGTCTTAATCCCACGCTGTTTGATGATCACCTTATAATTAATTTCAATGCCAGAGGCAGTAATATAGAAAACCAGTTTGCCAATGAAGGTGCAATTGGTGCCGCAGTTATGTTTGACCCAACTAAACCCGTATATGTTGATGATACAACTTTTGGCGGGTATTTTACCTGGGTAGAAGAAGACAGCAATTTGCCTAAAAGAGTTGCTACAAGCAATCCTGTTGCTCTTTTGGATTTAACAAATAATGAATCTACTGTGAACAGGTTGATAACAAATGTTCAAATGGATTATAAAATGCATTTTCTTCCCGAATTAAGGGCTAACCTGAATCTTGCTTATGATTATTCAATGTCTGAAGGAAGAAATTTTACTCCGGATTATGCAGCTTGGGTATACACTTCAGGTGGTTCTGACGGTATTTATGATCAGCAAAGAAAAAATGAACTTTTAGATTTTTATTTGAATTATGTTAAAGAACTGCCTTCTGTTCTTAGTACAATAGATGTTATGGCAGGATATTCATGGCAGCACTTTTGGAACAAAGGTTCTAATCTCACCACAAATATTCGCGATAATGTATATGGTGCAGAATTTCAGGTGTTCGACGGTACCCTGGAAGAAGGGGAAGCAATCCCTTACAGATATGAAGGTGAATATTATTTGATTTCCTTCTTTGGACGTTTTAATTATACTTTTATGGAAAGATATATATTAACGCTGTCTTTACGTAATGATAATTCTTCCAGATTTTCCCCCGAAACCAGGGCAGGATATTTTCCATCGGCTGCATTTGCCTGGAAGATTATTGATGAACCTTTCATGGACAATATTTCAATTTTGTCTGAATTGAAATTGAGATTAGGTTATGGTGTTACCGGACAACAAGGTATTGGCGGTTATTATCCTTATTTAGCCCGTTATACTGCAAGTCAAAATGGTGCTTATTATCCTTTTGGCGATGATTATATTACAACTCTTCGTCCTGAGGGTTACGACCAGAATATTAAATGGGAAGAAACAACTACTTTTAATATAGGTATAGATTATGGTTTTGACAGTGACAGATATTATGGCTCTATTGATTTATATCAAAAAAATACTGATGATCTTATCAATTTTATTCCTATTCCCGCCGGAACTAATCTTTCAAATTATCTGCTAACTAATATTGGGAGTATGGAAAACAGAGGAGTTGAAGTTTCTTTATTCACAAGGCCTATAGTTTCAACTGATTTTAATTGGTTATTAGGAGTTAATGCTACTTATAATGAAACTAAAATTACAAAGCTAACAACAGTAGATAGTGAAGATTATCTTGGTGTTCAGACTGGTGGTATTTCTGGTGGTGTAGGGAATAATATTCAGATTCACAGTGTAGGTTATGCACCTTATTCTTTTTTCGTTTATCAGCAAATTTATGATTCTGACGGTAATCCTATTGAGGGGCTGTATGTTGATCAGGATGGTGACGGAGAAATAAGTCAGGACGATCTTCGTAGGATTAAACAACCAAATCCAAAATATTTCTTTGGTTTAACATCTTCCATGGATTATAAGAATTGGAGTTTCTCTTTTGCCGGTCGTTTAAACTTAGGCAACTATGTATATAACAACGTAAGTTCAATGAATGGCGAACTTAGCAGGCTTCACAGACCCGAAGGGCCATATCTTAGCAATGTTACCTCAGATGCCCTGGATATTGGTTTTAATAATGCTCAATATTTGTCGGATTTTTATATCCAGGATGCTTCATTCTTTAAAATGGATCATATTACTCTTGGATATGTATTTCCGGATATAATTACTGAAGGCCTTGCGCTTAATGTTTCTTTTGTAGTGCAAAACGCATTTGTAATTACTAAATATAAAGGCCTTGACCCGGAAGTGTCAGGTGGTATTGACAATAACTTATACCCAAGACCAAGAATTTATGTCTTAAGTCTGGGACTTCAGTTTTAAAAATATAAAAAAAATATACTTATGAAAAAGTACGCATTTTTATCAATAATATTAGCAGGAACTATGTTCTTTATGGCATCGTGTCTTAAAGATTTGGATACAGTTCCTCTGGACGATAATGAAACTACTGCAGCAGACGTTTTTGATGATCCTGCTGCTTACAGACAATTTCTCGCAAAAATTTATGCAGGATTAGCTGTTACAGGACAGAGTGGACCTGCCGGAATGGGCGATATCAGTGGTATCGACGAAGGCTTTAGTCAGTATCTTCGCATGTACTGGTATCATCAAGTGCTTTCTTCTGATGAAGCTGTGATAGGCTGGGATGACCAAACCGTAAAAGACTTTGTTTACCAGGAATGGTCAGCAAGTGATGTGTTTGTGTCTGCTATGTATTATAGAATTTTCTATCAAATCTCATTAGCAAATGAATATCTTAGAGAAACAACTGATGAAAAACTTGAGGAAAGAGGTGTCGACGAAACCCTAAAAGCAGAAATTCAAACATATAGGGCAGAGGCAAGATTTCTAAGAGCTTTAAGTTATTGGCATGCCATGGATTTATTTGGTAATGTCCCTTTTGTTACTGAAGATGACATCGTAGGTAATTTTCTTCCTGAACAGATTTCCAGAGAAGATTTGTTTGTATATGTTGAAGATGAATTACTTGAAGCTGTCGACGAAATGATAGCTCCTCGTGCTAATGAATATGGACGTGCCGATAAAGCTGCTGCATGGATGGTTTTGGCAAAGCTATATCTCAATGCTGAAGTCTATATCGGAGAATCTAAATATACAGAGTGTATTGCAATGTGTAATAATATTTTAGATGGTGGTTATGTTTTAGAGGATGAATATGAGCACTTGTTTATGGCCGATAATTACTTATGCCAGGATGAAATTATTTTCAGGGTTCCTTATAATGGAATTCAGACTCAAACTTATGGTGGTACAACTTTTATCATTTTTGCCAAAACAGGTGGTGATATGGAACCTTCTGATTACGGCATTGATGATGCTTGGGGTGGTTTAAGAATAACTAAAAACATTGTTAATTTGTTTGATAATGATGATCCTCGTGCGATGTTCTTTACTGATGGTCAGTCTCTTGAGATAACTGATCTTTCTGAATTTACCGACGGATATGCTGTTAATAAGTTTACAAACCTGACAAGAGAGGGTAATCCCGGCAGTAATGTGCAATTTGTTGATACCGACTTCCCAATGTTCAGGCTGGCAGATGTTTACCTGATGTATGCTGAAGCTGTTGTAAGAGGAGGTACTGGTGGAAATCTGGGTACGGCTTTGGATTATATCCTGGAAATAAGACAAAGAGCTTATGGCGATGATTCAGGTGATATTACATCCGGAGAACTGACCTTGAATTTTATTTTGGATGAACGCGCAAGAGAATTATATTGGGAAGGTCACAGAAGAAATGACCTTATTAGATACGGAAGATTTGCCGGAACTACCTCAAATTATGTGTGGCCATGGAAAGGAAATTCCAGAGACGGCCTGTCGGTTGCGGAAAAATATAATGTTTTCCCGATACCTGACTCTGACCTTACTGCAAATCCTAATTTAACACAAAATGATGATTATTAAAAAATTAAGCATATGAAAAAAGTATTTTTTATTCTAACAGTTATTATTGGGCTGGGCTCGATGGTTTCTTGCGAAAAAGACGACAAAGTTATCCTTGATCTGGAGAAAAGTGTTGCCCCGGAAATCACAGCGCCAGCAACCGGAGGAACTTACACATTGTCTTCTATGGAAGATTCCATTGCTTTTCAGTGGACAGAAGCTCAATATGATTTAGAGAATGTCCCGGATCTTAAATACAGGCTTCAGGCTAATAAGTCGGAACATAATTGGCAATATGCCGATAGTATTGTTGATTTAGCAGTAACAGAAGACTTGGAGGCAGAAGTGGCTATTAGTGATATGAATCAGGCACTTTCCAGAATGGAAATTGCTCCAAAGGAAGCTGAGGAAGTTGCTTTTCGTGTACTGGCATATTTAACTTTAGATGGAGAAGGCTCATGGCTGCCATCTGATCAAATTATCCTTAGCGTAACAGGCTTTGAATTGTTTACTGAGATCATAGTGGTTGGAAGCTACCAGAATTGGGATTACACAAATGAAAATACCGTCCTTTATTCTCCGGATAGAAATAATATTTTTGAAGGATATTTCTATTTTGAAGAAGCGAACACCGAAATTCTTTTCGCTGTTGGTGAAGATGGACCAGAGTGGGGTGATAATGATAGTGATGGTACTTTGGATGAAGACGGAGATGTAATTATAGTTCCTGATACCGGTGTGTTTCGTGTTATTTTTGATCTAAACGAAGATACATATACTCTTTATAAAACGGATTGGGCATTAATAGGTGATGCCGCCGACGATTGGAGTACTGATGTGCCACTGGATCTAGATGTTGCTCATTGGACAGAAAACTGGAAAGTGAAATATACCATTACGAGAGATTTTACAGTAGGATTCTTCAAGTTTAGAGCGAATGGAGCCTGGGATCCACCTGATGGTTTGAATATGGGAATTGATGAAGATGCCGAGGAAGGTGTATTAATGTATTTCGGATACGGAAATGATATTCCAATTGATGTTGCCGGAACATACACTGTTATTCTCGATCTTAGCGGACCGGTGTATAGATATGAAATATTACAGGAATAGTTTGTTGAAATGTTTTAATCTTTAAAATAGGTTTTTGTTTTTGAGTTATTGCCTCTGTCTATATTAGGACAGAGGCTTTTTTTGTTATAAAATTTCTCAAATAATTTATGTCAAATATTATGCGTCTTGCAATGGAAAGTCACTTTAGCCTTTAAGTCGGTATTCAAACATATTAATCAATATTTAAATGAAAAAATTTTAACATTTTTTTAATAACAAAAAATTTTTTTCTATATTGCAGTCCTGTTTTTATATCATTGATTTTCAATAATAATCA
>CAZTPA010000105.1:0-7317 GCA_964614525.1 uncultured Bacteroidales bacterium | reverse complement strand
TGCTTTAAATGATCAAGTACGATCAAAGGCTTATAGAAATAGATAACCTCCGTGCCAACAGTGGAGTAACAAGTAATAAGCGCACTACATTCACTTATTAATTCATATAGGTCGTCATCATCTGCATAATAATAATTTTCATTACCACAATATGTCGCAATCTTATCATAATAACTTTTATCCTCATATTCATTAGGATGCAATTTTATGGAAAGCTGAACATCACTTTTACCTTTAAATGCTTTAAAAACATCTTCTGCAGCTCTTCTTCTTAAGTCAGGGTCGGGTTGAGGCTGACTTGCAAACACTATTAAACTCTTACCTGAACTGATTCTTTTTTTATTATTTAAAAGAGGAATTATATCAGTTCTGATTTGGCCAGTTACCTTTACCGAATTACCAGGGTAATTTCCATAATCCACAAGTATCCGCTTCCATGCTTCACCCCATACAAGTGTCAGATCTGGAAGCACTCCTGACTTGACTTCCTCTTTTGAATATTGATAGGATGGATGTGTTTGGTTAATATTGCCATGTTGAATCCCTATTGTTTTTACACCAATATAACTTGCTGCATCAAGAATGCTTCTGGCAAATGGGCCATGTTCATCAGTTGTTGTAATTGTGCTTATATGTTTATGAGAACTAAAGAATTCCTGATAAGCCAAAAATCGTACCATGTAAAAGAATATCATCTTCTGGTTATTCTTAATAATACTATAAACATGAAGCCCTTCCCCAGTTTTAGGATTTTCAATTTCTCTTATAACAGAACCTAATTTCTTATATAATGTCATTACAATCATAAGATTCTTGAGCTTCAACAGGAAATTAAATATAATAATTTCACCAAAAATTCTTTTACCGCCTGTATTATTACGCCAATAATAGGATTTAAATAAATACTTTTTTTTCTTATTCATACGAACTTCGTTAATAAACAAAGGGGCACAACATGATTTAGCGGATTGAAAAAGATAATCAAGTTTAGGATGCTTTATCTCGTATTCACCATCTAAGGATAATATGTTTTGTCGTATCACAAAATCAATAAAAGCATGCTTCGTCTTCTTTATAGCTCTACTGTTTTTCAAGTATGAAAAATAACCATAGATTATTCTCATTATTATAATTGCATAGTAATTATAGTTTCTTTTGGAGTTTATATTGTCCTTTTTGTTGTTAAAAGTTATTTTTAGATTCTTCTTATTAGACTTAAAGTAGTATTTCAAATTAAGTTTATCTGTATAACAGCTAATTGTTGCTTTAGGATGTTTACTTCTTACCTTATTAATAAGATATGTAATATATCTTATCTTTCTTAAATCATAATATAGCCTAAATCTATGATATTGAAAAAAGTGAAACCCAGGTAAGACATTATAAAAAATTTTATCATATTTCAGGCTTTCTTCTTTTATTATTTCTATACAATCAAAATGGATTTGTTTCTTTTCATGAGAATCTAAATATACTTCAATAGCCTCCTCCTTTAGTCCCTTATAATCAACATCTGTATTATTAATAATAAAAGATCCATATTGATTTTTTAATTGATGCGCTACATCATTATATTCTTCTTTTGTTATTGGGCGGTCAATAATAATAATTGTCATCTCAAGATATTATATTAGCAGCGTTTTTTCCTAAAATAAACTCAAGTTTTTCTTTTGATAGATTAAAGCTTTTCAATAGCTCATTTTGACCTAGCAGATAGTTGTCTGTTCCATATAAGAGTTTGTGATAATAATTTTCTAAAAACCACTTGGTGAATTCATGATCCCTGTTTAAAGCATTAAACCCACTATTACCTGAAATATCAGCATACAAATTATCGTACCTTTCCAATAAAGAAACTGATATTCCTTTTTCGCCTACATATCCCCTATCATAGATAATTGTTCGGCTGTAATTAGCAGCAATTGCTTTCCAAAAAAGTGGTCCATGCGCAATAAATATAACATCAGGAAAAGCTTGTAATTGCTGTTCAAGTTCTGCAATATCAAGCATATAACCTGGAAAATATTTTAATCTGCTTTCAATACTCTTCCTAAAAACCTTCGATGAATTTAGAAATCTGTCAATATACAAACGAGAAATCCCATTAAAAGCTCCATTCATTAGCTTCTCAAATTGCCTTATCACAAAATTATTCCTGCGCGGAACATAGTGATAACGATCCAGTTCGCTGTGAAAAATCAAAGGCATTTTCAAAACCCTAAGGCATTCCAGAAGTGAAGTAATTTCAGGGTCCGTCCATCTTGCTGTTACTTTTAATTCAGCATACCCTCGAATGCCAAGCTTCCTGTATTCTTCAATTATCCCACATAAGTTTTTACGTGTTGGATCAGGCGCATAAAATGGAACTATTCTGGATTTATCATATTCATAAGCCTCCATAACCTCCTCAACAGAGATATTTCTGTAAATCTGAGGAATAGGAGGTTCAAATTCCTCCCATGATAAGAGCCATATTTGGTCAAGTTTGCTTTTATCAAGATAATCGACGATTTTATCGGGAGTAAATCCTTGCAAGTTTGGATGAAAATGTGAATCTATAAACATAATATTGCTTCAGTAAATTTTCTTGTTGATTATATCAGCAAAACAAAAGATCAGTTTAAAAAGGATAGAATTATTCTTTGTAATCTGAAAATATGATTGCTGTTTACTACCGTATGTTCTGAAGTACCGTTCAATAGGCTCAATCATTGACCCTTCAAAATCAAACACTTTTACCCTACCCGACAGATACCTAATAGATTCCCATAAAATTAAACTCATAGCCTGCTGTGTTTGAACATCAGAATTTCGAGTTCCCAGAATATAATAGGCGGATTCCTTATCCCAAACTATAAAAACACATGCAAAAAGTTGTTTGTTGCGATCAAAGGCTGCAAAAGTTTTTCCACAATTCTCTTCATCACACCCTTTAATCAATCTGTAAAGAAAATCCTCACTATAGTTAGGTTTCCTGTTTTTTTTAATAATTGCATAATAATCCCTTATCTCTTTTGATTTTAGAGGCCTGACACTAAATTGGTCTTCAGCTTTCCTGATGTTTCGCTTAACATTGCTCTTGAAACCTGCAAAAACAGCCTCAAGATTTGATATGTCTTCTAATAAATAAGTATATTTTGTCGTCTGTTTATAGTTATCCCAGTAATATGCCAACCAGTTTTGCAGTGAATAATGTAACCTTTGATTATAAAACCTAAAGCCGGGCAATCTCTCAATTAGCTCCTGCAAAACTTGATGTTCATGAGATAACCTTTTTGAATATTTCATGTCTTTAGGGTAAAAAATAATAGGCCCCATATATGGCGTAAGGGGAGGCATTCCTATAAAACCTTTTCTTTTAAAGAAATAAGGCAAAACTCCACTCACTTTGTCTCCCTTTTTAGTTAAAACAACATCCCATTTATCATTCCCACAAACCAGGTCAAGCCAAAATGGTGAAGCGAAAAGTGGCATATTTAATTCTCTGCATATTCTTCTATATTCTTCTTTTTGATTCATATTAATCATATTTAAACATGTGGTGCCTATTGTAAATTCTGTCTTTTCTCAGCATTTACAAAATGTCTAATTTTTTCAACCATCTTCTCCGGTTCATTCACAATATTCTCATAACCCACCCTTAACACCTGTTTGTCAGGAAACTGTTTAATATCCCTATTGATATATTTTTCGATATTTCGCACCTGATCTAAAACCCTGCTTCTTTCATCTGGATATTTGCTTTGTTTTATTTCCGGAGGGAATATACTCCAGAACGAATTTGCTGGCGTATCATTTTTTCTTCGTGCATTAATAATTGAGTTTAAAGTGCTTTCTAAATCTCGCTCAATAATAATTATCCTGGAATAAGGGAACAATTCAAAGATAAATTTTAAACGAAGACTGTTAGCAAGGTTTTTTATGACCAGGGGTTGTTCATATGTTTTGAGTATAGTCTGGATCTCAGTCTTTAGCTTATTTTTTAATTTATCAGTCACTTCCAATGCATCGACCTTATATTGTCCTTCGGGAATAAACCGGTACCAATAATTTCCAGCTTCACTTGGAGCATGCAATCCATATTTTAACGTAGTTCCATGGTGAGATTTGAAGCAGTTGTGAGGCTTATCATTATAAATGAATTTACTTAAGTGAAAAGCTGTTAATGGATATTTATGCATAATATCTACAATATTATCAAAATATTTCACCTTTAAATTATTTGTAATTAATTGATAGACGAATGTAGATCCTGTTCTAGGAACGCCAATTATGAAAACAGGATGATATCGGTCGTGCTTCTTCTTGCTTTGTGTTTTAAAGCTTAGTTTTTGCTCAGACCTGGACAGTTTAAAATCAAGTAACCCAACTATCCTTACAGCTACTTCATAAACTATATTCCAAAATTTATATTTAGAAGGAAAGACTCTCAAATTACAAGTTTTACTGCAAATATATAACTGTTTTACCAGATTCAACAGATGTCGTATGTAAGTAAACTTGTATATTAATTAAAAAAATATGTATTTACTTGCTGTCATATCATTAAAACACTAATTTTGATTATTGTATTTCATCTAAATTATTATGAAAAAACTATTTATCCTGTTAGCAGTGTATACAGCACTAAATTCCGCTGGCCAAAACCTCGAATGCCTATGGCTGTTCAGCAAATGCCACGCAGGATATGACTATACATCCAAAGCCGGCGGTGCAGATGCCGGGACTAATGAGTAATTATTGTGCGGATGACCCGACGGTGAATGTATCGGTATCTCCGGTTCTTTCTTTAATGCAGGCAGCGGCTTTGCCTCTTACCTCTGGCAGGATGGCAGTACTACGCAGACCTACCTGGTGGAAGGACCGGTGCTGGGAACCGGCAATTATTCTTTTCATGTTATCGTAACTGATGATATCGGTTGCGCTAATAGTGATACCATAAATATTGATATTAATGATACCACCGGTATTGAAGAGCATCTGGCTAAGAGCATTCAACTATATCCCAATCCTACAACGGGCACAATTAATTTGGTTTTTGAAAGAGCGGCACAAGTTGTGGTGATTGATATTATTGATTTCAGCGGCAAGACAGTCCGCACTCAGCAGTTTAGCACGGACGAAAACAAGCACTGGGTGCTACAGGCAGACAACCTGGATGACGGGGTTTATGCAATACGAATACAACTGGACAATGGGGTGGTGGTGAAAAGGTTTGTGAAAAGGTGAAGAGTGGCTTTACCTGTCAAATATATTAGGCCGGGTACTCCCCGTCCTTTTTTCTGTAAAAGCATACAACTTTATCAAAAAATCTACATCATAATTGTAACATTATCTGAAAATCATATTATCTTTGAGTTTAATCAAATCAGAAAAATCATCGGTCATGAAAAAAAATCTAATCTTTTTTTTGCTCTTATTATCTACATTTTTTTTACAGGCACAAAATCTTGACAGTGGTCTGGTGGCTTACTATCCTTTTACGGGTAATGCATTGGATTCATCAGGAAATAATAATCATTGTACAATTTACGGAGCCACTCTAACAACTGACAGGTTTGGAAACCCTAACGCTGCTTACAGTTTTGATGGTGTGAATGATTTTATGAACACCCATAGTACTTTTGATTATTCTCACAGGACAGTTTCACTATGGGTTTACCCAACTAGAACGCAACAAACTCATGATGTTGTTATTTGTCAAGATGCAAGCGCACTTACATATGGGCGATTTGAAGTAGAAATTAAAAATAGGAACTTAAATATGTCGGCTGCTGGAAGCAGCTCTCACTCTGCAGCCAACATTTTTCCAAAAAAATGGTATAATATAATCCTTGTAAGGGATGGAAGCTCTGCTAAGTACTATATGAATGGCATATTAATACATACTGCAATAGCAGATGGAGTAGGAAGTGGCTTCAATCCAAATATTAATTGTATTATAGGTGCAGGCAGAGCAACCAATAATCAATTTTTTGAAGGCAGAATAGATGATATCAGAATTTATAACAGAGCTTTAAACCAGCAGGAGATAGATTCTTTAGCTACGCAAAATTACCCTCAACCGATGGAGCCACATAGTTTATTTAAGATCAGCGACACGCAAGGAAACTTTTCTAATACGTTAAATTTAAATGAAAAATTTGGTCATGCTATCGACACAATAGGAGATTTGAATGGAGATGGGGTTGGGGATATTGTATCTTCTACCAAAAATGAGAACGCATTCTATGTATTATTCATGAACAGTAATGGTACTGTTTCTTCATACAATAAAGTAACGGCTTCTTCTCTCAATTACAATTATCATCAATTTGGAACAGACATTGCTTGTATAGGTGATCTTAATAATGATGGGGTTAATGATCTTGCAATAGGGGATCAATATTATTATGAATCACAAACCGAACAAGGCGCTGTTCTTATTCTATTCATGAACTCAAATGGTACTGTAAAAAGCCATACAATAATATCAAATGACATGGGAGGGTTGCCAGCAAATACTCTTGGTTTCAAAGCCACTTTTGGTTCTTCCGTAGCTTATGCTAATGACATCAACAACGACGGAGTTGGTGATATCTTAGTTGGAGCTAGAAGGTCGCATAGCATGTCTGGTTCAGCATTTATTCTCTATTTAGATACGAATGGAACAGTATCTAGCTTTTCAGAAATCATTGCTCCTACCTCATTACAGGGTGACGATTTTGGCATTGCTGTTGATGTTATCGGAGATTTAAATAATGATGGAAAGCAGGAGGTTGCAATCGGCGCCCGACACGACAACGTATTAGCAACACAAACAGGTTCCGTCGCACTTTATACCTTAGATCCGAACTCCTCCAGCACAAGTCATTTTAGTCATTATTATACTATCAATAATAACGATCCAGCTATCAATAATCTTTTCGATTTCCAATGGTTATTTGGACATTCACTTTGTAGGACAGGTGATATAAACGGAGATAATATTGAAGATATCGCGGTAGGTGCGCCAACTGCAAGTGTTTCAAGCAATAGAACAGGAGCTGTTTATATTCTTACTTTAAACACAAATGGAAGCGTAAAAACTATATATGAAATTGGAGCCAATTCATCACTATTAATTAATCAATTGGATTACAATGATCAATTTGGCATAAGATTACGTTATGTTCCTCAAAACTATCTGGGAAATGGTGATAACCTTCTATTAATAGGCTCAAGGCATGACGACGACGGCGGCACCGATAAAGGTGCTTTTTACGGCCTTTATCTTAATGGCCTTTTCAACGCCACAACTACCAAAACCTCCCCCCTCTGCCATGGCGACTGCACCGG
>CAZTPA010000104.1:0-7401 GCA_964614525.1 uncultured Bacteroidales bacterium | reverse complement strand
TCACTAATCACTAATCACTAATCACCAATCACCAATTCACGAACAGGATCAGGATTGATCTCATCGGAAGCAATTTCACCATCCAAAAGCCTGATAATCCGATGTGCACGTTTGGCAATATCTTCTTCATGAGTTACTACAATAATTGTATTTCCGGCTTTATGAATTTGCTCAAATAAAGCCATAATTTCAACTGAAGTCTTAGAATCAAGATTTCCTGTTGGCTCATCAGCCAGTATAATAGATGGTTTATTAATCATTGCTCTTCCAACGGCAACTCTTTGCTTTTGTCCACCGGAAAGTTCATTAGGCTTGTGGGTAGCTCTATCAGTTAAACCCACCTGCTCAAGTATTTCTTTAGCCCGTATATTTCTTATATTCTTACTTTGTCCTGCATATATCAAAGGCAAAGCAACATTGTCGAGTGCTGTATAGCGTGGCAACAAATTAAAAGTTTGAAATACAAATCCAATTTCGACATTTCTAACCTCGGCAAGTTCATTATCAGACATCTTACTGACATCTTTATCATTAAGAAAATAATTTCCCGAGGTAGGCGTATCAAGGCATCCGAGAATATTCATCAGTGTTGATTTTCCGGAACCTGAAGGACCCATAAGTGCGACATACTCATTACGATTAATAGTCACAGACACTGAGCGTAATGCCCGTACTATTTCTGTACCGACCCTGTAGTTTTTTACCAAATTTTGAATTCTGATTATTTCTTCTTTCATAGGTAAATGTTTATTTAGAAATTCGCGAGCAACGAAATTAGAGAATATTTATATTATGTTTTAATTAAAAATATAAAAATAACAATTATTGATTAATTATAAATGAATTTCAATTACTTCCAAATCATTAAGTGCTGTTTTTCAGGTGTCTTATTAAAAAACAAAATTCCTAAATCAAAAAGATCAATACTTGCTCCAACTTTTTCATGAAGCTTTATCTCTTTCCATGCCTTTCTCATTTTGTCTGACCAACGAATATCATCAATTATTATAATACCATTTTCGGACATTTGATTAACCAGGGTTTTGAAATAGCTCATAAGCGGAGCATAATCATGATTACCGTCAATAAAGGCCATATCAACAGTTTCTGTTTTTTGCAAATATTTATCCAGGGAATCTTCAAAGCTGGAATTAATAACATTAATATTATTAAGATTCAGTTTGCTGAAAATTTGACGAGCTATATTCGCGGTTTCCGGACATCCTTCTATAGTTGTAATTGATGAATTGGGGTATGCTGTTGACATATATGCTGTTGTAATTCCAAGCGAAGTACCCAGTTCAATAATTTCCGAGGGTTTTAAATAGTTTATTATGCTAGCAATAAGAAGGCATTCACGAGGTGTTTTTAATGAATACTTAGCAATATCAGCAAGTTTTCGAGAATATATTGCCGGATACTCACCTGGTGCTGATGTTGTTTTTTGTTTTTTAGAACCTTGTCCGTAATCTGTCACATTAACAATATCAGTAGATTTCAATAAATCATTTCTTACAGATTCTATTGTTGAAAATTCCTGAGAATCCGGATTTTCTTTTATACAATACTTAATAAAATTATTTAGAAACTCATAATTTACTTTAGGAGAGCTTTTCGAGTGAAAAAAGTAAAAAATATATTCTGCTAATTTTTTTATGCGACTCATTAAATTTCAACAATTATAATATTATAACAAATATTCAGGAATAAACATCTTTTTAGGTTTTCTATTTAGTATCCGGCAAAGAATCTTCAGCCTCGGTTTCTATAACCATTTCATACCACTGAAAATTTTGTGTTGCAAAAACTCTGTTTTCAGAAAAATAGGCACCACAGCCAAGCTCCAGAGCATCTTTTGAAAGAATATTAGATTTATGATTAGGAGATTTCATCCATAAATCCATTATAAATTCGGCAATTTCCAAATATGTATCACTGGATCTGGTGTCGGCATAAGCAATATTTTCAGCAATAAACGGATTTTTAATTCCTGCAAATTTTCCTCTTTTTTGCGGTGTGGCACGTTGAGGTTGTATACTATTAATGTGGGAATAAAAATTAAGAACTACCATGGATTTGCTATGCTGATATGCTGCAATTTCAAGATTTTTGTTATAATCTAAAAGCTTCCGTCTTTTTTTTGCTCTTACTTCATTTGTCATAAAAAACAAAGTAGCATTGAGAAGTGGCAAATCAGGATTATTAAAGTCGATAGTTTGCGAAAACATAGGATTGTTTCTGAAATTTTTATGATTCATTTGCTCATAGAGATCATAATCCCAGTTTATCTGCGAAAAAGCGCTACCACTAATAAGCAGCAATATAAATATCGATATGAATTTGACTCTGTTCATTATATTTTTACAAGTTTAAATAAAAATAATTAAATTGCAGATAAAACGCAGATTTAATATTTTTGTTTTCAAATTTACTTTCTAATGCCAACGATTTACAATTATTTGTCATTTGTAAAATTCAGCCATACAGTTTTTGCAATGCCTTTCGCATTAATTGGCTATTTCACAGCTATTTATCCAAGAGGATACGCATTTGAATGGGAAACACTTATGCTGATAGTATTGTGCATGATATTCGCACGTAATGCAGCAATGGGTTTTAACAGGTATATTGACAGAAAGTTTGATGCTTTGAATCCACGGACAGCGCAGAGAGAAATCCCGGAAAAAGTTATTTCACCACGTAGTGCATTAATTTTTGTGTTTATAAATTCCATAGCATTTATCACAGCAACATGGTTTTTAAATATGTTATGCTTTGTTTTATCTCCTGTAGCATTACTGGTAGTATTGGGCTACAGTTATACAAAACGATATACATGGCTTTGCCATTTAGTGCTCGGAATCGGCTTATCACTCGCTCCAATAGGTGCTTATATAGCAGTTACAGGAATTTTTGATTTTGTTATAATCATGTATGGTTTTACAGTTTTATTTTGGGTTGCAGGCTTCGATATTATATATGCAATAAATGACCGGGAGTTTGATGTTAAACATAATTTATATTCAATCCCTGCTTTTTTCGGTAAGAAAAAAGCACATATAATATCAGCTTTGTTCCATCTGCTGGCAGCATTGCTGATTATTACAATTGCACAAATTGAAAGCTTTGAAATTATTGCCCGGATGAGTACAGGAATCTTCATTTTTTTACTCATTCTTCAACATTTTGTTGTTTTACAAAGAAAATATCATATTAACAAAGTATTTTTTATTACTAATGGCTTAGCGAGTATAATATTATCTGCAGGACTTATAGTAGAAATGATAATTTATTATTAATTTAGCCACCTAATTTCAAAAATTCAAAATATCATTCTTATGAATTTAAGCTTAAAAAACATGAAATCATTTAGCACTTCTGAAAATGCACGCAATTATCGAAAAAGTGTATTTCTTAAATTACTAAAATCATCAGCTAAAGCATCTTGCATTGTTTTTCTGTTTTTTCTGACAAATGTCATGGTTTATGGCCAATCTGACACTATCAGAATTGGCAAGCAAGACCCAATGACGGCAGAAAAATTATACAATGAAGGTATAGCTCTATACAGTGAAGGAGATTTTCCGGCTGCAATGCAAAAATTTACAGAATCTATATCAAACAGGGATGATTTTTATCAAGCATATTACAATAGAGGCGTTGTAAAAGATATTATGAAAGACTACAGAGGTGCTATTGAAGATTTTAATCGCGCTCTTGTTTTAAAACCACGAAATCCTGAAACATACCTTGCCAGGGGAAAAGCAAATTTAGCTTTGAAAAATTTAGAAACCGCTTTGGGCGATTTTACAAGAGCTATTGAAAGTGATAAAAAATTACATCTGGCTTATTATTACAGAGGTGTTGTTCACTTTTTAAACGAAGCTTATGATGATGCCATAATGGATTTTTCAGAAACCATTAATCTAAAACCTGACCATGCATATGCATATAATGACAGGGGCAGTTGCAAAAAAGAGCAAGGAGAGCTAGAGGCCGCTGCGGCAGATTATCAGCAAGCTATTGTTCTTGACCCAACCATGTATTTTACTTATAACAACCTTGGTACTATAAGAAAAATGCAAGAGAAATACGAAGAAGCTCACGAATATTATTCAATAGCTATCAGGGTTAATAATGACTACTACAAAGCATATAATAATAGGGGAATTGTAAGAACAATTCAAGGAAAATACCAAGAAGCTGTTAAAGATTTTAATAAAGCTTTAGAACTTAATCCCGATTTTCTTGATGCATATAATAACCGGGGAATTGCTAAATATAAGATGGCAAAATACAAAGAAGCTGTTGAAGATTATGACTTTGTTATTGATAAAGACCCTGACAATGGCTTTGCATATCTAAACAGAGGTATAAGCAAGGAAATGCTCAGAAATCCAAAAGGCGCCGAAGAAGACTGGAGAAAAGCATTTTCTCTTGGTATTACAGAAGCTGAAGAATATTATAAAAAATAAGAGAATAATAAATCACCAAAATCTTTATTTGAGATGAAAATCACTATAAACATACAAAAATCAATCTTTCTGACGATAATTGCATTTTTCTTTGCAGCAAATACATTTAGTCAAAATGTAGATTTTCACAGGGATTATTTCCCCTCCGACAGATCCGGATTAAAAGAAGCTAAGAAGAACCTTAAAGAAGGACAAAAGCTTTATGAAATGGGTCCGGGCAAATATGACGAAGCTTTAGTTTACTTTTTAAAAGCTAATACATTTAATCCTAATAATGCATGGTTAAATTATGATATTGGAATTTGCTACTTGCACTCTGTTCATCATCCAAAATCCATTGAATACTTTGAAAATGCTGTAAGATTAAACGTTCCAAGTCTTGATGTTTATTATTATTTGGGATTAGCATATCAATTAAACCTTCAATTTGAAGAAGCGCTTGAAAATTATAATTTCTACAGAAGATCGCTAACCCCACAGGATTTAATTAATGAAAGAGAAAAAATTGACAGACGTATTGCCGAGTGTGAAAATGCAAAGGAGATGGTGAAAAAACCTGTCAGAGTTTTTATCGACAACATGGACAACACAATCAACTCAGAATATGATGATTATAGTCCTATAATAAATTATCAGGGTAACAAACTTTATTTTACTACCCGACGTCCTATTGGTAAACGACCAAAAACGGACAAAAATGATCATAAGTATTACGAAAATATAATGGTTTCTCAAAAACTTGGAAAAAGATGGATGCCGGCTGCCGAAGTTGAAGGTAAGATAAACAGTAAATCGCATGATGCTACTGCAGGCATTTCTCCGGATGGAACATCTCTTTTTATATACAGAGGAGCAAAAGGCGGAAATATTTACAAATCTGTACTTAAGGAAAACAAATGGAAAAAACCAAAAAAACTTCCCAAAACTATAAACACTGAATTTCATGAAACCAGTGTAGCTATTACAAAAGATGAAAAAACAATGTACTTTGTCAGTGACAGAACCGGAACTGTGGGAGGCAAAGATATCTGGATGACAACAAAAGATGAAAAAGGAAAGTGGAATTATCCGGTAAATTTGGGAACTACAGTGAATACAGAATATAATGAAGAAAGTGTTTATCTATCTCAAGATGACAAAACTCTATACTTTAGTTCAAGAGGCCATAATTCAATGGGTGGTTTTGATATTTTCAAAACAACTTTTGAACATGGAAGATGGACAGAGCCAGAAAACATGGGCTATCCTATAAACAGTCCCGGAGATGATTTGTTTTTTACTATGTGCCCACAAGAAGAGTTTGGTTTTTTCTCATCTATTAGAAAAGATGGCCACGGTGGAGCTGATATCCATATGGTAACTTTTCTGGGACCGGAAAAACCAGTAAAATACAGCTTCGACAATGATTTAATTGCCAGTATTGCTCGTCCTGTACAGGAAAAATTAATTGGGGACAAAGTGAAAATAGAAACAACACCTATGACTATAATAAAAGGTACTGTGAGCGATGAAGAAACAGGTGATCCAATACTTGCAACTCTGGAATTATATGATAATGAAACTGAAGAACTCCTGGCTACATTCTCATCAAATGAAAAAACCGGGGAATATCTCATTTCTTTACCGGGAGGAAAAAATTATATGATATCAGTTAAAGCAGAAGATTATCTATTCCATTCGGAAAACATAAATGTAGCTGAAAGTGATGTTTCCCGTGAGATTATTAATAATATCAAACTGAAAAAAGTTGAAGTAGGTCAAAGCATTGTTCTTAACAATATATTCTTTGACTCAGGAAAAGCTACTTTAAGACCTGAATCATATGCAGAACTTGGTGTTCTATACACAATGCTAACTAACAACCCTTCTTTGAAAATTGAAATTAGTGGCCATACTGATAATGTAGGCTCAGCTTCTTTAAATCTCCGACTTTCTGAAGAAAGAGCAAGAGCTGTTGTGGCATATCTGATTGAAAGAGGAATTGATAGAGACAGACTAAAATATAAAGGCTATGGATTCTCTAAACCGATCGCCTCTAATGAAACTGAAGAAGGCAGACAAATGAACAGAAGAACAGAATTCGAAATTCTGGAGAAATAATAAATTAAACACTAAAAAAAGAGGCAGCAAATATTTGCTGCCTCTTTTTTTTACCCCTTTATGATATGTCAATCATCTTTGGGGGTTTTTGTTTTGCTTCTTCTTTTTTTGGAATGACTATTTGCAGAATACCGTCTTTGTGCTTGGCTTTGATTTTATCTGCATCAACACTCTGCGGCATTGTAAAGGATCTTTTAAATGATGTGTAGCTAAACTCTCTTCTCATATACTTGCCTTCTTTATCATCTTCTTCATCTTTAAACTCTTTTTCAGAAGAAATGGTCAAAACATTGTTGTCCAAATCTACTTTAAAATCTTTTTTGTCAAGACCCGGAGCTGCTACCTCAATCTTAAATTCATCATTATTTTCTAATACATTCACCGCTGGAATACTAATTCCGGTGTTGTCCTCAAGCACATTGCTTAATAAATCTCTGCCAAAAAAATCATCCAAAATGTTAGGCATTGTAAAACCTCTTCTTAAAGTTGGTAACATGATAATACCCTCCTTTCTTTTTGGTTAAACATTCTTTATTTTATTTAATTTCAATTACAAATTCTCAAAACTTATACCAATTGAATATCACTAACAATTTTGCAGGAAAATACACACAAAACTGCCTTTATGTCGCTAGCTATCAGCTTGTTGCTGTCATTTCGGCAGAAATAAAATAGCTCAGTTTTTATTAACTCTTCTGTGTTACTAATGACAGTATTATCTAAGGTGTTGTATATCATTGTTTTTGTGTTAAAACAAAAATGAAAATATACTTCTTATTCTTTTGGCTAGCCCAAAAGAACCAAAAACCCAGGCAAAACGAATGCT
>CAZTPA010000103.1:0-7491 GCA_964614525.1 uncultured Bacteroidales bacterium | reverse complement strand
AGCACAAATTTCGAAATTTATGAATACAAAAAGGGTTGTATCCAAAAAAATGGACCAACCCTATAAATTTTATTTTCCGAAAAACTGCAGAAAATAATTATGCAGGATGAATTGCTTCAACAGGACACACATCTGCACAAGCACCACAGTCTGTACATGTATCAGGATCAATTACATAAATATCACCTTCAGAGATAGCATCAACAGGACATTCATCAATGCAACTTCCACATGCTGTACAATCGTCAGTTATTACGTAAGCCATTATTTCTTTTTTTTTGGTTTAATAATAGATTAATTTTCAGTGCAAAGATACTAGCTTAAATTACTCAAAATAAAAAAATTTTTACTTTTTAGAAAATTTGGAATATGTATAAATAAGGTCTTAAAAAATAAAAAAGTCTTTAATTTATATGATTTGTTTGTGATTAAAAATATAACTTCGCAGTCATAAATGAAAGCTACCTCTTTTGTGTTAGTTTTCAGGCAACCTCATAATAAATATATATTTGACCAAACTACATATTTTATGGCTAAAAACACCAAAATCTTAGAATTAGAGGATGTTGTTGTAAAATTTGTTGGAGATTCGGGAGATGGTATGCAATTAACCGGGACATTATTCTCGGAAGTTGCTGCACAATCAGGCAATGACCTTGCCACTTTTCCTGATTTTCCGGCAGAAATTCGTGCTCCTCAAAATACAATAGCGGGAGTTAGTGGTTTTCAGGTACATCTGGGCCATCGAAAAATTTATACTTCGGGCGACAATTGTGATGTACTGGTGGCTATGAACCCTGCATCGCTAAGGGCAAATCTTAAGTGGGTTAAACCCGGTGCAACTATTATCATTGATGATGCTACTTTTGATGAAAAGAGCATGGAGAAGGCCGGCTACAAATCCAATCCTCTAACAGACGATAGTTTAAGTTCTTACAATGTTTTGAATGCTCCCATTACACTTTTAACAAAGGAGAGCTTAGCTGATATAGACATTGACAAAAAGTCTGCAGAGAGAACAAAAAATATGTTTGTTCTTGGTATGATATTTTACTTATTTCAAAGAAAGCTAGATAAAACACTGGAATTTTTTGAAACAAAATTTGTTAACAAACCCAAGTTGATTCTTGCAAACCAAACTGCTTTGAAAGCCGGATATAATTATGCGGAAACATTAGAACTGATAAAATCTACTTATCGCATAAATCCTGCTGATTTAGAAAAGGGCCGTTACCGTAATATTACCGGAAACATTGCTACAGCATGGGGTTTGCTTGCTGCAAGTGAGCGCAGCAAAAGAACTTTATTTTTAGGGTCATATCCTATTACTCCTGCTACAGAGATATTAATGGAACTTGCAAAACATAAATCATTAGGAGCAAGAGTTTTTCAGGCAGAAGATGAAATTGCCGGTATTTGTTCGGCAATTGGTGCTAGTTTCGCTGGATGCTTAGCCGTTACAACTACATCAGGGCCGGGTTTATCTCTTAAAAGCGAAGCGATGGGTCTTGCTGTTATTACTGAGTTGCCTCTTGTAATAGTAAATGTTCAAAGAGGCGGGCCTTCTACCGGATTACCTACAAAAAGTGAGCAAAGTGACCTTATGCAGGCATTATACGGAAGAAATGGAGAATGCCCGATGATAGTTATGGCTGCATCAAGTTCTTCAAATTGTTTCTACTATGCTTATCAAGCTGCAAAAATCAGTCTTGAGCATATGACGCCTGTCATTCTTCTTACAGATGGTTATCTTGGTTTTGGCTCAGAGCTTTTCAGAATTCCTAAAACAGCTGATTTGCCTGAGATTAATCCTCCATTAGCTGAACCTAACGACAAAGATTTCAAGCCATACAAGAGAGATGAAGAGACTTTGGCTCGTAAATGGGCACCACCTGGAACAGAAGGGCTTAGACATAGAATTGGTGGTTTGGAAAAATCAAATATTGACGGCGTTGTTACTACCGATCCTCAAAACCATCAGCTTATGGTTAATCTTAGAGAGGAAAAAGTAAACAGAGTTGCAAACTATATTCCTGAGCAAGAAGTGCTGGGTGAAGAATCCGGAGATTTACTTGTTGTTGGATGGGGTGGCACCGAAGGAGCGCTGAAATCTACCGTTTTAAAAATGCAAGCTGACGGACATAAAATAAGCCTGGCACATTTTAATTATATCAAACCTCTTCCAAGAAATACTGCAGAGATATTTGGAAAGTTTAAAAAAATTATTGTATGCGAATTAAATATGGGTCAATTCGTAAATTATTTACGTATGACATTGCCGGATTTCAAATATTCTCAATACAATAAAGTGCAAGGATTACCTTTCCACTTAAATGAATTAACAGAAGAGTTTACAAAACTTTTAAAGGCTTAGTATTATGATTGAAAGAAATTTAGTTGACAAATCACCTGTAGCTCTTTCAAAAGAAGATTTTGTTAGTGATCAGATGGTAAAATGGTGCCCCGGTTGTGGTGCTCACGCCATACTTGCTGCAGTTGAAAATGTTTTCCCACAGTTGGGTTATAAAAAAGAAAATATCGCTTTTATTTCAGGTATAGGTTGTTCTTCAAGATTTCCTTATTATGTTAATACTTATGGATTTCATGGAATTCATGGACGTGCAAATGCAATTGCCACAGGTGTTAAACTTGCAAATCCGCACCTAAGCGTTTGGATAGCAACCGGCGATGGTGATTCAATGGCCATTGGCGGTAATCACTTTATTCATACTATTCGTCGTAATATTGACCTGAATATTTTGCTTTTCAATAACCAAATATATGGTCTTACAAAAGGCCAGTATTCTCCTACTACTCCTATAGGGTCCGTAACAAAAACATCTCCCTTCGGAACAATTGAACATCCTTTTATTACTGCCGGGCTTGTTCTTGGTGCTCAAGGTAATTTCTTTGGCCGCTGTCCTGACAATAATATTAAACTTATGTCAGAAGTGATGTATGAAGCATCTAAACATGATGGAACTTCTGTAGTTGAAATCCTTCAAAACTGTGTAATATATGCAGATAAAACTCATGCCGAAGTTGTTGCACGTGATGTTAAAGAGGACATGCAGCTTATTCTGAAAAACGGAAAACCTATGGTGTTTGGCAAAAACAAAGATAAGGGGATTGTTTTGGAAGGTAATGGACTGAAAGTAGTGAGAATAGGTAAAGATGGATTTACCCTAGATGATATCCTGGTACATGATCAGTTTAGCACTGATCCGGGAATACACAGAATGCTGGGAAGAATGATGCCTCCGGAATTTCCTGTAGCTATGGGTGTTATAAGATCAGCAAAAACAAATACATACGACCAGCTATTTGAAGCTCAATTAAAGCGTTCCAAAGAAAAAGCAACAATTAATTCTGTGGACGATCTGCTTAATAGTGGCGATACCTGGGAAATATAATTTCCGGGACTAAAACCTTAGGGGTTAGTTTTTTATATATGCTTGTAAAAAGAAATTTCATTTCTTTTTCTGTTCAGGACAATGCTTTATTTCAAAATAAGCTATTGTTTTGGGCAGAAAAAAATTTTCCTGTCCATTGTTTATTGGATTCCAATGAAATTGAAGCAGGCCAATACTCCGACTTTCCTGCAATTTTTGCTGCCGGTGATTTCAATTCTGTTGTTATTGATAGCAATAAAAAAAATGCCTTTAAGAAGTTAAAAATATTTTCTGATGCTATTAATGATTGGATATTCGGTTTCTTTTCTTACGATTTAAAAAATCAGACAGAAAACTTATCATCAAATAATTCAGATGGCATTAATATGCCATTAATGTATTTTTTTCAACCCATAGTTTTAGTGATTTTTGAAAAGCATAGTTTTAAAATAGGAATACTTGAAAATCAAAACTATACAGCAGAAAATATTTTTAATGAAATAAATAATCAAATTCTTCCTGAAAAATTATCTTACAATAAACCCCAAATTAATTCTCGTGTTAGTAAGAAAGAATATGTAGATAACATTAAAAAAATTAAAAATCACATTCAAAAAGGCGATATTTATGAAATGAATTATTGTTTTGAATTCTTTTCAGATAATGCAATAATTGACCCTGTATCATCTTACAATAAATTAAAGAAAATATCTCCGGCACCTTTTGCTGCCTTTCTAAAATATAACAACAAATATCTGTTGTGTTCAAGTCCTGAAAGATTTCTAAAAAAGAAACAAGAAAAACTAATTTCTCAACCTATTAAAGGAACTATAAAAAGAGGAGAAACAGATAAAGAAGATGCTCTTCTCAGCAGTCAATTATTTAATGATCCTAAAGAGCGAAGTGAAAATGTAATGATAGTTGACCTTGTAAGAAATGATCTTTCTAAAAGTGCAATAAAAAACAGTGTGCAGGTAGAGGAACTTTGCGGAATATATAAATTTGCAAAAGTGCAGCAGATGATATCAACTGTAACAGCTGTGATGGATCAAAAGATGCATTATACAGATGCAATAAAATATGCTTTCCCCATGGGTTCCATGACAGGTGCCCCTAAAGTAAAAGCAATGGAACTTGCTGAAAAATACGAAACAACAAAAAGAGGCTTATATTCCGGCGCTATCGGCTATATTGATCCTGAAAAGAATTTTGATTTTAATGTAATAATACGCTCAATCTTGTTTTGCCAAAAAAATAATTATCTTAGCTTCATGGTCGGCAGTGCAATTACAATTGGCTCTGATCCGGATAAAGAATATTCAGAATGTTTACTTAAGGCAAAGTCGATGGCAGAGGTTTTTGATATGTTTTTTTAAAAAAATAAGAAATATTTAAAATGAAATAGCCTTAAGTTGCTAGTTATTAGGATTTAGAAAAAACATGCGAATTCAATGGAAAGCTTAAAAAAAATACGTAAAAAAACCGCAATTACATTAAAATTTATTTACTATATTGCGCAAAGTATATCAGCTTCACATATAGATTTTATATAGTGAAATAAACACTTAATTATAGAAAAAGGATTTAAATGTCAGCTCACCTGAATGTAACAAAAGATGATTTAGCAAAACTCGTTTTTGAGTTTAAGCGTATCTTCAATTTTGATTTTGGAGAATATGCTGAGCAGTCTTTCAAAAGAAGGGTTGAGCATGTATTGGTTACTTATAATGTTGGTTCAGTTGATGCTTTAATAAAAAAAATGAGAGAAGATAATAGCATTTTTCAACAGCTTATCAATGATATTACAGTTAATACTACCGAATTATTCAGAGATCCTGACGTTTGGTTAAATCTAAGAAGGAATGTTTTACCAAAACTAAAAAACAAAACCAACATAAATATCTGGCATGCAGGCTGTTCCAGTGGAGAGGAGGTTTATTCTATGCTTATTCTTCTTAATGAGATGGATATGCTCTTCAATGCCAAAGTATTTGCCACAGATATAAACACCGACATTTTAAATAAAGCAAAAAGCGGAGTATTTAACTCAAGATTGCATCATGCATATTTTGATAATTTTGACAAAGTAATCAAAACAAATCCTCTTAATTTTGAAGAAACAATCGAAGTGCCTTATGATAAATATTTTGTTATAGATCAGGCAAAGAAATCATTTATGATAAAAGAATTTCTTCGCGATAAAGTTACTTTCAAATATCATAATTTGACAGACGGATCAATATTCTACAAATTTGATCTTATTCTTTGCCGTAATGTAATTATATATTTTAATACAGAACTGCAAAACAAAGTTGTTTCAATGTTTCATGAAAGCTTGTTTCAGGATGGAATGCTACTCATAGGTGCTCATGAAAATGTAAGCTATCTCCCTATCGGCACTAAGTATGAAACTAAAGTTATGAAAGGCCTTTATTTTAAAAAATAACTTTAACTTCCTCTTCTTATAAAGATCTCTTCTTATTATATTTGTATACATATTTTTACTCATAAAGTCATTTGATTATTCTTATCGATTTATGCTATGCCAAAAACCAAAATGAAATTATTTAACGCTAAGATAAAATGGCCATCTTCTTTTTTGCTGGCAGCAATTATAATATTGTTTACGATACAACCATTAAATACATTTGCTTTTGATGAAATTGATGATGATGTAAAAAATATGCCAATTAAAGAAAGATTCTTTTTTGGACTATCGGCAGGAGTATCTTTTTCGAGCATCGAAACAAGTGTTGTATTATCACCAACTGTTGGCTTTCGTTTTACAAACCGGATAATGGCAGGAGTTGGAGGGACATACCAATATTATAATGACAGATCATTTGGCAGAGTGTTCAGCACACATATTTGGGGTTATAGTGTTTTTAGCCGATTTCTGATAATTCCACAAATATTTATTCATGGAGAATTTGAATCATTAAATATGATGTCAAGAGAACAAGATGCAATAGACGCTCAGAGAATCTGGGAGAATAATTATTTTTTAGGACCCGGCTATAGATTAAAAATTGGCAGAAATGCATACTTTAATATACTTATACTGTACAATTTTAATCAGAACAGCAGGATATATTTCCAAAACCCAATATTCAGATTTAATATTGAGTTTGGACTATAAATAGGGTTCAAGAAATAGTTTACAGTTGGCTTGCTACTTTTTCCCAATCAACAAGTTCCCAGAAAGCGTCAATATAGTCCGGTCTTTTGTTTTGATAATCAAGATAATACGCATGTTCCCACACATCACAAGTTAACAAGGGTGTTAAACCTTTAGTAATAGGATTTCCAGCATTACTTTCCTTAATGATTTCGAGCTTACCTTCTTTATTTTTGACAAGCCAGACCCAACCACTACCAAATAAAGTTGCCGCAGCATCACTGAAATTTTCTTTAAATTTTTCAAACGAACCGAAATTTTCCTCTATAACTTCCATAAGCTTACCCTCAGGGAAACCTCCACCCATAGGACTTAAGCAATTCCAGTAAAAAGTATGATTCCATATTTGTGCCGCATTATTAAATACTCCTCCATCAGAATTCTTTATAATATCTTCCAGAGGTGAATTTTCAAACTTGGTTCCTTTTATAAGTCCATTAAGTTTGTTAACATAAGCCTGGTGATGCTTACCGTAGTGAAATTCAATAGTCTTTTGCGAAATATGTGGCTCCAGTGCATTTTTGTCAAATGGAAGAGCCGGTAATTCAAATGCCATAATTTTGTATTTTAAGTAATTATTTATAAACAAATGTAAGTATTATATATATAAATTAAGCAATAAGAAAGTTAAAAACTAAAAACTAAAAGTGAAAAGCTGAAGCGTAAGAGCGTAGGAGCGTGAGAAAGTGAGACTTAAGCGACTTAAGAGAACTAAGCGGGAATGCGCAGAAGACTTTGATAATGCGATAATTAAGGGGCAGAGCACCGGTAACATCAAAGGATAGAGCATTAGAGAGAGGAGTTAAAAACTAAAAACTAAAAGTGAAAAACATTGGTGCTCCTTCACTATTTTACTTTGAGCTTTTGCCTTTTGTGCTATGCCAAAAGAATAAGAAAATATTTTTTCATTTTTGTCTTGTC
>CAZTPA010000102.1:0-7549 GCA_964614525.1 uncultured Bacteroidales bacterium | reverse complement strand
GATTATCTAATCTATTGTTAGTGGCGAATGCTTTGGATTTGACAATTCAATTAACTGCCAGATAAAAGGCACGAAAGCACCACATGGTGCAGCCAATCTCGTCACTAGTGACAAGACGAGGTTTGGCGGTTATTTGACATTCGCTGCTACGCGTTGGCTTTTTTAGCGGTGGGCAGGAGAGCGGTCCGCAAATCTGCTATTGTATCTATACCAGGAACATTTCCACTAAAATCATTATTAAAGCTTATTTAAAAGTCATATCTTTTTCCACAAAAAAGTCCCGAATCAAAAATTTGATTCGGGACTTAACACTACTATTATAACAAAAAAACTAATCTTCGTCTTTTTCTTCTTCTTCGTATGCTTTAAGCAGCTTATCCTGAACATCAGACGGAACTTGCTGATAATCAGCGAAAGTCATTCCGTAGGTGGCTCTGCCGCTTGTTAATGAACTTAAAGTTGTGCTATATCTGTTCATTTCAGCCAAAGGAACTTTTGCTTTAATTTTCTGGAAATTACCTTCACCTTCCATCCCCATAATTATGGCGCGTCTTCCTTGCAGGTCGGTCATAACATCCCCCATTTTTTCTTCAGGAACCATAACCTCAACATCATAAATTGGTTCAAGGATTTTTGGTGCAGCATTTTTAAAAGCTTCCTTAAAAGCATGACGACCGGCAAGTTTAAATGAAATTTCATTAGAATCAACCGGGTGCATTTTACCGTCATAAACATTTACAACAATGTCTCTGGCATAAGAACCTGTAAGAGGGCCTTCTTCTATTTTTTCCATTATACCTTTAAGAATAGCAGGTAAAAATCTCGCATCGATTGATCCCCCAACAATACAATTGTTAAATACCAGTTTACCGCCCCATGGTAATTTGTGTTCATCCTGACCTCTCACGGGAAACTCTGTTTGGTTAGCCATACCTTCGGTATAAGGTTCTATCATAATATACACTTCACCAAACTGGCCGGCACCACCTGATTGTTTTTTATGTCTGTATGTAGCTTTAGCTGACTTTGTAATAGTTTCACGATAAGGTATTTTGGGAGGAATAAAATCAATTTCAACCTTGTGAATATTCTCAATCATCCATTTAGCAACATTAAGATGTAATTCACCTTGTCCTGATAGGATAAGCTGTTTCAATTCTTTTGAGTGCTCAAATCTCAATGTAGGATCGATGCTGTTCATCTCTTTAAGCACGTTTGCAAGCTTTTCTTCATCGTTTGAATTTTTAGCTTTAACGGCTGTGCGGTATTTTGGATCAGGGAAATCAATTTCTTCAACAACTACACTTGAATTTTTAGATGAAGCTAAAGTATTATTTGTGTATGAATCTTTAAGCTTAATTGTAGCTGCAATATCACCGGGCATTACCTTTTCAACTTTTTGACGGTTCTTTCCGGCAGTAATAAACAATTGAGATAATCTTTCTTTGGATCCTGTTTTTGTATTCACAAGGTCAATAGATTCTGCAAGTGTTCCGTCATAAACTTTAAAGAAAGACACTTCACCAAGGTGAGGCTCTACTGAGGTTTTGAATATTTGAGCAACAGGACTTTCAGATGCAGAATATTTAAGTTCTTTTCCATCAGTAGTTTTTGCAAATTCCACTTCGTCAGGAGCAGGAAGGTTTTCAGTAACAAACTCAAGAATTCTTTTTATTCCCTGGTTGTTTTTTGCAGAAGCACAAACAACAGGAAACATTGTTCTGGTAGCAATTCCTAATTTAATACCTTTTGCGGTTTCCTCTTCTGATAGGGTTCCATTCTCAAAGAAAACTTCCATCAAAGCTTCATCACTTTCAGCTGCAGCCTCTATAATAGTGTTCTGATAATCTTCTGCCTGTGCTTTTTCCGCTTCAGGAATATCAGAAATTTCAGGATTGCCACCATCAACAGGAAACTTATACATTTTCATTTTCAAAACATCAATGATAGTGTCAAATCCTGTTCCTGCGTTAATAGGATATTGAGCAACAACCACTTTATCTCCGAATGATAGTTTCATTTGGCGAATAGCTTCTTCAAAATTGGCTTTTTCGTGCTCAAGTTGGTTAATAATAAAGAAAGTGGGTTTTCCCAATTTTGCAATTTGTCTCCAGCTGATTTCAGAACCAACTTCAACACCGTTTTGAGCATTGATGACCATTGCAGCTGTATCAGCGACCTTAAGAGATGCAACAACTTCTCCGATAAAATCGTCGAAACCGGGAGTATCAATAATATTTATTTTTTTATCATTAAACTCTGCATACATTACAGTAGAAAATACTGAAGCCTGACGTTCCAGCTCTATTTCGCGATAGTCGGATACAGAGTTTTTGTCATCTACAGATCCTCTACGGGTGATCGTACCGCCTTCAAACAACATTGACTCAGCAATAGTTGTTTTACCTGATTTTGTACCCCCAATGAGGGCAATGTTTCTAATTTCGTTTGTTTGATATACCTTCATAACTATATTCAAATGTTTAGTATGTATAAATTTATTAAAATATTTTCAAGAACGGTTTTTTAGTTACCTGACTCATAGTAAGATAATTAACTAAAAAGCTAAAACAACAGCCTGTTTCAAAAATTTGCTAAAGTTATAAAAAATCAGTAAAGATTTTAAAAAAATCTACTTAAATATCAAAAGATACTAAGTCGTAAAATTCTTTGATTCTGTTTTTTACATCTCCTTCATTAATTTCTGCTAACCTGTCGGTTCCAAATTTTTCAACAGAAAAACTTGCCATTGCAGAAGCATGAATTAAAGCTTTTTTCATATTTCCAAAAGAAATATCTCCTGTTTTAGCAATATATCCAATAAAACCACCGGCAAAAGTATCACCTGCTCCGGTTGGGTCGGTAACAATTTTTAATGGCATTCCTGCAGCATGAAAAATCTTATCTTCTGCAAAAAGCAAAGCACCATGCTCCCCTTTTTTCAAAACCAGGAATTTTGGGCCCATAGTTAAAATTTTCTCAGCCGCACTTACAAGATTATGCTCACCCGACAACTGTCTGGCTTCCTCATCATTGATAGTAAGTACATCTACCATAGTCAAAACTTCAATAAGATCGTCCCATGCAATATCCATCCAAAAATTCATTGTATCCATACAGATAAGCTTAGGACGGGTGGTCATTTGTTGAATAACCTTTTTTTGAATTTCCGGTGTAAGGTTACCCAGCATAAGATATTCGCTGTTTTTATAACTTTCCGGAAGAACAGGATCAAAATCTGCAAGAACATTCAAGTCGGTAATAAGAGTATCACGCATATTCATGTTCTCATGATACTTTCCTGCCCAGAAAAAAGTCTTTCCGTCTTCGATAACTTTTAAACCATCGGTGTTTATTTTGTGTTTCTTAAGAATATCTTTGTATTCCTGTGGAAAATCACCACCAATAACTGATACAAGATTAATCTCATCTGTGTACTGACTTGCAGCAAGTCCAATATAAGTCCCTGCACCACCAAGAATTTTTCCTGATTTACCATGCGGAGTTTCAACTTCATCAAAGGCTACAGTGCCTACTATTAATAAACTCATATATGTAATTATTTGAAATTTTTAATTATAAAACAGCTGCAAAGATAGTGTTTCTGAAATGAAAATCAATTGAATACAAATGCACAAATTTTAAAGAAAACAAAAATACAGGCCAGTTCATTTCTGTAACATAAGCCGGACAAGCTGTCTGAAAAACCTCTTTTAGGTTTTAGCGGATTTTTGAAAAATATGTGGAAAGCTGAAAAATGAAATTTAACCTTGTTTCCGGAAAGAGGTTTCAAAAATATACAAAACCCTCGATAAGTGCATAGGATTTGCTTCAAGCGGGACTCCTCGCTTGGTCTTGCTGGTCGCTCAGAGTCCTGTATATTACCACGCATTTTGCATTAATCATAGTGATATCTGCATTTGGCAATTAGAATTTCATCTTCTTTTACTTGATAAATCAATCGATGCTCTCCATTAATTCTTCTGTACCAAAAACCCTTATATTTATATTTTAAAGGTTCAGGCTTCCCACTACCATCAAAAGGAGTTCGTGAAATTTCTTTTAATAGATTATTTATCCTTTTAACTATCTTCTTATCAGTCTTTTGCCAATATAAATAATCTTCCCAGGATTCATCTACAAATATATACTTCATTAATCATTGATTTCTTTTTCAAATGATGAACCCTTCTTTAATTTATCAATTGCAGAGTCTAGTCGTTTCTCATTAGCTTTTGAAGATAATTCATGCTGTGTTGCACATAAAGAATTATATTCATCTAAAGACATTATCACAACACCATTATCTTTTCCACGATTAATTATTAAAGTCTCAAAGTTTTCAGTAACTCTGTCAAGATACCTTTTGATATCTCTTCTAAAACTAGAAATTGTTGTTGTAAGCATATTTTTTCAGTTTAGTACATTATCATGTACAAATATACGTACATAAATTTTAAAAGTCAAATTTGTACGAATTTCTTTTTTGAGAAAGTAGTTAATAACGGTAATTTTGAATTTTTAAAAAGTGCCAATAAAAATCTCTGTTTTTGTTTTTACACCTTTGTCGGCTGCCAGCTTGCCGGTTTGAATAGACATTGGCACACCTTCCAGACTATAAACCCATGGCCCTGCCAAGAATATTGAAGGGAATGGTGTAAATAAAATCTATGAGTGATTTTATCTTTCAATACCATGCAAACCGAGAAAAATATCACATATAGTTCATTCAAATATAATACAACATAAAATACAACTTTATTATAATTATCATTTATGTATTTCAAGTCATTATTTTAAAAGGTAAATGACAAACCAACAGAAGCATAATGGAATAAAGAAAAATTATAAACTTCATCATTATCAGCTCCGCCTTCCAGGATGCGGTATCCGGCTCGTATTTTAAAATTGTCAGACAACTTATATGTAGCAGCAATCAAAACATCTTCGGCTCTCCCCTGGGGTGCAGCAAGAGCATCGCCATCCAAAAGGACACCAAACTTATCATCAATCTTCCATAAAAGCCTGAAATTTATAATTGGCACAAATCCCACATTGGTTTTTTCCGATGCTAATTCAGATGATGAAATTGCAATTTTTGCATCTCTGATTTTTGCAGTCAGTCCTAACCCAAATTCAACTCTGGGGTTTTGTATAATGTCGTATCGGTATGTCAATCTGTATGAATTGAATTTATAAATACTGTTAAGCTGAGTATTGGCAGCAAATGATTCTCCTTCGAAGAAAATTTCATAAGGCACACTTCCTTGTGATTTAGTTTTAAGAGGAGCATATAATAAGGAAAGTGAATGTCGCGATTTTATTATGTAACTAGCTTTCAAGCGATAAAATATTTTTGTTTCGGGTTTTAAATCATCTGTTAGAGAAAAAAGCGTGCCCTGATCTCCAGGAATTCGAACATCATTATACCCATTAAAAACAGCACCTGTCTCAATATCAATAATTGCCTGAGCATTCACTGATGTTTTCAGAAAAATTATTGATAATAGAATGAAGATTGAATAAATATGAGTTTTTGTTTTCATTAGTTTATGGTTTAAATTGTTAATTGTCAAAGTGTTTCAAGCCATAAGGCAAAGTCTGTAAATTCAGAGTCACTTTTTGAGTATTCTAAATAATCTGCAAGTTTTACTTGCACACTAATGTAACTTTCCATTATTTCTAAACACAACATCTCTTTTCCCGGGAATTTGTCAAAAAGATATCTGTTTTCGTTACATTTATATGCCAAAGATCACGGCTTAAAGTTATATTGTGGAATGCTACCTGGCAGTATGTCATATATTGCAAAAATAAAGATAGTATTTTTTGGTCAAACCAATACCAAAACCCGGCTTGATTTTAAAGTCGTGCTACAAATGTACTGTCATTAAATAGTATTTCAGTTTCGGATTAAATATAAAAAAGGCAAAAAGTTATTTTTCATTTTTCAGAAACAGAAAAATTCTTGAAAGAGCAAAAACAAGTATTATTGCAAGTAAACCGCGTGCAAGTTCTTAATAAATTGCAAATGAGTTTATAATATGAAATGAATATAAAGATACTCTCTAATAAATATTGTAATTTTGCTTACTCAAATTATTTTTGTTTATAAGGTATTGTATTTTGAAGCGAATGAAAAAACTATATTCTATTATTAAAGGAACAGGATGTTACATACCTGAAAAAAGAGTTTTAAATGAAGATTTTATTAAGAATGATTTTTATGATTCTGATGGAAATAAAATAAATATACCTAATGAAGAAGTAATTAAAAAATTTGAAAAAATTACAGAGATTAAGGAAAGAAGGTATGTTACTGACGATCTAAAAGCTTCTGATATTGGATATTTTGCTGCAAATGATGCGATTATTAATTCAGGAATTGACAAAGAAAGCCTTGATTATATTATTGTAGCACATAATTTCGGGGATGTAGAAAATGACAATAAGAGGTCAGATTTTGTTCCCAGCATTGCAGCAAGAATTAAAAATAAATTAGGTATTAAGAATCCTAAAACAATATCATTTGATTTACCTTTTGGATGTCCCGGATGGCTCATGGGTATGATACAGGCAGATTATTTTCTAAGGTCTGGTGATGCAAAAAGGGCATTAATAATAGGTGCGGAAACTCTTTCACGAATATCCGATCCGCACGACAGAGATAGCATGCTATATTCTGATGGTGCCGGTGCTACCATTCTGGAAGCGATTGAGAGTAATGAGCCTGTTGGCATTCTCTCCCATGCTTCCAGATCAGATACTTTAAATCACGCTTTCCTGCTTTGGATGGGCAAATCAAACAACCCTGATTATAAAGGAGATGAATTGTTTTTAAAAATGAATGGGCGTAAATTATATGAATACGCAATAGATACCGTTCCTATGGTTGTTAAAGAAGCCCTTGAAAAAGCAAACACAGATCTGGAAAAAGTAAAAAAAGTTTTGATACATCAGGCAAATGCTAAAATGGATGATGCAATACTTATAAGGTTGTTTAAGCTCTATAATAAAAAAGAAATCCCACAAAATGTTATGCCAATGACAATATCTGAATTTGGAAATAGTTCAGTTGCAACTATTCCTACTTTACTTAGCTTACTATTTAACAACAAATTTTCTGATCATAAAGTTACAAATGGCAATATATTAGTATTTGCTTCTGTTGGGGCAGGAATGAATATAAATTCTTTGATCTATAAAATGCCATAAGTTAAATTTTGAAATAAGGTATCAATCTGTTTTTAGCAAGATTATTAGGCAAGTTTGTATAATTCGGAAAATATAAAACTAAAAGGGATTAAGAGAAAAATTATTAAACTTAAATCATTTAACAGATTAGCGGGCTCAAGCTTCAGGTAGGTTGAATTTTTACCTTATTGCCGGGAAAGGCTCTTCCAAAAACAAACAAAACCAATGATAAGTGCATAGGATTTATTTCAAGCGGACCTCCTCGCTTGGGGTTGCAGACAGGTCAGAGTACTATACAAAATTAGCGGCTGGGCTTAAATTATTTGAAAAGTCCTAAATAGTTGTCAAACACATA
>CAZTPA010000101.1:0-7550 GCA_964614525.1 uncultured Bacteroidales bacterium | reverse complement strand
ATTATAATTTAAAACTAAAAACTTCAAACATATTCTTTCTGATTAAACTCAACCGCCGCCAGGGTTTTCAACCGCTGGCGGGGTTTTGCACCTCAAATAGGATTTTGTGATTATATCTTACTCAAAACTTTATAATATCAAATTTACTTTTATTTTACCAATTCAAGCATCATTTCATAAACATCTCTTTTATAAGTGGCATATATCCCTTGTTTGTCGGAGTCAATGTGTTGCAATGATATATTCCAATTATTTCCCCAAAAACTCCAACAGAATTTTCATAAACTCTTCATGATGTGTTTCCATGGGGTTGTGGCCGCAAGCAGGGATAACTTCCGTTTGTACATCAGGCATTTGTTTTAATACAGATTTCATTTGTGATAGCGGCACCCATGAATCCTGTTCTCCCCAAATGGCAAGTACCGGCTTGTTAATTTGTGAAGCTTTGAAAGATGCAATTTCTTCTGATCGGGTTTTAGATCTGATAATAGCTAATGATGTTCCGGAAATATTTAGTGCTTTATAATATTGTTTTATTTCTTCAGTGCTTGGCTCTTGTCCATATGCAGATTCCAGCAGGTCGGCTACCATGTTTTTTGTAATGAAGAAATTATCACCTATAAATGAAAGAAAGCCTTCAACAAATGGCAATCTGAATAAATATGGTGTAGGAATGTTTCCTTCTTCAATAGATGAATATATAGCTCCATCCACAAAAGTCACAGTTTTAATATTTTCCGGGTATAATGTTGCTAATGCCTGTGCAATGCCGCCGCCCATAGAATGTCCGATAATGTGCCAGTGCTTTCCGGGAAATTCTGTTTTGATAAAGTCATCAATAAGTTTCGCTATGGCAGTTGTAGAAGTGTTATTTTTTGGATTTCTGTCGCTGTATCCATATGGCGGAACATCTATCGCAATAACATTATAAGAACTTTTGTGTAAACTGTCAGCGGTAAATCTCCATGAATATGTTGAACCGCTGAATCCATGTATGAGCATAATCCATGGTTTATGAGATTCATTATTCTGAAGCCAGCTTCGGTAATGGAGTTGCACATTATTTATCACGGTATAATGACTATTATCGAAAGCTTTATCAGGGCTGTCTTTTGCAAAGCAATTATCAACGGATGCTGCAGCTATTATTGAAATAATGATGATTGTTTCATAAAAATTGCTGTGTAGTTTCATCTTGAAATATTTTTTTAATTATTTAGAGCTAAAATAGCAAATATTTATAATCTTATTATATGAGATAAATAAATACTTTCTATAGCTAAAGATAAGGAATGGTTCAAGTTAATTATTTTTTAATATTTTTTAATCAATCCTTTATCATTATGGAATTTGCAATGATTATTTTTTAATTTTGCTAAGATTTTTGAACATTGACAATTTTGGTTTGTTTTAAGACAAAAATATTTGTTGCTGTTTGAGAATTAGTTTTATAAGTTATTTTTAATTAATTACACATGAGTATATTAGCATCAGATTTTGATTTTACCCAAGCAACAGAAGTTTTGGCTAAAGGAGGCACTATATTGTATCCTACCGATACAATATGGGGTTTAGGCTGTGATGCTACAAACAAAAGAGCTGCAGAGAAAATCTTTAAGATTAAGGGCCGACAGGCCGAAAAATCTTTAATTATACTGGTTGACGGAACAGATATGTTGGAAAATTATGTAAAGGAGATTCCTGAAGTTGCTTTTGATTTGATTGTAAATATTAAAGAACCCCTTACTATCATATACGAAAATGCTAAAAATCTTCCTAAAAATATAATTGCTTCAGATGGTTCTATAGCAGTGCGTATTCCTAAAGATGATTTTTGCCTTGAACTAATAAAAAAATTCGGAAAACCTATTACTTCCACATCGGCTAACCTAAGCGGAACGCCAAGTCCTCTTTATTTCAGCAAAATTGATGAAACAATAAAAAAGGCTGTTGATTATATTGTCCCGGTGAATCAGTTTGAATTAAAAAGTCCTAAGGCTTCTACAATTATACGAATTACGGAGAATAAAGAGATAAAAGTGTTGAGGAGCTGATTAGTCAAAAAAGTTAAACAAAATTTTGAAAGAACATCTTAAACATCCGGTATTTGAATTAATTTCTGAATCTGCATTTGAATCAAAACAAAGCGTTTATGTTATTGGTGGCTGGGTGCGTGATATATTTTTAAAAAGACAATCAAAAGATATTGATATTGTTGTTGTTGGCAGTGGAATAGAGTTGGCGGAGATTTTAAAAAGTAAATTTCCCGGAAATCAGAAGCTTAAAATTTTCAAAAATTTTGGCACCGCAATGTTAAGATGGGATGATTGGGAGATTGAAATTGTTGGTGCCCGCAAAGAGTCGTATCGCTCAGAATCCCGAAAACCAATTGTTGAAAATGCCAGTCTTGAAGAGGATATAAGCCGCAGAGACTTCACGATAAATACTTTGGCAATCAGTTTAAATAAATCCGATTACGGTAAGCTTCTTGATTTTTATAATGGCGTTAAGGATATTAATAATAAAATAATCCGAACCCCGCTGGATCCCGATATTACCTTTTTTGATGACCCATTGCGTATGATGAGGGCGGTGCGCTTTGCTGCGCAGCTGCAGTTTAAAATTGAGAAAAAGTCATTAGATGCAATAAAACGCAATGCCCATCGTATAAAGATTGTTTCAATTGAAAGAACAGTTGAGGAGTTTAATAAGATCATCGAAGTGCAAAAGCCTTCGCTAGGATTAGAATTATTGCGAATTACAGGCTTGCTGGAGCAGTTCTTTCCCGAGTTGAATGCTTTATATGGCGTAGAAAAGATTAATGGAAAAGCTCATAAAGATAATTTTTATCATACCCTGAAGGTGCTTGATAATTTGGCAGAAAAAACTGATAATATCTGGTTGAAATGGGCAGCTTTGCTTCATGATATTGCAAAACCCGACACAAAACGATTTGATAAAGAAATTGGTTGGACTTTTCATGGCCATGAATTTCTCGGCTATAAAATGACAGAGAAAATTTTCAGAAGACTAAAATTGCCACTCAATGATAAGATGAGGTATGTGCAAAAGTTGGTATTACTGCACCTAAGGCCTATTGCATTAAATGAGGAGAATGTTACAGATTCTGCGATAAGAAGATTGCTGTTTGAAGCAGGAGATGATATTGATGAATTAATGTTGCTGTGTGAAGCAGATATCACATCTGAAAATCCGGCAAAAGTCAAAAAGTATTTGCGAAATTTCGAACTCGTAAGGAAAAAACTCAGGGAAATTGAGGAAAAAGATAGAATTAGAAATTGGCAGCCTCCAGTTTCAGGAGAAGATATTATGAAAGCATTTGATATTAAACCCTGCAAGGAGGTTGGGCTCATCAAAAACGCAATCAGAGAGGCAATACTAGACGGCGATATACAAAATAACAGGGAAGAAGCTCTGAATTTAATGTATTCGGAAGGTGAAAAAATGGGGCTTTCTGTTTCGAATAAATTATTATAATCATTACCTTTGTTTTACAAATCAATTATTAGCAAGATTTATTATGCATGTATATAGATTCTTAATCAAATTTGAAGATATGATGGATTTTAGCAGGGATGTTGATGTCCTTGCTGATCAGACTTTTGCTGATTTTTATAAAACGCTGAGCGAGAATCTTAAACTGAATGCAAAACATCTTGCTTCTTTTTATATCTGTGATCATAATTTCAGGAAAAAGACCGAAATTCCTTTATCTGAAATTATTGAAGACAACAGGCCAAAGAAAGTATCAGACGACGATGAAGATGAAGAACAGGAAAAGGAATCTTTTAAGCCTGTACTGATGAAGGATGCATATCTTAACGAGTTCATTGATGATCCTCATCAAAGGCTTCTTCTGGTTTATGATGCCATTAATCAATGGACTTTTTATATTGAAATGATTAAAATATATCCTTCTTCGGAAGCGTCAGAATATCCTTTGGTTTCAAAAAGCGAAGGCGATATTCCAAGGGAATTAGGAGAGGTTAAAGTAGATATCCCCGCAGAAAATGATGAAGATACGGATGATGTGGATATCCCTGACGCTGATGCTATTGATGATTCTGCTTTCTATAATGAAGAAGAAATCGAGAAAATGAAAGCTGAAGATGTTACTTCTGACGGTGGTTTTGAAATAGAAGAAAATTCTGAAATTTCTGATTTCTCGGATAACGATATGTCAGGAAATACCGATGAAGATTAATTCCGAAAAAACTCTTGTTATACTCACAGGGCCAACAGCTGTTGGGAAAACTGATTTAAGCATTCAGCTTGCTCAAAAATTAAAGACCCCAATTATTTCATTCGATGCCCGGCAGTTTTATAAAGAACTCAATATTGGTGTTGCAGCACCTTCTGAGGAGCAACTCGAAAAGGTTAAGCATTATTTTATCGGGCATCTGTCAGCTAAAGATTATTATAATGTATCTATGTTTGAGAATCAAGCTATTGATGTTTTAAATAAAGTTTTTGAAAAATCAGATTATGCAATAGCAAGTGGTGGTTCAGGACTTTATGCCGATGTCTTATGTCAGGGAATTGATGATTTGCCCGATATTCCGGATTCTATTAGAAATGAAGTTCATCATTTTTATAAAGAAAATGGAATAGAAGCTTTAAGATTCAAACTTAAAAATATTGATCCCGATTATTATTATGAAGTAGATGTTGCAAACCCTAATAGAATGATGAGGGCGATAGAAACATATTTGACTACCGGAAAAAGATATTCTGAAATGAGAAAGCAGAATGTTAAAAAAAGAGATTTCCGGATTAAGAGGATAGTTTTGAATCGTGAGCGAGATGAGCTGTTTGAAAGAATAAACAGAAGAGTAGATATTATGATTCAAAATGGTCTAATCGAAGAAGCTTTAAGTTTGATAAAGCTCAGACATTTCAATGCTTTAAATACGGTTGGTTATAAAGAGCTTTTTATGTGGATAGATAATACTTACTCATTACACGAAGCAGTTGAAAAGATAAAAACTAATTCCCGTAGATATGCCAAGCGACAAATTACCTGGTTTAAAAAATATGATGATGCTTTATGGATAAATCCTGATAATCAAAATGAAATCTTTGATTTTATAAAGCAATAGATTAATTTCGTAATAATTTAAGACTAAATAAATGACATACAGGGCAAAAACAAAAAAGCTTTTAATATTTTTCTTAACACTTGCTTTCTTATTTATTGTAAATGGTTTAAGAGCTAATGATAAGCCTCAGTTTGATTTTAAAAACGAGCGTAATTCTCATTATGCTTCCGAATTTATGAGGTATTATAATGAAGGTAAACAAGATTCTGTTGCCTTAACTCTGCGATTGTGGGAAGCTGAAACAGGAATGAACGAAGTTGCGTTTAGAGCTTACGCGCTGCATTTAATCAGCAATAATGATTTTCCCGGTCATCTTGTTTATCACGATTTGTTGGAGAATGCTATTGCATGGGAAATAAGATATGATCTTATTTTTGACAAAGAAAAAGATAAAGATGATTATTTTCAAACGCATCCTTCTTTTTTTAGCTACATACCAATAGGAAGTGAGTTTGATCAGTTTAGTATAAATGCTGCAAGGACGCTTATTAAGCAACTTGATGAGGAAACTCTTGCATATGCTTTTGCCAGGCTTTATGCCGGAGATGTTGACGATTTTTTTCAGATGATAAGTGAGGGAAAGTACTCTAATACTATTATTGCTGACGAGTATAATGAAAAGCTTGAGGAATTATATAAATTGCCGGAAACTCATCTGGCAATAAACTTTGGAAGCTGGATTCCTCAAAGTTCTTTATCTGTTGTTGGATTGAAGCCTTCACTTGGATTAAAACTTGGCAGATGGTACTCAAGGTTTCGAATGGACTTGTCATTTAATGTAAGATTTGGTGATGCCGCCAATGCTGTTGATATTCCTCTTACAGATACCTTGATGCTGGAAGTAAAAAACTTTATAGGAGGGCGTGCCGCAATTGAGGCTTCTTATAATGTTTTTAATTCTCAGCCGTCTTCAATTGATTTTTTTATAGGCGGCGGTTATGAGTGGATTGAAATGGTTAAATCAGGTCAGGACAGGCGAGGAAAAGTCTTTACTTCACCAACAGTGAGTAGTGGCTTTATTTACAGATACTTTTTCCCTAATCGCATGAGTATTGGTATTGCGACAGCATATCATATGCTTTGGTTTGAAAATCCCGGTGGAACAGCTTTTGATGGTAATGCTTTTAGCATTGCCCTGCAAATAGGACTTAGTGAAAATCCTAAGAAAAAAATTGGATTAAACAGGTTTGGAATTAAATACTGGTAAAATATCCGTGAGATTATTCAGCGTCTTCATCAGCTTTAGCATCTTCGCGGTCTTTTTCTTTTTTCACTAAACCAAAGCGCTGATTTTTGTAGTCAATAATCATTATATAATCAAAAAAAGAAGCATTGGATAAAGTACCCCTTATGCGCTTGCCCGAATACATGGTTTTATCCTTTTTAACAAAATAAACATCTAATTCTGCCAACTCATAATCCTTTAGATATATATCCAAAGAGGGTTTAAATCCTTGTATTAACTCGGGTTGATTTTTTTCGTTATAAACCAACAAGCTATCTTCAGTTTCATTATTTGATGCAAAATAATTGTATAATCGTTTATTATAAACTTCAACTGCCGGTGGCGAGTCTCCGCTTAGCCAAAACCAATATTTCCTTTCATTTATCACAACAGGTATTGTAATATATCCCATATTAAATGCGAAGTCAACAAAATATTCCTCTTTGTTATAAATTCCGGGAACCTGATTAGCAAAAGCCATTTTTTGACCGGGAAAATCTATAAATAACACCTTGTCTTTAAAGATTTTGGCGCCCAGGGTGCCTGCTATTGCATCTCCATCAATATTTACGGGTTTAACAGGATCAGGAATTACTATAAAATCAACATTCCCAAAATTAACCCTGTCTTCTCCAAAATTGATACCTATTGCCGGAAAAGATTCAGTTACAGTTCTTCCGGCCGCCTGTGTTACCCTCATTTTCTTTTCAAATACTGGTAAGTGCCATATCATGCTTTGTTTAGTTCTGTTATAGATAAGATTCTCCTGGCCTAAAAGCCTGAAATATAAAGGATAAGGTTCGTGCAAGCGATCAAACCTTACATCAACAATCATATGAGCTTTTTCTGTTTCGAAATTGAAATAATTTTCCGACTCCAACCATCTAAATTCAAACCAGGGTAAATTATCTCTTTCTATTTGTGGTGAATCAATTATACTGTCTTTTTGATTTTCCTGAGGCTCAATAATGGTATCGTTTTGAAATGCATTTGCCTGAATTGATACGGCTAAAAGCAGAAAAAGGGAGTAAATAATATTCATAATTATTGCTGATTTTATTATACCTCATTAATACTTAAATAATTATTAAACAAACTTACAAAAATCAGGTATTAGTTTAAAACAGTATATATACTGAAATCATAATCAATATATTAAAATTCAACTTATTGCACTATTATTTGTTAATTTTGCGAATATTGAA
>CAZTPA010000100.1:0-7668 GCA_964614525.1 uncultured Bacteroidales bacterium | reverse complement strand
ACATTATCTTGTTGATTATTATCACTTTGTGTTGTTTTTAAGGATTGACTAAGTAGTAGTAAAAATGTGTACCGGTAATGTGCATTAGGCATAAATGGTTTTGTGTATCCAAAATTTCAAAACAGGATCAAAGAAATTACCTCCATTTTCAGTTTTGTAAATTATTCCTATACTCATAAGCTGAGTCATTGCTCTGCTCGCAAATATTCCATTTTCTTAGGTCATGCGATATTGCTTCAGAAATACATCTTTTCGTACCATACCGTTTTGGTATTTTATTATAAAATTACATCAGAATCCACTTTATCTATACTAAACCCAGTTTCCATACTGTAATTACCATCATAATTCAGCAAATATTTATACCCATATTGCTCCTTTTCTTGATCAAATTTATCTGACAATTTTTCTAACATTTTAGGATAAACAGGAATTGTAAACCGGGACATTAAGCCAGTTAGTTTTTTTAAATCTATTTTCTTTAATGAAAAATCAGATGTTTGATTTTTAATAACATTGATATATTGAGCAAATAGCTTTTCCCCTGAAATCTTTAGGTTTTCTGTAAGAACATTGATTTCTTTAAGATAATCAATATTATCCTCCTCGTATATGTCAATTTCAATCGGAATAAAAATTTGTTCAGAATTATTATCCTCTATTAATTTAAAACCTGTATTAATATTTAAAAAATCAAAACGCTCAAAATTCTGGAGATATGCATTTAACTTGTCCCCATCAGTCCAGTCCGGCTTTTTTGCATCTTCAAACACCTTTTGATAAAGCTTATCAAATGTTTTGTTTTGAAGAATATCTTGAAAGCCATAGTAGATTTCCTTATCTTTTTGTTGTTGCTGATAACGCTTGTCCTTACCATAAATAGTAACAGCACTATCACAATCGAAGAGATACACTTTGCAATCTTTTTTAGACGCATTCCTGTTGATACGACCGGCAAGTTGTTCGTCGCTATCAAGTAAAGAACGATCTTTAAATCCAATATCCATATCAATATCAACACCTGCTTCAACAACCTGCGTGGAGACTACGATAACTTTATCGTATTTTTCCTCCTTAATTTCATTAATCACAATTTTCCGTTGCGGTTCAAGTATATCTCCTGAAAGAATAAAGAGGTTATATCCTTTGAAACAAGATGTTTTAGCTAACTGGAAAAATTCTGAGGCCGTATTTTTTGTGATAAACTCAATAAGAATACGAGCTTTACCATATTTACTAAAATGTTTCTCAGCTTTTTGCTCCATAAAAGAAGCAAGTTCATTAAGGTAGGCTTTTTTATTATTTTTATCCGGTCTTTTTTTATCAAGCAATGAAAAATCAAACTCAACCCTTCCTGCAAAGTTGTCATTTATAAAGTAATGATGTTTATTGGGTGTTAAACTCACAAATTTACCTTTTGCTGTATCACTGAGTGCGTCAATTTTAGGTAGAGTAGCCGACATGATAATAAAGCGCATATTAAATAATGGAGCGTAATGCTCAATAAAAAAAAGCAGCTTATCCCAATGTTTAGGATTATAAGTTTGTAATTCATCAATCACAACAACAGAGTTACACAACCTGTGATGCATGTAATTGGTTTCTTTACTGTTCCCTTTTAAAATATCAAAGAAACGAACATGAGATGTAACGCAAAATGGATAGTTAACAAACAAATTATCAAGATATAGTCTCTTTTCATTCCCATATAAGCCATCAGAATGCATTTCCTTATAATGAAAACCTGCTTTAGAATGCAATTGAATCATTTCATTACTTGACAAACCAATTGTTTCCTGTATTCCCTGAAAAGTTTGAGTAATAAGTGTGGTGAAAGGGAAAACATAAAAAATTTTATTTAAGCTTTTATCAAACTTCAACAATTCGGATATACAAGCAAGAGAAAGGTTGGTTTTACCTGCTCCTGTAGGAGCTTCAATATAATACCAATTACTATTCGGATTTTCCCGTAATGTGGTAATTACTTCAGCATTGAGTTTTTGACGCAAGATGTTTAAGTTAGCCTGACTTTGTTCTTGCAATCGCAAAAAGGGAATGGATTTGTAATGCTCCAGGTTATTCAATAATTCCTTGTTGTATGGTTTTAAAGATGCAAAATTTGTAATGACCTTTTCTTTTAAGTTATCGTCTAAAACCCCAAAATCATCGACTTCAATATCTGCCATATACTCATTTGTCGCATAATAATCACAGGCAGTTAATAAGGAATAGCTGAGTTTTAGAAGTTGGAAAAGTTGAAAATTGTGTTCTTTTGAGATGTTTTTAATCCACCTTTCGCTTTCTGAGAGTAATTTTTGACTTGCTTTTTCAGGTAATGTAATTTTACAGTATTTCAAAAAACAAAATAACTCATTAAATAATTCTCTATTAAAATGAATCTCTTTATCTAAAAATGAGCTATGATGCTTCGCTATAGGAAAACAAAAAACTTGAATTAAACCAAACAACAATACTTTTTTTTCATTACTAAAGTTGGCATTATTATTAATAAACTCAGCAAAATAGTGAAGATACAAATATGCACCTAACACAGAATGCTGACTTTTAATTGATAAATTGAAATGCTCAAATCCAGCATTGTTCATTTTTTCAATCTGGAAATTCGGATTTATTTTCCCTAAATCATGATAGGCAATGATTCCCAAAAACAATAGCTTAACGTTTTCAGCTAAATCTTCATCTTGATTAGTTATATTTAAACAAATGTTATCAATAACCGGATCAACTCCTTGTTTTTCAATGATTTTTACTGCATATGAAAGCACCAAAGCTACATGTTCATTAAGTGTTTCGCTATTTGTTTTACCATCTTTATGAGCATGGTACTTTTCTGCATTTTTTACCAATGAATCAATTGAGGGCAATTCATGTTTTATAATATCAAAAGAGCTGGATAATATGTTTTTCATCATTTTTTGTTTTAAATTGGATGAGGTTTCCCGTAAACTCTTTTTTTATTGATAAATCCCAGTCTGTATAGGCAAAACTTCTGTATTCATACTGAAACAAGGGCGCACCTATATATGCAATGGGTAAATTTTCAAAATACGTATATGTACAGCCTTCTTGGCTATCCATCAATAAATCAAACATCAGTTCCTCAACTTTAGAGTTTTTTACAGGTATTTGTTTAACAAATAATGAATCAATTTTGAATACCCCATTCGGAACAAATTCTTCAAAATCCAACTCTTGTGCATTTTCCCACCAAAGAGAGCATTCATTTTTACCAAGATAAGGCACATACTCAGATTTATAGCTCAAAATATTATCATGTAGCAGCTTCTGCTCCTCAATTTCGGAATCCAACAAAACAAAGCAACGGTATGCCGGAGCAATAAGTGTTTGCTCCGTAACCATTAGATTTCCTCCTGTTTCTTTACTTGCCATTCCCGTACTATTATTGTACTTAATAATTGTTTTGCTAAAATTGCCATTTTCATGATATTTTGTACCACTGAACTTGTCTTCCAGTGGCATTATGCTCACCTGCAAATCCTCAAGTACTTCGTAATATAAAGGCAACTTGCCGTTTTCAACAAACCCTTCCAATCCTGAAATTGCTCCAAAAATACCAAGCAATGCAGGTTTGTGGAGCATATTGAATGTTAAGTAAACCGGCTCGTTTGTATCGGGCTTTTTTAGCATACCGAAATCTGCTTTTATATCAAATGAAATTAACTTTTTCATAATCTTCTATTTGTTTTATATTCAACCCGTGGTTCTTCCAATGAAAAAAACTCATCAAGCTTTTGCTCAAGCAATTTTTTATCAATTAATTGTGTTTTGTATTTGGCTATCATGGTTGGAGAGACCGAACGGTTCAGCGCATATTGCACAACCTGGACATCGTGGTTTTTACATAAAATTATCCCGACACTTGGCTTTTCATGTTTCTTTTTCACATCATCATCCAAAGCTTCAAGATAAAATTCCATTTTACCCAAATATTCAGGCTTAAAATCGGTTATCTTCAAATCAAAAGCCACCAGACACTGCAACTCCCTGTGGTAAAATAGCAAATCAACAGAAAAATCCTTACTCCCAACCTGCAGCCTGTATTCTTCACCAACAAAGGAAAAATCTTTTCCAAACTCCAGTATAAAATGCTTTAGATTTTTGATGATTGCCTTTTGCAATTCTTTCTCCGAATACTGTTTTGGCAAGGATAAGAAATCAAGCATATAGGTATCTCTAAAACTGTACTCTGCCTTAGGATGAATTTCTCTCAGCACTGCTGAGAGATTTGCAGGTTCAGTCAAAACCCGCTCAAAACTACCACTATCAATCTGTCTCTCCAACTCCCTGGAGCTATATTTTTCTTTAATCGCCAGCTTTAAATAAAACTCCCTTTCCACCGCACTTTCAGTTTTGGAAAGGATAAGCATATTATTAGTCCAACTTAATTCTCTCGTCAGTGCTGAGAGTTTTGTATTTCCAGAATATGCCGCATAAAATTGTTTCATACGCCAGATATTCTGGGCAGAAAAACCCTTGCTGCTTTCCGGCATTGACTTTTGAATAAAAACAGATAACTCCTCTACAACAGATTTTCCCCATTCACTTGACATTATTTTCCCATGTACATAAGCACCAACATTCCAATACAAATCAATAAGCGTAGTATTTACAGAAGCATACATTTTCTGCTTTGCAGTACGAATCAGATTTTGTATTTCTACGAATTGTTCGTTATGTTTCTTCTTAATTTTCATCATTTAAACTACAAATAAGTCAATGTCCAGACGGAGTCTTCTCCATCCAACGACAAGGATTCCTTATTGTATGCAATTTCAACAGATTCAATATCTTCTTTTGCTTCAGTTAGTTTTGTTTTTAACTTTTCACAATCAAGAACTACTTTTCCATCCTTTTTTTCAGGATTCATTGATACCATCTGAGTCAAATTTGGCAGCACTAGTTTAGAACCCTCTTTGAGTGTAATCCATATTAATGCTTCATTTTCAGAACCTGCCTTGGATGCTGAATCATACCATGTTACTCCGCGGCTCATTGCTTCTTTTAGCTTGTGAATATCTTCCTTAGTAATATTTTTCGCTCCTTCACCGGCCAGAGAAACCACCTCTTGTAGATTCTTTGGATTTACAGAAAAATGATGCAAATAATGTCCTTCCTCCAATTTAGACTGCCTACCAAGCGTAGTTGCTTGCTTTTCTTCACTTTTTTCATCCGGATTTCGAAAGGGAGACATTATTTGCTCGGAAAATATATTGTTTTCTTTCCAAACATTAATTCCATGGTTTATTTGTACAGGTCCATGAACAGAAATAGCAATATTACTTGATTTCCCTTTCTTCGCAAAAGTAGCACCAAACAAACGAATATCAAGACAACTTAAGATATCCTTCGCAACTATTTTTTTATCTTTTGTGTCCTTATTATCTGGAAACATGATTGCATATGCATCATCAAGGCTATAAGGTACAAACTCTTCGTTAAATCTTTTGAAATAAAATACTTTCTCATTTGAATATACATCTTTCAAATAGTTTTTTACTGCATATTTAAATGCTTTGTCAGTTGCATAAACAGTCCCATTAGGTAATGTTCGTGGTTGCCCACTAAAATCAGCATTGTAATTTGAGTTTACAGCTTTTACAATTGCAGCTCCGAAAATTCTTTTGTTGTATGTCATAATTCTATATTTTAAAGTTTATTACTTGTTATCCTGTTTTTCTTTTTTTTCATAAATTACATTTGATGCAAAACACCCTGCAAGGAAGTAGCGAAGATATTCTTTCATATTTATATCCGCCTCGTAGCCTAAAACTTCCGATGCAAGTTTCTCAAACCTTCCTTTTGAAATATCAATTTCATGTTTATACATTGCAATGCTATTACTTATTGCATCCTGCAATTGCGAAACTTTGGCCTTTTGCAAAAAAGGTTCAAGCATTGCATAACTCTTATTGCTTGCTGCACTTTTAGAAAGCAAGAAATAAACAATTTGTCCTGCGCCAAATGCAAATTCTGCCGGATCTTCCGTAAAGGAGATATTATCTCCATTTGCAACGGATTTCATTTTTTCTAATAATACTGGAATTTTTGATGCCATATTTTCTCTGTTTTGATTTTCATTAAAATGTGTATCTAAGCTAAACCAAAGATTTAGTTTTTCTTTTATTTGATAACCTCTTGAATGATTTTCTTTTCGATATTCATCAATACGTATATCTTCAAGGATTGAAACGGTCATCATTCTATCGAACATCGCACAAGTGATACTCTGGTGTCGTGATTTGTAGATATAATCATAGATTGCCTTGCGATATTGTAGCATGAGGTTACAAATTGCATCAGTAAAACCATATTTTAAATTTGGTTCAATATCATCAAAGTACTTACACCATGTATCTGATGGACATAACTGTTGATTAAAAATCACATTGAATACTTTGTTTTGTAAATCAAAAACATTTTCAATTTTTATTGATGCAGACTTGCCTCCTAAACCAAAGATTTCACAAACCCTAAGGTTTTTAACTTTGTATTTAAACTGCGATACAAAGTCAATGTCAATGATTTGACTGCCCTTTTGTCCTTTCTGAAAATAAAATAAATAATAGTTTTGCAGATCTTTTTTATGGTTAGCTGTTAACTTATAAATTAATTTCGAAAATGTCAATGTTGTATCATCAACCTGTAAACCAACCAGGTCTTCATTTAATTCTTCTTGATCAATAAATATAGGACATGGATTAGGTAAAATTTTATTATCGGTTTTTAGTTTAAAAAACTTATAAATACTCTTAGCGTCTTCTCCTGTAATTTTACGATTAGTATCGAAGCTTGCTGTCTTATGCCTCATAAATGGCTTTTTGGCAACATTTCCAACTGTAAGGTCATTACTAATTCCATGGGTTTCATTCTTCTTTAAATCATATAAAAAAACCTTTGACTTTAAATATTCGTCATAAAATAAATTGTAATCCTCAATTTTAGGGTTCTCCATAAAAAAATAGTACACAAAGGTGTCTTTTATTTTATGCTCTTGCCCTTCTATTTCAAAAAAGAATTCCCACTTATTTTCATTCTTAACTAATCTGCCTTTACTTTCTAAATAATTAAGCATTTTAGCTTTAGTGAAATACTGAAAATCATTATACCATTCTCTTTGTTCTTTTAAATATTCATCTTCAAAATCTATATAACCAGACACAGCCTTAAAATAAGCATTCATCGCATCAAATTGTTTTTTCTTTCTTCCTTCTACAGTTTCTGATTTAGCCACATCAGGCTTAATTCCCTTTCCTGAAATCGAAATTGCATATGGACTTCCTACATCAATAAATATCTTCTCACTGGAATTCATGCTCTTATTATTTATCATCCTTATGCATGAATACAGTTCTAAAAACTCATTGTATAGTGGTGATATTTCTGTTTGTTTATTAACAAGCAGTGTACGATCCTCATCAACTTCCAATTCTCCATTGCTATATTTAAGAAACATATACAACCCCTCTTTCAATCTCAGGTTCTTACTGAATGTTTCTTCTGGCAATGCTTTTGTAAAATTTACTATCTCTTTTATCATCTTAGTTTATTGCTTTATTGTCAAGTTTTTATAATTTCACTTCCCACATCCCAAACCCCAGCGAATTCATGCTGCCGATGCCGGTTGCG
>CAZTPA010000099.1:0-7785 GCA_964614525.1 uncultured Bacteroidales bacterium | reverse complement strand
GGTGCAGAGCACCGGTAACATTGAAGGATTGAGTATTAGAAAGAGGAGTTAAAAACTAAAAACTAAAAACTAAAAGCGAAAAGGTGAAAGTATGGGTGTATATTCCTTTGAGCTTTGAGCTCTCAGCTATTAAAGTTGGAGCGTGAGAGCGTGAGTTAAAAGTTAAAAACTAAAAGTTAAAAGCTAGAGTGAAGCGGAAGTTACGATTTTTTCGGGAATGAAAGCTGGAGCGGGAGAGCGTGAGAAAGTGAGAAAGGGAGACTTTAGAGAACAGAGAGAATAAAGTGACTTCTGAGGTGCTAAAACCCCGCCAGCGGCTTTATGCCCTGGCGGCGGTTTGGGAAAACAAAGAAATTATTAACACATAGACACAGTAGAAAAAGCTGTAATATACTTTAATAGTATATTCCTATGTGCCTATTGTGTTAAAAAAACAATTAGGCACAGTAGGAAAATGGCTGGAATTTCAATAAGTATTATTGGTTTTTTCTTTGTGTCTTTTGATCCTTCTTTGCGTCTATTGTGGAATTTTTAAAATTAATTTTAATCGCTGCCAGGGCAAAAAGCCACCGGCAGGATTGAAAGCGCCAAAACCCCGCCATTGGTTAAAAACCCGGGCGGCGGTTTAGTCCCCTTAATTGCCAGATGTTTGTATTTTATAATAAATATTCGTAAATTTGATTGTACTACAAAAACAAGCAAATCATGGAAAAATCACAAATTATAGAAAGATTTGGAGGTATAATAAAAGAAGAACCTCTATCTTATATTAAAAAAGACATTTTATTACCACACACATGTGTTTTTGAAGCAGTACATCCTTACTTCGGATATTACAGCAGCGACCCGCAAGCTCAAAAGCCTCAGCATTTGTATTGCGCATTAAACGGTTATTATTCATATGAAGCGATTTCGCGTGCTACACAAAACGTTCGCAAAAAATTTGAGCATGCTTTTGATGCAGCTGTGGGCAATGTGACAATCTTTGGCAACACCTGCCAGGCAATAAGGATTCGCAACTTGCAGCAGTATAGTCAGCTCAGTGTACTTCAGCAATATTATCTTGAAGAAGGTATAATGTTCAAGAAAAAGGCAATGAAAGTAGAAAATGAAATGGCAAAAATCAAATTGCGTAAATCATTATTCCTTAAAGATGCAGGGGACGGTATTTATTACGATCTGGAACAGGAAAATCAAGTTTATTTTATAATTCCGGAACAGATAGAATGGGAATATTTCAAAAAACTGACAAAGCAGGTTAAATTAGATACCTGCAACTTCTACTTTGATGGCGCCCTGGCATATATTTATGATCAGAATGAGATAAAAGATATGATAAGAATTTACCGTATAGATTACACTCACGATGAGATAAAAACGTTAAAAGACAAGTACTATCAATGGCTGAAGGAATAGAATTGCAGCATGTTTTAATGAGAGTTTATAAAAAACAAAGCTTTATCTGCAGTGAATATTTGATATTAAAAAGGGGCTACCTCAAATTTGAGGCAGCCCCTTAGAATAGTAATTCACCAAAACTTACAACTATTCTTCTTCTCCGATATATTCAAGCTTAATAATATATTTTTCAGCTTCGTCATCTCCAATTTCAGGGGGATATGGCCCATTATCTTCTGTTGCGATATCAGTAATTTTTACTTTTTTGGATAATACTAATTCATCCGTATCAGGATCATAATAGTCAGCATTTTCATCTATATTATAAATATAAAAAGTGAATTCTCCATCTGTTATGGAAAAAGTCAAATCAGAATCAATGCTCCAAAGAGCCTTTGGGTAATCAGCATTCACCCCTACTGTGCGCACCTGTCCATCTCCAAGTTCTTCATCATAATTTATCTGATTTCCCTGTGCATCTGTCATATACAGGTAAAAGTAATGTGTCTGTCCACCATCAACAGGAAAGTTATCCTGGTAAGCGCCTTCCAACATTGTAAGACCACGTGCATACCATGCAATTAAATCTCCGTAAACTGTAACCGTGCTGCTTGTAACATCAGTATTACCTTCAGCATTTGTAACTTTCAATTGTACACTATGGCGGCCAGGTTCCTCAAAAGTGTGTGTGGGATTTACTTCGGTTGAAGTATTTCCATCACCAAAATCCCATTCATGCGAATCTGCATCTATAGATAAAGTTTGAAATTCTACTGTTGCAGGTGCTGTGTGATAATTTCCTTCAAATTTAAAATCGGCTGTAGGTTCCGGATCGCTTTTGGAACATGAAAATGTTAAAACAACAATCGATAACATAACCAAAGGATAGAAAAAAAATCTTTTCTTCATAATTCAAATTTTTAAATTAACAATAATTTTTATTATTTAGATAAAACTAAAAATAAGCATACTTTAATGCAATGTGCTTATTTGCTCACTCTATAATATTAGTTGAAGGAATAATTATTTTTGAAAATTAAAACTGATTTATTTTCTTTTTGATGAGCTCGTCTTATTAACCAATGTTTCCAAGCTCATAAAAACTTCCTGAGAAAATAAATAAAGAGGTAATCAGGCGACAATAAATTCCGAAAAAAATACAAATAAATCTTTCTGCAAGCTCATATAAGCTCTAGCAGAAATTACGTATTTAAGAGGGCTTAGAATACTGTGGAATTATGAGGTGTTTTTTATTCCATTTACTTAAAAGTAAGTATTTACAGCAAATTCAAACTGGTCAATAAAAATTTCTTTAAAACCTGAAATATTATTCTGTTCGTAAAACAGAAGCATCGCTTTCTTATATTCAACTGAGTCAACTGTTCTGAATGAAATAGGACAATGTTCGTGATTCATTAAAACAGAATTACTTACAATTCTTGCCGTTCTTTTATTTCCATCCAAAAATGGTTGGATATATGATATTAAAACGAGAAGCAGCATTGCTTTCTCAAATACGTTTTCTTTGCTATTGACCAATTCGCACATATTCGAAAGGGCTTCTGAAATTTGAAACTCATTGTCTAACGGTCGATAATTTGTTCCAGATATGCCAACTCTTCTCTTTCTTATGTTCTTGTCAACTCCAAGATCTTTGATAAGTATACTATGAATGTTTTCAATTTTTGAAACCGATAAGGGTATTAAATAGTCCGGGTTTTCAATTATAAAGTCAATAGCGTCTTTGTGGTTCAGGAGCATTATAGCCTCCTCTTTTGTTTTTCCTGATGCGGTTTCCCTTTCCTTCAGAAGTCTTTCAGTCTCTAAAAGTGAATAGGTATTCCCTTCTATCTGCGACGATTTCCAACTTAAATCAATCGCCAATCTTTCTAATTCCTTTTTATATTCTATTTCAGAGAGCTGAGAAATATTTTTTTTGTATTTCTTTTGAAGCATTTCTAATTGCTCCAATTCATTGGTAGTAAACAAACTACATTCATTTAGTGTTTCCGGAATGAGTCGCAAATTAAAATTTTCCTTAATATCCCTTTCATCAATTTCTTTTTCATAATATTTCTCAATATCAACAGGATATAAAACCTCATAGGTTGGTGAAATCAAATATTTTGTTGATTTTCCCTGCCCCTTTTTTGTTAATAAATTTTCCTCAATCAGTTTGGCAAGCATTCTCTTTATAGTAGCGTAACTAACTGATGAGGTAACTCCTTCAAAAATTTCTTTTGACGAAACTTCTTGATTCATCTTTATGAATTCAATTATTTCAAATTCTCTTTTATCGATCATAGAGTTCTAATTTACGGCTCACAAATATAATCATTATGGCTCAAATAGCCTAAATGATGAGCTGTATTTTTTCTTAGAATGAGCTACAAAGATTTACAATATGGGTATTGTCTATTTATTTAGAAAAACTCCTTCAAAATACAAACAAATCTCCCGGTAAGCTCATATTAGATTTAGCAGAAATTACGAATTTTTAAGAGGGCTTAGAATACTGTGGAATTATGGAATGCTTTTTATTTTATCAATAAATTCAGTTTCAAATGCATTTAAAAGATTATCCTTTTCATTAGTTTGAGCATCTTTTTCGAACATACCCATACAGTTTTCTGTATAAATCGTCAAGAGTGTTAAAGAACTTGATGCTTCTGTACCATCTAACTTTACTTTCGTTTTAACGGTTTGACAATAACCCGTTTTACTTTCTTTCATGTATTTTTCTGAAGGTATATAATGAATGAATATGCCTTCAATGTCCACATACATAGTATCTGTAATTTTAGATTCAATACGATAAACTGTATCTACCTCATTTGTCTTTTTTGCTTGGTACAAACCATTTTTATGAGGTTTAAATATTTTTTTGTATTTCCATACTGTGTCATTAATAATTTTAGATTCTGAGGAAAAATACCACAATGTGTCAGAATTGTCAATAATCAAATGATTTGCATTACTAATGTTTAATGACAATGGAGGATTGTTGCTAATACTATCGTTTCTCAGTAGATTTATTTTTCTAAGCAATTCGTTTTTTGAAAATGAGAATTCATAAGTTGTATTGTAATTGTAATCTCTTTGATAGCTGGTTGCAGTAAATGCAAACAATGAAATTATAAGCGGAAAAACCGGACTGATATTGAATTTTCTTATTCTGTCTTTTTCTTTATGTATAAAAAAAGCAAACGGCAAAACGGACAAAGCGATAAGGTCAGTATAATCAACAGTTCTGGCAACATCAAATAGACCGAAACTATTCCAAATGTCTATTATTTCCTGAGAGTATGCTGATTTCCAATAAATAAATAAAATTCCGGTAATTACGAAAATTTTGTTTTTGTGTTTTGGCAATAATGCAGTCCAGAATAAAGGAAATATGAAAAGCCCGGCAAAGTCGGAGAGTTTACCTGTAATCCAGTTTCCAAACAGCTCTTTAAAAAGAAAATCATTTAACAACAGCAGCGTTAATCCGATCAGAAAATAATAGGAAGTCAGTATTTTAAAGTCTTTTGTAATTTTCGAATATGCCATAAGTCTTATCCCAAATAGTTATTAGTTATCTCTGAATTCAATTTGCAAGATACATAAAAAGCCAATATGTTAGATTAAGATTATATTAATGATATCAGAAAACAAAGAAAAGTCCGGGTAAAGATCGTTTAATCCGGCTAAACAACTGTCCATTAACTACAATTTTCGTTTTAAAAATTATAATTAACTTTCCTCACATAAGATCTGTGGCAGATTACTTCACTAAGCATAGTAACAAAAGTTTAGCGGACTACAAAATATTAAATTCGGAATGCACCCTACATAGGTTTTATGAGACCTCAGGCTTTCGTGCATTATTGCTACAATATCTTTATCAGTTCTTTATTTATATAGAGTATTTCTCTCCCAATTTTTTTTGATTCCAAAATTCCAATTTCTTCTAGTTCCCTTAAGTATCTTGATGCTGCTTTTATTTTCGTTTCGTAATCACTATTGCAGGATATTCTCCAAATTTACTCATGAACCTACTATATTTATCCTCAATTTTAATCAGCCTCTCAAGTATCTTTTTCCCAAATAGCAATTTGTGAATGTAAAAATCTAAAAAGTATTTATTGGTACTTCTCCAACAATAAAACTCAATATCATCGCTAAACTCGAAGGTTTTCTTGAACCACCTTGGGCTATGCGGATAAAAATATAATCTTGGTTTTGACTTTATCATTCTGACGTACATTTTACCGGCAAAATGCCTAAATATTCGATAAATCTGTATGATATTTAATGAAATGTTCATGAACCAACTATGATAAAACCAACTATAAATAATTACAATTTTTGAATCCTGTTTTGCAACTCTATACATCTCATTTACGGCTGTCTTTTGGTCATTTTTTGGAATATGATATAATGTGTGCTGAGATAATACCGTATCAACAGAATTGTCATGAATCGGAATATTTGTAATATCCCCGCAGATGTAAATTCCTTTTTTACCTGCTTTTACAATATTTATCTTTGCTTGAATCAAAGCATTTATTGATATGTCAATACATACCCGATAGTTATATCCATCCGATAAAGACATATATTCAGGTAATCCTATAGGTCCGGAGGCAATATCTAAAATGTAATCACCATGATTAGGATAAAACCGAGAGGACTTTGAAAATGAATTTTTAATGTATTTTGAAGAAACCTCTCTAAAGTCAACCCATTTAGGACTATCCTCATATATTTTTAAAGAGTCTTTAACTTTATAATCTACCTCATTATAATAATCAAAAACCCGTTTTTTATCAAATGACAAATTCTCTCTATTATCCTGCTTATTTCCAATATAAACCGCATAATGTTCATGCAATACAATTATATCCTCAAATATTGGAAAAAAGTATTGTTTACTGCTATCTATCAAGCCCATCGTAAGATTTCCAAATTTCTCATAATCTTTTGGTAAATCATAGTTTGAAAATTCATCCTTTTCAATCAATTCAAGTCCATTTTTTGTTATTGGACATCTAAGTTTTTTTTTAAAATCCATATGTTATTATTTGTTTAAATCTTAGTACGATTGCTCGTGAGAACTTGCACACAACGGCAGTTCCCCGCAATAGCAGGACAGGCAGTCTGAAAACCTATGCTAATTTTAAATATTTTTCTCAAATATAAGTGATTTTTTAGAAAATAATTGAAAAGCTGAAGCTTGATTTTTTGCCTTTTTTCCGGGAAGCCATTTCAAAAACAAACGAAACTCTCGATAAGTGTGTAGGATTATTTCAAGCGGGGCTTCTTGCTTGGCTGTGCTAGTCAATCAGAGTCCTATATATTAATTATTTATCCAATTTAGAAAATTATCTAATTCTTCTCTATGTAATTCAAGCCAGTCGTACACTTCTTGTTTTCCGGAAGATTGAGAAATATAATAGCTATAAGCTTTAGTGTGATTATTTTGTACTATATCGTAGAAAAAAGGAACATAAAATTCCCACCAAAAACCTTTATTATCTTTTTTCAATTCTCCCAAAACACTAAATAAAGATTTATTATTTTCTGCAAATAATTCCATTTCTGTTTTTCCAACATTTTCTTCTGTATAATTTGAAGCTTTAGCAAGACTTATCATCATTTCTGCTGCTCCAAAATCTGGATCTTCTGATTCATTAAATGGAATTGAAACATTTATATTCTTTTCTGAAGTTTTTTCTACACCATAATCTAACTTGTTCGTCAACATTTGATAGACTGAATTCGATCTGGCAGAATCTGGTTCAATTAATAAGAAAAAGTATAGAGGTAAAACAGTCTTTATTCTGCTTCCTTGTTTTTCCATTATATTACTTAATAAAAGATGGCTACTTGCATGAGACGCATTATTCATGATAGCGTTTAAAGCCGATTCATAAGCTTTCTCAATCTTACCAAAATTAAAACAACTAATTGCGTGATTATAATGTAAAAGATAATGGTCATATTCTTTTAGAGCTTTCTCGTATGCTTTAATTGATTTTTTAGTTTTTCCTAACATATCTAAAGCTGTTCCATAAACAATATAGGAATATAATTCATGTCCATTGTGTGCGTCAATTACCAGTTTGCTATACTTTTTTGCACTTTTATAATCTTCTAAAGCTAAAAATGAATATGAGATTTCATAATTTGCTAAAGAAGAATTTGGTTGAATTTCTAAAACCGCCTTATATTTCTCAATTGCTTTATTATATTCACCTTTATCATGAAGTTCAATTCCTTGTTGAATTAAACTATCAATTTGGTTGTCCTGCCCATTTACTGCTAACAAACTGATTGGCAGGAAAGCTAAAATAACTAGTAATCGTTTCATTTTTCTCATAATTAATATGTGTTATGACGGCA
>CAZTPA010000098.1:0-8098 GCA_964614525.1 uncultured Bacteroidales bacterium | reverse complement strand
CCCTTTAGGGCTAATTGGTTCTTACTTCTATGTCTGCTTGGGGCTTACACCCCAAGTTAATGATTTTCGCCCCCTTGGGGCTTTTGGTCTCTCTCCAAATTTGGGGAAAAGCACTAAGGAGAAATTTTCTTTGAAAGTGAAAAAGAAAAATGGGAATTATTTGCTTTTAAACTTACTCTTGTCGAAAAACACTTGTAAATGGTTAATTTAGTATGGTGTTAAAACAGTTTATTTTATCTTTTTATAAGTTTGTTTTTTATTCTTCCTTTATCAGTGAAAATAGTTAAAATATAAAAGCCTTGTTTTAATTCTGAAAGATTAATTACTATATTTTCCTGAACTGCATTGCTTTCAAATACAACGGATCCATTAATATTTATAATTTGTATCTTTTCTGCATCAATATCTTTTAGTTCAATATTCAATATGTTTTTAAAAGGATTTGGATATACTGATATTAATTCTGAAATTGAGATATCTTCAGTGTTAAGAATTTCAAAAGTTTTGCATACTATATTATTATCAACATTCAGCTCTATTTTTGAATTTGGTGCAAGTATTTCAAAGCAAATTACATTGTCTTCTGAAGGAGGTTTTTCTTCATGGATTTTATAAGCAGAGATGGTGTATTCTTCACCGGGCAGCAAGCCAACATCTGTAAAAACATTGAAATAATGTTGCTGCCAGCAGTGAATCCCAAAATCCAATTCAGAGAACAACACAAATGATTCAAGCATTTCTTCACTATTATTCCTTATTGTGACGTGGGCGTCGAAATAATAGGATCTCGGATAGCCAGAACTTGTATAATATAGTTCAATATTATCAATATAAAAATCTATTAATTCAATATCCGGCCAAATATATTGCTCCGCTTCTTCCGTTTTATGGTAAGAATATAATGCTATTTGATTAGAATATGAGTTTCCTGTAATTATAAAAAGGTCTTTAGTGACTACAAAATCAGGGGAATCTGCAAATATGTCAAAATATTCAAACTCAATGGCATCAGTTACTTCAGCAATAGCAATGTTGTTAGTTCCCATGCCCATTATCCATAATTTGTTGTCGAATGACTTAATATTTGTAAAAACCAATTCTTCAGAATTAATGACTGTATCTATTATTTCTAAATTGGCATTCATTTTTATTAAACAATCAGTAAATAAAACATAGATAAAGTTATCGAATACTAATGTTTGAACTATCTCCTCATTAAATTCATATTCACTTATAATATTTCCTTCCAAATCATTCAGCAATAATACATCAGAAGCAACCATCAGGAAATTATTGTTATCATAAAATCTTAAACTCCTGATTTCAAGATCATATTGTATTTCCCGGATAACAACTCCTTCATCATCGCATAGCCAAACAACATAATTGTTATTATAATCCATAATGCTTATTAGTATATTATTTTCATTAGCATCGATATAGGTAGGCAGATAGTAATTATCATTATCATAAAATGAGTATGTTTTTTTTAAGATAAGTTCACCTGAAGGTGAATATTTGTTTATAGATAAGGAGTCGAAACTTGATACACAATTATGCTGAGAGAAACCTGCAGTAAAAATATATCCATTATAAGTAGTTGTGTTGAGGTAGGGGCCTCTCATGCTTGAATCAGAACTTTTGTGCCATAATTTGTTGCCATCTAAATCAAAAGCTGTTAAAAAATTACTTGTACAACCCAGGTTTTCATTTCCCGAAATAATAATAATTGAATCAGAAACAATGTCAGTGTAAACTACTTCTGTTAAAGGCAGATCATCCATTGCTTTGGTCCACCAAACCTGTGATTGTGAGTTATAGCAAAATGTTGCCAGAATTAGAATAAGTAAAGCTTTTTTCATTTGAGCAATATTTGTTTTACTAAGATGCTGATACTTATGGAGTAAATTTACAAAATTCCGAATAAAAATTATTTAAAACTATATTTATTATTTAATATTTTTTCGAATCTGCAAATTATTTCTGCGAATTTTAGTTATGTATTTTAGTGACTTGTAATTTGTGATTAGTGATTAGTGACTAGTACAATTCCCGATACCTGATATGCTTCACCGACAAAAAAGCAACCTACCCGAAGCTGGAAGCATCTGTCTAAAGAACAACAAACGGTCAACCCTATTCAGGCATGGACACTCGCAGAACGCAGAACCTCGAACGCAAAACGCAAAACATGCAGATTCACTAAGAAATCAACATCCGACATCCGATTTTAATCACTTTATATATATCTTTGTATCTTTAAGAATAAATCTATTAAAAATTTTCAACATACATAGATTAAAAAACACATAATACAAATTCCATAATATGGTAAAGCGATTTTTCTGGTTAAGCATAATTTTATTATTCTCTTATTTGTTAATAAGAATTTTCACTTCATCCGGTGAGCCGAACGAAGCTGATCAGAGATATCAAAATGAATTCTGGAACAACTACAGAATATATGCGATCCCATTGCCGGAACAACTCAATTTGGCCGGTGAAGCTGTTCCACTGGAAAGATATTATGTTCGTGAAAGATTCGATAGGGAGCTGCTGATAAACAGTTATTGGCAATCTCAAACTGTGCAATTTTTAAAAAGAGCAAATCGATATTTCCCCATGATAGAGCCTATACTGGCAGAACAAAATGTGCCCGATGATTTTAAATACCTGGCACTTATTGAAAGTGGACTGATGAATGTTGTTTCTCCGGCAGGAGCTACAGGTTTTTGGCAAATACTCAAAGGTACAGGGCATGACTTAGGCCTTGAGATAAATAATTATATTGACGAACGATATCATATTGAAAAAGCCACCGCTGCTGCCTGTAAATACCTTAAAGATTCAAAAGATGATTATGGAAGCTGGATACTCGCTGCCGCTTCTTATAATATGGGCAACAGGAGACTAAAAGAAAACCTTGAAAAGCAAAAGGTTAATGATTATTTTGATTTACACTTAAATGAAGAAACTTCACGATATGTTTATAGAATTCTTGCACTGAAATTAATTTTTGAAAACCCTCAAAAAGCAGGCTTTTATTACCGTGAATCAGATCTTTATGAACCGCTGGAGTATAATACCATACTTGTTGATACTGCTATTACTAATCTTGTTGATTTCGCCTTACTTCATAATACTACTTATAAAGAATTGCGATTGTTAAATCCATGGATCAGGCAATATGAAATTCCTAATAGCAGCGGAAAGGTATATGAAATTAAAATGCCGAAGTAATTGCTTGCTTCGGCACCTAATTTATAATAAGTTGGATTTTAATATAGGAATACTTATTTCGACAAATACCACCTCTCAACATCCCAATCATCGCCATTTCTGTCAGTAATGCTAAACGCAAAATTTGTTTCTGAAAAACTTTCTATATCATAAGTAGTTGTTCCTCCACCGGACTTAAGAATAAGGTAAGTGTCTGTATTGCTCCACTCAAATTCTTCTCCAATAAAATTTCCACCAATATCATAGCCTGTTCCGTCTTCGTAAAATCTAACTTCTCCTTGGTTTACACTCTCACTTTCACTAACTAAAACACCATCCTCAAAATCCAATTGCTCATATTTATCTATTGACCATGTGCCTATTATCCAGTTATTAATTTTTGTTTCATCATCCTTGCTACAAGCAGAAGCAATAAATACCAGGACAAATAATAAAAGAGAATAAATCTTAATTTTTTTCATAATAAACTATTTAAACGTAAGCATATTTATTGATAACTGGCATGAGTTGTGACATATTGTGTAGCAATATTCTGCAAAACCTAAATGAAGTTTGAAGAAGCTACAAACAATGCAAGTTAACTACTTAATCTGCCATTACTTAAACTAAGTCTTATTAACCGGTTAATTGGCCGGGCGAATATCATAAGTCCCATCACCGTCTATATTTGTCAATTTGATGATGACTAGCCATTTACCCTCTACACCCTCTTCCGACATGCCTGAAAACGAATCATTTCCACCTTCAGGTATTATTTTGTTAAAAACTTCTTCGCCCTTGGCATCATTCAAAATTATTTGAACAGAGCCACCGGCAGCAGTTGTTACATCAAAAATAACAGAAGCCATATTATCATAATTTTCCCATACAAAAGAGAATGTTCCTGAATCACCATCGCCAGTAAAATCACCAAGTGCCTCCACTGAACCATCTAACTCAATGTAACCCGTATAGGTGTTCTCTATTACCTCTTTGTTGTCATACTTTTCATATTCTTTTTCACAAGAAGTCATTGCAATCAAGCCTGACACAATTATTGTAAATACGAAATTTTTGCTTATCTTTTTCATAATATTTAAGTTTTAACTCACCTACTCATATGGCTTTTCGGTATCGCCCCGTTTTTTAAGTGGTATCTGGTCTCCTCTTTTTCATTATAAACATTTTTTCTTTTGCTAGTGCAATAACCGAAACAATGCATCCATAATTAATTAAAAAACATTAAGGTTTAGAAAATTCCTAAACCTTAATGTTAACCAAAACAGAAACATCACTAATCATCGTAACTATCTTCAAAAGCGTCAATCATATCTTCAAGGGTTTCCCATATAAGATCTGACAAATCACTGTTTCCATCGGGATCATCTGGATAAATTTCGATTATGCCGTTACCATTTCCGTCAACAGCTCCTGTTACATCAACTCCTGTTGTAGGATTAAAAAGTGAGGCAATATCAAATGAAACAACAATTAATATGTCTTCCAACTGATCCAGTACAATGCCCTCATCAAATTCAATTTCAAGTTCAAAATCCTCATCTGCCCAAAATATAAACGGCAAATCATTAATTGTTCCTTTTACCAGTATTGATTTGTCATACATCTCAGAAATTGAATTATCACTTTTTGTAAATTCAAATTCAATTTCCTCATATGCTGCTGCCGGAAGATCTACATTATTAACAAGTGTAGTTTCCAATGCGTTACCATCTTGCATTAAGTCAATTTCAAACGGACCTTCCAGCTCATAATCTGTAGCTATTGAGTCATTCTCAAATAAAGGATCTTCGTCATTAAATTCAAATTCAATTTCTTGGATATTAATTTTAAAACTCTCTACAACAACGCCTTCAACAATTGCATCAGTATCACTCAACATTTTTGCACTGTCATAAGTTGCTTTAAACTTAATTGTTGCTGCTCCTCCTTCGTCATCGTCTTTGCTGCATGAAGTTGCAATAAAAACTAAAGACAATAAGATGATAAAATAATTAAACAGACTCGCTGTTTTAAATTTCTTTTTAATTGTTTTCATAATATTTCAAATTTTAGGGTTAATAATATTTATTATGATAAATTCTTTTCTACCTATAAGACGAGGGAAATGGAAAAGGTTGTAAGATTTTTTAAAAATCTTTTATTTGAATATTCTATATGATGCTGTGAGGTTAAATCCGGCGGTTAGGCTTTTTGTGTTTTTTAGATAGCCGGGTATGTTTTCATTACCTTCAAAAATATTTATCAGGCTATAGTTGACTCTGAATCCGGGAGTTAATGTAATTCTGTTATAAATTGGAATATTTATTTCATAAGCCAGAAATATACCATAATCATAGTTACTGTAATCCTGATTTACATTAAATTTAAGATCGCCTTGTTTTTCTTCTCCTACCTCTAATTTTGCTACATACCCACCAAGCAGGCTTTTCCCGGGGATATTTCTGTAATCATAAATATAATATGTTTGTAACTTCATATAGTTTAAACTGATTTCTCTTTCTACAAAGCTGGCATCAATGTATTCTTGATACTTTTGGCCGCTTTCTGATTTCCAAAAGAACTCAACACCTAAGGCTGTTTTTCCTTTAATAGCCCACCTTGTTGTAGCCCCAATGTCGGAATGGAAAGTTAACAAAGTATTTCCCAGCTTTGTGGGGTCTAATCCGTTTTTTGTTTCGTAATTAACCAGCCATGTGTTCTTATAGCCATAGGCAAAACCCACATCTACAATACTTATAAATGATTTTGAAGATTCTTCAGAAATAAGAGTGGAAATCTTATCATTATTATCTGTTATCTTATTTTTATAATGCTTTACTAACACTTCACTATCGTCGGCAATTAAAAAATCCGTATTAATATTCAGACTGTTTATTTTAGATAAAGCAACTTCATTATTATTGCGGGTGTAATCTTCCTCAATTATATTTTGAACTATAATATTTCTTTTTTCTTCGGAAATATTGCTGTCATGCTTAGTGTCTGCCGGCGGTTTACTATAACTATCTTTCTTAATAAGATTTTTGTTAGTATCTGTTTCAGAGCTTTCAACAACATCTGTTATATCCGCGGGGATTTCAAGTTTAGCAATATAATTATCTAAGTGAGCATTTGGCTGAATAATTTGTTCATTGATATATTTTACAGGAGCAATAATTAATAAAATCATAGCTGCGGTTGCTAATGCATATTTCCAATATAGAAACAAGGGTGTTGCGCGTTTCTTTGACAAGCGGGAATCTAATTCATCGGAAATATTATCCCATGTTTCAACAAAATCAAGTTCATTCTCAATCTCATCCCATAAAGATTCATCGGCAGGCTCATCAAGTTGGCTAAGCCATTTTTTATATTCTATGTCAAATTTATTATTGCTCATTGCTTACTTATTTCATATTCATTAAGCCATTTTTTTAGTAAATTCCTTGCTCTTTTATATTGTGATTTTGATGTTCCTTCCGTGATTTCCAGTTTTTCTGCTATTTCCTTATGAGGCAGCCCTTCTACCGCAAATAAGTTAAACACCATTCTTGCGCCATCAGGTAGCTTTTTTATATAATACAATATAATATCTGTAGTTAGTTCAGAAAAAGCAAAGCTACCTCTCTCATCTTCCTCCGGTTCATCAGGAAATTCTTCAAGAAATACCAACCTTTTTCTTTGTCTGAAATAATCAATCGCTGTATTTGTTACAATACGTTTTATCCAACCTCCCAGTGAACCCTTATAATTATACTTTTCAAGATTAGTAAAGACCTTTATAAATGCTTCCTGTAAAATATCTTTTGCTTCCGCCCTGTCACCACTGTACGAAAGACATATCTGAAACATTGCCTTGAAGTATTTTTTATACAGAAGCTTCTGATGCTTCCTGTCGTTATCCAGACAACCCTTCAGTAATATTTCATCGCTAATGTGGTTAATATTGTTATCCACGATATTTACTCATTTATAATTAAGTTGACTGATTCCTCAATTCTGTTGAAAACAGTGGTGTAGATCTGCGAGTTAATGTGCTTGTGTAAAAAGATGTATTTTTCACCGTCAATAGTTCCAATATGTGCATCATCAATCATTGCCGGTGAAATTGCCGAAAACCAGTAAGAAGGATTAAAAACCATTCTGCCTTTATTAATTATATCTTTTTTTAAGGCAATCTCAGGGTCTCCATTTTTGTTTTTTGCTCTGATTTTAAATACGTTCAGATCATTTATAACAAAAATAAAGTTGTATTGTTCTTGATTTCTAACATATTGTCCTTTAAGCATAAAGTTAGACTCAACATCTTCAAGGTAATCTTCAATTATATCTCCAAGTTCTTCCTGAAGCTCTTCCAAACTCATTTCATCCTCTTCAATATTCTGATACCATTCTTCAATATCTTCTATAAAATCCTCCTGATCTTCATCTGCAATAAAGTTTAATGAGAAAAAAAACGGATTATAAATACCCTGGGGTACATCAAAGCTTAATGTTTCATTATCGGGAACGCTAGCATAGTTTAATATAAATTTTTTCCCTTCACTGAAATTTCTTGTAAAAAATATATCTTCACCAACCTCTCTGTAGCCCTCAATATCTATTGATGCAATATTTATAGAAAGATATTCTACAGAAAGTGCCCCATTCAGAACAGCCTGATCATCCAGTTCAAACTGCATCCTCAAATCAGCGGGTAATGTATAATCTTCCTTGTCATCACAGGCAAGCATTGCAACAAGTAGTAAAAAGACAAGAAGATGTTTGACTAAATATGTTCGGATTTTCATAGATCTTGTTATTAGTGTTCATGAGCTCTTCTTATATAATAGGACGAGAAAATACATGAAAGGTTGTAATGTTTTTGTAAATATTTTTT
>CAZTPA010000097.1:0-8285 GCA_964614525.1 uncultured Bacteroidales bacterium | reverse complement strand
GTGAGTAAACAATTAATAAAATCTATAAAAGACCCCCAGGGTAACTTAGAGATGCTGCTGGGCAAAAGCCTTGACAAACTGCAAACCTATGTCACACAAAAATTTAACGAGCTGGGAGGTTTGGATTACATTAAAAAGATTCTCCCAGAAGTAATTGGGAGATTTCAGGGCATGAAGGATGAAATGAGTACAGAACAGGAATATTTTAAGGATAAGTTAAGCAAATTGGAAAACACCTACAGAGTGCAACTTTCTGACATAAATGATGCAGCCAACGTTTCCCGTTTTAACATTTTCAAGAGCAGGGACAGAGCCATTGAGATCGCATGTGAAGAATTCGTCAATACCGTTAATACTGAGGCGAGCTATATTCATGAAATTGAGCGTAGAACTGCCGCCATTGCCTTCTACCGTAAGATGATTGAGCGATTAGAGGAAATACAAAGCAAAATGAAAAGATTTGAGGGTCAGTTAACTAAAGTAGTTGAGGATACGACACGGCAGATACAACAAATTAAAAACAGAAGGCCGAGGGAACCTTTCACTATTCATGTTACTCCCATATACATATCACAAATGCAATTTGATACCTCCGATGTGGATGTTGATTATTTTCTAAACAAAAGAAGGCTTTCAGACCTTGTCTTTCAAAATCAACTGGAAGTAAGTGAACTATATAACAGGATAACAAGCTATAGTAACTCACTGGAAAAAACCAATAAGTACAAAGAAACAACCATTCTTGATGCATTAGAAAAGCTACCACAAGAAAAGGTCAAGGATTTGTTTGGGATGCTAAAAAGTTCTATCGGTATATTAAGACGGTTGGATCCCAGCTGTAACATCAATAGTGCAAAAAACTATGTTGTTGGTGTTTATGACGTTTCTCATCCTGCATTGATTGATAGAAGTAAGGTGAAAAATGATGCAAAGGAAGCTGAAGATGAAAAAAATGATGATTTAGATATAGGCTATAATGAGGATCCAGTAGAAAAAAGTAAAAAAGCAAGGAAAAAATCTCCAAACCTGGGAGATATTTTAAGAAGTGAGTTTGATTATCAAGGCAGGGCCCCTGAATTATCAAATACGAAGGATAAAAATAAGATTATTGTTAGTTCATACGAATCTGCTGCACCTGCTTTTTTAGTTAAAAACTTTGATGGTTATGCTTTTGATTTGGAGCATAAAAATAAAACTATTCCTGAAGAACTTAGGTATTCAAATAAATTCTGGGGTGATATTATTATGAAACGGAACTACTCTATTTTCCCAAAAAATGATGATGATGCTATAAAGACGTGGGCTTTAGCCTTCTTTGTTTCGAAAGTGGAAAAAGAAAAGCATGGGAAAGCCGCTCATCAGTTTATCATTAAACCAAAAAATAAAAAATACGCAGTATATACTACCTCGGGCGATAAGGCAACGAAAGACCTGCATGCATACCGTCCAAAAGCCTTTGAAATGTTTAAGGAACAGCAGCAATTGGTAGATCAGTTACTTCCAATACTACAACAAAAGATCAAGGATGACCTAAGTACCTACAGGACAAAACTTGATGAGTTGAAAGATGACCAGCAGGGCAAGATATATATTGATGAATATTCAAACCATAATTTAGGTAAAAAAACCTATAATAGCGAAGCCCACGAGAATACCAGAACTTTGATTATGGATGAGTTTCGATTCCTGAAAAATACTGCTGATGTTTCAGATATAATTTCTTAAATAAATTTAAAAATGGGTATCAAAATCAAACGTACTCTTTTAATAAGTTCCCCTAAGATTGGAGGGGAGCTTATTGGAGAGTTAGAGAAAGAGTTGTCTTTAACATACGGTAAGGAATACGCAGGGCTTCTTATGCGGAAGATAGCACATATTAGCATTGATGAGAAATGCAAGATATCATTAAATCATAATGACTCATTTGTGGATATTGATGCTCTTGTTGAAAAGTGGGATATTCCATCAAAATGGGATGCATTCAATCATAAGGAAAAAGAAATAAACGAACTCTTTGACAAATCCATAAATTTAATTACATCAGGTAATGATGATGTTAATCTGAAACAAAACCGTGCCACTGAAATAGATGATAGTACGAATTTGCTGGTTGTCCTTCCTGTTTACAAGCCATCGCAGTCGGTATTCTTAACATATATAATTCAAAACATATTTAAAAAGCTGGGTGTACCTGAATATAATTATCATATTCTTGGTTTACTACCCGACTTAGAAGAAGATGAGAAAGATGATAAATATGTTCCACGAGCCTATGCATGTGTATCCGAATGTGAGAAAATTCTTTCTGAGCAACCGGATCTTATCAACAGTTTTGCTTTACTATCCAGCAAAAACGAAAAGAATATATTTCTTGGAACGCTGAAAGATATCTTTCCTACCTTACAGGAATATCTAAAAATGTCGTTCTTAAATCATCAAAAATTACCTGATGTTCGCAACGGAATAACAGAATATAGAAAGAAACAAACCTTTTTCAGTTCATTTGGTTTTAGCACTTATGTTTTCAAAAAAGACAGATTTAACACCCATTTTCTGAATCGTTTTTCTGTAAAAACGATTGATGAATTCTTTCAAAATGCTGAGAAACCAGTAGAAAGAAACATCTTTTTTACGGATTTAGATCAACTTGTTGGGGAATTAAAGTGGACTGATAAAAAAATATTGCTCGAAGACGAAGTGGGTTATATTCCATTTAGCAAACAAAGGAAGTTAAGTGTAACGCATTTTAAGGAGGATACAAAGGAAAAAATTATTGCTAAACTTGAAGGTTATGCTAACCACCATGAAAATACTCATGAAGGTTATTACCGCAAGGATTATCTTGCTTCTTTGTCGCAAAACTTTTCAAATCAAAGCAATGAAAGCAAAAGGATAATTGCAAAAAAAATAAAGGCATATTTAAACGAAGGTCTTAAAGGAGTTAAAAAGGCTTATGCGCTTACCTATGCCCTTATGGGTAAAGATGAGTCGGGGATATTTAAAGGAATGGCAGCAATCGAACCCCTTAATTTAAGAACAGCAAGGGAGAATATTGCAGAGTTTTATAAAAATTACTTGCCGGAAGAAAAAAGAGTTTCCATAGAAGATATTAAGACGAAAGAAAAAGAAATAAGACTAAAACAGGAAGAGGCAGAAAAGTTACTTCGTAAGATTGAGAAACTTGAGTTAAACCTGTTTGGCAAAATAGAGAATATTAACGATATTGAAGAGAGCGAGGAAAAACTATTTTTTACTATTGATGGTCAGAAAGTTAATATTTCTGGGGCAAGGGATATGGATGGCCCTATTCCTGATACGATCAGCAAGTTCGAGCCAACTATTAGTGGAGCATTACCCAAAATTGTTGACCTAAGGAATTTCATGACACCTGTTGAAGACCAAAAACTGATCGGAAGTTGTACTGCCAATGCCTTAGTGGGATCCTATGAATATCTTATAAAACGAGGGAACAATGAAATAAAAGATTTTAGCCGATTATTTGTTTATTATAACGGAAGAGATAAGGGTGGGTATACCAATGAAGACAAAGGTTCTGCTATCTGCTATTGTGTTGAATCTATGATGGACAAAGGTGTCTGCCTTGAAAGCACCTGGGGTTATGATACAACATTAGTTAACACAAAACCAAAGTCAAAAGCTTATGTTGAAGCCAACAATTACAAAGTTATTGTTGCAGAGCATTTCACTACTGATCTTGATCTAATGAAAAAATGTCTGGCCCATGGATATCCTTTTGTTTTTGGGTTAAAACTTTATAATTCTTTTCAAAAAGCCAGAGAAAAAGGGTTTGTTCCAATACCTGACAATGAGGATGTTTTAAGGGATAGGCATGGATTACATGCTATGCTCTGTGTGGGGTATTCAGACGAGGAAAAGTGTTTTATAGTTAGAAACTCGTGGGGAAAAAATTGGGGCGATAAAGGATATTGCTATATACCATATGACTATATGGCTAACATAGAACATCGATGTACCGATAATAATTTTCTTTTAAAAACTATTTCAGATGTTCAAATTAATGAAAAGGAGTTGGTAAAATCGACAGGGAAAGATGCTGGGTCATTATTTAATGTCAGCTATGACATTTACGATTTAAATGCATACAAAAAGAATAGAGAAAAACTTAAAACCGAAATTGAACAATTATTTCCTGAGCTTGATTCTTTAAGACAGAAAGTAACAAGACAAAGGGAAGATGTACTTATGCAACAATTTAGATCCGATGCGGAGAAAAAGGATATTGCAAAGAATCAGGAAGAACAAAAAGTATTAACAGAAAAAATTGGAAAAATAGATGAGTCATTAACTCAGCTAAAAGGTGAAAGAAAAAAGTTGATTGAAAAGAAAAAACGTAAGATTTTCCAATTGTTCATTATCTATCCCGTAATTGGCTTGCTTGTTATTATACTTTTAGGAATTATACCGATCAAAATATGGTCATGGCCTGACTTATTTGCATTCATAATTAAGAATATTGGTTTAGTTTCTGGAGTTTTCTCTATTGGAATTATTCTTTATTTAGTTTGGGCAATTTTAAAAATTAAGAGACAAATCATAAACAAGCTCAACGAAGTACAAGATAAAATAAATGAGAAAACGGATTTGAGGACAAATGTTATTAAAAAATTAATAGACTTATACGATAACTACTTTGAAATTCGTCGCAAACATAAGTTGTATGATGTTTACTACAACTTTGTTACTGAAGAAATGAGCGATTATGTTGAAAAGCTTAGGAATAATTTTAATAAGTGGTTCGATGTACTTAGACTGAAAAAAGATCACCAGCTGTCAGATCTTCCAAATAAGGAGTTTACTGACACTAATATAGTGTTTAATGCAATATCTGAAGAAAATTTAAAAATAGTTATTGAAAAGCAAAATATATTTGAAGAATATTATGACTTAGGTGCAAAATCAATGAGGGAATTCTTTTTTAATGAGAATGATAAGTTTATTATTGAAGAGGGAGTAGAAGAATTTGTTAAGGATATAATTAATTCGGCAAGGAAAAATCACCTTTTCAAGCAAATGCAAACAGTAGGAATATTTGACTTTCTGTTCGATAATGATATGTTATTGAATATTTTTCCTGACTTAGTCAGAAAACCTTTAGATGAGAAAATTGAAATATTTGTACAGTTTTGCAGCCCTTTTAGTAAGATAGATACGAGCACTGATGCCATTGATTCCAGTGAACTCTTTGAGCTACAATTCCCGAAAGATGACTCCGAAGAGTGTAAGAAGTTTATTAATGAGGCGAAAAAGAAGTTTAGTGGAAGCGTTCATGAGTATAACAACCTGAATGATTCATCATCAAGCATTGTGTTTCTTCGTGTGAAAAGCATGTTGCCTGCATTTACTTTTGAACTTATAAGGGAAGGATTTAAAATTTTTAATTCTCTGGATGATACAAATAAATATCATCTTCATATTGATAAAGATTTTGCTAAATATTCATGTATACCTGATGAGCTAAAAAAATTAATCAAATAAAATGACATGGATTGGTAAGGTTATAAAAATTATAGCGAGTATTATAATAGTTTTATATTATAAAATAGATATATAAATATATTTAACAGTATTAAAATATTATAAAATATGAATACAATACCACTATTTCTTCTAAAAACATTAGGCCTAGGCCTTTTAACTGGCTTTCTTGCCGGCTTTTTATTCAAAAAAATTTCAAAACTTCTTGTTATTCTGATAGTCATCGGAGTGGTTGCTGTTTTTGTCCTCGGCCATAATGAAATACTAAATATTGATTGGTTATCTGTTAAAGAGACTTCTAACGAATTATACATGAAGTATTTGAGTCAATATGAGGAAAGACTGAGTATATTTTTCAGAAATATTCCCTTTGTTGTTGGTTTTATTTTAGGAGCAATTTTTGGAATCAAGAAAGGATAAGTATTAAATTTTTAAATTTATTATTATGAGATTTAATGTTGCATTAATTGTTGTAATTGCGGTTTTATGTTTCGCGTGTAATAATAACAACAACCAGGAAAATGGTAATTCTGCCGTTGAAAAAGAAATGTCAGATTATTACGAATTATTGAATGATTTACATAAGCTTGAAAAGGAAAATATTACACAACACGTTAAATATGAGCATGATTTAGAGAATAATTATTTTACCCAATCATTGAAAGTTAGGGTGACAAATAATGCTCATGCTACTACCATAAAAGACATTAAATACAAGCTGAGTTTTCTTTCCAAAACAGAAAGCATAGTTGAGGAGAAGGAAATAGTTTTTTATGAATATGTAAAACCATTGCAGACAGAATCGTTTCAAAAAGAAATAGACATCCCTGATGAAACAGAAAAAGTAAATGTTGAGTTAGTTTCTGTGAATATTAAAGATACGACATATAAAGCTGAGAGTCCTTAATTAAAAAAGCATTTCTATGAAACCACAAACACTAGTTATTCCTTTTGAAAAAAAATTGCGTGAAGATATCTTTTCAACCCTGAAAGGGGATATAATCACTAAGATATTGGAAGAAGCCAAGACGGATAAACGGGAAAATGTATATAAGCACCTCCTTGAAGGATATTCCTTTAAATTGAGCCCGGAAATATCTGAATTTCTGTATAATTTAATTGAAGAGGTAAGAAAGTCGCTGGAATTTGATGAAAAGGTAGATTATTACATTGACAATTCAGCAGAATCAAACGCCTATTGCATCACAAAAGATGAGGATGATGAATCCCATATTTTGGTTCTCCACTCAAGGTTAATTGAAACCATGTCAGAAGATGAATTAAAATTTGTGATAGGGCATGAATTTGGGCATTTGATAAATGACAACAATAAAATAAAAAGGGTGGTTGATTTTGTTTTTACCGGAGAACCTCCCTTGGTATTGCATCACAAACTTAAGTTGTGGAATAAATTATCTGAATTGACAGCTGACCGCTACGGGCTTACAGCATGTGGAGATGTACATACAGCAATATCTGTTTTTTTGAAACTTACATCCGGCCTTGATCCGGAAAAAATATCCCTCAATATGGATGTGTTTATGAAAGAGAACATTGAAAAAGTGAATGAATTGAAACAAAATGATTTTATAAGTAATCTTTCGCATCCTGTGAATCCTGCACGGATAAAAGCACTGGATTTATTTTCCCGTTCTGAGCTGTATAAACATTGCAAAAATCCTGAGATCAATAAAGCGGAATTAATAAAGGAAACGGATAAATTAATAGATATTTTGGAGTATTCAGGCAGCGACGGACTTGATATACACAGGAAAATGTTTATTGCCACCGGAGGGCTTATTGCTGCTTCATGCGATCAGGAAGTAAGTAAAGAAGAATACCGGTATGTATTGGATATATTGTCCGGTTTTACAACATTCCCTGAAGCGTTTTTAAATGCCATTGTTGACAGTGAAAAAACAAGTGAGTGTTTTGAAAAATCAGTAAGCATATTATTGGATTCCAGTCCTTCTGAAAAATATTCAATGTTCAATTTCTTTATTGACATTGTTATGATGGATCATGACCTGAAGGAAAAAGAAATAAAATTTTTATATGATTTCGGACAGGATGTTTTTGGCTTTTCAAAGAAAGAAACGGCTCAGCGCATTGCAGATAAATTAAGAGAACGCTTTGTGCCTGATGTTTTTAAGCTATGAGTTTATAATAGTTGAGGTGTTGGCAACAAGCCAAAGAAAAAACTTGCAAATGACGTATAAAATATTTATTTATGTACGTCATTTAAATTTGTAAGTAGATTATGGAAACAAAATTAACATTGAGATTAGATGATGATGTTATTAAGAGAGCTAAGATTTATGCTCATAGCCATAGGATTAGTCTTTCTAAAATGATTGAAACTTATCTTGATAGCATAACTAAACAAAAAGAGGAAGAGAAAAGGATTTCAATTACTCCACTTGTTGAGAGTTTGATAGGAGTGATTGATTTGCATTCTGACTTTGATTACAAAGGATTATTTAGAAGAAAAGTATAAATGAAAAAATTATTCATCGATACTAATATTGTGATTGATTTATTATCACGGAGAGAACCTTTTTTGCAGAAGCAGCAGAATTATTTTCCCTTGCTGACAAAAAGCAAGTCGAATTATCAGTTCTTCTAATGTTTTTGTTTATATAACATTTTTGTATTTGTTTACCTGATGTTAATTATAAAATATATAGCTTATTTTTACAAAAAATTAAAGAACTTAATAATACAAATAAATAATACCATTTTACAAGCATATTACAAGTATATTATTA
>CAZTPA010000096.1:0-8474 GCA_964614525.1 uncultured Bacteroidales bacterium | reverse complement strand
ATCAAAAAAGAAGATTGTATTTTGTTGCACAACCTTTTTCTCATAAGAATTATCTTGAATTAACTCAAACAATGATCTAAGACTTTGAGCATTAGTCGTACCGAATAGGAATGTAAGTAAAAATAAAAAATAAATTCGTTTCATAATTATAACTTTTTTTTGTTAAACATCTTACTCTTGACGATTTTGCGTATCCTCGCCCTGCTCTGTTATTTTAGATGAGTTCGCATGGTATATATATTCTCATCATTCATGTGGAAGATCAATCCAACTATAACCAAATTATAATTTTTTGTTATGTACAATACAAATTTATTAGTTGACAATGGTACTGTTTTTCATAAAGGTGGCTACTCTTGTTTGCTGTTTTCTTAAATCCCGGAGGGGAATTGCCCATAACAGGTTTTTTTATATAATATCAAAAACATCAATTAGAATTTCAGTTCACAGATTTTTGTTTGTCCTGTGCTTTTTTTCTGATGCATAAGTTGTGGTTTGCCGTTACGATAAAAAATATCTATTCCAGTCCATCCTTTTGACCATGTTTTTTCAAAAAAGCGAGGCCCTAAAGTTCCATCGTCTTTTAGTTTTTCAATATGAACTTTTCCTGTAGAAGGCTTATTCAGAAATAGATATGTTTCTCCATCAAGTTTGAAAAATATTAAATTATCCCAACCTGATGACCATTTTTTTCTGTAAGATTCGGAACCAAGATTTGGAGACATAAGTCCGGCATTAGCTGCGGCTTCTAATTTTGCCAAATCAATTTTATTAATAACACATGTGCCTTCATTTCCTTTTTGATAAAGAATATAAAAATTATTTCCTTTATCTGTCATAGCAAAATTAGAATATCCTTTAGACCATGTTTTTTCGTATATTTTTGTTCCTACGCTGCTACCATCTTTTGAAGCATTTAGTCTTGCTAAGCCGGTTCCGGATTTGTAATGCAAGAAATACAAAATATCATTTTTTACAAAAAATAAAGTATTTGTCCATCCTTTTGACCAGTTTGCTTCAAATACTTTTTCACCCATTTTTTTGCCATTCATTATATCATTATAATTTAATTTGTTAATTCGTGCCAAACCGGTTTCTCCTTTTTGATGAAAAAAGTAAACTTTACCTTTGTATTCGTAAAAATTTATGTTTGTCCAGCCGGAAGACCACTTTTTTGAAAAAACCGGATTGCCACCTTTTTCAAGATTCCAAATCCTGGTTTCACCATTGTTTGAATTATGGCTAAAAAAGAACTTTTCGCCATTTAACAAAAACACTTTAGAATGGGTAAACCCCTTAGATAAAGTGACGTCCATTGTGCAATCCAATGAAATCATACCTGACGAGATATTTTGCGAAGATGCACATAATGAAAATAAAGAAATAAAAGCTGCAATTAGTAATTGTCTCATTTTTTTTAATTTTTAGTTAAATAATTAGTTTTATTATAAAATATTTAAATAGAAATGTTATTCATAAGCTGATAAAGTATATAAACTCAATATCATATATATATTACGTTGCAAAAAGAAAAGATTTTGAATTATATTTTGAATTTTTTTTTGTGCTACAGGAAAACTTTCCTCGTAAAAAGCGCAAAACATCTGCTAAAACTGCAAAATTCAAAAAACCTTATCAATTTTTCAAGCTTAGTAGGATTTTTTGTTCCCATAGATTTCAAACCTTATTACCTTGTTTTCTTCAATAGTTCAATGAATTTCTCAAAAAGGTGGCTATTAAAAATCTTTAATAAGGTTATTGGTTAAGGTGGTGTGAATGGTTTCTACTAAGGTTTAAAAAAATGATAAGGTTTGTTTTGAATAACATAAAGTAGGTAAATAATTAAAAAAACAAATCTAAAAATTATATTTTAATATGCTTAATTGTTGATAGCTCCTTTGCACAAAATTAGAAACAAAAACACCCAGCGCATCAAATAAAGATTATCCCCTTAAATCCTTATAATAATTAACTTATAATCTGATTTATGTATTGATAAAATGAGTAACTTCGCGCTTCTTTTTACAATTCAGAATTAATTCAAATGCACGATATAAGAAATATTGCAATCATTGCCCACGTTGATCATGGGAAAACAACCCTTGTTGATAGACTTCTACATCAGGTAAAACTTTTTAGGGATAATCAGGATATGGGAGAACTCATTCTTGATAGTAATGACCTTGAGAGAGAGAGAGGAATTACAATCCTGGCGAAGAACGTTTCAGTTAGATATAAAGATTATAAAATCAATATTATAGATACACCCGGGCATGCTGACTTTGGCGGCGAGGTAGAACGGGTTTTGAATATGGCCGATGGTGTGCTATTAGTAGTAGATGCTTTTGAGGGCCCAATGCCACAAACAAGATTTGTGCTTGAAAAAGCTATTTTGCTTGATAAAAAGCCTATAGTAGTTGTAAACAAGGTTGATAAACCAAATTGTGATCCTGAGGCAGCCCAGGAGGCTGTTTTTGATCTTATGTTTTCTCTTGGAGCATCTGAAGATCAGTTAAATTTTCCTACGGTGTTTGGTTCTGCTAAGAATGGTTGGATGTCTGACCATTGGGAAAATGAAACTACTGATGTCAGTTATTTGTTGGATGTTATTATTGAAAATATTCCTGAACCTGAAATCTCTGAAGGTAGTTTACAAATGATGATAACTTCACTTGATTATTCATCATATACCGGAAGAATAGCTGTAGGACGAATTATAAGAGGTAGTATTCAGGCCGGAGAAAATGTATCTCTGGTTAAAAGGGATGGAAGTATCCTGAAATCGAAAGTTAAGGAACTTTATGTATTCGAAGGATTAGGAAAAGAACGAATTAAGCATGCTGCTTATGCCGGTGAAATTTGCGCTGTATTGGGTCCCGAAAATTTTGATATTGGTGATACTATTGCAGATTTTGAAAATCCTGAGACTTTAAAACGTATTGAAGTTGACGAACCCACAATGAGCATGCTATTTACAATTAATACTTCTCCTTTCTTTGGAAAAGAAGGAAAATTTGTCACCTCCAGGCATTTAAGAGACAGATTGTTTCTTGAAACTGAGAAGAATCTTGCTCTAAAGGTTGAAGAATCAGCGTCTCCCGACTCATATGTTGTTTTTGGCAGAGGGATATTACACCTTTCTATTCTTATCGAAAACATGAGAAGAGAAGGTTATGAGTTGCAGGTAGGACAACCAAAAGTTATTATCAAAGATATTAACGGGGTTAAATGCGAACCTGTTGAAGAATTGTCGATTAATACTTTAACTCAATTTTCAGGAAAGGTTATTGAAATTGTTACCGCCAGAAAAGGTGAACTAATAAGTATTGAGAATAAGGATGACAGATCATATCTTGTATTTTCAATTGCATCACGCGGACTTATAGGTATGCAAAACAATATGCTCACTGCCACCGAAGGTGAGGCAGTTGTGTCGCACCGCCTGAAAGGATTTGAACCATATAGAGGAGAAATAGGAGGACGTAGAAATGGTTCTTTAATTGCGATGGAAACAGGTACTGCTATTGGATACTCAATTAACCGATTACAAGACAGGGGGTTCTTCTTTATTGAACCAAATGATCCTGTTTATGCCGGACAAATTATAGGCCAGAGCACACGTCAGGATGACATGGCTGTGAATGTTATACATACGAAAAAACTCTCTAATGTAAGAGCTTCCGGAAGTGATGAAAAAATGACCATTGCTCCTGCAGTAAAGTTTTCACTGGAGGAATGTATGGAGTACATCGCTGATGATGAATATCTTGAAGTAACTCCAAAGTCACTCAGATTAAGAAAAATTCTCCTTAGCGAATCTGACAGAAAAAGAGCCAAGAAAAGTTAGTAAACTTATTCTATAAGCTTTTTATCAATTCTTTAAATATCAATGTCATTTTTGGCTCTGCAATTTCTGCAACATTTTGAACCTCTTCATGACTTGTAGGTTTGTCATAGATATCAGGTTCAGCCAGATTTGTTACAATTGATATTCCGAAACACGGTAATCCCATGTGGCGGGCAACAATTACTTCCGGAACAGTTGACATTCCTGTAACATCGGCGCCAAGTATTTTGAACATATTATATTCTGCGGGTGTCTCAAGCGTTGGCCCTGCACTTCCAACATATACTCCGGTCTGGAACTTAATTTTATTATCTTTTGCAATCCTTTTTGCTTTTGCAATGAGCTTTCTGTCAAATGGTTCGCTCATCTCAGGAAAACGAGTGCCTAATTCATCAAGGTTTTTTCCTCTTAAAGGATTTTCAGGAAACATATTTATATGATCTCTGATAATCATCAGGTCGCCAACTTCAAAAGCTTTATTTAATCCGCCTGCAGCATTGGAAAGAAAAAGTGCTTTTATTCCTAATAGCTTCATAACTCTAACCGGAAAAGTGACCTCATGCATGGGATATCCTTCGTAATAATGGAAACGGCCCTGCATAGCAACAACATTTTTGCCCTCCAGAATTCCCAATATCAATTTGCCCTGATGTCCTTCTACTGTTGAAACAGGAAAATTTGGAATTTTATCATATTCTATACTGAATTTAACATCAATAGATTTTACCAGTCCACCAAGGCCGGAACCCAAAATAATCCCTATTTCCGGAGTGAAGTTTATTTTATTTTTTAAAAAATCTGCGGTTTCTTTAATCTTCTCTATCATTTTAGTCTATTTTAAGTAAATTATTTTGCCTGTATATTTTTGCTAAACAAATATACAACTCCCACGTATAAAAACAATACATGAAATTTATTTGTTGTGAAAAATTATTAGCATCAGCTTGAAATATTTGAAATCATTATCCATGATAAAAGGCAGGAATGTGAGTCTTAGCTCTCAAATGTTTTTATTGGCGCGTATTACAAGTATTATTTATTTGCAGGCATGCTTTATTATTCGTATTTTTGCAGGATATTTTCATGAACAATATTTATTGACTGTATGTTTATTAAAAAAGATAGAAAGAATTATGTTGAAAAAATCGATTAATATATTTAAAGTTATAACAATGTCGGGAATACTAACTTTTACTGGATGTGGCTCACACGAGGAATTTAATTCAGATATAATTATCTCAAACGCAATGATTGTTACAATGGATGAGGATTCCCGCATTATTGAAAATGGAGCAATTGTAATTATTGGAGATAAAATTCATGCATTAGGTACAATGGATGAGATATTAGAGGAATACAGTGCACCTAGAATTATTGATGGCAGAAATAAATTGGTAATGCCGGGATTAATAAACACTCATACTCATTCTCCGATGACTATTTTTAGAGGTTTTGCCGATGATCTTCCTTTACAGGAGTGGCTGTATGAGCATATTTTTCCTGTTGAAGCTGAATTTATTAATAAGGAAAATGTAATTGCCGGATCAAAATTAGCAATGTTGGAAATGCTTAAAAGCGGTACAACAACTTTTAATGACATGTATTATTATGCTGATGAGATAGCTAAAGTTGCTGAAAAAGCAGGTATAAGAGCTGTGATAAGTGAAGGTCTGATAGATTATGCTGTTCCTAACAGCGAAACTCCTGAGCAAGGTATTGAATATACTGAGAAGATGATCCAGAAATGGGCCGACCATCCTCTTGTAACAATTTGTGTTGCTGCACATGCTCCTTATAGCTCATCAGCTGACCTTATTAAAACATCTAAAGCACTTGCCGACAAATATAATGTCCCTTTCAATATTCATGTTGCAGAAACTAAGAAAGAGTTTGACCAAATGACCGAACTCTATGGATTAACGCCTGTTGAATATCTCGACAGCCTTGGTGTTCTTGGTGAAAATGTTGTTGCTGCTCACGGTATTCACCTTACCGATAGAGATATTGAAATATTTGTTGAGCGTGGTGTTGGCATTGCTCATAATCCCGAATGTAATATGAAACTGGCCAGCGGTGTAGCTCCTGTGCCTGCTATATTAGCAAAAGGAGGAAAAGTAGGTTTGGGTACAGATGGTGTTGCCAGCAATAATAATCTTGATATGTTTGATGAGATGAAAATAGCTGCAATCCTGCATAAATTGTTTAACAATGATCCTACTGTATTGGATGCAAAAACTGCTATTGAACTTGCAACTATCAGAGGGGCTGAAGTTATGGGTATGGACGATATTATCGGCTCTCTGGAAAACGGGAAAAAAGCAGATATGATTATTATTGATCTTAATACTCCACATGCTTATCCTTTATACAATATTTATTCTCAGATTGTGTATAGTTTGAAAAGTTCTGATGTTGAGACTGTTATTATTAATGGTAAGATTGCCATGGAGCAAAGAAACATTCTTAACCTTGATGAAGAATCAATTTTTGAGTCAATTAAAACAATATCTGAGAAAATCCAAAAATATGCAGAAACACTTGATGCTTCTGAGAATGGAGAATAAGACAAGTAATTAGCTAAACGCTAAAGCATTACTTTTAATAATCTGTTTTATTTTCGTAAGTTATCCATTCTTTAAAAGGATCACATGAATTTGCCGGTGATATATTATAAGTAGGAATACTTCTTTTATCATATGGCAAAGGAATTTCTTTATAAATAAAAGAATCATCAAAACCAGCTTTGGCTGCATCAGTATTTAAAGCTGCAAAAACAATCATTTTTGGTCTTGCCCAGTAAATTGCACCCAGGCACATTGGACAGGGTTCGCAACTTGCATATATAATACAATCTTCTAGTTGAAAAGAATTTAGCTTTTTACATGCATCACGAATAGCAACAATTTCTGCATGAGCAGTAGGATCATTTGTACCGGTTACTTTGTTCACCCCTTCACTAATAATTTTTCCGTCTTTTACTATAACAGCACCAAATGGCCCACCTTGGCCGCTTTTTACATTCTCTTTCGCTAATCTAATTGCCTCTTTTAAAAATCTTTCGTGGTTTTCCATATTATAAATAACAAAATTCAAAAATTATTAATTAATTCAACAAGTAAAGTTATGATATTTCAGTTTATTGAACTATAAAGTTTTACTTAATTTCTTGTTATTATGGTTTTTTTTTGAAAATTGAAGCTTAAAACACCTAATATTTTCAAAACTCTTGAAAGCATTATATCCAAAATCTTTGCAGTGCAAAAATAGTCTTATACATTAATGAAATAATTGCTTTTCTTTGTATAATAAATATGTAAGTTATGGACTGGAAAAAACTGCTTTCTCCACAAAGATATTTGAGAGAAGATATTCCCGCAGATTTGTGGATAGATGTACGAACTGAATTTCAGAGAGATTTTGATAGAATGATATTTTCGGCTCCTTTCCGAAGGTTGCAAAATAAAACTCAGGTATTTCCACTTCCTCAAAAAATATTTGTTCATAATCGCCTGACTCACAGCCTTGAAGTTTCATGTGTTGGACGCTCACTGGGAAATTCAGTTTTTAAGAAAATTAGAGACAGACTGTCAACCTCTGAAAAAGAGATTGTTGGCGAAATTGGATCGGTTGTCTCTACTGCCTGCCTTGTGCACGACCTGGGAAATCCTCCTTTTGGACATAGCGGAGAAAAAGCAATTTCAAACTTTTTTGTTTCCGGCGAAGGTTTGAAACTGAAAAGCCATTTAAACCGACAACAAATAAATGATCTTGAGAATTTTGAAGGAAACGCTAATCTGCTGAGATTGCTTACACATCAGTTTACCGGCAGGAGGGAAGGAGGTTATGCTCTTACCTATGCAAGCCTTGCGACAATGGTAAAATATCCTTTTAGCTCTCTTTTGGTTAATGAGAAAAAAAAGTTTGGACATTTCTTTTCTGAAAATGAAACCTTTAATCATATTCTGGATCATGCTGAAATACCTGTGATTTCTGAAGAACCTCTTATTTATGCACGACATCCTCTTGTGTATTTGGTTGAAGCAGCAGATGATATCTGCTATCAGATTATGGATATGGAGGATGCTATGAAGCTTAATATTATTTCAAAAAGGGATATTATTGAATTGTTTTTGGCATTCTTCTGCGAAAAAGACGATGCTGAAAGAATAAAGAAAATCAATCAAACTTTAAATGAAGTAAAAGACAGTAATGAGCAAATTGCTTTTTTGCGGGCAATGGTAATAGGAAAGCTTACAGAAGAATCTGCAAATGCTTTTGTGAAGAATTATGATGATATCATGCAGGGAAAATTTAGCAGTAAATTGCTCAAATGTATTGATGACAAACCTGCAGAAGCACTAAGAAATATCAGTAAAATTGCTGTAAGCCAGGTTTATAAACATCCATCAGTTGTTAAAATTGAAATTGCAGGTTATAATGTGCTGGGATTCCTGATGAAGGAATTTTCAGAAGCGGTTATTAATCCTGATAGCGATTATTCACACAAATTAATGTCACTGTTTCCTGAACAGTATATTCCGGATACAGATGATATGTATGATAAGATAAGAGGAGTTGTTGATTTTATTTCCGGCATGACAGACACATATGCTGTTTCTGTTTACAG
>CAZTPA010000095.1:0-8543 GCA_964614525.1 uncultured Bacteroidales bacterium | reverse complement strand
GGTTATGAAAAAAACTAAACTACTAATAGTATCGAATTTAGCATATAATAATCTTATAAGAGAGTTGATAAATGAGCTTTATAAGCGGTATTCAGATCAAATTGAAATTGATGTTTTAACGCCAAATACAGATTTTGTTGTTGAAGGTATCCATAAAACCCATCAATATGAGTTAAGAGCAGGGCAAAAAAAGAATAAATTCTTAAAAAAAGCATTCTCGGTTGTCGATGTAATTCGACTTAAGAAACTGGTAAAACAATTGCCGGATTATGACATCATTAATATTCATTTTGTCGAGGCTATTTATAGTAAATTGATACAGGGGCTTAAATTAAAATCCAAAAATGTAGTGGTTAGTATATGGGGCAGTGATTTTTACAGGACTTCAGGGAAAATGAAGATGAAAAAAATGCCCGTTTTTGATGCTGCTGATCGTCTTACATTCACCAATGAATTCATGGAGAGCAGCTTCAAGCAATTTTATTCTAAGCATAAAGAAGTTAAAATATTGAGGTTTGGCGTTAATATAATGCAATTCATTGATAAATATAGAAATGAGACCCCAAAAAAGCTAATTGAGGAATTAGGTTTGCCACCCGCTAAAAAATATGTGAGTATTGCATATAATGGTTCTCCTTTTCAACAACATTTGACAGTATTAGAAAACTTATCAGATTTGCCAAAAAACATAAAAGAAACAACTTGCTTTATTCTGCCAATGACCTATGCCGGCAGTGCAGTATATATTACTAAAGTGGAGCAATTATTAAAAGAATATGCATTACAATATTATATTCTTAGAGATTATTTAAAGGTTGAGCAAATCGCAAAACTGCGTCTGATTTCAGATATTATGATTCATGTTCCTACCACAGACCAGTTTAGTGGAAGCATGTTAGAAGCGCTTTATGCAGATAACCTGTTGATTTCTGGCAGTTGGTTAAAATATAAAAAATTGGATGACGAAAGCGCCTTTTTGTTTAAAGTAAATGAGATTTCTGAAGTAAGAGATAAATTGATTGATCTTTTAGGTAAATTTGATGAGTATAAGAAAGAAACAGGTAAAAACCGGGTAATAGTATATAATTTAGCTAGTTGAGACATCAATGCGCAAAAATGGTTTGAATTTTACAAAGAGTTGAGCAATAAGTAAAAAGAATTCGTATGAACAAGTTATTAAAAAAATCTTTAAAAGATTTGTTTATCAAAGGATACACAATAAACCTAGATTGGAAAAAAACTCCTTCTGCTTTTGCTTTCAGCACAGGTAGAACCGGAACAAATTTCATTGCGGATTTATTTTCGAATATTTCAACTTACACATTAGCATTACATGAACCCGGACCGGATTTGTTTGATTTGTCAGTGGGGCGCTATAGAATTGGTTTTGAAAATAGTGAAGTTGCTCAGCAGATAAAGAAGAAAAGGCGAAATCAGCTTTATTTAATGAAGAAATTGAATAAGTCTTTGTATTTTGAGAGTAATCCCAATCTGACATTTATTTCTGATGTGTTACCATCAGTTTTTGAAGAATCTAAATACATAATAATTACCAGATACTACAAAGATTATATTTTGTCAGCTTTTAATAAATCCCCGGATGGGACAGGTCATTTTTATCCTTATGGAGAAGGAGATCACAGGAAAAGAATTAATCCGTTTGATTTCAATGATAAAGAATATATGTCAAAATGGAGCTCTATGCATCAAGCTGAAAAGCTGGCTTGGTTCTATAAAACGGCAAATGAGTTTTTGCTCAAACACTGGTATGACAGGCCAAATGTATTATGGTTAAAATTTGAAGATATCTTTCATTCGAATAGTGGTATTGAAGAAATTGAAAAAACGCTTTCCTTTCTAGATATTGATTATTCAGAAAAGGTAGATGAAATCGAAAGGCTTTTATTAAGCAAAGTAAATGATAATAGAACCTTAAGAACAGAGAGTTATAATCAATTCCCGTATGAAGTTAAAGAAAGTATTGATGATATTGTTAGACCAATAGTTAAAAAATTACAAGAATTAAACCTTTTGAGGTAGTAAAATAAAAAGATGAATAAACCGTTAATTTCATGCATCACTCCTACATTTAACCGTGCTCATTTATTACCCCGTGCTATTGAAAGCACCATCAATCAATCCTATCAAGACTGGGAAATGATTATAGTGGATGATGGTTCGGAGGACAATTCTGAAGAAGTGGTAAGAGGTTATATAGAGAAAGATGAAAGAATAAAGTATTTTAAGAACCCAGGGAAGGGGGGTAACGCAGCACGCAATTATGGCATCAAACAAGCTAAAGGAGATTGGATTGCATTTTTGGATGATGATGCCGAAAGTTTGCCCAATCGTTTTGAAGAGCAACTTAAGGCTGCCTCAAAAAGTGGCTCCAAATTTATTCAATCTGGTTATATTTCAGTTAATCAACAGGGAAAAGAAACAATTTGTAATAAAGGAATTTGGGCCACTTCTGCAGCTATTCCCAGCAGGTGGTTCATTGCAAAAGAACTATTATATAAAGCAGGCTTATTTGATGAAGCAATGCCTGCCATGCAGGATAATGAGATAAGTTACCGTATAGCTAAGTATGAAAGTTACGCAAATCATTTTGTAATCGTTTGTAAGGAATATCAATCGAAAATATCTGTTAGCAAAGGTATGAATGGAACTAAAGGAGCCGAGTTATTATTGGAAAAGCATTTACCCTCTATGCCCAAGGATGAGGCTGCCTGGTGGTATTATAAAATAGGTAGGGGGTACTTAATGCAAGAAAATATGGAGAATTTAGCTTTAAAAAATTTCAGGATTTCAGCCCAAGTTGGAAAAAGCCTAAAATATAAACTCATGGGTATTTATTTTATGTTCTTGATTAAGCTAAACATCTCCAATTTTAAAAGGCTAAATCTTAGGATTCTAGAATTAATCGTGAAACTACCTCCACGTAAAATCGTGCAACATCGCACCATCACATGATGCCTCCCAAACTATTTAAATTCTTTATATTTCTATTCATTATATTTCTTGCCAAATTTACTGGAAGTTTAATGGTAATGAATTTAATAACAGCAATATTTGCAGTATTAATTATCCGATTCAAGCGTGATTATCTTTTCTGGTTTACCTTTGCATATGTATATGCACAAAATCCCCTGAGTTTATTCTTCAATTATTCATTTGGCCTCAATCTCGGCTTTCAGATTATTGATTTTTCCCAAATAATTATTATCGTTCTATTCCTCACAACAATTAAATTCCCTAAGGTATATTTTATTTTTTACCGAAAGTACTTGTGGTTTACTATACCTGTAATCGCATTGGGCTTTATCATGGGGTTTGCCTACGATATAAACTTGAGAATATTTTTTCGTACACTAAAATTACTTGTACCGTGGCTGTTTATTCCTGTGGCCATTCGCTGTTTAAGGGACGAAAACCATTTCCAGGTTTTTTTTAAATACATTTTTCTATTTGTTTTTATTTCATTTGCAGGCCATTTAATTGTATACACTACAGGTACTCCTCCCTCCGTTCTGTTTTTTGGATTTGAGAATGAATACCAGGAAGGGGCGTTTGGTGTAATAGATACCGCAACAGAATTATCCCGGTATGATTTTTCATTACTATTGTTGGGGCTGTCTATGATGGGAGCCATGTTTTATTCCATGCAAAAGAAGCCTCCTTTCAATAAAAATTATCTCAATCTAGTGATTATAATTGCTTACATTTCAGTGATATTAACAGGGTCGAGGGGTTGGTCGCTGGGATTTGGGTTTTTATTGTTATCTTGGTTAGTTCTAAACATACAACGTATCGGATCATTTTTTAGATATGTTTTGTTAGGAATGGTTTTTTTTGTTTTTGTTTTACCATTAATGCCTTCCGTATCAAATCAGCTTTCATTAGCATTCGAGCGAATTTCAACAGTAAAGAAAATCGGTGAAGGGGATATTACAGCAGGAGGGACAGTAAGCAGGTTTGATGACAGGGTTCCAAGACTTATGACACAATATCGGAAAACATCTGCAATTTTTGGTGCCGGATACTCCTCATTCTATTACGAACACTCTGATAGGCATATAGGCCATCACGATGTTTTATTTCTTAGCGGGATATTTGGATTTTTAGTTTTGAATGCTTTTATTTTATTTGTGATTTTCAAAGGATTAATAGTTTTCCTTTCTACTGCTAATGAAAACAGCTACGCAATGGTATTTGGTTCTGCTTTTTTATTCTCCCTATACCTAATTCATACCACCCGTTTAATATATTCATACCTTTCTATGCCCCCAGAATCAACAACTATTGCTGTAGTCCTGGCATTTATGGCGTTTTACTATCATAGGATTAAGGTATTTCGATTTTTTCATTCCAGGAAGGATTATAGGCCTGTATGAAAAGTATAAATAACATTTGTTTCATTCACATAAGTGCCCGGCCAGGCGGTATAGAAGTTCTTTTACCATTGATCATTAAAAGTAGTCCAGCGTATAAATTTTCCGCATTTGTTATCAGGCCTTTTCCGGTAGAGGATTCTGATATATATCATGATGTTGACATTCCAATAGTAAAAGGCTCATTCAACAATTATAAAGCATTGTATAAGATTATTACGTATGCCAGAAAAAATAAAAAAAGCATATTTCATGCCTATAATATTGGGCCTTTATTTCTTTTGGCCCTGAGGTTAGGGGGTATAAAAAACATCGTTTACAGCATACATGGCACAGTATATTGGAAAAAAAAGAGTCAAAAGATGCTACTGAAATTTTTATGGTGGTTAAGTTTAGGCAAAAACATCAAAATTACAGCAAATACCGATTTTAGCAAAAAAGTTTTTAAAAATAAGATCACCGATAAATACTCGATCGAGACTTTGTACAACCCAATTGACACTAAAAAATTCACAGCTGCTAACAAGCCTCATTTAGATCTAAATAAATTAAAGATTTTATATTGTGGCCGCTTTGCTCCAGGAAAAAATCTACTAGTCTGGGTAAATTTAGCTGCCGGTATTAGATCTGTTTTTCCAGGATCTAAGTTTTTTATGTATGGCCAGGGTCCTTTAAAAAAGGAAGTAAAAAAATATATTCTTGAAAAAGGATATGAGAAATTTATCTATGTGAGAGGTTTTCGCAATGATATTGAAAATGCATATAAAGAATCTGATGTACTATTATTTCTTTCCGAATATGAATCTTTTGGTAATGTGGCAGTAGAAAGCATTTTAACAGGGAGACCTGTTATAGTTTCTAACATTCCGAGCATGCAGGAGATATTTAAGAATTATCCAGGCTTTATGATATCTCTTGAGGATAATCTTCAAAAACAAATAATATCAAAATTAAGAGAGCTTGATAAATTATTGGCCTGGACAAAATCAGCACAAAAAGAATTTCGGTCAAGATTTTCGTCAGATAGCCATATTTCCCAACTGCATCGCATATACCAGTCTTTTAATGCCTGATATTCCGGTAATATATTTTCATTCTGTGGCGCCAATTAAAAACAAAAGCTGGGTAAGAAATTACCTGACTCTTGCGTTGACTCAGTTTGAAGCTTTTTTAATTTATCTAAAGAAAAATCATTGGTCTACAATTTTTTTTGATGAATATTATCATTTTAGGAAAAAAGGGGTGATACCCAAAAAAGTTTGCTGTCTCTCATTTGATGATGGGTTTTTAGATAATTATGTTTTTGTGTTTCCTTTATTAAAAAAGTATGGGTTTAAAGCAACATACTTTATAAACCCTGAGTTTGTGGACAAAAAAAGAGATGCAGCAATTACTCTTGATAACGTTTGGAGTAATACTGCCACTAAAGATGAACTGCCTGTATGGGGTTATGTAAATGAGGATGAGATTAAATTGCTACACGAAAGTGGTGTAATAGATATACAGGCGCACACGATGACACATACAAAATATTTTGTTTCCGATAAACTGGTTTCATTACATCACCCGGGCGATGATTGCCTGTATCCTATTGGGAATATTTTTCCACAGGAAAAACCCTATTATATAAACAATCCTGATTTTGAAAAATTAATACCTTATGGTTATCCATTTTTTGAAGAAAAATCATCGGTTACGGCAAAAAGAGTTTTTATAAATGAAGATTTCAATCAAGCAGTAATTGATATTTTACAGAAAATAAACTGGAATGCGCCTGATGCTTTATTTAAAGGTTTGGAAATAGTAAGGCCATTGCATGCTAAATGGTCAAATGAGAACAAAATCATAAGTAATATCGAAACGGTTAAGGAGTACGAAATTAGAGTAAAGCAGGAAATAACAAACTCAAAGAGATACCTGGAAAATCTTTTGAATAAGGAGATTAATATTTTATGCTGGCCTCATGGAGACAATTCGGATCAAGTGCATAAATGGGCAATAAAGGCTGGATTTTTACTAACAACCAGGGGTAAAAATGATTCCCCAAAAGCGAGGAAAGACCCACATCGCATTCAAGAGAGGATGGGAATAAACTTCAATAATGCTATTAAGAGGATTAAAACCATAAGTAAGATTAAAGCTGCAAATGGGACTTTCCCATATAATTACGTAATGAACATTTATCGTAAACTTTCATAGATGAAGAATATTCGCTTTCTTTTAGAAATTAATTACGTGAACCAAACCTGGCATTTTTATAAACATCCTGAATTTCAATTAGAAAAAAGAAATGCTTCGTCAGATGTTTTCGTTTGGGGAGACCCAATCTTTAATCAGTCCTCTGATACTGAAAAAAAAAATTACACTGCAATTGAGGAAATTGTAAATAATATCTCAGGCCACTTCTACTTTCTCCTCTTTGATAAAAAGAAGGGCCACATATTATTGGGCAATTCCTTCCTTAGTCTTTTGCCATTGTACTATTATCGATCAGAAAATAATATGTTTTTTTCCGATAATGCTTTAGAAATTGGTAGTCATTGTAAGATTAGTGAGCCCAACAAACGGTTTATTCTGGAAACAGTGCTTTTTAATTATCCGCTTTTCAATCATAGTATTTTAAAAAATATCTTTCTGCTACCAGTCAACAGTTATATTAAGATTACAGAAAGAAGCATTCATATTTTAGACCATACACATATAGAAGATTTTTTTCATTCCAAACCCATCCCATGGCGAAAAACTATAGAACAGTTAAAAGCAGATTATTTTCAAAACATACCAAAATATTTTCCATCAGAAAAATATATGACTGCTCTTACAGGAGGCTTTGATGGGCGCACTCTTTCAGCAACAGGACTGTATTTTAAAAGAAAATTTGATTGTTATAGCTTCGGAACATCGAATGCTTTAGATACAAAACTCCCCCCTCACTTAGCCAAAATTGCTGGTTTAGATTACTACCATATAAAACTTGATGATAATTACGCGCAAAACAAAAGTTTAGATTCTGGGCTAGAATTTGTTCAAAACGCCTCAGGTACTGCCTCCTTTGCCCGTGCGCATTACTTATATGCGGCAAAGGTACTGGCAAAGAATTATAATTACATTATTACAGGCAATTTTGGCAGTGAAATTTTCCGGGCAGCTCATATCCCCGGAATTATGTTTGCTGAAAATTTAATCGCCCTTTTTAATGAACCTGATTTAAACGTGGCCCTGCTTAATATTAAAAATAGCAGTGCATATCGCTTTATAAATGAACAAAATTATGAGGAAGAATGGGAGGCTTTAAAACATGATCTAAAAAAGCACAAAGCATTTCAACAAAACAATGAATTTACGCAAAATCAAAAGTTCTATATCATTATATTTGAAGAAGTTTTTAGAAAATATTTTGGAGCTGAGATGGTAAATCAGTTCCAGTATATTAAAAACCGTACTCCATTTTTAGATTTCAATTTTGTTAAATCCTTATTGAGCAGTAAAATTGCAGGTGTGTATTCTGAATTCTTTGAAGAAAACCCTTTTAAACGTTTTAAAGGTCAGGTTTTATATGCTCATATTATTGCAGAAGCCTTCCCGCTCTTTAATAAAATTAAAACTGATAAGGGATATGCACCAGGGGATCTTTTATCCAAATCAGGCAATTTAAAAATCCTTTTTAATTATATAAAAAAAAGGCTAGAAAAAAAAACAAACCAGGCTCAAGATCAACATGCTGTTGAAAAATCATTCATTCAAAATTTGCCTTTCTTAAAAGAAATTAGAATTAATGAAAAATACTTCAATCCTCAATTTATAGATTATTCACCAAATGAAAATACATATCGTTTATTAAGCTTGTCATGGCTAATACAAAAGTTAAATAAGGATGAGCACTAAGAAAATCAAAGCTGTAATATTGGGTAATGAATTAAAGGAAGATACAATATTGTGGGAAAAAGCTTGCAAAGAGTTTACAAACCAAATATCTTACAGGGTGGTAGATTTAACAAAGAACAACTGGTTATCTGCTATACAATCAGCACCTTTTGACATTTTATTAGCTAAACCCTCTGGTTTGACGAGTTCATTCAAACAACTCTATGATGAGAAAATATACATTCTTTATAATTTGTTGAAATACAAGATTTTTCCAACAGCGCTGGA
>CAZTPA010000094.1:7172-8559 GCA_964614525.1 uncultured Bacteroidales bacterium | reverse complement strand
GGTCCCCAGCGAAGTTTTTCTCGACCAAACCTAAGCTGGATATTTTTATAGTTAAAGTTAAGATACGCCTCGGGTAGGGTAAAATCGGTTTCAAACATACCAGTTATAGGAGCAGATTTGCCTGAAAAGAATCTCTCGTATGCAATTTCCTGAAAAAGAGCTGCCGAAGAGCTTCCGGTGCTATATGCATTCAGTTTCACCTGGGCATTGAGCCAGGGGGTGTGGTATTGGCCGACAGCATTCAGTACACCAAAGCCAGCCATTTTTTGTTGACTCTCAAATGCTGTGATAAAATTTACATCAAAGGAGAGTGCCTGATTTTGGTACAGGATATTTAACGGAAGATTTTTGTTTTCCTCAGAAATATTGGGCAGAGATAGAAATAGCGGCTCATCTTTTATTGTAGAATGAATGGAATTAGTATGCTCACGGCTTAACTCGTACCGATTGAATGCCGAAATTGGCGAGAATGAGTAAGCGGAGGAGTAATTAAGAAAAATAATCGGCAATAATATGAATTTTTTAGTGGTTTTCAGAAAATTGAATAATTGGATCATTTTTTGAAAGCCCTTTTCAGGATAACCAAACTATACGCGGTAATCATCCGATTTATTAGGAAAACATTCTGTAACTTATTTATTTTTATATTTATCTATAAAATAATAGACAGATAATCTGTAGAAAAATAACTGTTGCATATAATACATAGTTCTTATGACACCCGACCCTTTTCACATCGCAAAATACGTTGGTAATTTCCTTAATACAGTTTTGAAGGATACTTCTAACAATAGAAGAATAGGAATAAAGGTTGAACACAATAACTACACTATAACGATCAATTCAAAAAAGCTAATCTGTCCCATATACCCGTTTTGGAACAAAACGAAAGAACAACTAATTGATGAGTTCACCCAGATTCCAGCAATTTCAAAAAAACACAACGTAAAGGCATTCCAAAATCCAGAACAATCAAACCGCGGTTATGATTATATTGGAACAATTTTTTTCCATTTATCAGGATACTGGGAGTACACAAATAGTGACAATCCTGAGTTTAAAGACGAATACGGCAGATTTAGAGGAAAAAGCAGCTTTGGATACCTCACTGATACTTTAGAAATACCTGTTGTGGATTTGTTAGTTAAAAGTATCAAGGCGGAGCTAAAACTTAATTATTCTGAGGAGTATCAAAAGCCAAAGGCATATATCACTCACGACATTGATAAATTCGGCTATACAAACAAGCTGGTATACCTCAAATTCATGTCTGGTGATATATTGAAAAGAAAAAGCCCCAGCCATTTTTTCAGGAATTTTTTCAACCTTTTAACCTTTAGAAATCCATTAGGGGTCGAGCAGCTAATCAAAAAACATATAAAACACA
>CAZTPA010000094.1:0-7072 GCA_964614525.1 uncultured Bacteroidales bacterium | reverse complement strand
TGATATTTGATATAACAAGGAGCTTCAAAATATTTGAGGAAAGTGGAATCAAATACGACACAACCGGCTCCTATGCTGATATGAGTGGTTTTAGATTTGGTACAAGTTATAAGTTCAGGCCTTTTAATTTTGAGGAAAGCAGAGAATACAGACTATTTGAAATTCCTCTGATAATTATGGATGGTACACTTTTTTCTGAAAATTATCAAAATCTCGACCCGCAGGCTGGATATATAAAAATCCAAGCTGTAATTGATATTATAAGAGAGGTAAATGGTATATTTACATTCCTATGGCATAACAGCTCTTTTTACACAGAAAACTGGAACGACAGAGAGTGGGTGTATATCAATGTGTTGGAAAGTCTGAAGAAAAGCAGTTTCATTTTCCAATAATGCTCATTTTAAAATTTTAGGATGCTGACGGCTGACAATATGATTAAAAACAAATTTAAAAACCAAATTTCGAAACTTCGATTTCTAATCGAAAATTTTTTATCTGCAAGAAAATTAAAAAAGATTAAAAAGACAACAATTCCTCCTTTAACTTATCAAGGGCTAAGCTCAAAATACAGAAAAGATACTTTTAATTTCTACAGAAATTTTCATAGCGGGAAGGAATTGGGTTTTCTAAAAAAAATACTTTACTATTTTTTTGGTAATAGACTTGTGATAAATGTAATAGATGAAAATACTCAGGAATTAGTCGGGATCGAAATGTATTATTTTAATATACGTGACATTCAGGAGAATACAGTTCACCAAGCATTTACTGGAGTAATAGAAAGTATGCGCGGAAAGGGAATCGCCACTAAGATCCGCGGAATCGCTGCTACTCATTTCAAAGAAAACAACCTTAGTGGAATATCTTCAAAAGTTACCGTCTCTAATATCGCATCAATCAAATCTAATGAGAAAATAGGTTTTAAAATATTGGAAAAATACTATGATGCGATAATTAAAGAAGAACGTATCTATATGGTAAATCATTTCTGAATAATCAATCTGATTGGCTAAAAAGCTATGGCTATATCCATTAATAAACAAAAATACCGCGACTTCTGCAAAACAGAAAATGATCTTCCTATATTCAGCCAGGACTGGTGGCTTGATACCGTTTGTGGACCAGACAATTGGAATGTAATAGTAATTGAGAATGGAAATAACATTATTGCAACCATGCCATATTACCAAAAGGTTAAATTCGGCTTGAACTGTTTGATAATGCCAAAATTAACACAAAATTTAGGTCCCTATATTAAATATCCTCCCGGGCAAAAATACTCAACCAGGTTATCTTATCAAAAAAAAATACTTAATCAAATTATAGAACAGTTGCCCAAATATCACCATTTTTCTCAAAGTTTTCATTATATGATTACAAACTGGCTTCCTTTTTACTGGAAAGGATTTACTCAAACAACCCGTTTTACATACACAATAGATCTATCACAAGGTCTTGAGACGTTATGGGAGAATGTCGACAAGAGTTACAGAAATAAGATTTCTAAAGCTTCCAAAATTTTAAGTGTTAGAGATGATCTGCCGATAGAGGACTTTTACACAGTGAACAGCAAGGTTTATCAAAGACAAAACATCAAAAACCGATATACATTGAACTTCGTTAAAAAATTGGATGCCATACTTGTTGAAAAAAACTGCAGAAAAATCTTTTATACCGTAGACAACATGAATAGAATACATTCAGCAGCTTACCTTGTATGGGATAAAAGATCTTCTTACATGCTCATGAGTGGAGCTGATCCAATATTAAGGCAAAGTGGCTCAGGCACACTTCTGAATTGGGAAGCAATAAAATTTTCCTGTATCAAACTCGATTTACGGTGTTTTGATTTTGAAGGTAGTATGATTGAAGGAGTCGAGAACCGCTGTCGTTCATTTGGTGCAATACAAACACCATATTCTCATATTCAGAAAACGTTATCTAAATTAATGCTACTTAAAAGAGCATTAAACCAAATTATGAGAAGCTATTAAATTTTTGTAACTGTTTTTCTATGATAATGGAATAAATAGCACATAATATGCATTTAAAGAATAAAACCCATATATGTTATACTTATTTATTGAAAAGTACTTTTGCAAAAAACATATTACTTATTTTAAGTGGTACACTTTTTGCCCAACTGCTGAGTATTGTTTTATCTCCTGTTATTACAAGATTATATTCACCTGATGAATTTGCAGTACTGGCTATATACACATCCTTGCTACTTCCATTAGCAATAATCGCTTCGTTAAAATATGAAATGGCTATTGCTATAGCTGATGATGACGAAATAGCCATCAATGTAACTGTATTGTCTTTTTTGATCACAGCTCTTTTTATAGCTATTGTTTCGATCTTGCTTTTTTCTGTTGATCTAATCCAATATATTTCTCCAGATTATAACCTGAATAAAAAATATAAACTATTACTATTGGTTGGATTGTTCCTAACCAGTACGCACCAAATTTTTTTGGGTTGGGCGTTTAGAAGAAAGAACTTTAAAAGCATTACAAAAACCAAATACAGCCAGAGTTTTCTCGCAAACATTACCAAAATCGGGGCTGGTTTTGCTGGATTCGGCCCTGTAGGTCTGATTATTGGTAACATTTTTGGTGAAAGTGCAGGAATAAGTACTTTAGGCTGGCCGATATTAAAGCATGAAGTACATCTTTTTTCAAAAATTAATTTAAGAAAAATTGCCTGGTGTTTTAAAAGATACATTAAGTTTCCACTTTTTAGTACCCCCTCACACTTTTTTACCAATTTGAGTATAAAATTACCAGTTCTTCTTATGGCAGGCATTTATGATCTCAAAATAGTTGGATTGTATGGTTTTGCTCACACTATTGTAAGTCTACCGATGAATCTTATTGGACAATCTATTTCAAAAGTCTTTTACAGCGAAGCAGCAAGCTGCAAAAACAACCCACTGAGAATTAAAAAACTTTCGATAAAATTGATCAAAAGGCTATTGTTAGTTGGCCTAATACCATTGATAGTTTTAATAGTATTTGGCCCCTTATCATTTTCCTTTGCCTTTGGGGACAAGTGGTATGATGCTGGTAGGTATGCTCAGATATTAGCATTATTGTTATATTCAAGATTAATATTTACACCTGTCAGCAGAATATTTACTGTTTATGAAAGGCAACTTGATGGCCTTCTAATAAACATCGCAAAAATAGTATTCATTATGGCAATATTTTATTTTGTAGAGACATTCGGACTGACTTCTTTCATGGCAGTTGCTCTTTATTCTATTGCAATGATACTCGTTTATATAGTTACCTTTCTAAGAGCGCAACAGATATTAAATATTGAAATTGAAAAACAGAAAGAACATAGAGCTGTAAAAATTACAGAAGAAGATTTTAGCAAGGTATAATATTTAGAAATGTTAAAAGTATTACGAATTTTACTTTCTTTAATAATATTGATTTCATTATCCATGTATTTTTCTACCAATATCAAACATTTGGGTGATGGAGGCACTGGATACACCTATTTGGTCATAATGGTACTTACAAGTTTAGCATTATTTATCATTTCAGGGCGCTATTATGTTATTTTCCAAATTAAAAAGTCATTCTTATTATTAATTTTGTTTTTTGGTTATATTGTCATCAAATTTTTCATCGATATTGATAGTATGAGTTTGATAAAACAATATACTATCGGCTCAACCGGAGGTATACTGTTTTCTTTTTCGCTGGGACTCATATTATCTTTTGTAATTTCAGACCTTTACATCACTATGCAAAAGAACCGCTTTTACGCAAGATTTGCTTCAAATATGATGATTGCATATTCATGGGTTATTCTCCTATTTATTTTGCAGCTATACAAATATAATCTTGCACATATCAGAACAGACAGATTCTTGGTTGCACATGTTAAGGGCGTATATCAGCGTCCCGGAGATATGCTGTTTATGCAGGTGATTATTCTCGTTACCATTTCGGCTTTGCTGTATATTCATAAAACAAATAGCTCAGGTCGGTTGCCATTCTACTTAGCAAATATCGCTATTATTCCTTCAATTCTGCTCTCCATTTTATTATCCCAACTTATAGGTTCAAATTCCGGAGCAGTAGCATCTGCAGGTTTTTTTATTCTTCTTGTCAGTTATTTTTTTATTGCAAAAAAAATAACCCCGATAAGATCTATAAAAATTAACTCGATACTGTTAGGGTGGTTAGGCAGAAGACTTACTAAAGGCGTTTTAATTTCAAGTTTATTTTTTATTACAGCTGCATTTGCATTGATGAGATATTTTTCCATTAGTTTATCTAATCTAAGAATTTTCAGCTACGGGACAGGAAAGATCAGTTCTGTAGGTACTCGTATGGATATTTTAACCAATAATTTTTTGACCCATTTCGCTTATAATCCTTTTTTTGGCAATGCTCAAGTTGAAATTGAAACAACTGGAGGTGGAACCTACATTCATAGCCTTCTTTCAATACTAACTCACACAGGTATTGTTGGTTTAATTTTTTTTATGGTATTTTTATTTGCTATCTATAATGATATAACAAAAAACACATCAAATGATATTTCTCTCTATACTAATAAGCATTACTCATTATTTCGGTTGCTTTCTGTGAGCATAATTTTAACATATGCAATTTTGTGGGCATTTTTTAACTGGATGCCACTTTGGTTTGGAATCGGTCTCTATGGAATATCCTTTTGCGATTTTCAAAAACAACATCATGTCTCAATGAAGGAATTTTTCTCATAATGAAAAATGTAGTATCAATTGTACTCAATAATTTTACCAACGACAGCCGTGTACTTAAGGAAGCCATATCCCTAAAAAGGGCGGGATATTATGTGACAGTTATCGCACTTCATGAGAAATCCTTAGCAGATAAAGAAATAATTCAGGATATTTATGTACGAAGGTTTAAACTCAAGACCAGAAACTGGTCCAAAATCAAAATCGTTCAACTAATTAAATATCTTGAATTTTTGATTAAAATTGTAATTTATCACAGAAATGCCGATATATTTCACCTCAACGGACTTGCTGTACTTCCTTTTGGGGTTTTCACCAGAATCATTTTTAATCGTAATTTAAAAATCGTTTATGATGCACATGAATATGAGACAGAAAGAAACGGACATTCAATGTTGGAAAAAAAATTCCGTAAATTTCTTGAAAGATTAATGATAAAGTTTGCAGATAAAGTTATTACTGTTAGTGAAAGTATCGCTGAAGAATATCAGAGGTTATATAAAATCAAAAAACCATCTCTGGTTTTAAACTGCCCAGATTACAAAGAATGTATTAATTCAGATATCTTCAGAAAGCAATTCAATATTAGTAATGATAAAATTATTTATTTATATCAGGGTGCAATTGGTCGCGGGCGCGGTATAGAAAATATCATTGATGCTTTTAAAACTACTGATCATTCCAATGTGCTCGTTATTATGGGATTTGGATCATTGGAAAACCTTGCCAAACAGGCGGCGAAAGATTTTCCCAACATATTCTTTCAGCAAGCAGTACCACCAGACATATTGCTAAATTATACATCGTCTGCAGATATTGGTTTGTGTTTGATAGAAAACACCTGTTTGAGTTATTATTATTGTGCCCCAAATAAATTATTTGAATATATTATGGCGGGTCTTCCCGTAATAGTTCCAGATCTCTATGAGTTATCCAAAATTGTTAAGACCAATGAAATTGGAGTTGTTATCGATAAAAACACACCAGAAAGTATAAAAAATGCACTTGACAGTATAAATAATAAGGATATTCAAAAATTCAAAAAAAATACAACTAAGCTTAAAGAAGTTTTCAATTGGGAGCAGCAGGAGAAAGTCCTATTGAAAACTTATTCAGAATTATATAAATAAATTTTGTTGGAGATAATAAATTGAAGCAGTGCAATAGATCCCTATTTTTAAACAGCACAACAGTTGAAGAATTAAAACAAAAAAATTATCCTCAGGAATATGGGATCAGATTAGGTTCACAAAACAGCCTTTGTTCAAACATGAGCTATGATGCAATTTCGAGGTACCAGTTGTCTCCAGGAGCATTTATTGGATTGACAGTAACAGAAAAAGGTGAGCATATTCTCATTCCAGATCTTCTTGGCTTACGACCATTATATTTTACTGACACGTTCGTGTCAGATCGGTTTTTACCACTGGTTGATTCTCTCAAAACAAAACAGAACCTTGTTTTCAGAAACGACTCTGTCGCTCATTTTCTTAAGTTTGGTTATTCAGAACCTGGTTATTCTCTTATTGAGGGAATTTTTCGGATCAAACCGGGTGAGGGTATTATAATCAAGGATGGAAAATTCGAAAGGGTAAAAATAAATCCCCCTGATCTAAGTCTTCTTTTCGGTAACCTCACAAAAAATGAAAATGCTTCAGAAATCATAAAAAAAATACAAGCAAGGCTTGCAGAAATTCTAAAAAGTATAGATGTCCCTGCAAGCGCAGACCTTACTGGTGGCAATGATTCGAGAGTATTAGTTTCAATGATTTCTCCAGAAAGTACTATTTTAGAAGCATCATATTCCCACAATTCAAAAACCAATGGTGAAGCAACAACCGGGAAAAAAGTAGCTGAGTTAACAGGAATCAAATATTACTTTACATCTGCACCAGAAAATGTTAGCCTTAATGATTTATACTCTGCTTTTGAATATATTGATGGTTGTGGTAATATTATAAGTGCATTTCGTCATAGAAAAATGCAAGAAGAAAGAGCTGAACGAGGTATTAAGCTATCTATATCCGGAAATGGTGGTACTTTCTATAAAGATTCCTGGTGGCTACAAGATTTTCCTTTCTACAAAAAGAAAAAAGCATCTCTTAAAAAACTGATTGAATTGAGAATTTGTCCTTCCAGCATAACAGAATCCCTCTTTAGTAAAAACATCCTGAACTCTGCCGAAACAATTACAACCAGGCATTCACAAAGATTGGGTGCGTTATCGAAAGGTTTGAAAAACACAGAAGCTTATGATCAGATCTATTATTTTGAAAAATCTTCTTCTGTTTTAGCACCTTTTATTCATGGCAGCTTAATTTT
>CAZTPA010000093.1:0-8648 GCA_964614525.1 uncultured Bacteroidales bacterium | reverse complement strand
GTCAGCCTTCATACGGCAAAAAATGTTAAAATTGTTGTTGCTAAAATAAAACAGTATGAAGAGGTAGAAAAGTTTGCGTTGGAAATTAAAAAAAGGCATGCTGTTGTAATTAATATTGAGGAAACCGAAAGAGAAGCGGCTAAAAGGGTAATAGATTTTATGAGCGGAGCTACTCACGTTTTGGGCGGTGAGATGCAGAAGCTTAACCCGTATATTTTTATATTTGTACCTAGCAATATAGAGATAAGCGGCGATATCTTATCGGATAAGCTTTCAAGAGAAAGTATTTTTAACAGTTCTAGTTTAAAGTCTTTTGAATAAGGGAGTGAATGGCAAGAATAATGAATATAGGATTTATAGGCGCAGGTTCAATGGCGGAATCGTTGATAAACGGCATTTGTGCTTCCGGCGGAGCTGAGGATATAGAAATAGTGTGCAGCGATATATTACATAAAAGATTAGAATATGTCAATGAAACTTATGGAGCTGTTATACATAATAATAATTTAGAAGTGGTAAAATCGAGTGACGTAATAATTATTGCTGTTAAACCTGACAAAGTCGAAGAAGTTGTTAAAGATATAAGGGATTATTTGTCTAAAGATGTTTTGGTTATTTCGATTGCTGCTGGAATATCCTCTGAAGCTGTTGAAAAGTGGATTGATAAAGAGGTACCGGTTATAAGGGTTATGCCTAACACACCCTGTCTAATAGGTCAGGGGGTTTCAGCGTTCAGCTTAGGACAGTATGCTGAAGAATCTCATGCTGAAACGGCTGAAAGGATATTGAGTTCAGTTGGGTCTGCTGTTAAGCTTCCGGAAAAGCTTATGAACAGTGTAACGGCCTTAAGCGGAAGCGGGCCGGCCTATGTATATTTGGTTATTGAGGCGCTGGTGGATGCCGGTGTAAGCTTGGGCTTAAGCAGAGATGCGGCGCAGGATCTTGCTGTTAACACTATTATTGGAGCGGCAAATATGGTAAAGGAAAGTGGAGAGCATCCTGCGGTACTCAAATCCCGTGTTATGTCGCCAGGCGGAACTACTGCTGCTGGGCTTCAGGCTTTGGAAGCAGGTAAAATCAGAACATCTTTTAACGACGCTTTAAATGCAGCATATAAGAAAGCAAAAGAAATTGGAGGTTAATGAGAAGGGGGATTAGATGTGGCGCTTTACCAGATTGCTAGGATTGCTTTTGAAATAATGCAATGGCTTATTATTGCAAGGGTTTTATTATCGTGGATAAACGTTAGCCCCCATAATTCGATAGTCAGATTCATTTATGAATTTACAGAGCCGATATTAGCTCCTATTCGCAGAATTATACCTAGAGGGTCTATACCTCTTGATTTTTCACCCATTATAGCACTTATTCTTTTACACATGATTGAAGGTCTTGTCATATCCCTATTGATTTAGGACATTTTTCTATCTTGAATAGAAGCAACTGACCGCAGTCGTTTTCCATTTGGGTGTAAAAATTTCCGTGAGGCCCAAAAAGTCGCATGTATACGACAAATTATTGTAGAAATATGCGGTAGAAGTATTTGGCAGAGCAATTTTGGCTGCGGGGAGTGGATATTAGTATGGCAAAAACGCCTGTCGAAATTACATCGGTTAAGTTTAGTAAAAGTGTTCGAGGGTATGATGTTGAAGAGGTTGATGAGTTTCTACATGAAATCAGTAGAGACTATGAAGCTATTTATCGCGAAAATCAGGAGCAAAGAGAAAAAATTGAAGATTTAAAAGAAACGCTGGAAAAGTATAATGAACTTGAAAAGACTTTGAATGATACATTGATTTTAGCTCAAAGAACCGCTGAAGATACAAAAGCTAATAGTGAAAAAGAAGCTAATTTGATTATCAGAGAAGCCAAAGAAAAAGCAGAACAGATAGTAAAAGATGCCCAGAAGCAGGTTGAGGATGAAAAAGAAAAGCTGGAGGAGATTAAGAAGAACCAACAGGTATTTATAGCTGAATCCAAATCTCTTCTTTTAACTCAGCTGGAGCTTTTAGAGAAAAAATCAGCCGAAAGTATGTCTGAAAATGAAGAGAAAGACAGCGGACAGGATAATGAAGACAATTATGAAGTTGAATATGTTGGGTAAGTATTTATATTTGACTTTGAGCTTTCTTAAACCTATAATATGCGTAACATGATTATTTTAATAGAGCTGAACTGCTGTGAAGGGGAAGAGTAGGATTTTTTGCAGTTGCAGCGAGTTTGGGTTGGTGTGAGCCAAACACTGCGCTAATCTGAAGATCGCCCTGGAGCTGCGCTCTGAAATAATAGTAGGAGCCGCCGGTTGCTGCCGTTATAAGTTTTGAGAAGCCGCACTTAATCTAAGTTTGCGGCTATTAAGGTGGTACCGCGGGTAAGCCTCTCGTCCTTAAAAGATGGGGGCTTTTTATAATGTATTTTTTAGCTGTTGTGTGTTGTGCTTCTATTCATTAAGAAAAACAGAGTTTACTGCTGGTGCAGGCGCAGATTGAAACAATTTATGCTAAAGCAGATGCAAAGCAGTTTAAGAATGCATGAAGTAATTCTGCTGCTATTTATTGTTAAAGAATAACAGAAATTGATGTAGTGAGGTGATAGAAATGGGATATAATGAAACAATCAATCTTCCGAAAACCGATTTGCCTATGCGGGCAAAGCTGCCCAAGCGGGAACCGGAAATACTTGATTTCTGGAAAGAGAATGATATTTATCAGATGGTGCAGAAAAAAAATGAGGGAAAAAAGAAATTCATTTTACACGATGAGCCGCCATATGCGAATGGTGATATCCATTTAGGCCATACTCTAAATAAAATTCTTAAAGACATTGATAAGCTGACTAAGGTACTTACTGGTACTGAAAGGCACTTTTTTAATTGTCTTTCTTGGTTAATTGCTAATAAAAGGTTAGAAATAATAGCGATTATCCCTAAAGGAAACTCAATAGGAATTGCTCATCAGAAATTTGGAATCTTTAAGGATAAAATGGATGATAGGGTTGCTTTTACTGGCTCTCCAAATTTTACTTATAATGCACTTTTTTACAATCTGGAGACTTTGAGTTGTTATAAATCTTGGACTGGTGAAGCAAACGAAACAGACAGGGTTAGTTACTACACTACTCTTTTCCGTAAGATTTGGGCAGGACAACATAAATCGGTTAAAATTATACCAATTGAGAAGGTAAAGATTGCTATCCGTGAAAAGTTTCCAGCAAACAGTACTGTGGATTTAATCAAAGAAGAGCAAGGGCTGATTGATGAAACAATTCATTCCAATGAGTTACCTACAAACTTGGAAGAAAAGCTAAAAAAGTTAAAAAGGAAGTTATCAGTTAATACCGCCATTAGCAAAAATACCCCTAAAGCACCCGTTGGGTTTGAAGTAAGACCTTATCAGGAAAAGGCAATTGAAAATTGGATTAAAAATGACTATCAGGGATTTTTTGAAATGGCTACAGGAACAGGAAAAACCATCACGGGTTTACTTGCCTCTCTGCAATTAATAAAGAAATTAAAGAAGATTTTTCTTCTCATTTTAGTGCCAACTAAAGACCTTGCTTCGCAATGGAAGGAAGAAGTAGAAAAATTTAGTTATTCTGATGTCAATTTTATTTCTTCAGATGCCCCAAATTGGGCAGAAGTTTTGCAGCAATCAATTAACTCCTTTAAGCTGGGGAATATTTCTCATTCTGTTTTTATTGCTACATATCAATCCTTTAAAAAAGAAAAATTTCAAACCTTCATTCCAAAACTGTCTGCTGAAACAATGCTGATAGCTGATGAAGCCCATAATATGGGATCAGCAGAGATGTTAAAAAAACTCCCGGCTACAATTAAATATCGCTTAGGGTTATCAGCCACTCCCCACAGGCATTTTGATGATTTAGGTACACAAAGATTGCTTATGTTTTTTAATGCCGGAGAGCAGGCAACATTTAAGTTTGGAATGGAAGAAGCTATCGCCAAAGGTTTTTTATGTCAATATAAGCTATTCCCCCATTTTGCAGAACTCAGTCAGGAAGAATTTGAGAAATATACGGAATTAACTAAAAAAATTGCAAGAAGGGCACATATTAAAAAAAACAATATTGATGATTCGGATACATATATTGAAAAGCTTTTGCGTGATAGAAGAAATATACTTAATCGTGCATCAGGAAAGAAAGATATAATAGGGAGAATTATAGATAATATGAAAGAAAATGGAGGTGTTCATCATACACTTGTTTACTGTCCTGAAGGAATTGATGCAGAGGAAGATTCTCGGATAATAGATGAGTATGGTCGATATCTTGGATTGGAAAAACAACTTAGAATTGCAAAATTTGTCGGTGGTACACCCATAGAGGAAAGAGGAAAACTATTGCAACAGTTTGATGAAAATACAATTCAATGTTTACTGGCAATGAAATGTCTTGATGAAGGGGTTGATGTAAAACAAACGCAAAATGCAATTTTCGTGTCCAGCACAACAAACCCAAGACAGTATATTCAGAGGCGGGGTAGAGTGCTTAGAACGCACCAAAAAAAATCATTTGCATATTTACATGATTTAATTGCCGTTCCTCCTGAAACTATAGAGGGCGATGAACGAACAAAAGAAATAGAAAAAATAATATTTACCCAAGAGTTTAAGCGATATAAAGAATTTGCAGAAGATGCAGTAAATTATGTTGAAGCTATGGAACCGATTAAGCCGATACTGAATAAATATAAAATTGATTTATGATGACAACCAAATACGATAAAGTATTAAGTGAATTGTTGGCTAAATTCTACACTGACTCAAATGTAAAGGAAGAAGTTAGAAGAATAGTACAGGAGGTTATCAATGCCGAGATGAATGAGCTAAATTCTTTAAGACCACGTGTAATGGACGAAATAATTAGTGTCATTGAAGATGAAGCAAAAGAAATAGCAAAAAATAAAAAATAATGAAAATAGCCCACATATCATTAGAAAATTTTACTTCGTACCGAGAAAGACAGATGATAAGGTTTGGAATGGACGATAAATATATCACTATTCTTGAAGGTCAAATGGGACATGGGAAATCAAATCTTTTAAATGCTTTTTTTTGGTGTTTGTTTAATCAATATTGGGATAGTGATCAAGTGAAATTAGTCGAAGATCCTGACCCAAATGAATTTAAGCTTTTTAATCTTGCAACACTTGATGACGAAGCTATAGATGGAAAAAAAGTAAGCCTGTTTGTAGAAATTGAATTTTGGGATGATGAAGGCAACAAATACAATTTAGAACGTTCCCTTAGCGGACATTTTATGCGTAAAACTTGGAAGTTTGATCATGAATCAGCATTAACTTTGCAACGTGTCAGTGCGGATGACGGCCAAACTGCTTCATATACTGGAAGACAAGCTGAGGCTGAAATTGAACGTTTTTTTCCTAAATCGCTTTCACAATATTTCTTATTCCGAGGAGAGAATCGTGCCCAATTAGTTAAACTACAAGGTAAACAAGAGTTTCAAAAAGCACTTGGTGAACTTTCTAAAATTGAGGTATTTAAAAGAAGTGTCCGGCATTTAAATGCTGTGATTGATATTTTTGAAAGGGAGGCAGGCAGCTTAGCCAGTAGCGAAATTAAGCGAAAAATAGAAGATACCTTAGAACGAAAAAAAGATGCTGATCAAGTCCTTGAAGAATATAATCAACAGCTAAATGACCTTGAAAATAAGCTACAAAGCAAAATTGATTTGTATAATGACTATAGTGAGAAGATAGGGAAAAATGATGCAACCCATAAACTTCAACAAGAACGGGATCAACTTCAACATGAAAGAGCAACCTTATTAAACCAACAAAAGGACTTGCTTGCATCAAGGAATAGAGAATTGGCAAGGCATTGGGGTGTTTTGACTATTTCCGATGTTTTGGATAACATCAATAAACGCTACGCAGAAGCAGTTGATTCCGGCAATTATCCGCCAAATATTCATCCAAGTGTAATAGAAAAAATTCTTGCAGAGTTGCGGTGTATATGCGGTAGGGATATTGATAAAAAATCAGTTGAATATAAAATCATAGAACAACTCAAATCTCAGGAATCTTACGATAAAATAATTAGAGATGTGGAATCTTTAATGGCAGATGCTCAAAGAATTCAAGTACATACTGAAAAAATACCCGAGAAAATTAAAGATTACGATAAGCAAAATACGGAATTGAAGGGTCAATTATCTGAAAAACAAAAATTAATCAATCATCTTGAAAAGCAAATTGGTGATTCAGACGTGTCTATGGAAGACCTACTGAATAAACAACGAGATGCAAAGGATGAAGAGTTAAAAACAAGCCGGAAAATTGACGAAATCAATAACCTGATCGGTACTAAAGAAAAAGAATTAAGAGAGATTGAAAAGGAAAGAGAAGATTATGAAGATAAACTTGATAAAAGCCAATTGCCTGTTATCAAACTCTCACTTGCTCGAAAGGCATTAAAAGAGGCAGAAAACCTAAAGCAAAAGTTTGAAGAATCGATTTATAAAGATTTGGAAAAATATACCCAGGAACATTGGGGGATATTGGTTTACAATAAACTTAATTATGATAACATCAGGCTGGACAGAGAAAATATGTATTTTGATGTTCTTGATAAAAATAGTATTTCTAGACGTTCAAGTATGAATACCGGACATTCCATTCTTTTGGTATTGTCATTCATTTCAGCACTTATTCGAATTGCAAAAGAAACATGGAAGGTTGAATTCCCATTGGTGTTAGATGCACCTCTTTCAGAAATTGGTGACAGTGCTATGCCGTCAGCATTAAACGGTTTTGGCAAAGTATTCAACCAGGCAATAGTTATTTTAAAAGACGGTTCTGTACCGCCATCAGTTTCAGAAGAATTGAAAGGTAAAATTGGAAAACGATATTGGATAGAATATGATGACCAAATTCAACATTCTAACATTAAAGAATTAAAAAGTATAGCTTATGGATAGTGAATTACGCTTGTATTTGAGTAAACAGGCTTATCCCGTTTATAAAAACAATTGTGGAGAAGGACAACTATTTCCACAAATGTCAGACATGTACTTTTGGTGTGTGGTACTTGGCTATAAGCAATCGCCAAAAACCTTGCCACCAAAACTTGGTGGTCAAAAACAAGGTGAAATTCACTTTGGTGCATTTGATGACGAGATACAAAAACCCATTTTGAAAATGATAGCGGTTGAAGCAGCTAACGACTTTAAGATATTAAGCAAAGTATCCGGCAAGGGCAGTGATGGTTTCAGGGAAATAATTCAAAGTTATGCGGAACATGGTTTCTCTATTCTTAATACGCAAATGAGTGGGAAATATACGGCTGATAAACTTATGGAATTGCTTATTGAAAATACAATAATTTAAAAATCTCAAAATATTTTAAAAATGACAGCGATGGATCCAAATAAAATTCACTTAATTGATGTAAATGACGTTGAAGTTGCAGAAGAAAATGTAAGAAAATCTCATGGCGATGAGGGGATTGAAGAATTAGCACAAAGCATAAAAATCCATGGTCAAATGCAGCCAATAGTGCTTAAAGGTGATGAAAAATCACCTAAACCCTATAAGATAATTGTTGGACAAAGGAGGTTCTTAGCACATCTATCACTTGGTAAGGAAAGGATTAAAGCTGTATTCTCTAATGTGACAGACGAAACAGATGCTTTACTGTATTCTTTGGCTGAGAATATGCAACGTACTGAACCAAAATATACTGATACTGCTAAAGCAATTACTGATTTGTATTTAAAATTTGGACGCGATGAATACAAAGTTCAAGAAGCACTTGGTATGAATATCAGAACCATCCGGGATTATATTAATATTGAAGAAGTTAGTACAGAAAAAGGTAAAAAATATTTAGAGGAAGGAACGATAAGCAAGGCAGATTTAAAAAGAGTTATTCAGGCAGCCAATGGCGCTAAAGAAAAAATTAATGATTTATTAGATGTAATCACATCTCTATCAAAATATGAAAAAAACAGAGCTGTAAACTTTGGAAAAGATAATCCAGAGGCTTCTGTTTCAGAAATAATTGAAGAAGCAAAAAAGCCTAAAATGGAGGAAACCGTTGTTTTGAATTTAGACTTAAAACTAACATCAGCTGTAAGAAAGGCCACTGATGAGCTTTCAATGGACATGGAAGCTCTTTCTTTAAAAGTACTTACTGAATGGCTGAAAGAAAATGAGTATCTGAAATGAAGTCTAAGAAAGTTGATACTAACAAATTAATTGCACGATTAATACTTAATACTAAAAGAGTTAAACGCCAGGATAGCATTGTCCAAGTTGCAGATGATATTGCTGCATTGCAAGATAAGTTAGGGAGCTTAAAAAGGGTAAGCGAAACTATTGGGATATCAACACATATGTTAAATCAATTTTTGGGAGTAAATAAATTATCCCCAAAAGTTTATGAATTAGTAAAAAAAAGAGAGTTAGATAGTGTATCCGCAGTTTACTATTTAGGTAAACATCCTTCCTCAGATCAAATAAAGCTTGCTAATTCCTATATAAACGGAGAAATAAACAGTCAAGATATTCGGGTGCTTGGACCTTTGAGAAGCCGCTATCCGAATAAATCTATTGAAGAACTTATTGAGAGAACGAAACAATCAAAGGACATTAAAGTTTCTGTAAT
>CAZTPA010000092.1:0-9083 GCA_964614525.1 uncultured Bacteroidales bacterium | reverse complement strand
GTTAAGAAAATTGAAATCTAAACCTGAACAAGTTCAGGAGTTTACACCAACACCTATGACTCTTTCTTCAACTATTTATTATACAGGAATTAACCCCTATTCCGGCGAAAAAGTTTTCTCCGAGAAGAAAACAACCGGAAAAAGAGTGCAAAAAGATTTCTTCTTTTCATCAAAGAATAAGGCTCCGGGCAAAAAAAAGTAAACTAAAAAGGATAGCTTTTTTCCTCTTTGTGAAATACTAAGATTGCAAAGTAAAAAACAATAGGAGAAACAATTAAATAATTAAGAATCCATCCAATTATTCCCAGGTTTAGCATCCATGAAGATAAAGCTGTTAATAACAAATAAAAAAAGAGCCAAAAGAATTTTTGTGTTTTTGTCATGCCGATTAATTATGATACATAATTACATATGTAATTACAACAAATTTATATGGAAAAATAATAATTGCAAGCCTTTGGAAGAGTTATTTTTTAAATTTATTTTTGCAGGTATAAATAAAGCATATCATATAAAAGGCGATTTTATATGATTGTTATTAACATATTGTCAATAATTTTTTTTTAATTACACAAAAAATTATGGCAAATTATTCATGACAAAGAATAATTATATAAAAATCTACAGTTTATGGCAAAAAAACGAATAGTTGTATTAAGCGGTGCAGGTATCAGTGCTGAAAGCGGCATTAAAACATTCAGAGACAGTGGCGGTTTGTGGGAAGAGTATGATATAATGGAAGTTGCTTCTCTTGAAGGTTGGCATAAAAATATGTCATTGGTAAATGAATTTTATAACCAAAGACGTAAACAGTTGCAAGAGGTAAAACCCAATGCAGGCCATTATGCTTTAGTAAAATTGGAAGAAAAGTATGATGTGCAAATCATTACTCAAAATGTTGATGATTTGCATGAGCAGGCAGGTTCAAAAAATGTACTTCATTTACATGGAGAGTTGAAAAAAGTAAGAAGCAGCTATGATGAAGATTATGTAGTAGAATTGGAAGGTTGGGAGTTGAAAATTGGCGATAAGTGCCCCAAAGGCCATCAGTTAAGGCCTCATATCGTTTGGTTTGGAGAACCTGTGCCAATGATTTATGATGCCGCACAAATAACCGCTACAGCAGATGTCCTGTTAATAATTGGAACTTCTTTAAATGTTTATCCTGCAGCAAGTTTGGTTGGTTATGTTAAGCCGGGAACGCCTGTTTATCTCATAGATCCGGGAGAACTAAGTGTTGCAAATATCCCTAATCTGACTTTTGTGTGTGAAAAGGGTAGTGTTGGTGTTCCGAAAATAGTTAATAAACTTTTAAAGGAAGTATAAATAATTGATTAATAAAATATGAGAAAGTTGTCAATGGAGGAGTTGGGGCGTATTTCTGCCGAAGAGTTTAAACAGCAGAAAAAGTTGCCTGTTATGGTAGTCTTGGATAATATTAGGTCAATGATGAATATTGGTTCAGTTTTTCGTACTTCCGATGCTTTTCGACTTGAAGGAATTTGCTTGTGTGGAATTACGGCAATTCCACCAAACCGGGAGATTCATAAAACTGCTCTGGGCGCTACTGAATCTGTTGACTGGATTTTTTATGAAAAAACTGCTGATGCAATAAAGTCTTTAAAAAAGCTTGGCTATGAAATTATTGCTATTGAGCAAACAGACAGTAGTATTAATTTGCTGGATTTTGTGCCTCAAAATAATACCAAATATGCTGTTGTTTTTGGAAATGAAGTGAAAGGTGTTGATGATGAGGTGCTTGAACTGTGCGATCTCTGTGTTGAAATCCCACAATTTGGAACTAAGCATTCATTAAATATATCAGTTACAGCAGGTATAGTAATTTGGGATTTTTTTAGAAAGCTGGCTGTTTAATAAAACTATTCTATTTGTTTGTTTTAAGCTTGTCATGGTCAGACTGAAATCTGAATCCAAGTCTTTTGCCGGTTTTTTGTTTCATAAATAATGAATTTTCGAGCACTTCAGATACGTTTGTCTCTTTTACAAGATCATATGGTGGTGTTAGCAAATCAAAATCAATACTGTATGAAATTGCCGATTCGAGGATTTTCTTAATAGAATCATGGTCAATAGGATGATTCATAAACTGATCAAAATAAAAACCAGTTTGATGTTTACCCTCAACAAGAAAATGTTTTTCCTTATTAATAAATATCCTTGCAACCAGGTAACCCTCATCATTTAGCCTGTTGTATTTAAAAGAATCTGAAAGAAAATTATAAATATTGATAATTCCTGAGTATGACCTTGATGGGTCATCAATTATATATGGAGTTTTCATTACATTATGCAGGCGAGGAAATTCAAAAACATTTGAATGCATTGCCATTATTAGCGTATCTCCTGCAAATATTATTTCACCTTCAAATTCGCTTTTATCTTTAAAATCAACCCTGATCTTAGCATTCTGCTTACTTAAAACTTTCCTGGTTTCCAAACATAATTGATCAGCAACTTTCTTAAAATCCAAAAAAACTTCACTGGTATTTTTATAAACCAATTTTTTTAATGAAGCTTTTTTTATCAATTTCTCGTGAAAATAATTATTCTTTTCTTTTTCCATTTCTCCATATATTTAGTCTTACAAACCTAATTAATTTTTTCGGAAAATTCTGTTTTGAAAAAATATTTATTAAAATTGATATGATTGAATTATAGCATTTAGTTGTTATATAACAGGGAACTTCGCCAAAAACAATTTTTTCGGAAAATATTGTTATAGATTACTTACAGCAGCAATAGCAGAATTTTCTCCATCAATAGCAGAGGAGGTAATTCCTCCGGCATAACCGGCACCTTCGCCACAGGGATATAAATTTTGTAATTGCAGATGCGAGAGTTTTTCGGGATGCCTTGGTATTCTGATAGGAGAGGAGGTGCGTGATTCCGGTGCAAGCAATAAAGCTTCTTCTGTATAAAAGCCTTTCATTTTTTTGCCGAAATCGACAAAGGCTTTTTGCAAGGAATCGCTGATAATATTTGGCAGAAGTTCATGAAGCGCAATATTGGTTATTCCGGGATTGTATGAACTTTTAATTAGTGATTTAGACATTTTGCTGTCACAGAAATCTGTCATTCGTTGTGCAGGTGCACTATTGTTTGAGCCGGCTGCTATAAAGCAATCTTGCTCGATTTTTTGCTGAAATTTTAAGCCGCTTAATATACTATTGTCATTATAGCCGGGCAGTTCTTCGGGGTTTATAGAAACAACTATTCCTGAATTTGCAAAAGCTGAGTTCCTTTTTGAATTTGACATTCCGTTAACAACAAGTTCTCCCGGCTTACTTGCTGCAGGAACAATTATTCCGCCCGGACACATGCAAAAAGAAAAAACTCCCCTGCCATTTACTTGTGTAACAAGCTTATATGTTGCCGGAGGAAGATTTTCATTTGGGACAGCTGACTTATATTGAATATTGTTTATTAACTCCTGTGGGTGCTCAACTCTTACACCAATGGCAAAAGGTTTTGGTTCCAGCAAAAGATTTTTTGACAAAAACAGTTCATAAATGTCATGAGCAGAATGACCACAAGCAAGAAGATATGCGTCTGCTGTAAATTCTATATTGTCATCTGTTCTGACAGATGCTACTTTTCCATTTTTAATTATTATATCATTCACTCTTGCATTAAATCTGATTTCACCACCTGAATTAAGAATAGTTTTACGAATGTTTGCTATTATTCCCGGAAGTTTATCAGATCCTATATGTGGGTGTGCTTCATAAGCTATTTGCGGATTAGCTCCGTGTGCAATTAAGAGCTGTAATATGTTTTCAACATTTCCTCTTTTATTGCTACGGGTATAAAGTTTTCCGTCTGAAAAAGTTCCGGCACCTCCTTCTCCAAAACAATAATTTGAATTTTCATCTATTAAGTGTGCTGTTTCAGGTCTGTTGATAAGTGCAATATCTGATTTTCTGGCGCTTACATCTTTTCCTCTTTCCAGAATAATCGGCTTTACTCCATATTCAATGCATTTAAGTGCTGCAAATAGCCCGGCGGGGCCTGCTCCAACTATAATAATACTTTTATTTGATAAAGACTTTTTATACCTGCTAAGAAAAGATACAGTTTCAGGTTTGTTTTCATCAATATATATTCGCAATGAAAAAATTATTTTGACATTTTGCTGCCTTGCGTCAATAGACTTCTTAAGAATGTCAAAATGTTTAATCCTGTTTTCTTTAATATTCATACTTTGGGCTGCATAAGCCGAAAGCTTTGATAGTTGTGATGCCTGTTTTGGGTTTAGGCTTAAGGTTACGTTTTTAACCACTTTGTATTATTAGATAATTATTCAAACAGAAATGACACCATGATTATTTGAGATTTAAGCTGATCTACAGAATTAGAGAATACTGTATTGTCTCTGTTGAGCATTTCTCTTACGCCAAATGATGCTTTTATTTCTAAGGCAAATTTGAAATAATAAAAGTAATAATCAAAACCTGCACCAAGCTCATAGAATAAATCATTTCTTTTAACGGTAGCCAATAACTCATATTCATAATCTTCCTGATCTTCCCCCGAAGCAAGGTCATAACTGTACTTTGCTCCACCAATCACATAAACCCTGGCATTGCCCATTCTAACAGATTTATACTTAATGTGCAAAGGAACGTCTATAAAAGTAGATTCAATTTTTTGATTATACCTTACTTTTTCATCATTTTTATATCCGAGATATTCAATATTCCGGTCTCCGAAAGTTAATGTGGGAATTAATCTTAAATCCCATTGCTTGCCTAATTTTAAATTTGAAATAATTCCAATGTTAAATCCATATTCATGCCTTGGAAGCACTGCATATAAGCTGTCAAAGATTTCCCTGTTTTGCAATGAATAATCAAGATTATTAAAATTATTAACCGGTTTTAACGAGAAGTTCATTTTATTTAATCCCAGTGAAAACCCAAAATTATAGGGTTTATGGTCATAATGAAGCAAGTTTTGATAGGCGTAATTGGGTTTCTGGGAATAAGCATTTATGCTTATCATCAGCAATAATGCTGATAAGTATAACAATTTTATGGATATCTTGTTTTTCATTATTTTGAATCAACAAAAAATTTTATGATTTAGAAAAACGTTTGCTGTTAGGTTTTATTGCTTTATTTTAACGCTGACTATTTGGTTTTGTTGCATAATAAAGATATGCAATGCCATATGATAATTTTCTAAACTGATTATTTTTAAATCCGGCATTGCTTAGAAATTGAATAAAGTTATCACCATGAATAAATTTCCCCACGGAATCCGGCAAATATGTATAAGCTTTTTTGTCAGAAGAAAGCATCCTCCCGAAAAATGGAAGAATTTTATTAAAATACAATTTGTATATGCTTTTAACAGGTTGCTTGTCAGGCATTCCAAATTCCAGAATATATATCATTCCTCCCGGTTTCAAAACTCTAAAAACCTCACTCAGACCTTTTGCCGGATCTTCAAAATTTCTAATTCCAAAAGCTATACTTGCTGCATCAAAACTATTGTCTTCAAAAGATAAATCCTCGCAATCTGCTTGCTCTAAAGTGATAATATGTGACAATTTTTTTTTTATGACCTTTTTTTTACCATATTCCAGCATTTTTTCAGAAATATCTATACCAACAATTGACTTTGGTTTTGTTTTAGACAGTTCAATTGCCAAATCTCCGGTGCCTGTAGCAATATCAAGAATTGTTTCCGGCTCTTGCTTCTTAAGTTGATTTCTGAGTTTTCTCCTCCAGACTTTATCTATACTGAATGACAAAAAATGATTCATAAAATCATAAGCAGGTGCAATATTGTCAAACATCTGCCGAACGTTTTCTTTTTTTGATTTTGAATGAGTCATTTTTTATAGGATATTTTAAGTCTTATGGAGCCAATCTGATGATTTTCCATTTGGATTTTTCCCGTTTGTATAAAATCCTGTCATGCAATCTGCTTTCTCTGCCTTGCCAGAATTCAATTCTGTTTGGAATTATCCTGAAACCCCCCCAATGTTCGGGGCGCTTTATAATCTTAGCTGCAAATTTTTTATCATAAAATGCAAATTGATTTTCCAGCTCTTGTCGGTTTTCTAGAATCTGACTCTGAGGTGAAGCCCAGGCGCCAATCTGACTTTGTCTTGGGCGAATTGCAAAATATTTATCTGATTCTTCAGCGCTGAGCTTTTCTGCAGTTCCTTCTACAATTATTTGCTTATGAAGTTCTAACCAAAGAAAAACCAAAGAAGCAGCCGGATTTGATTCTAAATGAATTCCCTTGCGGCTGTTATAATTTGTAAAGAAAACGAATCCTTTATCATCCAGCGCTTTTAATAAAACTGTTCTGGAAGCCGGTTTATTCTCATTGCTAATTGTTGAAAGAATCATTGCATTTGGCTCATTAACTTCAGCATTTAATGCTTGTTCAAACCAAAGACTAAATTGCTTGAAAGGATCATTCGATGCATCTTTAATATCAAAGCTTTCACGACTGTATTCTTTTCGCAAGTGTGCAATAATATCTTTCATAATATTTTTTTGAAACTGATAATGTCCTTAAATTATCGGTTTATTGAAGAAAATCTTTTACAGCCTCATTAAAGAGTTTTTCTTTATTAATAGGAACTACACCAACATGTTCGCAAACCAGGCCACCTGCCAGATTAGAAATCTTTGCAATAATCTCAGCCGTTTGTTTTGCTGCCAAAAATAATGCAGCAACGCTAATTACAGTGTCACCCGCACCCGAAACATCCGAAATATCACGCTTATGTGCAGGAATGATTTCGCTTATATAATCCTTATTTTGTTTTTGGCTGTAAAAAATTCCTTTTTCTGATAATGTTGTCAGTAAAATGTCGATGTTTAATTCCTTCTGTAATTTAACAGATGCATCACTGATTTGTTTTTCATCTTTCAAATCATTATGAAGTTTCATGCCTTCTTTAAGCTCTTTTAAATTTGGTTTAAAAAGCGTTACATTATTATACGATTTGAAGTTATTTATTTTAGGATCAACACAAGTAGGAATGTTATTTTTCTTAGCGAGTTCTACAACTTTTTCTATAAGTTCCTTGCTAATAACTCCTTTGTCGTAGTCCTCGAAGATAATTGCCGATGGATGGTGTTTATCTGTTAATATTTTAATTTTATCAAAAAGATTTTGAGAATCTTTGCTGCTAAGTAAATTTTCCGATTCTTCATCCACTCTCAGCATATGCATATTATTGCCGATAATTCTGAATTTTACTGTTGTTAGCCGGTCTTTTACCTTAATAATACCTTCTTTATTCAGTTTTTGAAGTTGCATTAACTCTTCAAATAAGCTTGCCTTATCATCATCACCTACTACACCGCATAATATTGGCGTAGCTCCCATTGCCTGAAGGTTAAGAGCAACGTTTGCTGCACCACCCAGCCTGCTTTCCCTTTTTTTTACAGCCATTATCGGAACCGGTGCCTCAGGAGAAATCCTGCTAACACTACCCCATAAGTATGAATCTATCATTACATCACCAATTACAATTATTTTTTGTGAATTAAAAGATTCAAATAGCTGCTTTAATTCTTCTTTATTCATTTTAGAAATATTAAATATTTATTGTATCAGCTTAGTTTTATTCATTTGCTGTATGATAATTTATTATTGTAAATCAGTTGGGATTTTCAATAATGAATTATAGTAATACTACGCTTATACTTCTTCAAGAAACAGATTTCCTAATTATTTTAGTCTTGCAAGGCCTTCTTTAATTCTCTTAACAGCTTCAATCAATAAATCATTAGATGTTGCATAAGAAAATCGTATACAATCCGGTGATCCGAACGCACCACCCGACACCATTGCTACATGCATTGTATTAAGAAGGTACATACATAAATCTTCAGCAGTCTTAATAATATTATCTCCGTCAGATTTACCTAGGTAATGTTTTATATCCATAAAAATATAAAACGCTCCCTGTGGTTTATTTGTTATAACTCCCGGAATGTCTTTTAATAAATCAAGAACAAGGTCTCTTCTTTCTCTGAATTTCTCAAGCATTGGCTTAATATCTTCTGCGCTCATGCTCATAGCTTCAATGGTTGCTCTTTGGGAAATGCTGCAAGTAGCAGAAGTAAACTGCCCTTGAAATTTCGTGCAGGCTTTTGCAATTTCAATATTTGATGCTGAATATCCAAGTCTCCAACCTGTCATTGCATATCCTTTTGATAGCCCATTAATAATAATTACTCTGTCTTTAATTGAACTAAACTGTGCAATGCTTTCATGCTTTCCGTCAAAAATGATGTATTCGTATATTTCATCGGATAAGATATACACATGTGGATGTTTTTCAAAAACTTTTACCAGTGCTGCTAACTCTTCCTTTGTATATGCCGAGCCACTTGGATTACAAGGACTTGAAAACATAAATAGTTTTGTTTTCGGAGTGATTGCTTTTTCCAGTTGTTTTGCTGTAATTTTAAAATCATTAGAAATGTCTGAATCAAGGTAAACTTCTTTTGCTTCAGCCATTTTAACAATCTGGCGATAGCTTACCCAGAATGGTTTTGGAATAATAACCTCATCTCCCGGATTAACAAGGCACATTACGGTGTTTGCTATTGCTTGTTTGCCACCGGTTGTAAGTACTATTTCCTCTGATGTATAATTGAGATTATTGTCCCTGTTTAATTTATCACTTACTGCCTGTCTGGCATCTTTGTATCCATTTACCGGTGTATAAAAAGTATAATTGTCATCAATAGCCTTTTTTGCTGCTTCTTTAATGCGATCAGGAGTGTTGAAATCAGGTTCTCCAAGACTTAAATTTATAACATCAAATCCTTTTTCTTTTAACTCACGGCTTTTTTTTGCCATTGCTAATGTTTCGGATTCACCTAAAAGATTAATTCTATTTGATAAGATTGTCATAGCAATATATGTGTTTAATATGAATTAAAACTAATGTTTTGATTTTTTGCAGTTTATAATACTGAAAAAGCAAAATTAGCAAAATATACTTATTTCGAATAAAAATACGGCGAAGTTACAAGGATAAAAAAGAAAAATTTGACAGGAAAAATGCATTCTATTAATTATGC
>CAZTPA010000091.1:0-9153 GCA_964614525.1 uncultured Bacteroidales bacterium | reverse complement strand
ACATATATCTTCACAATGCCTGCATCAGATGTAGAGCTTACTGCTAATTTCGAACTTATAGATTACCTTGTAAACGTAACTGTTGAACCTGCAGGAGCAGGAACAATAGCCGGTGAGGGAACTTACAATATGGGTGATGAAGTTACTTTAACAGCTACTGCCAGCGAAGGATACCAATTTGTTAACTGGACTGACAGTGAAAGTACAGTAGTCTCTGAAGAGGCCACATATATTTTCACAATGCCTGCAGCGGATGTTGAGCTTACTGCTAATTTCGAAGCCATTGATTACACTTTATCAGTGATTATAGATCCCGTTGAAACAGGTAGTGTTACATTTAATCCTGATCAAGAATTCTATAATGTAGGTGATATTATTGAATTAGCAGCTACTGCTAACGACGGTTATCAATTTGTTAACTGGACTGATGAGAGCGAAAATGAAATCAGTAACCAGGAAACTTTTGACTACACTATGCCTGCGGCAGATGTAATTTTAACAGCAAACTTTGAAATTATTCCTGAAACATACACATTAAGCCTTGAAGCCAATCCTGTGGATGCAGGAGCTGTTGAAGGTGATGGTGAATATGAAGAAGGTGAGGAAGTTACTGTAAGTGCTACTGCCAATGAAGGATATGAGTTCGTTAACTGGACTGATGCTGATGAAACAGTAGTAAGTGATCAGGCTGAATTTGTTTATACGATGCCTGCTGAAAACATCACTCTTACAGCAAACTTTGATCCTGAAACTTCAGTTGAAGAGCTTATCACTGATAACAAAATCAGTATTTATCCTAATCCTGCCAGAACAAGTATGAGCATTTCATCAGACTTGTTAATTATTGAACTACACATTCTTAGTATTTCCGGTGAACTTGTTTATAAAGAAACCATTAATGCTAAAGATCATGTGTTGTCATTGACAGGTATAAATGCAGGAATGTATTTTGTAAGGATATTAACTGAAAAAGGATATTCTCTGGAGAAAATTCAGGTGATTGAATAAGAAGGCGAAATATACTGAATTGTATTTAGAATAATTAAATTTTAAGAACCCGTTACTTTTGTAGCGGGTTTTTTTAATGTAATATATCTATCTTATATCTGCTTTCTTTATTTACGAAATAGTATTTCAAGAATAACCTTCTCAACAACAACCGCATCATTAACTGTTGCAGGCCGCCAGGAAGGGCCGTTTTTAATCAGTTCTATTGCCTTTTCAGAGTATTCTTCTGACGGGCTTTCAATAATTTCAAAGTTTGTAGCCTTGCCTTGTTCATCCACATCGAAAGATAATTCTATTGTCAGGGTTGTAACATCTGCAGTATCAGGCAAAATAGCATTCTTATTCAAATATCTTTTGTATTTCTTGTATCCATCTTCTGGCACCGGAGCAATATGGTCTTTATCGGTGTCATTCTCCCCAGCAGCTGTCTTTGATCTCTTTGTTGTTCCATAGCCAACTACTACCACTTCTTGTAAAGCCAGATGCTCATTTTCCATGACTAAAACACTGTCGTTATAAATATCTTCAGGAGTAAAATCAACACTTCTCATACCAACAAAAGCAGCTGTAAGTTCAACATCTTTATCTCCATCATATTCAATTTCAAAATACCCGTTAACATCAGTTATTGCTCCAATATTTTTATCCTTAACAACAATAGAAACTCCCGGTATTCCTTCCATATTATCAGAATCAACAACCCTGCCTCTTATAATTTTTTGCACATCTTGCAGATCATCTAAGTCATCCTGTACAATAATCATAGATATATCCTCATCTGTCAATGTTTGCTCTTCAAAAGAGTATATAACTTCCGGTTCTGATTCTAATGAAGCTTCAGCATCAATAGTTATTTCTTCATATTCATAATCTGCTATTACAGGCTCTGATATTTGTTTCGCTTTTTCTGCTGGTTTTTTCTTATCAGATTTCGGTGCAGGCTGAATTTCATTTTCTGTGCTTTCCGCAGTGGTACTTGTTTTTTCTTCACTTAAATATCCTGCAGCAGAATCCGAAGTAAGAATATCAGGAATTTCTTCCCTGCTAAGTTGCATCTCTTGTAAGCTTTTTCTTGTGTTTTCAATAGCGATAAATGTTATGCTTGTAATGGCTATAAGTGCAATACCGGCAGCAATACTTGTTATCCATAGTTTTGTCCTGGATTTTTCCTTATTAATTATTCTTCTGTTTAGTTTCTTTATTTCTCTTTCAGCCTTTTCTTCATCAAGCATAGATAGTCCTTCAAGCGCATCCTCAAGAAAGGGATCTTTTTGCATTTTTTTCTCAAAAGAATGCCGCTTTCCCGGAAGCATTCGCTTACTTATGTAATCAAACATTTCCTTTAATGAAGGGATATTATGCTTCTTGTTTTCCATGTGATTCTTCCATACAAATTTTTAAATTCCTTTTCCCGTTTTGAAGAAAACTTTTTACTTTTTTTTCCTCTATCTTTAGATATTCTGAAATTTCCTGGTAACATTTGTTATTATAATAAAAAAGCTCAATACATTCTTTTTGTTCATCTTTTAGCTTTTCAATGCAAAGCTTTAATTGTTCGGAATTTAATTTTCCGTCATCAATAGGATGCAAAACAACTTCCGATTCCATAAATAATTGATAATCTTCCTGCCACAATTGATGATTTTTTTCTTTTGTTTTTCTGCTGCGAATTTCCATGAGGCAGTGATTTTTTGTAGAAACATAAAGCCATGTTGAAAATTTTAAAACCTGATGCTTTTTAATGTTCTTGCTAAGAAATTCATATATATTCATTACTGCATCAGCAGCATCATCGGGATTTTTTAAATATTTCATACACACACCATAAACCATATGAGTGTAACGGGTATATAATTCTGCCAGGAACTCTGAATCACCTTTTTCATTATATAAGGCAAGAAGTTCGGCATCAGAAAGACTTTTTTTGCTTTTATTTAAAAAACCCAAGAGCTTAAAAGTTTGATATTGTGTGTATTATAAAATATTCAAAAATATTTTATGGAATCTTATAAAAGTTTGCATCCTGATTGTGAAGATACATAAAAAATTAAAGTTTTAAAAATAAACCGATTTCTAACCTAAAAATTTACAATTATGAAAAGAGCAATTTTATTAATCACAGCTATAAGTTTAATGCTTATAAGTATGTCTGCCTGCAGCCAAGGCAAGCAAATCACAGGAACAATCACCGACAATAATGGTGATGAACTACCCGGAGTTAGTATTGCAGTGAAAAACTCAAGCAGGGGAACAATATCCGATATAAACGGAAAATACTCCATTGAGGTTTATCCCAAAGATTCAATCCTGGTTTTTTCTTTTATTGGAATGGAGACAAAAGAATTATCATTTGGCACTGCTACGGAAATTAATGTTGTTCTTCGAGAAGCAAATACTTCTCTGGAAGAAGTTGTTGTGCTTGATGAAGTAGATTCTGATATTGAAGCTACTGCTTATGGAATTACGAGAGATAAGAAAACCGTCAGTGTTAGCGGTTATGCTGTTATGGAAGCTGAACAATCCGCTGCAAGTTATTATTATGTTGCCGACAATGATTTTAATACAGAATCATATTCTGCTGTTCGTGAAACAGGATATAAAGATGTTCTGAATAATCCTTTGTCAACTTTTTCAATAGATGTTGACAATGCAGCATATTCAAATGTAAGGCGTTTTATAAACAATGGACAATTACCTCCTGCAGGTGCGGTTAGAATTGAAGAAATGCTGAATTATTTTACCTATAATTACCCTGAACCTGAGGGTGAACATCCTTTTTCTGTTATTACAGAATTGTCTGATTGTCCCTGGAACTCAAAGAGTCAACTATTACATGTTGGATTACAAGGCAAAAATATTGATAAAACAGAACTGCCAAACTCCAATCTTGTTTTTCTTATTGATGTTTCAGGTTCAATGTATGGTGAAAACCGCTTACCATTAGCTAAAACTGCCATGAAAATGTTGCTTGATGAATTGCGTCCTAATGACAAAGTCTCTATTGTTGTATATTCAGGAGACACAAGGATTGTTTTGGAATCAACGCCTGCAAGTAATAAACAAAAAATCGCAGCTGCAATATCTTCTGTTCAGGCCGGTGGCAGCACGGCCGGTGGACAAGCATTGCGAATGGCATATGATATTGCTGAAAGCAATTTTATCGAAAATGGAAATAATAGAATTATAATGTGTACTGACGGTGATTTTAACGTTGGCGAGTCAAGTAATGCATCTATGGAGCAACTTGTAGAAGAAAAGCGCGAAAAAGGTGTTTTTATTACAGTTTTAGGCTTCGGAATGGGCAATTACAAAGATGACAGATTGGAAATAATTGCAAACAAAGGAAACGGCAATTATGGATATATTGACAATATCCAGGAAGCAAGAAAAGTTCTTATAAGTGAATTTGCAGGAACCTTATATACTATTGCAAAAGATGTAAAACTTCAAATAGAGTTTAACCCGGCAAGAGTAAAAGCTTATCGTTTAATAGGATATGAAAACCGCAGGCTTAATGATGAGGATTTTAATGATGACACTAAAGATGCAGGAGAAATGGGAGCAGGTCACAGTGTTACTGCATTATATGAGATAATTCCTGCCGGAAGCGACATGGACATTCCCGGTGTGGATCCTTTAAAATATCAAAAAAATCAAATTCGCAAAAGCATTGACGAAAGCGCTGAGCTGCTAACTGTAAAAGCCAGATACAAGCAAGCTGACGGTGATAAAAGCGTGAAGTTTGATCATGTGGTAGATGGAGATATAATAAATATTTCAAAAACCAGCAAGAACTTTCGCTTTGCTGCATCTGTTGCTGAATTTGGCTTATTAATCGGAGATTCTGATTATAAAGGAACAGCCTCATTTGACAATATTATCAAAACAGCTTTGGCTTCTAAAGGTAAAGATGACGAAGGATATAGAGCTGAGTTTATCAACCTGGTTAGAACTGCAAAAAATCTTGAAGAACTGAGTTTGAAAGAGAGGTAGTAAGCAAGTTTTAGATGATTAAATTTTCTAAACGAAGAGGTGTGCCGCCGGCAAATTATTAAATCTGATAATTTGAATGGCACATCTCTTCGTTTTTTATAATTTTGTTTTATAATGAATTTATCTTTAAGAAATCACTTGTTTCCTTTTACGGCACAAAATTAGCATAAGGGATATTCCGTTTACAAACAATTTCTTCTTGAAGGCGTCAAAGGTATAAGCTAATATAAATAAGCAATACAGAAACATGATAGAAAAAAGATTTGATCCGAAAAATATTCATAAACTGAATAATCCTCAAAGATTAAAAGCTTTACCGCCTGATGTAATAATTGAAAAGTCTGAAATTAATAATCCGCAAGTAATAATTGATGTAGGTGCAGGTTCCGGTTTTTTTAGTGTCCCTTTTGTTGAAAAATTCCCCGCAAGTAAGCTTTATGCTTGCGATATTTCAGAAGTTATGCTAGCTTATATTGAAAAAAATGTTTCTTCAAAGTATGACAATATTGTACCGGTAAAAATGGATGATAGTAGTATCCCCCTGGATAGTGGAATTGCAGATTTTCTTTTTATGATAAATTTGCAGCATGAACTAGATAATCCTTTGAAGACATTAAAAGAATGCAATAGATTATTAAAATCCGGAAGTAAAATTGCTATTTCCGATTGGAAAAAAGAAATCTCAGAGAATGGGCCTCCTTTTGAGATCAGGATTAAACCGGAAGAAATTGAAAAACACTTGTGTGAAGCAGGGTTTGTAAAGATTAGAATTTATCATGAATTTCATAATAATTATTTAATAATTGCAGAAAAACCTTAATAAACAGAAGTATTAGTCAATCATATCACTTTTGTTTATATCTTTAAGCAGAGGTATAAAATAAAACCCGCCATGAGAGAAAAAAATGACTTAAAATTAGCTGTACTTATTGATGCAGATAATATTCCATATTCCAATATAAAAGGAATGCTTGATGAAATAGCAAAACTGGGTGTTCCAACAATCAAAAGAATATATGCCGACTGGACAAAGCCTACGGTTTCCGGGTGGAAGCCTGCTTTGCTGGAACATGCCATAACACCCATACAACAATATAGCTATACTACCGGAAAAAATTCTTCTGACTCTGCAATGATAATCGATGCTATGGATATTCTGCACAGTGAAAAAGTTGACGGATTTTGCCTGGTGTCGAGTGATAGCGATTTTACAAAATTAGCAACCCGATTAAGAGAGTCAGGAATGTTTGTTATTGGGATAGGAGAGAAGAAAACTCCTAAGCCTTTTATTGTTGCTTGTGATAAGTTTATCTATATCGAGATTATCAGCACCTCAGAGAAGGGAAAAACCAGTGCTGGCAGTCAAGTGCCCTCAAAAGTATCAGAATATGAATCGATTGATCCGAAATTAATACAATTAATTAAGACTTCGGTTGAGGATTTAGCTGATGAAAGCGGATGGGCTTTTCTGGCCGAACTCGGAAACTTGCTTATTAAGAAAAAGCCTGATTTTGACCCAAGAAACTATGGATTTAATAAGCTCACTCCTCTTATCAAATCATTAAAAAAGCATTTCGAAGTTGATGAAAGAGATGTTGGCAAATCACATATTAAACATATTTATGTGAAAATCAGGAATTAAACTCCTCTTTTTACCTTTTAATTACTCTACAGTAACAGATTTTGCAAGGTTTCTTGGTTGATCAACATTGCATCCCCTAAGAACAGCCATGTGATAAGATAGAAGTTGCAAGGGAATTGAAGCTACTAATGGGACAAAAATCTCATCTGTTTCCGGAATCTCAATAATATAGTCGGCCAGATCTTTAACCACAGTATCTCCTTCTGTGACGATAGCTATAATAACACCTTTTCTGGCTTTTACTTCCTGAATATTACTAATCACTTTGTCGTATGAGCCTTTTTTTGTTGCAATAACAACAACCGGCATATTTTCGTCAATAAGAGCAATGGGTCCATGTTTCATTTCAGCTGCAGGATATCCCTCTGCATGTACGTAGGAAATTTCTTTAAGCTTCAAAGCACCCTCGAGTGCAACAGGGAAGTTATAGCCTCTGCCCAGATAAAGAAAATTACTAACATCTTTAAAAATTTCGGAAATTTTATAGATGGGATCATTAACCTTCAGAGTTTTTTCTATTTTCTCAGGAATAGAGTCCATCTCGTTTATAAGCTGATAATACCTGGTTTTAGAAATAGATCCTTTTTTATTTGCAATAGATAATGACATTAAAGCAAGCAGAGTAACTTGCGCAGTGAAAGCTTTTGTTGAAGCAACTCCGATTTCCGGACCGGCATGAGTATAGGAGCCGGCATGAGTAGCACGTGGTATAGAAGAACCAACCACATTACAAATGCCTATAATTGTTGCGCCTTTGCTTTTTGCCAATTCTATTGCTGCTAAAGTATCTGCAGTCTCGCCGGATTGACTTATTGCAATAACAATATCATCTTCATAAATAATCGGATTACGATATCTAAACTCAGATGCGTATTCAACTTCTACCGGAATTCTTGCAAGGTCTTCAAAAAGATATTCTCCTACTAAACCGGCATGCCATGATGTTCCACATGCAACAATAATAATCCTTCTGGCATTAATAAATTTTTGCTCATAATCAATAATACCTCCAAGAGAAACTATTCCTTTGGCAGCATTTAAGCGCCCGCGCATGCTGTCTTTTATACTTCTGGGTTGTTCATATATTTCCTTAAGCATAAAATGAGGGAAACCACTTTTTTCTATAGTAGAAAGTTGCATTTCCAACTTTTGAATATATGGTGTTTTTTCCTTTTCTTTAATGGTTTTGATTTTTAATTCGCCACCTCTTGTAAGTGTTGCAACTTCCTCATCATCAAGATATACAACATTTTGTGTATATTCAACGATTGGAGATGCATCAGATGCAATAAAAAATTCTTTTTCACCAATGCCGATTACAAGTGGACTACCTTTTTTAGCAACAAATAAAGTGTCCGGATATTCCTGTGAAATAACCACAATAGCATATGCACCAATAACTTGCCTTAAAGCTGTTCTGATGGCAGAGAAAAGATCTGTATTTTCATTAATCTGGATGTCTTCAATAAGATGAATCAATACCTCAGTATCTGTGTTGCTGGAAAAAACGTAACCTCTGTTAATCAGCTCTTTTTTTAAAGATGCATAATTTTCTATAATTCCATTATGAATAATGGCTAGTTTTTTTGTTTTGCTATAATGAGGGTGAGCATTTACATCAGTAGGTTCGCCATGGGTTGCCCATCTTGTATGAGCAATACCAATACTTCCGCTAGTGTCATTGTCTTTCACCAGGGCTTCTAAATCTGCTACTTTGCCATGGCTTTTATATAAATTTAGTTTGCCGTTTAATAATGCAATTCCAGCACTGTCATATCCTCTGTATTCTAATCTATACAGACCTTTTATAAGTATTGGATATGCTTCTCTGTGTCCTATGTAACCAACGATTCCGCACATAAATTACAGCTAATTAAAAGTGGAAAAAATAATTTCTATTCTCAAGTTATTATTTGCTCTTCCCGGACCTCTGAGTACTGCCCTGTGAGCATTTTCCATGGGATTAGGTGTTCTAATAAAAAATGTAGAAGTTGTATATTCACCAATTGCTATTCTTTGCATATGACTTGTTATATTAAATTCATATTGAGCTGTTTCCTCATTGTAATCTCCACCATATATGGCATTGCCAAGTTCACTGTCTACAATATTAAAAGGAGTATCATCCACATCAAGTCCCAATAATAATAAGCGTGAAGGAGGAGGGTAAAATGAATTTATGTAGGATTCATCTACCGGTATGATTAGCTTAGCCTGGTTCATAGCAATAGAACCAAATTCTTCATTTAAATCATCTAAATGTGGAATTTCAAACCTTACTCTAAGTCCATGTAGACCCTGTATAAATAATAGACTGTCACCTAAAAGAGTATCACCCTGAATAACTTGTTGCTGTACGGCGTCAATAGAGCCAGCAAAATCAAAATTTTCAAAATGATTAAATTTGCTGCAAAAACTATTAATTGGAAATTGTTGAGCTATACTTTTATCAGGATCATCTGTTTCTTCATCATTTTTATAATATAGAGTGATTGTTGAAAGTGAATGAA
>CAZTPA010000090.1:0-9167 GCA_964614525.1 uncultured Bacteroidales bacterium | reverse complement strand
AAACCTTATTACCTTTTCTTCAATATTTTCAATGAAAATGTTATTAAAGATCTTTAATAAGGTTGCCGGTTATGGGACTGTGTGATTTTCTACTAAGGTTTAAACAAAAGGATAATGTTTGCTTTAGAATCAAATAAAGCAGGTAAATGATTAAAAGAAACAAAGCTAAAAATTATATTTTAATATGCTTAATTGTTGATTGCGGCTTTGCGCGAAATTAAAAACAAAAAATACCCGGCGTATCAAATAATGATTATTCCACAGAGTATTGTCTTTTTTTGATAAAAGTTTTTATATATCAAAAAAAAAGCTGATATTTGCACCCCGAAAAATAAATGTTTTATTTAAAATTAAACTAAAATGCCAACAAGAATTAGATTGCAAAGAAAAGGTAAAAAAGGACAAGCTTTTTACCATTTAGTTGTAGCTGATGGTCGTGCACCTCGTGACGGTAAGTTTATTGAAAAGCTTGGCACGTACAATCCGATTACCCATCCTGCTACTATTGAAATTGATTTTGACCGCTCCCTTTATTGGTTGCAGGCTGGTGCTCAGCCCTCTGACACAGCAAGATCCATCCTTTCTCACAAAGGAGTGTTATTAAAAGATCATTTGTTGAGAGGTATGAAAAAAGGCGCTCTTACAGAAAACCAAGTTGAAGAAAAGTTTCAGGCATGGTTACAAGATAAAGAAGAAAAAATTCAGCAAGCAGCAAAAGACGCGACTCTTTCCAAAAAAGAATTAGACAAAAAACGTTTAGAAGAAGAGAAAAAAGTTAGAGAAGCCCGCGAAGAAGCACTTGCCAAAAAACTAGCTGCTGAAAGTGAAAAAGAAGCTAAAGCAGAAGCTCCTGCTGAAGAAGCTGAAAAAGAAACCGAAGAAAGTCCGGCTACTGAAGAAGTGAAAGATGAGGCTCCCGCTGAAGAGGTAAAAGAAGAAGCTAAGAAAGAGGAAGAAGCAAAAGCTGAGGAACCTAAGAAAGAAGAAGCTCCTGCTGAAGAAGCAAAAGAAGAAGCAAAATCTGAGGAGCCAAAGGAAGAAGAAGCAAAAGATTCTGAAAAAAAGGAAAACGAATAGTTTTTCATGTTTAAGTTCGTCAATATCACAAGTAAAATCTTAGCAAATAAAAAATAATCAGGTGAAATTTGATGATTGTTATTTACTTGGATATGTATCTAAAAACTTCGGTTATAAAGGAGAAGTAATACTTTTTATTGACGCAGATGAACCTCAGAAATATATAGAAATGGAATCAGTATTTGTTAATAAAAATAACAAGCTGATTCCATTTTTTTTTGAAAAAATTCAGGCACATTCCAAATCAAATCAGCTAATTGCAAAGTTTGAAGATATAAATGATGAAGAACAAGCACAGTCATTAATTGGCTGTGAGTTATACCTACCCTTAAAATCTCTGCCTAAGCTTTCCGGCAATCAGTTTTATTTTCATGAAGTGAAAGATTTTGAGTTAAATGACAAAAATCACGGTTGTATTGGAAAGATAAAAGATATTATTGATGTTGGAGCCAATCCCCTATTCCAGATTTTTTCAGGAACAAAAGAAGTTTTACTTCCGATTCAGGATGATTTTATTATTTCTGTTGATCGCAAGAACAAAATTATTCATTATAATGCTCCGGATGGTCTCATTGACATATATCTAAATGAAGACCTGTAAGTCAGACGATAAAAAACATATTTTTAGATTTAAGCAATTTAGTGTTACTGATAATAATTGCGGACAAAAGATTGGTACTGATGGCGTTTTGCTGGGAAGTATAGCTTCTGTGCAAAATTGCTCAACTGTATTGGATATTGGAACAGGCTCGGGAATAATTGCATTGATGATTGCACAAAAACAAGATGCTTTAATAGATGCCATTGAAATTGATTCTAAGGCATGTATTGATGCTCATGAAAATATAAATAACAGTAAGTGGCGGGACAAAATCTCACTCCACAATATTTCGTTTCAGGATTTTGCTTATGCATGCAATAAAAAATATGACCTTATTGTTTGTAATCCTCCATTTTTTCATAATAGTTTAAAATCAAATGATATTCAAAGAGATGTGGCAAGACATTCTGATTTGCTGCCCTTAAAAGAATTATTTGCAAGAGCAAAAAAATTGCTTACTGACAGCGGTTCCTTTTTATTAATAACTCCTGCTAATCAAAATAATATTATTACAGATTTGGCAAGAATACATGCTTTGCATATTATAGAAAAATGGATAATTAAACCAAATCCTGACAAGGAGGCACACAGGATTATAAACGCCTTATCCCTAAAAACCGAAGAATTAAGAACAAAAGAAATTTCTATTGAAACAGGCAGGCGCCATGAATACACAGTTGATTATAAGGAACTGGCAAAAGATTATTACTTAAATATGTAAAAAAAAAGCTGCTATAAAATTACAGCAGCTTTTTTTTGAGAATTTAAGACTGATTGTTAACCTCTTTTTCTTTTTCCGTCTTCTTCTCTTTCAACTTCTTTTTCAGTTCCTCTTTCTCTTTTTCCTTCTTCATCTCTTTCAACTTCTTTTTCAGTTCCTCTGTCTCTTTTTCCTTCTTCATCACGACCTTCTTCAGCCTTTTCTTCTGCTGCTTCTTCTGCTTCTTCTGCTTCTTCTTCAACCTCCTCCGCAACGTCCGCGGCAGCGGCAGCAGCAGCAGCCTTAGCAGCAGCTATTGAATCTAAACGAGCTTGTTCATCATCCTGAGTATCTCTGGGACCACAAGAAGCAAATACGAAAATTGCTGCAAATAAAATTACTCCAAATACTTTTTTCATTTTAGTTTAATTTTTGTGTTAATTAATTAATTATTTATTTTTTTTACTACAGATGCAAAAATAGCATTTTTTGGAGACTAAAAAAAAAATATTAAAAAAATATTTAAAATGTGTATATTCATTAAAAAATGCCTATTTTTGTAGCTGTAAATTCAACAAAAAGGAAATATTAAATAAACATTATTTTATAACTAAAAAAAAATTAACACTATGAAAAAGCAATTTTTAAGTTTATTTGCAGTTATCGCATTCAGTGCATTTATTTTCACAGCTTGTGAAACAGACGATGCAACAATTACATTATTAGGAGACAATCCTGTTGAATTTGACCTTGGTGAGGAATATGAAGAACCGGGTTTTGAAGTAGAAGGTGGAAACGAAGATGACGTTGCAACTTCATTTTCTCCGGAGTATGACAAAAACAAAGTTAACGAATATGTTTTAACTTATACCTTAGGAACCTCATCTACTACAAGAACAGTGCATGTTACCAGTGATCTTTTGGCTGGAACATATGCTGTTGAAGATTTTGAAGACGGAAACCCTGATCCTATTTATTACAACGTCACAGCAGCTCAATCAGCTTCAGAATTTAACAAACTAAACATATCTAATTTCCTTGGCCTGGACATTTCAGCTGCTGCTGTTATTAACGGTGATGATGTTATGGTTGCAAAACACACTCCTGCAGGTTGGGCTGATGGAGAAAGTGTTGAAGCTACAGGATCTTACAGTGGTGAAAACAAAGAGCTTTTATCTTTCGATTATACAATTATTGAACTTTATGACGAAGACGTTCTTACTACTACAGGAACTGCAACCTTTACAAAACAATAATATTGTAAAAAGATTTTAAAAAAAAAAGAGGTTTCCTTTGCGGAAGCCTCTTTTTTTTATTTACTAAAACACAAACTAAATAAATTATTCAAACTCATTATTTTTGAACTTACCATAAACAAAAACAAAAACTTTATTGTTACATTTGAAAATGATTTATACTTTTGTCAAGATTTTTTAAACTTACAATCTTTAATTAAATAAAGCATAAAAACATGAATAAGAAGATTTTCACACCCAAAGTATTATTTGTTACAGGTATTATATTATTTGCTGCTATAATGCGCTTAGTGCCACATTATCCAAACTTTACCCCGATTGCTGCAATAGCATTATTTGGGGGTGCACACCTGGAAAAACGCTGGATGGCTTATCTGATTCCTGTTTTTGCGCTATTTATCAGTGATTTAATTATTGGTTTTCATGGATTTATGATTCCTGTATATGCAAGTTTTATACTTGTAGTGTTTGTTGGCAATTTAATGAGAAATAATGTAAAAGTTCATACTGTTGCAGGCGCAACTATTGCTGCATCAGCACTTTTCTTTCTGATTACAAACTTTGCCGTATGGCTTACCCCATTTTACCCGGCAGGTTTTGGTGGTTTGATGGCTAGCTATGCAGCCGGATTGCCATTTTTCTATTCAGGACTCTTAGGTGACATGTTCTATAGTACAGTATTTTTTGGAGGATTTTACCTTGTTCAACAATACGTGCCTGTTCTTAAAAAACAAAAAGTATAAATTCGGAGATTAGGTATCAGGTTGATTTTTCAAGCAACCTGATACCTGAAACCCGATACTCGATACCCAAAACATATGGCTCTTACGTTTTTTAAAACATCAAGAAATAAGAAATTCAATTATAAACCTGTTTATTACAACAAGGAGAAAGAAGAGCGTGAAAAACGTCACAGTAGTGCTGTAGAAAAGGATAAGGATAATTACGATGCAGAATTACGTGAACGCATGCGCCTCAGGTGGAAGCGGAATACAGGTGTAAGAGAAAAGAGAGCAACAAACACCAGGCTGATACTTATTATACTTGCGCTGGCTTTTGTTTTTTATTGGATATTTTTTATGTAAATACTAATCTCCTGACCAATTCATGTCGGACATAATAAAATTATTACCTGATTCAGTTGCAAATCAAATTGCTGCCGGTGAAGTAATTCAACGACCTGCATCTGCTGTAAAAGAAATGTTGGAAAACAGCATTGATGCTAAAGCTAAATCAATTAAGTTAATTGTTAAAGATGCCGGAAAAACGCTGATACAAATTGTTGATGATGGTATTGGAATGTCTGAAACAGATGCACGAATGTGTTTTGAAAGACATGCTACTTCAAAAATTAATCTGGCAAAAGACTTGTTTTCAATAAATACACTGGGTTTTAGAGGCGAAGCATTAGCTTCAATTGCCTCAATAGCGCATGTAGAATTGAAAAGCAGAAGAGAAGAAGACCAATTGGGAACACAAATTATTGTTGAAGGCTCAGTTGTTGAAAGTCAGCTTCCCTGCCAATGCCAAAAAGGCACAAATATCTCCGTAAAAAACCTATTTTATAATACTCCGGCAAGGCGTAATTTTTTAAAATCCGATAATGTTGAAAAAAGCAATATTTTCAATGAATTTGTAAGGGTTTGCTTAGCATATCCTGATATTGAGTTTTCATATTATCATAATAATAAGTTAATTCAGAAATTAGAAGCCGGTAATTTAAAACAGAGGATCGTAAGCTTATTTGGAAACAACTTTAATAAAAAGATTGTACCAATAGAGGAGCAAACACAAATAGTAAAAATCCATGGTTTTATTGGCAAACCTGAGTTCAGCAAGAAAAAACGCGGCGAGCAATATTTCTTTACCAATAAACGCTTTATAAAATCACCATATCTTAATCATGCCATAGAACAAGCATATTCAGATTTAATTACAGAAGGAATGCATCCCGGATTTTTCATTTTCATGGAGATTAATCCGGAAATGATAGATGTTAATGTTCATCCGACAAAAACCGAAATTAAATTTCAGGATGAGCGCTTTATTTATCAAATATTGCTCGCATCAGCAAAGAGAGCCTTAGGACAACATAACATCTCTCCTACCCTTGATTTCGAAAGAGAAACAGCTTTTGATGATATTGTTATTGACAAGAATAAAGAAATAAAACCACCGCAAATTAATGTAGATACAGAATTTAATCCTTTTGAACCTCCTAAAGATAAACCTTCTTTTTATCCTGCTAAGAATTTAAATAAGCATGCGAACACTTCTAAGTGGGAGAATATGTTTCCTGAAAGAAATGAGAAACCCACTGATTTTCGATCTAAAGAAGAAAAAGATGAGCATCAATTGTTGGTTGATTCTTCAATGGATAGAGATAAAACAGGTAAATCTGGCGCAAAATTTATCCAACTACAAAACAGGTTTATCCTCAGCACAATTAAGTCGGGTATAATGATAATCGATCAGCAAAGAGCTCACGAACGAATACTCTTTGAAAAGTTTCAGACTTATAAAGAAAATCAGAAGGCTTCTTCTCAAACATTGCTTTTTCCGGAGCAAATATCTCTTATTGAAAGTGATGCAACTTTGCTTAGAGAAATAATGGATGAAATAACATCCTTAGGTTTTGATATTTCTGAATTTAGTAAAAACACCTTTGTTATAAATGGTATTCCAACAGATATTCCTGAAAGTCAAAATATTGCAGAATTAATTGAAAGTCTGTTGGAGAATTTTAAAAGAAATATGTCAGAATTAAAGCTTGATGTAATTTCAAACCTTAGCCGTTCGCTTGCAAAGAAATTGTCCGTTAAGCATGGAAAAGCTCTCACGGAAATAGAAATGAACGCTTTGGTTGATTCTCTCTTTGCTTGCAGTGTGCCGAATGTGTCGCCCTCGGGACATCCTATAATTAATATTATTGAGAATGAAGAACTTATCGGTAGATTTAAATAATCATGTAGGATTATTACTAAAATCTACTTTTGTCCTATCACCGGTATTTTAAAACTTTTACGATGATTATCGGTACTTACTTCAAGTATTAAAATTCCTGAACCGGCATTATTCAAACTTATAGGAAAATCATTTATACCTGAAATTAGTGCTATATTCTTCGAGCTTACTAAACTTGCATTAGAATTATAGATGGCTAATTTAGCTTCGGTATTATCCTCTGATATAAGGCGCAGCATTGCTTGTCCGCTATTATTCACGAACCAATATCCGTCAAAATCACTGTTTGTGTTTAGAATAACATCTACTATCTGAGAATAGCTGAGGGTACCATCAAAATCTTCCTGCATAATTCTGTAGTAAACAACTTTCTCGGCATTATCAAAGAAAATATCTTTAAAATGATATGTGTTAATTTCGGAAGTGGTTCCCTGTCCATAAAGAAACCCTATATTCTCAAATTCTACAGCATCATAACTTCTTTGTACATAAAACCCTTTATTATTTATTTCAGTAGCTGTTGTCCATTCAATATTTATATGATCATTCAATTGCTCCGCCTCTATGTTCAGCCAATCTACCGGCAGTGCTTCGCTATTTCCTAGTGCATTTCCAAGCATAAATATTCCACCTTGATTGAAAGAATTCTCAGATAGAATAGAACCAACAATATCAGTATTTCCATGTCCTCCAAGATTTACTATTTCTTTATAGTTAGAAAAAACAATTCTTAGATTATCAGTATCATATACTCCATCGTGTGAACAATAAAACATTCGAATCTTGCTTGCATTAATTCTTATATCGCTAATCAAATCAATCTTTATATAATAATCTTTGTTAATAAATTCAATATCATCAGGCAAATTGTCAACAGGAGCCATTCCTTCAATCACTTCAACCTTATAAATTCCGGCTTCGTCTGCATTTAGATTTAAACTAAAAGGTTTGTAAAAATTGATTGTACCGGTAGGAAAAAACAATTCTTCATCAGTTGTAGAATATTCAGAACTTATATATCGCGCCATTGGTCCTGCTATATATGAGAAAGTAGTATGATTTTCTGTGCTTTCAATCTCCTTCACAATCACATAACTTTCATCTGAAGTGTAAAGATTGCCATTAATTAATTCCAGTGTATCAACTCTCAGCATACCACTCAAACTTAAGCCTTCCTCTCTCATTAAAACAAGCTTTTGCAGTTCCATTTCAGGCAGCGTAGTAAGATTTGAAGATCCCAGTATTTTCATTTCCGATAAGCTGTTAGTCTTTAGCCTGCCTTGCTTATTTTCAGATAATTGAACATTTATATCTCCAAACAAAGAGAAAACATTATCATCAATTTCAAAGATACCATTAGTAATTGTCAAGTTATTAACACTAATATCTGCCTTCATTCTAACCTTATCATTTTTCTCAGACAGATTTATTTCCACATCGCCATATTTTCCGGCAGGAATAGAAAATTCAGATGAATTGATAATAAGTTTGCCGGTATTGGAAATATAATTGAAATTGATATTTTCAGTATCAGAAGTTTCAGTATGAATAATCATTGTTGCACCATCATTCATTGAAATCATACCAGTATTAATTTGAAAATTTCCCCCGGTATTTAAAACCGAATTATCCATTAGAATAATTTCACCGGAAACACTAATGTTATCTTCAATTATGAGATTATGATTATTTTGAATAACAAACTGATGTGTACTGTCATTAAAATTAATTGGAGCAGAGCCTTCTCCATTTCTCATACTATTCCAATTTTGCAATGAGTTAAAAGCAGAATCTCCCTGAGAATAAAAAACCTGAGGGCCTTTGCTTAAGTCAACAAATATTGTATCAGTAGCACTGCAACAAAGCTGAAATTCGCCGTAAAAAACGCTTTCATCTGAGCTATCATTAATAAGGTAAGTATAATTTCCAACTCCCAGGGAATATTCAGCAAATCCATTTGAAAGATTTATTTGCTCATCATCAATTAATATTTTCCCGGAAAAAGGCTGATTATCATGTGAAACAACATGAAAATTTGCAGCAAATTTTGGTTGCAGAAAAGAAACTACTGCTCCCTCTCCCATAATTTCGGGAGTTTGCTTTAAGCCTGTCAAATTATAAATGCTATCATTATGCATATCATCAAAATTCCAATAGCTATATAGTCCTTCTGCAGAAAATTCATTGTCAGGATTATCCCCATAAGTAATATTAAAGGGATAATGCATCATTTCATAAACTTCCCAATTCATAAAACTTCTTGACCATATACTCACTTCATCAACAGTTCCGCTAAACTGCCTGCTATTATCATATTCACTTGCCCAGCTACCCATTGATAAGACGGGTTTAGCAATATTGGGATTTAAATAACCGCTGAGTGATGGTACATCTTCTAATACTCCATTTACATAAAGTCACGATTCTTCGCCATCGTAAATTGATGTTAGATGGTACCATTGTCCTGGATCCGGAGTGGTTATGGATGTAGTATATTCATTAGCATTGGTCGTTTGGACTGCAATTTCAAAGTTTGAATTATCATAATAATGCTGCATCCAGATCACTC
>CAZTPA010000089.1:0-9226 GCA_964614525.1 uncultured Bacteroidales bacterium | reverse complement strand
ACGGATATCTTACCGTAAAGTTACAAGCAATTTTAAAAAAAATGAAAAAAATATTTAAAAAATTGATTTTCAGCTGTTTTGTTCGGACAATTTTTTGTCAATAGGAGGTATCGGGGTTTTGTGTTCGGCGTAAGCTGGAAGTTCCTCCGGCCAGAACCGGAAGCTTCCGAAGGAACTTCCAGCTTCGGGTTTAATGCCTCTTTATCGGCTAAACATATCATGTATAAGGAATTGTACTAGTCACTAATCACAAATCACCAGTCACTAAAACCCCGCCTTCTATGTTTTGCAATTTCATTTTTCACTATTTTCAATCAAGATAGAAACAGAAATTTTAAAAATGCTAACTTTGCGAACATTAAAACGGCTCCGTAGTTCAATTGGATAGAATAGCAGATTCCGGTTCTGCCGGTTGGGGGTTCGAGTCCCTCCGGAGTCACAACTGTATTAATCAAATAAGAATAGAAGTTTTAAAAATCTGACAGAGATTTAAAGCTGTTCTGTTTTTGGCGCAAATTCAAAGCTATGTATTATAGCCTGAAGTTGTCTCATAAAATCCCGCTTATTCTCGTTTGGATAGAAAATATAAGCATCAAGATTAATCAGTAGTCTGCGATTTTCATCAACAAAAGTATAGTTCATAAAAGGTCCGCCCATAAAGTCCCCTTCAACTCTCCATAAACCCTCGGCTCTGATTGCATATTTTCCGTTAAAATTTATTTCTTTAAATATTGGAGGAATGTTAGGATATGTTGTCATATAAGTATCGGGAAAAGGGCCCGGAATATGTGTTTTTGTGATAGAATCTCTTCTTTTCCAAATGGTTTCAGTGGCAAAATCCTTTTCTGCGCTTTGATATGGCATAATACTAAGCAAGATGCTCATATCAAGGTCTTCTTTGGTTCCTGTGCGTCTAATCCACATAAAAGAGTCTTCTTGTTTTGCGATATAAAAGCCTTGAGGAACAGTCATTTTTATTCCGAAATCATTCTTTAAGGTATGAATGATTTCATGATTAGGAATTCTTGAATTAGCATTATTTATGCGTTCCCATTCAGTTTGAAGGTAGTAATTAATAAAAGCATCTTCATTTGCAATTATGGTTTTATTAAAAGTATCAACATCCGGTGCTATTACTTTTATTACCATTTGAGGAAATGACCAGACATTTTTTCTGGATTCTATTCTTGCTTTTTCTTCTTGTGGGTTTATCTCTGCTATGAAGATATGTCTGTGACTTTCAAAAATTGATTTAAAAGCTTTTTCATTAATCTGGACAATATTAAACATTGGTTCCGGCTGAGGAAACATTGGGAGGCTTTGAGCAAAAACAGATTTTAATGTATCTCCCGCCTCTCCACGATAAAGTACATTTTCCATGACCAAGAGCAATTCGCCTGCTTTTCCTGATGCAGATGGCTTTTCAGGTTTTTCACCTATTCCACATGAGGAAAACAATACTACTAATAATAAAATTACATTTAACTTTTTCATTATGATATGATTTGTTCTTAAAAACCACAGTTGATGTAATAATAAAAACCGGCCTGTCTTATGCTTATGGCAAATAGATTTTTATAGCTTGTCCTTCATTTAAAACATCAACATTGTTTAGTTTGTTAAATTCTATTATATCTTCAACGTTAATATTATCATATTTATTGGCTATATCCAATAAAGTATCTCCCTTTTTAACTATGTAAAGGAAATACTCAGAATTATCACAGAACAAATCTTCTATATTATTATCTATTACAAAAATATTTTCAAATACCTCTTCTTCAATAATTTCTTCACTTTGAACGATTTGTTGTTCATTTGAATTGGAGGCTCCCGAATGCCTGACAATAATACTTTGTCCGGGATAAATTTTTGTATTGGGCAATTTATTCCAACTTTGCAGACTATTAACCGACACCTTGTATTTGTTGGCAATCAGGCCTAAGGTTTCCCCTCTTTTCACAACATGAACATTATTGTCTGCACTTATATTTGGCAGAGAAAGAGCTTGTGGCGCTCTTACAACAAGTCTTTGTCCCTGCCTGATCATTGTACCTCTGAGGTTGTTTAATTGTTGAATTTCACGCACTGTAGTGCCGTGCTTGCGTGCAATTGTTCCTAACACTTCTCCGCTTCTCACAACGTGAACTATGGTTTCTGCCATTTTTGCTGCAAGTTCTTCCTGTTTAATTTCTTCGTCGGTTTTATAATTATAAATTTCTTCCTCATTGCTTACAAATAATCCGCTATGTTCTTTTGGTAATCGTAGCAGGTAGGCTTCTTTGGAATTATATGGAATTATTCCTTTGCGATAGGAGGGATTCAGATATCTTATATGATCATAAGGAATGTCTAAAAGCTCACTAATCGCTTTAAAGCTAATTTGTTTTCTCACATGAATAGTATCAATATCATCATAAGAGTATGGTGCAGGAATAGGAAAAAGGTTGTGATCTTCGGCGTATTCCATTGTGTAGGTAACTGCGATAAATGCCGGTACGTAGTTTCTGGTTTCTCTTGGTAAGAAATGACGGATTGCCCAAAAATCTTTTGCTCCGCCTGCTCTTCTTATTGCCCTGTTAACATTGCCGGGACCTGCATTATAAGCTGCGAGAACAAGATACCAATCGCCATAAATCTTATATAAATCCTGAAAATGCCGGCATGCTGCAGAAGTTGCTTTTTGCACGTCGGCTCTTTCATCAACAAGACTGTTGACCTGCAATCCATACATTTTGCCTGTACCATACATAAATTGCCAAATACCGGTTGCTCCTGCTCTGGATCTGGCAACAGGATTTAATGCAGATTCAATTACTGCAATGTATTTTAACTCCAAAGGCAGATTATAAGCATCGAGTTGTTCTTCAAAATAGGGAAAATGCAATTCAGCTAATCCCAAAATACGCTCTGTTAAATCTCTTCGTCGATCTGCATATAAACTAATAAAAGACTTTACTATTGAGTTGTGAGTGAATTCAATTGGTGATTTTTGATTTAATAGTTCCATCCTTTCTGCATAAATGCTGTCTACATATTCAGGAATGAAATCTTTTGGAAATCTTTCTGTTATAATTTTATTGTCATGATAGTCGGGAAAGTTATTTAACCGAAGCAAAAAGGCGAGACTGTCTAAAGCCACAACTACCGGATCATCGCGTTTAATAATTATTTCGTTTATGTCATTTGTATTGGTATTCTGAGCATGAGTAGTGATGCTTAATACCGGAAAACATGTTATTGCTATGAAAAACAAGATTTTATTCATAATTATAGTATAAAAATTAATTAGCACCAAAATTTGTAAAGCCTGATTAAATTACTTCTCTTCCTTATTGTTTTCTTTCTCCTTATTCTCTTGCTTCTTTTCTTCTTTTTCTTCTTGTTGGGCGTCTTTAAACTCTTTAACTCCTCTTCCAAGCCCTCTCATGAGTTCGGGGATTTTTTTCCCGCCAAACAGCAGTAGCAATACAAGTGCAATTACTACGATTTCCCAGGCTCCGGGCATCCACAAAATAATTGATGTGTTCATGTTATTTCTCTTAAGGGTTTTTATATAAAAAAATTTTATCGAATTATTGATTCCTGCAAATGCTTTTGTTATAATGAAAGTATTTGCAATATATTGTACGAAACTGTTTAAATAAAGTTATTAGCCGCGCTCTATAAAGATTTATTTAGTCAACCAATCCTCCGGGTTTTGCTTGTTTGTACCATGCCATATTTGAAGGTTTATAATTGTTCTTGATTGTTTTGGAGTAGTTGCAATAAGGCCTATTTCCTCTTTAGTTGTCAGCTTTTGTCCATTTTTTACATACACTTCTGATAAATTTGAATAAACACTAAGAAACTCTCCATGCCTCACAATCACAGCATAGTGAGTGCCCGGCACATATATTACCCTGGAAACGGTTCCTTCAAAAAGCACTCTTGCTTTTTCACCTTCAACGGTGGCAATGTCGATTCCATTATTTTGAATTTTGATATTTTTTAGAACGGGATGGTCTCTTTCCCCAAACTTACCAACAACAACACCTCTTTGTGTTGGCCATGGAAGTTTGCCTTTATTATTAGAAAAGCTTTTAGAAAGTTCCATTTCTGCCGGCGTTAAAGTAAATTCTCTGCTAACCGGCCTGCCTTCTTTTCTGGCTTTCTCTTCAGCTTTTTTTCTTTCTTCTTCAATTATTCTGGCTATTGCATTATCTAATGCTTTTATAGATTTTTGATGCTCTTTTAGTTGTTCTTTAAGTTGCTTTTCTTGTTTTTGCAAGTCTTCAACAATGTTGTTTTGCTGCTGTTTTTCGGAAGAAAGAAGCTCTAATTCTATTTTTTCTTCAGCAAGCAAATTCTTTTGTTCCTGTTTTTGTTTCTCAAGTTCTTCAATTTTTGTGTTTATTTCTTCACTTGTTTTAATGATTTTTTCAGCTTGAATCTGCCTGTGCCTGGCATATTGTTGAAGATATTTCAATCGAAGATATGCCTGATTAAAATCACTGGACGAAAAAAGAAACATCAGCCTTTGATATGAGCTTTTATTTCTATGAGCAAAATAAATCATTCTGGCATAGGACTCTTTTAGCTCCCTAAGCTCTTCAGTTAATTTCTCTATCTCTTTTGTATAAGAACTAATTTGTCTGTTAAGCAGTTGAATTTGGCTGTCGAGAACTTGCAAAAGGTTTTCCCGCTTGCTAATCTGGCTGTTTAGAATTTCCAGCTGATTTATAGTTGTCTCAGCAGACTTTTTGGTTTTTTCTAATAATTGGTTTGTCAGGCGAATGTTTTTTTCCAGCTCCTTTCTTTCACGCTCAAGATCATCCCTGCTTTGACCTTTTGTCAAAACAACAGTAAAAACAAAACACAAGAAAAGCACAAAACTTATTGTGTTAAAATGAAATTTCCTCATAGCGTGGCGGTATTCTAAAACTCATATTTCTCGGTGTATCTATTGCCATCCTGTTATATTTAAGATATAGCTCTGCATTTGTGTTTTTATCTGTAAACATTAAGTCTAATGCTGCCGGAAACAGCTGTCCATCAATATTTTCCCATGCCGGATAATTGGCCCTGACCGAGCTCCCGGCCGGATCTGTAATTGCATTTTCCCGTACTTTGAAATTATCAAGGCCTATAATTAAGTCTTGAGAAAGATATAACAAATGATTATCGCTTTTCTTTCTTTGGGAATTGCTAAGAATAATTTTACCGGCTTCTTTTACCATTAAAAAATTTTCTGTTTCATAATGAGGGAAATCATCACCTATTATTAAAGCCTGCACCATTTGATAATCAAGGTTAGCACCAATTATTCTGTTCATGAAACTATTGTCACCAACATAATAGCTCGATTCCAGCCTGTTTAAAAACTTGACAGAATCATTGCTAATTAGCAATCTTGCTACTTCAATGCCCAATACAGGAGTAACGGAAACAAAGATAGCAGAATCTTTTTTTATTCTGATTGATCCGGAGACATTATAATTTCTTCCTTCCCAGATAGCACTTCCTGAAAACCTTGTGGAAAACCATTCATACTCAGGCTTGTTTTTCTCTATTATTTCAAATACTTCCTCAGGTGTTTTTAAAACAATCTCTTTCTCAGTTCTTTTAAACAGTTTTTTTGTATCACATCCCCAAAAAATGCTCACCGAGATAATCAAGATTAAAAATATAAAAAATCGCATTATTGTTTTACTCATATAAAAATTTGTCATTAATTTTTCTTTCTAAATTCTCGCTTCCTTCGCCGGCATCCATTGCTTTTTTCCAGTAATTAAGAGCTTCTTCTTTTTTCCCCAGTTTATAAAGAACATCGCCGTAATGTTCTAAAACAAGTGGACGCTCCTCTGTCATGTTTTTTATCGCTTTTTCCAGCCAGGCTCGAGCTTCTTCGTAATTACCCATTTGATATAAAATCCAGGCGTAAGTATCCTGAAAAGAAGACATCCCTGGTTGTAATTCATTTGACAACAAAGACATTTCTTTTGCTAGTTCGAGATTTGTTTTTCTTGTACATAATGAATAACTGTAGTTATTCAGCGCATATGCATTTTCGGGATTTCTCTCTATCGCCTCTATATATGCACTATCAGATTTTTCGTACATTTCCATTTTACTGTATGCATCGGCTTGTAAAGTATAAAAATCGGACGCAATTGTGTCATTTGAAAACACCAAAACAATAGCATCCTGCATTGCTTCTGTCACTGTCATGAAGTCCTCCTGATTATATGCAGAAATTGCCTGATAGTAATAAATAAGAGGATACTCAAAGAAGTACTCCAAAGCTTTGCCGGAGTTTTTATACATTGACTCAAAGTCTTCTAACTTAGAATCTATTGTTAAGATTTGTTCCCAAACTCTTATGTTATCGGGATCTATTTCAACAGACTTCAAATACACATCTCTTGCTTTTTTATATTTGCCATCACGATATAAAAAATCCCCATAAATATAATATACTTCCGGCCTTTCAGGATGAAGGTCTATTAATAATTCACACAGCTCATAAGCCTGAGAAATATATATGCTGTCCTGTGCTGAAAAATGAAAAAATGCCAGCATGATTTTTTCTTTGCTGTCAATATCCAAAGAGGGACTTTTTAGAGCCGATTTTAAATATTTAAGAGCTTCTTTTTTCTCTCCTTTGGTTTGATAGTAGTCGGCAATAAGCAATAAAGTGTAAGGATTATCAGGCATTTTTTCCAGCATAAGCTCATACAATTGATAAGCTTTTTCTTCTTGGCCTGTTGACATATAAAGGCTTGCAAGATGTTCCATATACCTGAAGTTCTCGGGGTAGAGCTTTACTAGCATTTCCATTTCCTCAATGGCCTTTTCCGGACGCCCAAGTTCAAGATACAAATCCTGTCGCTCTGCAACTATTTGTTCGGAAAAACCAATATATTTTTCCAAATCATTATAAACCTCAATTGCTTCTTTGAAACGGGACTCCTGAGCCAGCGTTTGTGCAAGGTCCAGGTATAGATTGGCATCCCTTGGATAATCTTCAACAAGTTTTTTCTGAATTTCTATGGCTTTATCGGCTTGCTGATTTACATAATAAATGTCTGCAAGAAGAATTCTGTAAAAAATGTTTTCAGGATCAATTTGATTAGCTCTTTTTGCAAAAATTAAGGCATCTTTAAACTCCTCCTCTATATAATGAATTTTTGCAAGTTCAAAAAAAGCGGCTGAATTATTTTGGTCTTTTTCAACAGCATTGGCATAGTTCACTATTGCTTTGGCTGTGTTGCCTTTTATTCTATGGCGGGTTCCTTCAATAAGCAGTGCAGAGCTTTCTAGTTTGTCTTTTTCTGAAACTACTGTCTTTTCGTGTTTATCTGTTTTTTGAAACAATGTTTTACACGAAGAAAATGCCAATAAAAGGACAAGAGGAAGAATTTTAACAAAGCTTTTCATATATGTCATAAGCGGAAATTTGTTTTATTAATTGGTTCCGGTATGCCCAAAACCACCTGTTCCACGTTTTGTTTCGGAAAGAGCTTCAACCTCAAGGAATACAGCTCTTTGATGTTTTGCAATAACCATCTGGGCTATTCTGTCTCCGCTGTTAATGGTAAATTCCTTATCAGATAAATTTACCAGGATTATTTTTACTTCTCCCCTGTAATCGGCATCAATAGTTCCCGGGCTATTTAATACACTTATTCCGGATTTTATTGCCAAACCGCTTCTCGGCCTTATTTGTGCTTCATATCCTGCAGCTAATTCAATAAACAATCCGGTGGGTACTAAACAACGCTCCAAAGGCTTAATTATTATTGGTTCGTCAACAAATGCACGTATGTCCATTCCCGCTGAGAACAGTGTTTCATATTCGGGAATTGCATTGTTTGAGTTGTTAACTATTTTTACTTCGATGTTTTCCATGTTTGTGTCTGGTTTTTTATTGGGTGCAAAGTTAATCAAAATCAAGTAATTCATCGGGTTGTCCTGACAACCAGATTTCTCTTTCTTCATGAAACATAAGGTTTTGCAAAGTATCAACAAGGTCGGCAATGTCTGTGTCATTATTGCTCAAAATAATAAGTGTAGAGCGGTTTTCTGTAAACCTTTTAAAGCTTGTTCTAAAGCCATGCCACCTGCCGGGATGGTGAATAATTTTGTAATCCAAATATTTTTGCAATCTCCAGCCATAACCGTATTTTATTATGCTGTCGTTATCCAATCGGCCAAACTCAAATGCCTCTTCCCTGCGTTCTGTTGGGATTAGAATATCAGAATACAAAGCGTAGTCCCACTTTATTAAATCCGGAATATTTGAAAAAATGCCTTTATCACCTAAAACAGCATCAAGATTGCTGTCAGGAATCAATCTCCAGCTTTTCCCGGCTTTCCTGTAGCCGAAAGCCCTGTTTTCTACCTCCTTCGGATGGTGAAGGTCATTTACAAATGTGTTATTTAATTTCAAAGGCTCAAAAATTCTCTCTTTCAGAAAATCAGGATAACTCATGTCGCTGACTCTCTCTATCAAAAGGCCCAAAATAACATAACCGCTATTTGAATATTGAAACTGAGATCCCGATGTGAAATTCAAAGGACGTTTTAGATTAATATATAAGTCCAAAACATCCTCATTAGTTGGATAATAATCTTTTTTCCAATGTTTTTCCAACAAATACATATAATTCTGAAGACCTGAAGTATGAGTCAGCAAATGTTTAATGCTTATTTCATCATAAGGAAATTCCGGAATATAATCTTGTACACAATCCGTTATTTTTAAAAGAGAATCTTCCTGCAGCAGCAAAATCGCAGCGCCTGTAAAAGTTTTTGAAATACTTGCAAGTTGGAATACTGTTTCTCTGTTTAAAGCTTCCTTAGTTTTGTAATCTGTAAAACCAAGGCAGCGATCATAAAGTGTAATGCCGTTTTTTGAAAGATAAACATTTCCGTTAAATTCCAGTTCCGTGAGAATTTCAGTAATTCGCTCATTTAAATAATTTATTTCTTCTTCGGTTTGACAGTAAAAAGACAATAATGAATTTTCTGATGCACCGCTATGATATAGGAAGCTATTGCTGCTTTTGAAACAGGTTGTGCTTCCAAATAGAAAAACAAAAACAAAAATTATAAACTTAATGCGGAAACACTTCATAATAATATTTTGTAAAAATAGGTGGCATTAGCTGATTTGTTTTTACAATGCAAAAATAAAAGTTTATATGATATCAAAGACTTAGATTTTTCAATCTTGTTCTAATAA
>CAZTPA010000088.1:0-9246 GCA_964614525.1 uncultured Bacteroidales bacterium | reverse complement strand
GCATGTTAGAGGTACCGGCAAGATCATTCAGGAACTTGAAGCTGCTTTCAAAGGTGCTAGATGGAAAGTAATTAAAGTTATCTGGGGTGGCGACTGGGATCCTCTTATTGCTAAAGATGATGATGGGGAATTGCTGAAAGCTTTTGAAGAAACGCCAGATGGCCAGTTTCAAAAATATGTTGTTTCTTCAGGTGATTTTATACGTAAAGATTTCTTTGGCAGAAGTGAGTCTCTTTTAAAATTGGTTGAGAATTATTCTGATGAACAGTTGCAAAAGCTAGTACGAGGTGGTCACGACCCCCAAAAGGTATTTAATGCATACAAAAAAGCTGTAGATTATGAAGATGGGCCTGTGGTTATTCTGCCCCAAACAATTAAAGGTTACGGATTGGGAGAAGCCGGTGAAGGCCGAAATATTACTCACCAGCAGAAAAAATTAAATGAGGAAGAACTCCTGCATTTTAGAAGCCGGTTTGGAATACCTCTTTCCGATGACCAGGCAATAAAAGCGCCATTTTATAAACCAGACGAAAATAGCGAAGAGATAAAGTATCTTAAAAAACAAAGGAAAGCTTTGGGTGGATTTATTCCTATAAGGAACAAAAAGGTGGAACCAATTTCCTTGCCGGATGATAAGGTTTATAGTGAACTTATTGAAGGCTCCGGCGACAGAGAGTTGGCTACTACAATGTCGATGGTGCAGCTGATGTCTAAAATGATGGCAGATAAAAATATGGGTAAGCTCATTGTACCTATTGTTCCTGACGAATCACGAACATTTGGGATGGATGCACTTTTTCGTAAATTTGGAATTTACTCTCACGTAGGACAAAATTATGATCCTGTTGACAGGGAGTCACTGTTATATTATAAAGAAGCTACAGACGGAGCCATTCTCGAAGAAGGTATAACGGAAGCCGGATGTATGTCCTCATTTATTGCTGCCGGCACTGCTTATTCAACGCATAAAATCAATACGATTCCAATGTTTATTTACTATTCAATGTTTGGATTTCAACGTATAGGCGATTTAATATGGGCAGCTGCTGATGCTCGTGCCAAAGGTTTTCTTATTGGCGGCACTTCCGGGCGTTCAACTCTCGCCGGGGAAGGTTTGCAGCATCAGGACGGTCATTCTCACTTGTTGGCAATGGCTGTGCCGGCAATTAAAGCATATGATCCTGCATTTGCCTATGAACTTGCCGTGATTGTTAAAGACGGTATGAAAAGGATGTATGTTGATCAGGAAGATCTGATGTATTACATTACTGTTATGAATGAGAAGTATAAAATGCCTAAAATGCCTGAAGGTGTTGAGGATGGAATCCTTAAGGGAATGTATAAATTCAGAAAGTCAAGAAAAAGAAAAGGGGAAAAGATAAATCTGTTTGGTAGCGGTGCAATTCTTAATGAAGCCCTGAGGGCAGCAGACATGCTGGAAGATAATTTTGATGTGATTGTTGATGTGTGGAGTGTAACAAGTTATAAATCTCTGTATGAAGATGCCAGGGAAACTGAGAGATGGAACAGGATGAACCCGGACAAAGCAGCACGGAAGTGTTTTATTGAGGAATCTTTGGATGGCGATAAGGGTTTATGTATTGCTGCTCATGATTATGTTAAAGCAATACCGATGACTGTTTGCCGATGGTTTCCCGGAATACTTACCGTTTTGGGTACCGATGGCTTCGGCAGAAGTGACAACAGAAAAGCGCTTAGAGATTATTTCGAAGTGGATGATCGTCATATTGCTTACGCTGCTATTCATAGTTTGTTCAATGCAGGAAAAATTAAGAAAGAAGATGTGAAAAAAGCATTTAAGGATTTTAAAATAAATAGTGATAAACCTAATCCAACACAGATATAAAAATATATAGATATGATTAAGGAAATAAAATTACCCGAAATTGCCGAAAATATTACCACTGCTGTGGTGATTGAAATTCTTGTCAAAAAAGGGGATAAGGTTCAAAAAGATGATTCACTTGCTGAAATGGAAAGCGATAAGGCAAGTTTTGAATTACCATCAGATGTTTCCGGAACCATCAAAGAGATAAAGGTCGCAAATGATGATGAGGTCGAAGTTGGCCAGGTTATGTTTACTGTGGAAACAGAGGAAGAGGATAAGGCTGAGGAAGAGGATAAGGTTGAGGCTGAGGCTGAGGTTGAGGTTGAGAAGGAGGATAAGGATGAGGCTGAGGATGAGGCTGAGGTTGAGGAAGAGGATAAGGCTGAGGTTGAGGCTGAGAAGGAGGATGAAGGGAAATCCCGCAAAGATGTTCCTGCTTCTCCTGCGGTTAGAAGAGTAGCCAGGGAAATTGGTGTTGATATTGGAAGAGTTAAGGGTAGCGGGCCCAATAACAGAATTACCGAGGATGATGTTAAAGCCTATGCAAAAAAAGCAATGCAAAAAAAGTCTTCGCCTGCTGCCGATGATTATGATCTTCCTGATTTTTCACATTGGGGAAAAACCAGACGTGAAAAAATGGATAATATCAGGAAAATTATTGCAAAAAACATGAGCGAGTCCTGGCAAAGCATTCCTCATGTGTTTCAATTTGACAAAGCCGATGTTACAGAATTGGAGAAATTCAGAAAGGATTATTCTAAATATGTTGAAAAAGAAGGGGCAAAACTCACGGTAACAGCTATTTTGTTGAAAATAACAGCTATAGCTTTAAAAACATTTCCCCGCTTTAATGCAAGCCTTGACATGAAAAATGGCGAAATTATTTATAAAGAATATGTAAATATCGGTGTAGCTGTTGATACTGAAAAAGGCCTTTTGGTACCTGTAATTCGTGATGCAGATAAGAAAAGTATAATGGAGCTTTCTATAGAGCTCAACGAAATGGCTGAAAAAGCCCGCAATAAAAAGATTAAACCTGATGAACTTCAGGGTGGCAACTTTGCCATCTCAAATCTTGGTGGTATTGGCGGAACCAATTTTACACCCATCGTTTACCGTCCAAATGTTGCTATTCTTGGAGTTTCAAGATCTCAAACCGAAGCGGTTTTTATTGATGGAGAATTTAAGCCGCGCATGATGCTTCCTTTGTCTTTATCTTATGATCACCGAATTATTGATGGCGCTGAGGGTGCGAGGTTTCTTAGGTGGCTGTGTGATGCCATGGAAAGGCCAATTTTAACCATGTTTAAATAAGAATAAATCAGGAGTTATTTTGCTGCTAAAGCTGCTGAGTAATTCCCCAAAATATTTTATCAAATGGCAAATAAAAAGCAATTAGTTATAATAGGAGCAGGGCCCGGAGGTTATGCTGCTGCTTTTCAGGCATCCAACTTTGATGTTGATGTAACCTTAATTGACCCCAAACCCAATCCCGGCGGTGTATGTCTCTTTCATGGATGTATTCCCACAAAAGCATTATTGCACTTTGCAGCTGTTAAAGATGAAACTGTTAAAGCGAAAGAATGGGGATTGTCTTTCTCCGGAGTAAAAGTAGATGTAGATAAAGTACGTGAATGGAAAGAATCTGTCGTTAAGAATCTTACCGGTGGCTTGGGGCAATTGGCAAAAAGCCATAAAATTGAGTATTTGCATGGAATGGCAAAACTTACGGGAAAAAATTCACTACAATTTACTTCTAATGAGGGAGAAAAGAAAGATATTGAATTTGAAAAACTCATAATTGCCACCGGTTCATCTTCAGCTAATTTGCCTGATTTGTCTTTCAATGATGACATAATGAATGCTGAAAAAGCGCTGGAGCTGAAAAATATTCCTAAAAAATTACTTGTTGTAGGCGCCGGTTATATTGGATTGGAAATGAGCGTTATATATAAAGCTCTGGGTTCAGAAATCACAATAGCTGAGTTTACTTCAGATATTTTGCCGGGATTGGATCAGGATCTACGTGATAATTTCAAAAAGGAAAGCAAGGATTTAATTAAGAATATAAAGTTTGAAACGAAAGTCACAAAGATTAACAAGAAAGGCAAAAAGCTTGAAGTAGAGCTGGAGTCTAAAGACGGCAAAAAGCAAAAACAAAGTTTTGATAAAGTTCTTGTAGCTATAGGTTCTAAGCCTAACACAAAAAATATCGGACTTGAAAAGGCCGGAGTTGAAACTGATGACAAAGGTTTTATAAAAGTCGATATTGTAAGGCGGACTAATGTTGATCATATCTATGCCATTGGAGATATTACCGGCAGCCCTATGCTGGCGCACAAAGCATCTCACGAAGGAAGAGTCGCCGCAGAGCATATTGCAGGCCAAAAAACTGCTTTTGAACCCAAAGCAATACCGGCTGTAGTTTTTTCTGATCCGGAGATAGCCTGGACAGGACTTACAGAAACAGAAGCTAAAGAACAGGGCAGAAAGGTAGAAATTGTGAAATTCCCATGGGCCGCTTCGGGAAGGGCAATGACATTGGGTTTAAAGAACGGCATGACCAAGCTCATCATAGATCCGGAAACAGATCGTTTGCTGGGTGCGGGATTTGTTGGTAAAGAAACAGGTGGCCTTGTTTCTGAAGCTACATTAGCTATTGAAATGGCTGCCGTAGCCAAAGATCTGGAACTTACAATACATCCGCATCCTACTTTGTCGGAAACATTAATGGAAGCTGCCGAACTGTACTACGGACACGCTACTCATATTCATAAAAGGAAAAAGAAGTAAAATAATTCTAATGATATTCTTATTTGTCTGTTTCGTTTAATCCTGCAAAATAACCGGAAAGAGCAAAGCGGATTTCAGTATAAGTATATTTGTTGTCAAGCTTTTCCCGGATTTCCGTTAAAGAATGTTCTTTTGTTTTATGATATGCGTTTATAACATTTTTCAGACATTCCTCACTAACAAAATCACTCACAGGAAGCAATGACTTTGAAACGCATCTGCTTAGATGACCTTCTATGGTGTTTAAGGTTAATTCCCTTTCAGCTGCAATTTCTATGGGCGTTTTGCCTTCTTTGTAAAGAGCAAGACTAATATCCATCGAAGGAATTTTGTTTTTCTTTTTTGGTTTGCTTTTAGCTTTCTTTTTGTTGGAAATTTTAAAGTCTGAATGTTGCTCCTGATAAAGCTGGTTTTGATCTGCTTCTAATTTTGATTTGTCAGGTTCAATATTCTCAATTAATGAACTTATAAGCATTTCACTTTTTAATATTTGTTTAAGCTTACTCATAAACCAACCTTCAATATCTTCAAGTTCATTATTGTATTTCTTGGCACCTTTTACTTCTATAACTTCAAAACGTTTGTCTTTTACTTGCTTCATCAGTTTTTTCAATCCTGTATCAAAATAATTAGCGGCGGCCTTAACTCTTTCCTGAACATGTTCAAGATTTGAATCTTCCGGCTTTTGCATTATGCTTTTGATTTGTTTTAGAAAGCTGTTGCCGGTATTTCGGATGGCTTCAATTTCGGGCAATAAATTTTGCGCCCACTTTTTATGCTTCTGCTTTTCAGAGCGGTTTTCTTGTTTGTCATATGTTTGAATATGTTGTCGGAACTGATAAACAAGATCTTCAAAATCAAAAGTCATTAACAAAAAACTTTTTGCATAGAGAAATGACTCACTTTTAAGATTTATAGCTAAATCCTCAGTCTTGCTTTTTTGCTTTGAAAAGTCCGACAAAGCTTTATCTGTAGTGAGATTATATTCAGGCATAGGTTTAGAAAGCATTAAGCCTTCAAGGCTGCGTAATCTGGAAAGAGCAACATACGCCTGACCGGGAGCAAAGGCCCGGGAAACATCAATTATCGCTTTATCGAAAGTAAGTCCCTGGCTTTTATGCACTGTAATAGCCCAGGCCAGTTTTATAGGATACTGTTGAAAACTGCCAATAATCTTTTCCTCTATTTCTCTTGTTTCTTGGTTTAGGGTATAACGTTTGTTTTCCCAGGTATAAGGTTCAAGTTCCACATAGCCGCTTCCATCGCTAAATTCAACAGCAATACCTTCATCGCTCAGTTCGGAAATCTTGCCTATCTTACCATTAAAATATCTTTGTTCTCCGGAATAATCATTTTTTACAAACATTATCTGTGCACCTTCTTTAAGCTCCATTCTTGGTTCTACCGGGTAATTACGATCGGGAAAATCTCCACTTACTTCAGCTTCATAGAATTTGCTCTCTCCCGGCAGTGCTGCAAGTTTGCCGGCATTTAGCTCATCAGCCTGGAGGTTGTGAGTTGTGAGAAATACAGCTCCATCTTTTTGCTCCTCAGTGAGTTTTGGGGAATAATGCTTGTTGAGAGATTGAATGTCTTCTTTAGTAAGTATGTCATCACGGAGATGATTAAGAAGGCGTATAAACTCAGGATCATGTTGTCTGTAAATCTTTTCCAACTCTATATAAATTGGTTTACAATCAGCAAACACCCTTGCATCAAAAAAATACATGCTCTTGTAATACGGTTTTAGATAATTCCATTCCCTTGATTTAACAACGGGAGGTAATTGTTGCATATCTCCGATAAGAAGAAGCTGCACTCCGCCAAACGGCTGATCTCTTCTTCGGCGTACAGTCCTGAGTATTACATCAATAGCATCGGCCATATCAGCCCTGAGCATACTCACTTCATCGATAATAAGCAGCTCCATTTCTTGCAGCATACGTCGTTTTATGTTGTTTAAGCGCAGGTTTTTCATTATGGACGCCGGAGTTTGAATTTCAGTTTCAAATTCCTGATCACTTAAGTTGCGGTTCGACGGAAGAAATATTCCAAGAGGTAATTGAAAAAGACTGTGAAGAGTAACACCACCGGCATTAATTGCTGCAATTCCTGTTGGCGCAGATACTATAGCGCTTTTATGAGTGATATGTACTAATTCTTTTAGAAATGTTGTTTTCCCGGTGCCCGCCTTGCCTGTTAGAAACACATGCCGCTGTGTACTATTTACGTAGCTCGCAGCAATTTGTGCAGCATCAATTTCTTCCTGATTAGCATGCATCTTTTATTATTTTTATTATTTCTTCAATTTCTTCTTTGCAAGGGACATTTCCATTCGTTGCATAATATTCTTCCAAAACAAAATTACCAAATTCATTGCAGTTTTTTATTCCATTATCCATAAATTCACCAAGTGCTACATTAAAAGGAATTAAGGCCATTATAGCAGCATACTCATTGTGAAATTCAAAGGATTCAATCTTGCATTTTAATTTATTTGCCTCAAAGTTGAATTCATTCTCTATTATTTTTTGCTTTTCTTTTGTAAAGAGGTTTTCATTTGCGGGCAGCAGCATTAAAAAGCATCGAAAACTATTTTTATCTCCTCCAAGACCTGTAGAAAACACGAATCTTTCTTCATCAGCTAAATCACTCTCAAGAAACATTCTGCATTCTTGCAATGCCATTTCTGCCCAAAGTTTCATTTTGTTTTTTGAATGCTTGTGAAAGAGACTTAAAAGTTCATAGGCACTGATGGTTCCTGTGTGCGCCAAAATAGCCAGAGGCCTCTTTTTGTCTTCATCCGATGATTCCGGACAAAAAAGAATATTTCCAAAGTTCTGCATTTCTTTTTCATCCGGCTTGTATATTTCAAAACTGTGTGAAAACTCCAGGTATTCAATGTAAGCTTCAATGTCTATACCCTGTTCAATTATATGAACATTTTCAGGAAGTTTTTCCGAAGGATTCTCTTGTTCGTTTTTGTTATTTGTCATTTTATTGAGATTTTGTTTATGAAATTAATTAATGCCTAAACAATAAAAAATAATGACAAATATAAAAAAAATAAACAAAAAACATCAAAAAATAAAGACAAAAAATATATCAAGCTAAATATAAGCCTAAAGATTACAATAAGCAATGTTCTTTTGAATCATTAAATATGTATAAAAATTTGTATAATACATATTAAATACATAATATTGTCTGCAAAACATTTTTGGTCAGATGCATATTATAAAAACTTCAAACAATTAAATCTTTTATATAAAAAATTTTGAGAGAAATCGGCATCAGTTTTATTATTACATGTTTAATAAAATTAGAAAACAATGAATAATTCAAAACCTACAATTAGATTATACAGGGCAAAACATGATAATGAGGACAGCTTATTTATAAAATTTTCTTATAATAAAGAATTACAAGAAACTGTAAGAAAAATAAAGGGCATTACCTGGAGTAAAACACACAAATCCTGGTACGTATTATACAAGAAGGAAAAATATCATGAAATTAAGATCTACCTGAATGATTATGCAAATTTGAAGTATAAAAAGAAGTCAGAAACCGGGAATTGCAAAAATGATTCAACCAAAATTGATCCGGTATATTACAGCCTGGTTGTTCCCACTGTAAAAAAGTTTATGAACTATTTGCAATACAGAAGATACAGTTCATCAACCATAAAAACTTACTGTGAATCATTAAAGCGATTTATCATATATGTAAAAAAGCCGATAGAAGAAATCACCAATGAAGATTTGGTCAATTTCAACAATGATATGCGAGAGATGCGTTTTTCCTATTCATTACAAAACCAGGTAGCAAGTGCACTAAAATTATTTTTCAGCAAGATCGAAAGCAAGAGTTTTGACGTAGAGAAGATTGAGCGGCCAAGGAGGGAGCATCGTTTACCGAATGTATTAAGCAAGCAGGAAGTTACAGACATTTTAAATTCCCTAAAAAACATAAAACACAAAACCATGTTGAGCCTGATATATGCATGTGGTTTAAGGCGCAGTGAATTAATTGGTTTAAAGGCAATTGATGTAGACAGCAAGCGCAGTCTTTTAAGAATTAATCAATCAAAAGGCAACAGAGACAGGGTAATTCCAATTTCAGAAAAAATTATAGAAATGCTGCGGGAATATTACAAGGCATACAGGCCAAAAGTTTGGTTATTTGAGGGAGCTCGTGCCGGGCAAAAATATTCAGAACAAAGTTTGCAAAGTGTATTTAAGAAGTCTTTAAGGGATGGAGGTATAAAAAGGCGGGCCACATTGCATAGTTTACGTCACAGTTATGCCACTCATTTGCTAGAGCAGGGTACAGATTTAAGATTTATTCAGGAACTACTAGGCCATAAAAGCAGCAAAACGACAGAAATTTACACACACGTCAGCACAAAGAGTTTAAAAAACATACGATCACCTTTTGATGATTTATAGAAATTAGTTTATATTTGCTCAATACATAAACAACAAAAATCCATACTTTAACACCCGAATAGATTGTTAAAAGATGATTTTTATTTATCTATAAACGAGTTGTAGAAAAGCACAATCTTAGTTTTAAAGTGTATCTGTTTTTATTGAAGGAAG
>CAZTPA010000087.1:0-9621 GCA_964614525.1 uncultured Bacteroidales bacterium | reverse complement strand
ATAAAATTACTAGATACTTCGCTTCGCTCAGTATGACAAGGCATTTGGTGTTTTTTATGAGTGGAGGGCTGGGGTCGTATCAATATCCATTTTATGCTTCTGAGAGTATTGTATTTGAAATCATGCTCATATTGGAGGATGAATAAAAGCATGAAAATTTTGAATATTGATACGACCCCAGCCCTCCACTCTCCCAGGCATATAAAAGCTTGTCATTCTGAGCGTAACGAAGTGGAGCGAAGAATATCGTTATTATGTTCCCATTTTAATCGGACAATAGTGAAAAATTTATAGCGGATTTTACTAAATTTGCAGTTCAGAATTTTAAAACCCGGAATTATGTCAGGTCACAGCAAATGGTCAACAATTAAAAGGAAAAAGGGAGCAGCAGATGCCAAACGTTCTAAAATATTTTCTAAAATAATTAAAGAAATATCAATCGCCGTTAAAGAAGGTGGAAACGACCCTGAAGGAAACCCCAGATTGCGCCTTGCAATAGCTAATGCAAAAGGTGTAAATATGCCCAAAGATAACGTGCAAAGAGCAATTGCTAAAGCTGGAGAGAAGGATGCGTCCAGTTTTGTGGAACTTACATATGAGGGTTATGCAAATTTTGGTGTTGCTGTTTATGTCGAATGTCTTACTGATAACCAACAAAGAACGGTTTCAAATATTAGGTCGTACTTTAATAAACATAATGGCAAATTAGATACTAATGGAGCCCTGAGCTTTTTGTTCGACAGAAAAGGAGTTTTCTCTATTCCTAAGAATGCTGTAAACATGGATGAGGATGATTTTATGATGGAAGTTATCGATGCAGGTGCTGAAGAGGTTGAAACAGATGATCAGTTTTATACTATATATACTGCGATGGAAGATTTTGGACAGATGATAAAAAAGCTGGAAGACATGAAAATTGAAGCAGAAAATGCAGAATTGCAGCGCTTGCCCAAAACTACCGTTCAACTCGATAAAGAATCTGCAGAGAAAGTATTAAAACTTATTGAAACTTTTGAAGAAGATGATGATGTGCAAAATGTCTTTCATAACCTTGAACTTACTGACGAAATGCTTCAGGACATGTAAAACCACTCAGCCTCAACCTCAACCTCAACCTCAACCTTAACCTTAACCTTAACCTCAACCTTAACCTTAACCTATATTTCTGCCGGTAAAAACGTATGCCTGTTTAATAGTTCCGTCTTCAAATTCAACATCAAGCTTTTCGCGTTGATAAATTGTTGGAACCGCCTCCCATTCATCAGCAATATTTAAGTGGGATTTATTCATCTTAATAACAATTCCCGGTACCTCCATGCCTTTAAGCGGTTTAACATATGGGTATTCTCGGTCTGTATATATCTTCCAGTTTTTAAGTGTGGCGCTTGCAACAACCGGTAACAGAGTGCCAAAAACCTCCAATTGAACGGCCTTATCCTTAAAAGTGCCGTATACAAATACTAAAATGCTTGGTTTTTGTGTCATAGTTTTTATTTAAGTTTAATAATCAAATTTAAAAAAGTTTTTATGAAAGAAACTGTGATGTTCATTTTTTTTTCATTTTTTTTCTAATATTGTGGCCTTTTGATTTAATTTTCAATGCAATTAAAAACATTTTAAATATTTTATCATTTTGAATGATTATTTTTGAAAATGTTTGTATTTTGCATATTGTTTTAATAAAAAGAAAAATAGTCAATCCATTTAATAAATGTTTTAAAATCATTAAGTTATGAGTAAAGTAATGATAATTGGTGCAGGCGGTGTTGGTAATGTTGTTGCACGTAAATGTGCTGCTGTTCCTGAAGTATTTTCAGATATAATGTTAGCAAGCAGAACAATTGAAAAATGTGAGCAAATTGCTCGCGAAGTTGGAGGCGACAGAATTAAAACAGCTCAGGTTGATGCTGATAATGTATCTGAATTGGTTGAACTAATCAATCGCTTTAATCCTAAGTTGGTTATCAATGTTGCGCTTCCATATCAGGATTTGACTATCATGGAGGCATGTCTTCAAACTAAAACTCATTATCTGGATACAGCGAATTATGAACCTAAAGATGTAGCTAAATTTGAATATAGCTGGCAATGGGCATATAACGAGCGTTTTAAAGAAGCAGGCTTACTTGCAATACTCGGTTGTGGTTTTGATCCCGGAGTTACAGGAGTTTTTACGGCCTATGCCGCAAAACATTATTTCGATGAAATTCATTATCTTGATATTGTTGATTGTAATGCCGGAGAGCACGGCAAAGCATTTGCCACAAATTTTAATCCCGAAATAAATATTCGTGAGATTACCCAGGATGGAAGATATTGGGAGAATGGAAAATGGATTGAAACAAAACCTCTGGAAATACACAAACCTATTGAATATCCTGATATTGGAGAAAAAGAATCATACCTTTTATATCATGAAGAATTGGAATCTCTGGTAAAGAATTTTCCAAACTTAAAGCGAGCCAGATTTTGGATGACTTTTGGGAAACAGTATATAAACTTTTTGAATGTTCTGCAAGAAGTTGGGATGACTTCAATAAAGCCTATTAATTTCAAAGGTATTGATATTGTTCCATTGGAATTTCTTAAAGCTGTTCTTCCTGAGCCTTCATCACTTGGAGAGGGTTATAAAGGTCAAACGTCAATAGGTTGCCAAATTAAAGGCATTAAAGATGGAAAAGAAAGAACTTATTATGTATGGAATAATTGCGATCATGCTGAAGCTTATCGCGATGTTAAAGCCCAGGCAATTAGTTATACAACCGGTGTGCCTGCTACAATAGGAGCTATTCTCGCTCTTACGGGAGAATGGAAAGGAAATGGGGTGTTCAATGTTGAAGAGTTTAATCCTGACCCGTTTATGGAAAAATTGCCTAAGTATGGTTTGCCATGGCACGAGGAAGTTGACAAGCCGCTACCTGTTGAAAAATAGTATTACAGATTTAATAATTTCTCTTTATGGCTGTTGATTTTGATCGCATTCCTTCTCCATGCTTTGTCCTCGACGAAGAATTGCTTAGAATTAATTTGCAAATTCTGGATTTGGTGCAAAAAGAAGCTGATATAGAAATAATTTGTGCTTTGAAAGGATTTGCCATGTGGAGCACATTCCCTATATTGAAGCAATATCTTAAAGGAGCTGCAGCAAGTTCTTTAAATGAGGCCATGCTGATTTTTAATGAAATGAATTACCTTGCTCATACTTATTGTCCGGTATTTCTCGAAGATGAATTTGAGCAAATATTACATTATAGCAGTCATATCACTTTTAATTCATTCTCTCAATTTGAAAAGTATAAAGAAACTGTAAAATCTTTTCACAATCCTGTTTCAATAGGATTGAGGATAAATCCCGAATATTCAGAAGTAGAAACAGACCTTTATAATCCTGCTCGTCCCGGCTCACGACTTGGAATTACTGTAGAGAAATTTCCCGAAAAACTGCCTGAAGAAGTTGAGGGTTTGCATTTTCATGTTTTATGTGAGAATGACAGTTTCGTTTTGGAAAGAACCCTCATTGAAGTTGAGAAAAAGTTCGGACATTTAATAAAGCAGGTAAAATGGATTAATATGGGCGGTGGTCATCTTATCACCAAAAAAGGATATGATGCAACTCATCTTGTGAAAATTATTAAGAGATTTAAAGAGAAATACAAAAACATTGATAGAATAATTCTCGAACCTGGTGGTGCCGTTGGCTGGCAAACAGGTTTCTTAGTTTCAAAAGTTGTTGATATTGTTGAGAATAAAGGTATAAAAGTGGCTATGCTGGATGTTAGTTTTGCCGCTCATATGCCCGATTGCCTTGAAATGCCATATAAACCAAAAATCAAGGGTGCATCTGATGCTGTGGCCGGAAAACCAACATACAGGATGGGAGGAACAACTTGCCTTGCGGGTGATTTTATGGGTATGGGTGATTATAGTTTCGAAAAAGAACTGAAACCCGGTGATAAAATAATTTTTGAAGACATGATTCATTACACCATGGTGAAAACAACATTTTTTAATGGTGTTAAACATCCGTCAATAGGAATCTGGACCCAAAACAATGAGTTGGTTTTGCTTAATGAATTTTCTTATGAAGATTATAAAGGGAAACTATCTTAAGCTTCTTCTGCCTTTTCTTCCTTTTTGATGGCTTTAGATTTTCTCTTTCCGGCTATTATTGACCATATCCTTCCAAGTAAAAAACCCAGAAAAAAGGTTAAAACAATAACCATAAACAAAGGCCCTCTAATCTCAAAAGAAATGAACTTTACCGGCACATACGTAAAGTTCTGAACAGAAAAAATAATGGCAAGTGTGAGAATTACTCCTGCTAAAATCCAAAAAAATATCGGCTGCTTTCTTTTTTCCATAATGATTTTGTTTTTATAATCCTTTTTATTTTTAACAAAGATATGCATTTCTTAGAAATTTATTATATAATGAATTGTAATTGAATTAATTGCCTTGTATTTTTGATTTCTAAATAGCAAATTTGCAAAAAACTTATTTATGTGACTTTTTTGTTAAAAAGAAATAATTGACCACATAGACACAGTAGAGATAGCACATTGGCACATTAGAAAGCATTAATCTATGTAACTATGTGTTAAAACTAAAGGATAATAACGTAATACAAAAAATTTGGAAATTAACACAGAGTCTCTTTTGTGAGGAAGTTTTTCATAACGAATCAAATCTTAATTACATCGTTTTATTCTTAAAACAAACTTTTATTATTCATCTTAGTGTTTTTATTAAAAGAATTGTAATTTTGATTTTCCAAAAAAAACAATAAACCAATCTTATAAACTAAAAACAACTAATTATGAAAAGTTTGAAAGTATTATTTATGGCAGTAATTATTGCCGGAGCAGGATTATACTCTTGCGACACAAAGGAAAAGGATACCTATGCTGAACAAATGGAGGAAAAGATGAAAAAGTACACTGAGGTTGAATTAAAAACAGATTTATCATGGCTTAGTGATAATGAAAGAGAAATTATTGGCATTTTGATAGATGTTGCTGATATAATGGACGAAATTTTCTGGATGCAAGCATTTACAGGTGATAAAGAAGAGCTTCTTGCAACAATAGAGAATGAGGATGCCCGGAAATATGCGAAAATAAATTATGGACCATGGTCAAGATTAAATGACAATGAACCTTTTATTGAAGGATATGGTGAAAAACCGGAAGGAGCAAATTTCTATCCTGTTGATATGACACGTGAGGAGTTTGAAGCCTGGGAAGAACCTACAAAAACAAGCCTTTATACCCTTATTCGCCGTGATGACGAAGGCAAACTTATTGCTTTGCCGTATAGCGAAGCTTACAAAGAAAAACATGTAAAGGCTGCAGAACTTATGAAAAAAGCTGCCAATCTTGCAGATAATCAGGCATTTAAAACTTATCTTGAAATGAGAGCCGATGCATTGCTTTCTAATGAATACCTTGCCAGTGATTTTGCATGGATGGAAATGAAAACAAATAATATTGATTTTGTTGTTGGCCCTATCGAAAATTATGAAGATGGCCTTTTTGGATACAAAGCTGCTCATGAATCTTTTGTACTGGTTAAAGATCTCGAATGGAGTGCGAAACTGGATAAGTATAATAAAATGTTGCCAATGCTTCAAGCAGGAATGCCTGTTGATGATGAATATAAATCTGAAGTGCCCGGTGTTGATGGTGATATGAATGTTTATTATGCGCTTTATTATGCCGGCGATTGCAATGCAGGAACAAAAACTATTGCCATTAATCTTCCAAATGCTGAGGAAATCCATAATAGCGTTGGAAGTAGAAAATTGCAATTAAAGAATTCAATGAAGGCTAAATTTGATAAAATTCTTGTACCTATTTCTGATATGCTGATAGATGAATCACAACGTAAGCACATCTTATTTGATGCTTTCTTTGAAAATACTACTTTCCATGAAGTAGCTCACGGAATGGGCATAAAAAATACTATTGACGGAAAAGGAACTGTTAGAGAAGCTCTTCGCGAGCATTATTCAGTTATTGAAGAAGCGAAGGCAGATATTCTTGGCCTTTATCTTGTTACTGTTCTTTATGAAATGGGCGAAATAACCACCGGAGAAGTAATGGATAATTATGTAACTTTCATTGCTGGTATATTCAGATCAAGCAGATTTGGCGCATCAAGTGCTCATGGAAAGGCAAATATGATTCGTTTTAACCACTTTAATAATGTTGGTGCTTTTACAAAACAAGATGATGGCACATATAAAGTTAATTTTGATGAAATGAAAAAAGCTGTTTATGAAGCAGTAGATCAGATTCTTGTTATTCAGGGAGACGGAGATTACGAAGCGGCTGTTGAGCTGATCGAAAAAGAAGGTGTTATGCCTGATTTCCTAAAAGAGGATTTGCAGAGAGTTAATGATACCGGTTTAACTATTGATATTTATTTCAAGCAAGGTAAAGATGTACTGGGTTTGTAATTATTTATAATTTATTTCAAAAACCCGTAGAGTTTTTATGCTTTACGGGTTTTTTTATTTTTTTATAAAACTCTGTTAGTAAATAAGTTTCCTTTTGTTTTTAAATATCTTATTTTTACAAAACAAAATAAGGTATCTCACTAAAATTCTTCTTATGAAAAGTATGAAAAATATTTTAACTCCGGTGCTTACTCTAATTCTGCTTTTGCCCGGGGTTTTTGTCCATGCGCAATATAATTTTTCTGATACTTCTGTTGTAAACAGATTAAAACATGATATTTATATACTGGCTGATGAGGATATGGAAGGAAGAGAGGCCGGAACTGAAGGAGAAAAGAAAGCAGCAGATTTTATTCAGTCTGAAATGGTTGAAATTGGGTTGGAATCTGTTTTTGGGGATTCTTATTTGCAGGAATTTCAATTTGTTTCTGATTATGTATATGGAGAAAATAATTTCTTATATGTGGGGCATCAGGCGTTTACTTCGGTTGAGGATTTCTTTGTAATGCCGCATTCAGGTAATGACAGCATCACCGCTAAAGGAATTTATGTCGGATCGGGTTTGGAAAATGATATTATTTTTGAAGAAGCAGCAGATAGTAGTGAATTTGTGGGTAAAGTGTTTTTTATTGAGTATTATATGCCACCTGAGATTGAAGCTCCCGAAAACCATAATCAAGACCTTTTTATTCAAAAAAAGATTGCTACTGCGAAAGAAAAAGGTGCAGCAGCTATTGTTTTTATCAACACATACGAGGAAAAAGAAGATCCTGAAATTCGTTTGACATCGGAAGTGCCTCGTGAAAGTTTTCCCGTGATTTTTGCTAAAAGCGATATTTTTGAATTTTTTGAACAATCGGAAATGTATGGTGATATCGTAATTAAAACCGAATTGATAAAAGAATCACATACTTCTTATAATGTAGCCGGTTATATAAATAATTATGCAGAAAGTACTATCGTAATAGGAGGACATTACGATCATCTGGGTTATGGCGGCCCTACATCAAGAGATTATCAGCAGGGAGCAGTGCATTATGGCGCCGACGACAATGCCAGTGGTACAGCCGCAGTTCTGGAAGCTGCAAGATATTTTTCTAATTCCACATCTAATCATTATAATTATCTTTTTATCGCATTTGGAGCCGAAGAGAAAGGCCTTCTCGGAAGCAGGCATTTTGTTGATAGCGATGCTTATGATTTGAGCAAAGTTAATTTTATGTTTAATTTCGATATGATTGGCAGACTGGAAGATCACAGACTGGTATTGATTGGCACAGGTACTTCGACGGCATGGGAAGAGATTATTGACAACAATAAACCGGATCATTTTAATATTGTTAAAGTCGAAAGTGGATTCGGAGGCTCTGATCATTCATCTTTCTATCTTAAAGATATCCCTGTCATTTTCTTTTATACAGGAAATCACCAGGATTACCACACTTCTACCGACACTCCTGACAAGCTGAATTATGAAGGTATCTCTGAGATAATCGGTTTTACTTATGATATGATTTCTTATACAGAACAGCTTGACAAGCTTGAATTTAAAACCACTCCGGTTCCAAAATCCAGAAGAAGACGCTCCGATATGGTAACGCTCGGGATAATGCCCGACCATGCTTTTGACGGAAAAGGAGTAAGAGTGCAAGCTGTAATAGACGACAGACCTGCTCAAAAAGCAGGCTTAGAAGCCGGTGATGTAATAATTGCTATCGATGATAGTGAAGTTAATGAAATCCATTCCTATATGAAAACCCTTGAAAATCTAAAAAAAGGCCAGCAAATTAAAGTGACGATTTTAAGAGAAGAAGAGGAAAAAGTGATTGATTTGGAGTTGTGATGAATAAGAAATTGCTATAATGCTTGGCAATGGGGGTGATAAAATATTTGAAAGCACTAGTGTCAGTTTAAAACTGTGGGATATTGAGCATTAGCAAGTAAACCCAGTGGTCTCGCTATTATGTTTCCATTTATATCGGATAATAATAAATTTAAAACCAATTTCCCTGCCCACTATTTGTTTATCTTGAATAATTCAACAGATTTTATAGTGAAGCATCTTCAAAAATATTTTCTTACTTTTGTCTTTTCAGTGCCAAAATTATGGATAATAAAAAAATCGCAATTATAGGTTCGGGTAGTTGGGCTACCGCATTAGTAAAGGTTTTGCTTAATAATGTGGAGTCGGTGAACTGGTATATCAGGGAATCTGAAATTATTGAAAATTTACAAAAATATGGAAGGAATCCACTATACCTTTCTTCTGTAGAATTTGATGCAGAGAATCTGAAGTTATTTGATGAAGTTGAGAAAGCAATAGAAGATTGTGATGTCATTCTCTTATGTATTCCGGCAGCATTTCTGCACAGAACAATAGGCCATCTTGATAAGAATTTAATTAAGGATAAGTTAATTGTTAGTGCAATTAAAGGCATTGTGCCTGAATACAATACTATTATAGCCGAGTATTTGAAAAAAATATTTGATATTGATTATGACAAATTTGTAATTGCCAGCGGTCCAAGTCACGCAGAAGAAGTTGCAAAAGAAAAACTTACTTATCTTACTATTTCTTCTCAAAATAAGGATGCAGCGCAAATTGTTTCAGAATTAATTTCATGCAGATATATTTATACGCATATTGCAAATGATATTTTTGGAACTGAATATGCACCTGTTCTTAAGAATATTATGGCTCTTGCAACCGGAATTTGTAATAGCCTGGGATATGGTGATAATTTTCAGGCCGTTTTAATCAGCAATGCAATAAAAGAGATCCGAAATTTCCTTGATGTGATACATCCTTATGAAAGAGATATAACCAATTCAGTTTATCTTGGCGACTTATTGGTTACCTGTTATAGTCAGCATAGCCGCAACAGAATGTTTGGTTCTATGATTGGGAAAGGATATAGCGTTAAGTCAACTCAAATAGAAATGCAAATGATAGCCGAAGGTTATTATGCGGCGAAATGCATTAAGCAAATAAATACTTCCTACTATAATGTTGATATGCCAATAGTAGATGCCGTATATAATATTTTATATCAAAACGCTCCTGCTGCAAAAGAGATAGAGGAGCTTTCGGTTAAAATGACTTAGAAATCCGGCAGTGGTGCATGTTTTAAGTAGTTCATCCCGAACCTGCACGTCATTTCGAA
>CAZTPA010000086.1:0-9668 GCA_964614525.1 uncultured Bacteroidales bacterium | reverse complement strand
TGTTTTCAACTTCTATCTGTGATTTACTTGTCATGTATTCATATTGAATTTTATTTTCACAAATATACCATTCTAATTCGTCTGACTTTTAAAGTTTACACTGTCGTTTTTACAATGAACGGCAACAAAATTATCAAAAAAAAACAACAATCAGCTTTCTGTTTTTATAAAGAACTAAATCAAAAAATTAATGTCACTTTATCTAAATATAATCTTTTAATCAGGCATTTTCTATTCTAATTGCAGAATACTTAAAAGGTGCAATTTTTGATTGCGGGTCAATTTCGCTTCTTGTCAGTGCATTAACAGCTGCCTCGTGAAAATGCCAGGGCATAAAAGCTTCTCCGGGCAAAACTTCCTCACTCAAACGCGCTACTGTTTTCAAACTTCCTCTTGAGGATTTTACAACAACTGGATTTCCTTCTTTAATCTCATACTTTTCGGCATCTTCAGGATTTATCAGGATATAATGTTCATTTGCATAAGCATTAAGGATATCGCTCTTGCGTGACATAGTAGATGAGTGATATTGATAAAGAATCCTTCCGGAATTAAGCACAATAGGATAATCAGCGTTGGTTTTTTCTGTTTGTGCGATATATTCAACAGGAAACAACTTTGCTTTCCCTGATTCTGTATTAAATTTTTTCAAAAAAAGCGTTGGCGTTCCTGGGTCTTCTTTATCATAACATGGCCATTGTATTCCTTCTTTTTCTATACGCTCATAAGATATGCCGCCAAATATGGGTGCAGCTTTTGCCAATTCGTTAAAAATTTCTTCAGGATCTTGATATTCTCCTATATCATAAGCCATTCTTTTAGCAATATCTATTATTATTCGCCAGTCCTGACGAGCCTCTCCCGGACTATGGATTGCTTTTCTCAGCCTGAGCACTCTTCTGTCGCTGTTTACAACTGTGCCGTCTTTTTCAAACAAGGATGCTGCAGGTAAAATAACATCGGCATATTCTGTTGTTTCTGTTTCAAAGATATCCTGAACCACAAGAAAATCCATCTTTTTTAAAGCTTCAATTGTATGGTTTTGGTTTGGATCTGTTACAACCGGATTTTCTCCCATAATATACATGCCTTTGATAATGCCTTCATGTGCAGCATTCATTATTTCAATTGTAGAAAGTCCGGGCTTTGTGTTCAATTTCTCAAAAGGTATATTCCACAGTTTTGCTATTCGCTTTCTGTTGTTTTCGTCAGAAAGTGGAATATATCCGGGGTAATTCACAGGGCTGGCGCCAACATCTGTAGCTCCCTGTACATTATTTTGTCCACGCGGAGGATTAACTCCACATAATTCTCTTCCTATCTGCCCGCTAATCAGGCACATATTCAGCAAAGAAAACACATTGTTGGTTCCAACTGTTTGCTGGCTCATTCCCATGCCGGTTGCTATCATTGCAGTTTTTGCAGAAGCATACATTATTGCTGCCTCACTCAGCTTATCACCCGGCACTCCTGTAATTTTCTCCGTATATTCTAAAGTATATTTTTGTGTCAGCTTTTTTAATTCATTAAAAGCATCCCGGCCATTTTCAACTCTTTTTTCTATAAAGTCTGAATCTATCAGATTATTTTGAATAATGACATTAATCATTCCGTTTAAAAGGGCCACATCTGTAGCAAGTCTTGGTTGCAGCCAAATATCAGCATACTTAACAAGCGGGGTCCACTTTGGATCAATTACGATAATTTTTTGTCCCTTTGCTTTGCCTCTCTTCACATAAGTTGCAGTTATGGGATGTGTTTCTATAATGTTGTTGCCAATAACAAGGAGACAATCTGTTTCTTCAAAATCCTCTATAGAATTGCTGCCGGCGCCATCGCCAAAAGACTTAAGCATAGCTGTTACAGTAGAAGCATGGCACAATCTTGTGCAATAATCCACATTATTATTACCAAAAGCTATCCGGACAAATTTTTGGAAAAGATAATTCTCTTCATTGCTGCATTTTGCTGAGCTGTACCCGGCCAATGAATGGTTTCCGTGTTTTTTCCTGATATCATTAAACCGTTTTGCTATGTAGTCCAAAGCCTCTTCCCATCCGACTTTTTCAAAAGCGCCGTTTCTTTTAATTAGAGGATGTGTAAGTCTTTTTTTACTATTAGTATATTGATATCCAAAACGGCCTTTAACACACAATCTACCATAATTTGGCGATACTTCTTCATAACCATCCACCCTGACAATCTTATCGTTCTTTACAAAAATCTCCAACTGACAACCTACACCACAATAAGGACAGGTGCTAATAATCTTATTGTCTGTTTCACTTATTTTAAAATCACCTCTAAATGGCTTTTCAACAATTGCGCCTGTAGGACAAAGCTGAATACATTCTCCACAACCGTCGCACTCTGAATTCTCCCACTCGCCATAACCCGCAAGAATATATTTCACAATTCCTCTGTCGGCAAAACTTAACACACTTTTTCCCTGTATCTCTTCGCAGGCTTTTATACAACGAAAACACTTAATACACTTTGATGAATCGTAAGTTAAAACAGGAGAAGTGTCATCAATAACACGAGGAATATTTTGCCATATTGGCTTTAAAGGCCTTTCGGAAGGATTTTTTAAATTATATTTTTTCAAAAGCGGCCTAAGTTCATCTTCGTAGGAATCATCAAATTTTTCATTATGCTCAGCAAGCAAATAAGCAAGTGTATGTCTGCGATTTTGTTCAAGCTCATCGTCAAAGGCAATTACTTTCATGTCATCTTTTACCTCCACAGTACATGCCATTATTAAATCTTTCATATTTTCAATTTTCACAACACAGAGCCTGCAAGCTCCGGTGGGGCTAAGCCTGGGGTGAAAACAAAGACCGGGAATTTCAATACCGTTCTTTCTGGCAACATTCAACAAATTGTCGCCCTCGTATGCCATTATAGTTTTATCATCAATTTGAATACTTACAATGTTTTTCATTCTATATTCTGTTTTTAAAGTACTTGATTAATGATTTAACAGGCATAACAGGACTTTGTCCCAGTGGGCACAAAGAATTACGCGCCATATATTCAGCTTCATTCAGCATAAAATCCAGTTCTTTCTTTGAAACTGATGATTTTGAAATTTCATTATCAAGAATTTCTGTTCCTATTCTACATGGCACACATTTTCCGCAAGATTCATGCTTAAAAAAGGAAAGCACTGATTTCATAAATGCTTTCAAATTAGTTTTATTATCAATAACGATAACTGCACCTGAGCCTAATGTAGCGCCTTTTTGCCTAAGAGTTTCAAAAGCAAGAGGAGTATCCAGGAATGTTTTATCAACAAAAGTTCCTGCAGCACCACCAAGAAGAGCGCCTGAAAATTCAAACCCATCTTTCATGCCCTCCGCCACTTCAAAAACAAGTTCGCGCAGTGTGATTCCCATTGGCAGTTCAAAAACTCCGGTTTTTGAAACATTGCCACTAACACAAAACAGCTTTGTGCCTGTAGATTCTTTAGTGCCGATTTTCGAATACTCTTCATATCCTCTGGAAATTATAAAAGGAATATGAGAAAAAGTCTCTACATTGTTAATCAAAGTAGGTTTATTCCACAAGCCCTTCTCAGCAGGAAAAGGTGGTTTAATGCGTGGATACGCCCGCTTCCCTTCAAGAGATTCCAATAAGGTTAGTTCTTCGCCACACAGATATGAGCCGGCACCAAAAAACACATCCATATCAAAAGAAAAATCAGAGTCAAGAATATTTTTCCCAAGAAAACCTCTTTCATAAGATTGACTTATTGCATTTTTAATGTTTTCTATTGATTGATAAAACTCCCTGCGTATATAAACAAAAGCTTTTTTTGCTTTAACAGCATATCCTGCAATTATAATTCCTTCAATTATAGAGAAGGGATCCGATTCCATAAGAATTTTATCTTTGAAAGTTCCCGGTTCACCTTCATCAGCATTGCAAATCACATAGCTAATTTCGGATTTATCAGCCGAATCTGCGGTAAAGCGTTGTTTCATTCCTGTAGGAAAACCTGCTCCTCCCCTGCCTTTCAGTCCGGATTTTTCTATACTCTCTACTATTTCCGAAGGCTTGCAGTCAAGGGCTTTCTTCAAAGAATTAAATCCATCTGTTTTAATAAAATCATCAATAGATTTCGGATTTATCTTGCCTTGCCTTCTAAGGGCTATTTTAGGATAAGTTTTTGTCATAAACCTGCGTTTATTTTTGACATAATCTGTTCTATTTTTTCAGCAGTTAGTTCTGTATATATATCACTATTAATCATCATTGAGGGTGCTTTGTCACATAGACCGAGACATTCGGCAAACTCAAGAGTAAATATGCCATCTTTAGTTGTTTCGCCGGGACCAATTTTCAGCTTTTCTTTGAGATAATTAAGAATATTAAAAGAACCCATCATATCACATACAGGTGATTTACAAAAGCGAATGATATATTTGCCTCGTGGTTTAAGGCTAAACATAGAGTAATAGCTAACAATGCCGTATAATTGAGCCTTGGTATTATTAAAATATTTTGAAACTACATCTAAAATCTCCTCACTAATATATTGCCTGGGATGTAAATCCTGCAATTCGTGCAAGGTTTTAATGATATTCTCCTGTTTTGGTTCATATTTAAACAGAATCTTATTGATTTCAGTATAAGTTAATTCCTTTTGCATAGTCCTGTGCTTTCTTTAAATCATTGATGCTATTTACATTGAAAAATGTTCTGTTTGGATACAGTGTATCTTCAACTTTATAATAGCGAATATTAATATTCTCAAACATTAATCTGATTTTATATACTTTATTATCGAGTAAGCTAATTATATTTGGCAAAAGCTTTCTCGAATAAATTCCATGTAAAGGCTCAATTCCATTGTTATGAATAGGAATCAATGCTTCACTCGGATTAGAAAACACATCATCAATCATATCTTTAATAAGGCTTTCAGACAAAAAAGGCATATCGCATGAAAAAACAAAAATATAATCAGACTTTGCAAATTCCAGTGCTGCATGTATTCCGGCAAGAGGCCCGGCAGACTTATAAATATCCTTTGTTGCCTGCAGTTTATGACTTTCAAAGTCATCGTTGCTCACAATAAATACATTTTTAAAGAACTTTTTTAAGACATTTAATTGTAATTGCAAAATATTCTCATTGCCAATTTTAACAAATGCTTTATTATGTCCATTCATTCGGGAGTTTTTACCTCCAGCTAATATTGCTGCTGATATTTGCATAGTTTAATCAAGATTGTATATACAAATGTATGAAAATATAAGATATTTTAAGCCTGTTGTTTTCTCGAATAAAACAGAACAAAATCCAATCTAATAGTAAATAATTGCATTTTAAGTGATTAACATAGCTGTTAAGTCAAAGTTTTTGTTAGTTTTATGATCTAAAATATTTAATCTCTTTTTATAATATATTAGCAGATATGAAAAGCACGAAAGTGTTAGTTTTATTGACATTCCTTTTGTTTTGTAATAAGATACTTATTTCGAGCGAAAGCCATATTTTAGATTCCTTAAAAACTGAAATAGCAAAATCTTCTCACGACACTACTAAAATATATTTGTTCTTTTGTATTTCGGAAATTTATCAAGATACCGGGATAAATATTGATTCTGCAATATTTTATTCCAAAAGAGCAATTGATATTGCAAATAAAAACAAACCTAAAGAAATAATAATTGACAAGATTGACGAAACTGATAAGTTTTTTGTTAAATACGAAGCAAAAGCTTATTATGTTTTGGGTTATTGCTTTATAGATGAGGGCAAATTTGATGAGGCTACTAGCTTTTTTGAAGAAGCAATTGCTTTGTGTAAAAGCATTGACTCAAAAGAAGGTATTGCAGAGAATTATACTCCTTTAGGAGTAATTCAATATGCCATTGGTAATTATGAAGGTGCTATTAATTATTTCCAAAAAGGTCTGGATATTTTTATTGAACTTGAAGATACAGTAAAGGTTGCCAGCTCATATAATAATATTGGCATCATTTATCGCAACCAGGGGCTTTATGACAAAGCAATGGAAAATTATATGTTTAGTTTAAAAGTTTATGAAGAAGCCGGCAACAAAAGAGGAGAAGCCAGCGCGAATCTGAATATAGGAATCATTCATAATGAACAAAGCGATTATGAACAGGCTTTGCAATATTATTTTAAAGCAAGGGATTTATTCGAGTCTATAGGAGCAAAGCGCGAACTAAACCGATTATACAATAATATTGGACTGGTGTATAATAAACTTGCAAAAGAATTGGAAAAAGAGGAAGATGAGAAAGAAACAAAGCAAAATGAGGAGCAAAAACAAGAATACTATGAAAAAGCTTTAGAATATTTCAAAAATTCTTTGTCTGTAGCCCGTGAAATAAATGATAAGTATGCAATTGCTGCAAATTATATAAATATTGGAAGCATTTATAAAGATTTAAACAAATTTTACAAAGCACTCGACCCTTTACATAAAGCAGTTAGGCTAAACAATGAACTTGGAGATAATGCAGGGCAAGCTATGGTTTATAGTAATTTGTCTGATCTTTATTATGAGCTGTTTAATGAGATTAAAGAATACGATGATGATAAATCCATTAAACTAAAAGAAGAATACATAAAAAAAGCAGTAGAATATGGTGAAAACTCATATAAAATTGCAGTGGAAATTGGGTCATTGCCAACTCAGCGCTCCGCAGCATCTAGCCTGATTGATGCATTTATGATATCCGGAAATACTAATAAAGCACTTGAATTCGCAAAAATTTATATTAAAGTAAATCAAAAAGTATATAATGAAGAGCGCAGCCGGGTTATATCTGAAATGCAGTCGAAATATGAAGCCGAAAAAAAGCAATTAGAAATAGAAAACCTCAGCAAGGAGAATGCTTTGCGAGTTGCCGAACTTGCTCAGAGTGAAGAACAAAGAAAAAGACAGCAAACTATTCTTTACTCGTTTATTCTGGGCTTTATCATAATTGCAGTTTTTACTTTAATAGTATTGCGCCTTTTCGTGCAAAAGAAAAAAGCCAACATCTTACTTGCAAAACAAAGAGATGAAATTTTGGAAAAAAATGCAATGCTTGGAGAAGCTAATGAAGAAATAAGAGCACAAAAAGAAGAAATTGAAGTACAACATGACATGGTTGTTAAACAAAAGGAGTTTATTGAAAAGCAAAAGCTGAGAACAGAAGACTCGATAAGATATGCTCAAAGAATTCAAAATGCAGTACTTCCTGCACAAGAGGATATCAAAACCTTAATTGATGATTATTTTGTGCTTTACCAACCAAAAGATGTTGTTTCCGGCGACTTTTATTGGGCAACTTCTGAGGGTGAATGGTCAATTATCGTTGCAGCCGACTGCACAGGCCATGGTGTGCCGGGAGCTTTTATGTCGATGCTTGGAATAAGCTTTTTAAATCAAATCATTAACAAAAGAGGATTTACAAACGCTGCTCAGGTATTGCAGGAATTGCGTGAGCTGATAATTAAAGCATTGAAACAAACCTATGACGAGGATTCTCAAGTTGACGGGATGGATATAAGCCTTTTGGCTATTAATAAAAAAACTCTTAAAGCGCATTGGGCAGGCGCTCAAAATCCTATTTGGATTATAAGAAATAACTCCTCTGTTAGGGATGCAAAAAATCCTATTGACATTATTGAGATTATAAAAGGAGATAAAATGCCGGTTTCTTTGCACGTTAGAATGGATAATTTCAAAAATCATGAAATTGAGTTAAAAAAAGGGGACAGGATTTATTTGTTTAGTGATGGGTTTGCAGATCAGTTTGGAGGAAATGAGGGACGGAAGTTTAACAGTAAAGCATTGAAAACAATTATTGCAGAAACCTCCACTTTGCCTATGCAACAACAAAAAGAAATGCTTGAACAAACTCTTGATAATTGGAAAAATCCAAAAACCGGAATTCGCTATGATCAAATTGACGATGTAGTAGTCTTTGGCGTTAAAGTATAGAAATGGTGCTGTTTATAAAATCCATTTGTCTTAATGCAATAATATCATTAAACTTGCGATATTATTTTAATCATCTTCAATATTCAATAAAATTCAGATAATGAGATTATTACTCTTAATAATATTTACAAACTTTTTGTTTGCAGAAATATCTTTTGCAGAAAATCCAAGTCAATATACTCTTGAAGAAGTTCTAATTATAGCGGGAAAAAATTCCCCCGAAGCACAAATGGCCCGTCACCGTTTTCTTGGAAGTTATTGGCAACATCGAAGTTACAAAGCAGAGTATCTTCCACACCTAAGATTTGACGGGACCATCCCAAATTTAAACCGGAATATTTCGGCAATTACCTTACCCGATGGATCAGATGTTTTTATTCGCAGAAGCCTAGCCACCTCATCAGGTGCATTAACCTTAAACCAAACAATAGGATTAACAGGCGGACAGCTATTTGTTAGCTCCGGCTTACAAAGAATTGACCTTATCAGAGATGATGCAACTGAGGTTTCCTATTTGTCAACTCCTGTTAATGTTGGTTTTAGACAACCTTTATTTGCTTACAATCCTTATAAGTGGGAAAGAAAAACAGAACCACTAAAATATGAAGAAGCTAAAAGAAAATATATTGATGACCTTGAAACTATCTCTATCAATGCTTCTACTTTGTTTTTTAATCTTTTATTAGCTCAAATTAATATTGATATCAGCGAAGTAAACCTCAGTAGCAACGACACCCTTTATCAAATTGCAAAAGGACGATTTTCACTTGGTAAAATTGCAGAAAACGAGCTCCTGCAAATGGAATTAAACCTGCTAAACTCTGAAGCAAGCTATGAGCAAGCACTTATAGATCATCAGGCAGCTTTGTTTCAGTTGAGGTCGTTTTTAGGAATCGAAGGCAGCGAAAGCATAGAATTAATTCCTCCGCAAGAAATTCACGAACTTAAAGTTGACGTAAATAAAGCATTAGATGAAGCTAAGAAAAATCGCCCGGACATTATTGCTCAACAAAGATATTTGATAGAAGCCGAAAGTGAAGTAAGCAGGGCTAAAGCTGAAAGCAGAATAAATGCTAATCTGTTTGCTGTTTTTGGATATACTCAAAGCGCAGAACAAATTGATGCCGCATATATAGACCCACTGGATCAACAACAGCTGAGCATTGGTGTTTCAATTCCAATTATTGACTGGGGTGTTGGAAAGGGTAAAGTTAAAATGGCACAATCAAACAGAGAGCTGGTTCAAACCACAGTAAAACAAGCCCTTAACGACTTTGAACAAGAAGTATATCTTAGAGTTATGGAATTTAACATGCTTGAAAATCAGTTATATATTGCTCAAAAAGCTGATGAAATTGCCGAAAGAAGATATGATGTTACCAGAAAAAGATTTTTAATAGGCCGAATAGATATTATTGAACTTAACCTTGCTATTGAAGAAAAAGACAGGGCAAAACAGAGATACCTTTCAGCTTTAAGAACGTACTGGAGAGGATTTTATGAAATGAGAAAGTTAACACATTATGATTTTCTTAACAATAAGCCTATTGATGTAAACTTTGATATTTATTAATTGGACTTTGTGAAAGAATTTGTTTAAGGGCAATATAGGCATAAAAAGCATGTAATTATTTCCTCATAATATTAGCCCTTATTGAGATACAATTTTATCAATAATAGATATTGCTTTAATCAGGTC
>CAZTPA010000085.1:0-9679 GCA_964614525.1 uncultured Bacteroidales bacterium | reverse complement strand
TTTATAAAAATGAAGTCATTGATTTACGCGGAAAAATGTCCTCCGAAACTTTAGTAAGAATGTCTATTATATTTAAAATATTATTATTCTCTATTTCTTCATTATCAAGAACCTCAACAAACAATTTTGTTAAAGCATCTTTATCCTCAATCTTATACAAATAAATCCCCGTATATCTCAAACAATTTCCAACAACTTCAGGTTTTTTCTCAAACTCAGCCATGCCATAGTCAGCAAGGCGTTTGTAGTATATCTTTTCAATTTCATCAGTTGTAAGATAGCGTTTTCTAACCGCAAAAGAAAACTGCTGATGAAAAAAGTTAAGCAAGCCCTCTTTGCTGTCGCCTGAACCGCTAAGGTATGCAGAAATATTGCGGTATAAACGTGCCCAAATATTTGCAGGCAGCATTTCTTCGCCCTCTCGTCTGAGTAATACCAACAATTCACTTTCAAGCAAGCCATACATACTACACTCAATAAGACAGAGGGCATCCTGCACTAATTGCCTGCTGTGGTCTATTTCTAAACGGTCCAATACCTGCTCAAAAACTTGTGGTATAGTATCGGGCAATGTATTTATTCTCGCATTAATAAGGTCAAAATCAGGGAAAACACGTAATTCTTCACATGCAACAGTAAGATAAAGTGGCTTTGGGGCATCTTCTCGCTTAAGAATTTCTGCTATTTGTTCGTCTGTAAGTATTTTTCGGTATTCGTCAAGTTTGGCTTGAAGAATTTCTTTACAATGTTTTTGAGATAACCCAACAACATTGATAACAGGCATTTCAAATCTCCCTGCATAAGTAATATACTCGCCATCAAGTGTGCTGATAATTATGCTTGCGTTTTCGGGTAGTACTTTCGGCAACCATTTCAGATATTGTGGCTCATAAGAAGAATGCAACTGATTTAAGGCATCAATAAAAATAAGTACTTTACTCCCCTTACTGCTTAACATATAAAGCGTTTCACGGAAATAATCAAAGGTGGTTTCAATTTTTTCCAAACGTTCTCTGTCAATTTCAAAAGCAAAATGAGAGGCGAGGTCTTCAACAATATTTAACACAAGTTTATAAATATCAGTTGAATCCGGACTGATACCAACAAAACGTGCAATGGTATATGCTTCAGGATTTGCAGCTCTGTATTGCAAAGCTGCTTTTGCCATTATTGCCGACTTTCCTGTTCCGGGTTCGCCAAGCAAAAAAAGAGGTTTATTTGTATGTTTGCTGTTTATGTGTTTTTCAATATTTTTCAAAATGTCTTCTCTGCCAATGAACTGTCTTGTTCTGTTGTGCATAAAAGCTTCGTGTTGGCAGCGTTCAATTACCAAAGGGTCGGTTATTATTTCGCTTTCAGGATGTTCTTGCTCAATGGCTTGCCACAAGTCTTCTAAAACATCTTTACCGAATGCTTCCAGTCCGTCAAGATAAACAACGCCATACTTGTCAATAATCTCGCGTTGTTTATCGTTCAAACCTGCATATTCTTCATTATCCACAAGATTATCATCCCCTGCAACTTTTTCAAATACTTCCAAATCCTCTGCGGAAAGGCTTGTGCCAATATCAGCTTTTACCTGAGGCCAGTTTATCCGTAGTCCTTTGTAACTGCATGTATAACCATCGGTATAATGTCCGGGGATTTTATCAATATCGTATGTATCTTTAATATTTTCTTTAAGATGAAATAGTTTCTTAGCCAACTCATTATTTTCTGATAGAATATCACTATGTTTTGAAGTAGGCACATCTTTCAAAAACTCCTTATTGCGAAAATAGAAGAATGCCCGTGTTTGCATATCTTTATTTTTCAGTACACCCTGATATATTTCCAAAGCTGTTATAGAGTGTCCCGATTCAAACTCTTTTAGCCAGTCAAATTTTTTAATATTTGGACATTCATAATTGTCGGGTACCCAACCATAGCGTTCTCCCAATATTCCAATGAAATATGGTCGGCAATTTTCAATTTCTTCAAGGCATATTTCCAATGCTTTTCCTTTTTCGGCTTCTTCTTCGGTAACGCCCCATCGCAAGTCAATGGGCACAAGATGCAAACCGCGTTTAGCACAGCGTTCGCTAAGCTCAGGGAATACATATTTGACTAAATAATCCCGTTCAGAGTGCATGTCTCTGAATGTGGAGGAGATGAAGATGCGGATTGTTTTCATTGTTTTTAAATTTTAATTTCCACCTGCAATAAATGGATTATATTTTAATTTGGTATTGCAATTAGGGCAAGGACTTACAAGACCAGAATGTTCCCAGACCTCATCCGGAAGTTCCAGACAGGGTGACTGATGCGGTAGCAGATCAGCTTTCTTGCTTATCTCTTCAATTGTTTCAAGAACTGAGGTCGGTGGTGCAAAGCAATGGCCGCAGAGGGGGCAATAAGCTGATGCACTTTGGTAATTGCCCTTTTTAGCACTCGATATTTGTCGAATTGTGATAATTGCACTCTTTTTACACAGCAAACTTTCATCAATAATTTCCAGGAAAAAGACTTCACCGGAAGCACCGCCTGCACAGACCCCATAACGCGACCATGCAACAGATCGTATTGCAATCTTTGAGAAAAAATGAGCCAATTTTTGACCTGTTTTTAAATCCCATAAAATACAGGTTTTGTCCCAAGAAGCCGATAGCACCTTCGACCCATCTGCCATGACAATTACAGATGTGACCCCGTTAGTATGACCGTTAAACCTTCTCAATGCTTTACCTGTAGAAAGACACCAAACAATACAGGTTTTATCTGACGAAGCCGAAACTGCAATTTTCCCATCGGGTGTGAGAGTTACAAAATCCACACAACCAGAATGACCTGAAAGCGTTTTTAGTGCTTTCCCAGTTTCAATATCCCATACAATACAGGTTTTATCTGACGAAGCCGAAACCGCTCTTTTTCCATCAGGGGTGACAACTAAATAATTAACCTGTTTAGAATGCCCAATAAGCTTTATTATTACTTTAGCAGTTTCCAAATCCCACACAATACCTGTTTTGTTAGAAGAAGCTGATACCATTCTTTTTCCATTAGGTGTTACTACTGCAAAGAGAACATCTTTTGTATGTCCTGAAAATGTTTTCAACTTTTTCACTTTTTCCATGTCCCAGACTATAAAAGTTTTGTCCCAGGAAGCTGACACTAATCTCTTTCCATCGGGCAAGATAGATACAGATTGCACAGATGAATTATGTCCGGAAAACGTTTTCAATGCTTTTCCTGTTTCTATATCCCAAACAATAATATTATTGTCCGAGGAACCCGTTATCGCACTTTTCATATCAGGCGTAACAATTACAGAAAGAACTTGATCTGTATGTCCTGTATACGTTTTTGAATTTCTTCCTGTTTCCAAATCCCAAACTACACATGTTCTGTCCGAGCAAGCCGAGACAGCTTCCTTGCCATCGGCTGTGATTACTACATATATAAACAAACTGGAATGTCCAGTAAGCGTTTTTAAAACTTTTCCTTTTTCTATATCCCAGACAATACAGGTTTTATCCCAAGAGCCAGACACAGCCATTTTTCCATCGGGTGTGATTGCTACAGAATCAAGATTGTGCATATGTCCAGTAAGGGTTTTTAACGCTTTTCCTGTTTTAATGTCCCAAACTATACAAGTTCGGTCCCAGGAAGCCGATATTGCCATTTTACCATTAGCAGTAATATCTATAGATTTTACCCAATTAGTATGACCAGAAAGCGTTTTTAATGCTTTGCCCGAATCTAAGTCCCAAACGATACAGGTTCTATCTAAGGAAGCGGTTACTGCCATTTTTCCATTGGTCGTGATTGCTACAGATTCAACAGAGCCATTATGTCCGATTAACGTTTTCAATGCTTTTCCTGTTTCCAAGTTCCATACGATGCAGGTATTGTCTGAAGAAGCCGTTACAGCTATTATCCCATTGGATGTAACAGCAACAGAGCAAACAGTATCTGTGTGCCCAGTAAGCGTTTTTAAAACATTTCCTGTTTCTATATCCCAGACAATACAGGTTTTATCCCAAGAGCCAGACACAGCCATTTTTCCATCGGGAGTGATTGCAAGAGAATTAACATTGTATGTATGACCGAAAAAAGCCCTTATTGCTTTTCCTCTAAACAGATCCCAAAGCATACTGGCTTTATTTGAAGAAGCCGCCATAGCTATTCTCCCCTCGGGAGTTATAGCTATAGGATTAAAAATATCTGGCGGAGCTATAAGCGTTTTTATAACTATTGGGCAAGGGTTCCAGTTCGGACGTGTGTGTGGTTTCCGGGTAATACATGCTATAAATTGCTTAGAATCACGTATGCTGACATTTTCACCTACTGGTCCGTCTGCTTCATAATTCCATGCCTGTTGGTTCGTTAAATGGGGTAACTCATGGGCATAATTTTGAAGAACAGAAGCCTCATGTCCTAAGAAATTAGTAAAGGCATTTAATTTGTCAGCACGGGTAGGATTGTTCATTTTTCTTTCTATTTCTGCATCTATTTGCTCCTCAGTAAATGGAGTTATACTTTCAGGGATCTCAAGCTCATCCATTGGTATTTCTCCTTTTGCACATGCAATGAGGTCTCTGGTATATTTTTCCATTCGCTCATGCCGCTCCTTTTCTTTACGGATATTTTCTGCATTGTCGGGAATAGTTGAAATAGCAATGTTAAAGTCATCTAAAAGGTCATAAGTCAATTTTGCGGCTGCTTTGGCCTGAATAAAATCCAAATTACATAACGTTTCCGTAACATCATCCCATAATTCTGAATTAATCAGTAATCTTGGCAGTTCATCTACTTTTCTAATGTTTGTTTTTTTAAACGAAACATCATCTAAATATAAGGGTAGTTCTTTAAAATACCCGGCGAGTTTTTGATGATATACTTTCATTAACTCGCTTGAATAAAGATAACGTTCCTGTAATACCTTTAAAAACTGCCTGTGAAAAAAACTTATTATCGGAATACCGTTTGCATCTCTTTCGGTTAAGAATGGCTCAAGGTCTAAATATAAACGCGACCATACCACTATAGGAATTTTTGAAACATCAGCCAGTTCATTGCGATGCACAGGATGTGTTTGGGGTAAAAATTTATTTTCCCAGTAATCTTTGTCAAAAACCAAAATTTCTAGCAGTTCATTTTCTGTTAAACCCTGATACCTGCCACATAACAAATAAGAAACAATATGTTCAACAAAATCTTTTGTGTGTTCCTTTTCCAAACTGTCCATCAAATCATTTATAATACCCGATACATCATTTTGAAGCGCATATTCTACATCATAAGATTTCCATTCTTTTGCTTTCTCAAAAGCCAGTTTTAAAAAAATCGGCAAGCCATTTTGGTTAAACTTATTGATAATTTCATTTTGCTGTTTATCAGTTAGTTTGCGATTTATAGATTTTAACCATCTGTTAAGGATTTTTTCTGCATTATTTTGGGGCAATAGGGGAAGATGCTCAATTATACAATCTTGCAATTTAGGTTCTAATTCTGGTAAAACAGTTGTAATTATTTTAACATTCTCTTTTAAGATTTTCGGCAACCAAAATAAGCTAATTGTTTCATCTTGTGCTGACAATTGGTCTAATGCATCAAGACAAATTACAATTGGTTTATCTGGTTTAGAATAAGTTAAACAATTTGCAAAAAGTTGGGATAATCCCGATAAGTCTGTTTCAGAATAATTTGGATTTTCTTCAAGAATTTTTTCTAAATCAATTTTATACGCTTTAATAATTTGACTGCAAATGCTTTGCAGTAAACTAATTATGGCAGACGAAGCAGATGTTGCACCTATGAAACGGTAAATAACAAGAGCATTTTTGTTTTCCTTTTCTACAATATCTATTAGTTTAGCTATTGTACTTGATTTGCCTGAACCAGATGTGCCTGATAAAACAAAAGTATTTTTATCATCAGGGGTATTAATATAGGTTGATATTTTATCAATAGTATCTTCTCTACCTACAAAATGATCGGTAAGTTTATCTTTAAATTCTTTATGTAATTGAATTTCTTGCTCAATTGCATCAACGATTTTGGTTTCTTTTATTTGCTCATCAATTATTGTAAGCAAATCAGTATAAACCTTTTCAGCAAAATCGTTTGGACTTTCAATTTTTGAAATGTTTTCTTCCCAAACGGCTTTGTATTCATTATAGTTGTTTTTAAGTTTTGATTTAAGTTCTCCTTTTAAGTCATTTATTTGTTTTTTGCAGTATTCATCTGGATTTTCTTCATCAAAGTCCATATAATCAGAAGCATCTTTATTCTTTGGTAAGCCACTGATACTACGGCTATAAACAAACACATGTTTTTCAGGGTTATCAATATCCTTTGGTGGGTTTAATGCCCCGTTTAAAATTTCCAAATGAGTGGCAGAGCAGAAATATTTATTCTTTTGCTGTTCGGAAAAATTAAGTCTGGAAACAGCATTTCTAAAAACATTTCTAATCTTGTTTTCAGTACTGAGCCATATTTCAAAATCAATATTTTCATTGTCTCTGGCTTGCAATACAAACTCTGAAGGAACAGCATTTTCATCCAGCCGATACCACTTTTCTAATAAATACTTATCATCTTTGTCAATTATTTTTTCAATTTCCTGCATTTCATTTTCAGGAACTTTATTTGGTATTGGTTGCCATCCATATCTGTCACCAAGCAAGACTAAGAAATTTGGTTTAGGTGATATTTGCTGACATCTTTTAATTTCTCCCAAGCATATATCTAATGTTTTTTGTTCAAGTTGCGATGTTTCAGTTACACCCCACCTTAAATCAACTGCCTGAAATCTTGCACCTTTACTATCGCAATATTTTTCGAGTTTTGGGAAAACTTTTTTTTGTAAAATCCTCCGTTCCTCTCTCATATCAGCAAATGTGGAGCTTATAAATACGCGAAATGTTTTGTATTGTTTAGGCATAGTCTTGTTATTTACATCATAATATTTGAATTATTCCCTCTCTATCCCATATCCCATCCCCAATATCACCTTAATCGTCTCCATAGCCGTTTTTCTATCGTAATCCTTTTCTTCTTCTGGTAATTCTTCGTATGCGATTAAACAGGGGTGTTCTTTTTTAATGTCATTGCGTTCAGCACCATATTTCCAGCCCTGTTTTATGCGTTCTGCTGCCCAGTTTTCATGAACATTGCGGGCAAGAGTTTTGGCAAGTTGCATGAGTTCCGGGGGTATATGCAATGCTATTATACCGAAAGGATTGGGGGCGTATTCATTTATTTTCATATAATTCGACATTTTTTAAACATACTTTAATACATAGCCAAAATTTCATCATAAATATTCTTTGCAATTATATTTTCAAGTCCTTTTTCAATCTTACTGATTATTTTTCCATCAAGATTTTTATTGTAAATAATGTATGAATTTTCTCCGGAGATAGTATAGGGAGATTTTGCCAAATCAATATTCTTTTCTTCCAATAAAAAGTCTCCCTGTGTTTCCGGCATTACAATTACATATTTGCCATTATTCTTAACCATCTCAATTCCGGTATCATAGTTTGTAACTTCAACTTTTATTAATCGGCTGTCATTACTTATAATAGGGGAATAGTTTGTATTTTTCATTGTTATTAATATCCTTTCGTACAAATCTGATAATTCAATTATTGGATTGCTAAAAGGGTTGACATAAAACACTTTTTCGACAGTCGGCAGTGCAATCTCAGAATAAATAAAACTTTTTTTCCTTTCATCTGTCATATTTGGTCCAATCATCAATTGAGCCTTTCCTGCTTTCAGCATCTTAAACGACATATCAGATGAAGCTTGTTTAAACTCAAACTTTATTCCGTTCTCAACACCAATTGCTCTCATAATATCAAAATAGAAACCCGTTTCAATTTCTTTTTCAAATATTCTTTCAGGCGGTGCGTGATTACCAATGACAATGATTGGTTTTTCTTCTAATTCAGTTTTATCAGAATCAACAAGGTTTTTTGGGCTTGAATATAATCCTAAATTCACAGTCCATGATTCTTCACAATAAAAGTTTTCGGTATAATAACCAAAAAGGCTGCCTAAAGCAAGCAGACATGGTTTAATATAGTCTTCAGAAACATTTTCTATTATCTCAACACTGTCATTCATTATTAATTTGCTGTAGTCGTTTATCGTTGATATATTGAGCATAACAGTGCCGGGGATGATCTTATACTTGCCCAATAAGTCGCTAATTTCTTTTAGGTTAATATTATTAATATCTGAACCATGCTTATTAAGTTCGTATTTTAAATATATGCTTTTGCAAATTGCTTCTGCTGCTTTTTGTGCTTGTATTATGGCTATCTCAGGGTCCGTAAGGTTATAGAAAAGCGTTTTTTCATAAAGTTTTTTAATTCTTTTAATAACTTTTTCCGGAATTTCTGAATTAGCCTCATCTGAAGCTTTAGTATGCAATGGGTAATTATGTGTTATATTTAGTTCCGGTTTTTGGCAATTGCCAGATTCTTTACATCTTGATAAAATATTCGGCAAATAATCTGTAACAGAATTTTCGACAACAATCCAATGTGTTTTACTTAAATAATACTCAAAGGTTTCAGAAATAAGGAAGTCTTCAATTTTAAATGGGACTATATCTTTATTATTATTGAAAGCATTGTCAATTTCGTTGGCAACATGGTTTGAGTTATTGGAATTTTCAGAAAAAATAAGAACAAAAGTTTTACAAGTCTTAATTGCACGTATAATTTCGGCTCCGTAATTACTACCGGGTCTGACATCCCTAGGTGCTATCCAACAATTTACTCCATTGTTTTCAAGGTAAGAGCATATTTCGAAAGCAATGTCTTTGTCAAATTTAGAATAACTTATAAAAACATCGTGCATAACATTATTTCTTAATTTTCTCCATCCTCCACCCCATCCCCAATATCACCTTAATCGTTTCCATAGCGGTATTGTAATCATACTTTTTTTCATCTGCGCTCAGTTCTTCAAAAGGCACTAAACAGGGGTGCAGTTTTTTAGTGTCATTGCGTTCTGGCCCGTATTGCCAGCCCTGTTTTATGCGTTCCAACGCCCATGTTTCATGCACATTGCGGGCAAGGGTGTCTGCAAGTTCCATGAGTTCAGGCGGCATTTGCACTCCTGAGGTGTCGATGGGTTGGGGGGTATATTTGTTTTTCATGGTTACTTGATTTTTACTAAAGTGTATGTGTTCTTCAGTTCATCTATGATTTCATTTAATTTTGTTAAATCGTAGTCCTTGTCTTTATCCGATTTATTTATTTCTTTCCATGGTTTTAAGCTTTTATGCCATTTAAGGTTGTTTTTAAGATTTTGACTTTGTTCATCGTTTGAAATATATTCGCCTGGTACAAAACCGGTTAAATACTTTTCTGCACACCATCTAAAATGCTCCCATTCGGCTAATATGTCCTTGTTTTCTTTCGTAAAACTAAATTCCATACCATTAAATTCTCCAGAATTATCTTTTTCAACTAACTCTAAATTGAAGTATCTTAACTTTACTTTTAGGTGTCTAGCAGCCCAACGATTAAAATCTTTCTGTTCATCAGTTAGTCCTTCCCATTCTTTATCAATTTCGCTACTTTTAAGGTTAAAGTACTTTTGATGAATCACTTTTGCAATATCGTCATAATTACCATCAAGAAACAGAGAGAGTTCCTCAAAGCTATTATGATAGGAT
>CAZTPA010000084.1:0-9704 GCA_964614525.1 uncultured Bacteroidales bacterium | reverse complement strand
CTAAAAAGCTTTGTTAAAATATTTAGTAAAGCTAACTTTATCATAAAATTATTATTATGACAAATCCTGAATCAATAAGAGAAGAACTGGATTCTACACGTAAAGCTTTGTTCATTAATCTTGATGAGAGTATTTATGGTTCTTTTGCAGAAATTGGCGGTGGCCAGGAGGTTGCCAGATGCTTCTTCCAATCGGGTGGAGCCTCAGGAACTGTTGCTAAGACAATTTCTGCTTATGATATGGTTTTTAGTGATAATTTGTATGGAAAGAGTAGTGTTGGTAGATATGTTAGCGAAGCGAGATTATTACAAATGTTGAAAAAGGAATTTTCTGATCTTACATCTGTTTTGGGAACAAAAAGAGGAAAAGATACAAGGTTTTTTTCGTTTGCCAACACTGTTGCTACTATCAATTTTAAAAAGACAAATGAAGCTCATGGCTGGATAGGAGTGAGGTTTCAGCTTAAGCCAAATGAAAAGCCAAATGATGTGGTTTTGCATGTTCGACTTCTGGAGAATGATAGTTTGTTGCAGCAGAAAACATTGGGAATTTTGGGCGTAAATCTTATTTATGCCTGTTTTTATAATTATCAATACCCAAATAGTTTCCTAAAATCATTAATGGAAGATCTCTCTGAGGATCGTTTGGAAATAGATATGATTAGAATGAGTGGCCCTGGTCTTGATTATGTGGATAACAGATTGCTTGCAGTTCAGCTTGTGAAAAACAGGATGACCAGTGTTATTATGTTTGACAGAAACGGAGATGTTAAACAGTCATCAGACCTCTTGTATAAAAAGAATATAATGGTTTTAAGAGGCAGCTTTAGGCCTATTACTTATGTTGGCTTCGATATGCTTAAATCCGGCTTTTCTTTATTTAAAAAAGATGTGGGCTTTGATAAAAACAAAAATGACGCATTGGTGCTTTGCGAAATGACTTTAAATAATTTAATGAATAAAGGAAATTTCGACGAACGTGATTTCCTTGACAGGGTTGACATTTTGTGTGGAATGGGACAAAATGTTATGGTGTCAAATTTCCGTGAGTTTTATAAACTCTCAGAATGGTTTTGTCGCTTTAATTTAAAGAATATAAGAATGATTATTGGTGCTCTGACTTTTAGAAATGTACTGGAAAAGAAATATTATGCTGATCTTAAAGGGGGAATATTAGAAGCTTTCGGAAAATTGTTTAGTAATAATTTGAAAATATACATTTACCCGGGAAGAGATTCTGAAAATGATGAAATTCTTAACCTTAAGAATATTCCTGTTGATAAGGATTTGAAATTGCTATATGAACATCTTGTAAGTAATGACTATTTAATTGATATTGTTGATTATAAGGAAGAAGTACTTCCTCACTTTTCTCACATTGCTCTGAAAAAAATAAAGGAAAATGATAAAACCTGGGAGCAAATGGTTCCAAAATATGTTTCTGCATTTATTAAGTCAAAGAATTTATTCGGATATAAAAATAAGGCTGTCGATGATTAATGTAGTTATCTGACAGCCTTTTTCCTGCTTCTATAGATTAAAACTCATCAATATCTATTTCACTGCCGTTATCTCTTGAGTCATCAGGACTTCTTCTGTCTCTTCTTCTGTCATATTCATTTATCCTGTAAGAAAATCCCAAATATATCATCCTGCTTGTTCGTTTACGCTCAAAGTCCATAGTAAAATAATCACCATAATTAGACATCTCGAATTTTTGAGTATTAAAAATATCACTAACTCTCATAGTTATGGTGGCTCTGTTGTTTAAGAGGTTTTTTCTAAGTCCGATATCTGCAGAATACATCTCTTTCATTTCTCCCTGTAGCATTACAATAGGTGATCTGTAATGACCGTTAAGCTGTATGTTCCATCCTTTTGGCAGATTAAAATTGTTTACAAGCCTCGCAGAATATGAGTAACTGTCGTTTTCTAATTCCATTTGTGCACCTGCTCCCTGCACTATTCTTCTGAAATATGAAACTGTTCCATTTATTTTCCACCATTTCGCAATGCTCTGAGAAGCTACAATCTCAACTCCGTATGCCATGCCACGGTTTAAATTTTCATATGTTGTTTCGGCTACTCCGTTCTCATTTATTGATCTGTATCTGGTTATCATTCCTTGCGTATTTCTGTAAAAAACACTTGGGTTTAATGTAGTATTCTCCCAGTATTTGGTATAAGCAAGCTCAAAAGAGTGAATGTATTCAGGGTCAAGCTCAGGATTTCCATACGAAATGTCATATTCACTGTTGTATCTGACAAAAGGATTTATGGTTCTGTTATGTGGCCTGTTTATCCTTTTGCTATAGCTCAATTGAGCAGAGTGGTTATTTTCAAAGTTTCTTCTTAAATGCAAACTAGGATAATAACTTAAGTATTCTTTATTAAACTCTTCATTTAAGGTTATTTGATTGGCATTTACAAGAGCCCCTTCAAGTCTTAGTCCGGCCTGCAAGCTATATTTACCGAGCATTGTTGCATACATACCATAAGCTGCATACACTTGTTCAGTGTATATGAAATGATTGCTGAAATCATCGTTAACTAACCATTCATCTGATGCTAAATCTAAATTATAAAAATTAAAATCTGTATCCAGTTCTCTTATATATGCTTTTACACCTGTTTCGAATTTGCTTTCTTCTCCTAAGGGATGCACATAATCTGATTGAACAGAAATCATCCAGTTATTTCCTTGCATATTTGTTTTTTCAAAGTCATCAGGTCGGTCTTCGGGCGAATCAAAACTATCATGGTAATATTGTTGCAAAAAATCTTCATTTCTATTCATCACACGGGAATTGAATATTACATCAGTTATAAGTTCTTTGTGCTTTTCATCAAATGTTTTTTTATAATTTAAAGCATAATTCCATGAATTATGCAACATATCCAAGTCATTGTCCCGTGTAAACAGATTATTAAAATTGTTGTCAATATCATGCATATTGTAATATGTGAAATTATCAAATAGTCTGTCCCAATAAGTATATCTGGCAGAGAAAGTGATTTGGTTTTTATCCGTAATATTATAATCAAAACCTAATTGTGCATTTTGAGAGTTCATATTTCCAAGAAAGTTGAGATCCTGATTCAGGAAAGTAGTATCAGTATTTGGCAGAAAGTTGGTTTGAAGACTGTTTCCAAAACCTTCCATGCTAAACATCCTATTGTTATAATTGGCAAATATATTTACCTTATTTATTTTGTAATTAACATTAATAGAAGCGCTGTATCGTTTATTAGTTGATGCGCTTAATGAAACCATTCCATTATATCCGGGTCTTTTTTCTTTTTTTAAGACTACATTAATAATTCCTGAAGTGCCTTCAGGATCATACCTTACAGATGGATTTGTAATTACTTCAACTTTGTCAATCATTTCGGAAGGGATTTGCTCCAAAGCTTCGGATCCTGACAGCCCTGTTAAAGTTGATGGTTTGCCATCAACAAGTATAGTAACATTAGTGCTTCCTCTTAAGCTTACATTTCCGTCAAAATCAACAGCAACACTTGGAATATTCTGCATTATTTCAAGCCCTGTGCCTCCTGTTGCAGTTAATTCTGATCCAACATTTATTACCCGCCTGTCGAGTCCGGTTTCCATTAATTCTTTTGCTGCTTCAATGGTAACTTCAGAAAGTAATGCTGCACTGGCTTGAACCTTAATTACTCCAGCATCATATTCTGGTTCCTTAAATGTAATTTTAATAGAATTTACTTCTTGTGGGGGATATCCTACAAAACTAATTGACAGATAGTATTTTCCCGGAGGAACTTCTTTTATTATAAATATTCCATTCTCATCTGCTATGGCACCACTAACCATGCTCGAATCCCTGACACTGTGCAATACAATGCTGGCAAACATTAATGGGTCATTCGTATCAGTATCAATTACACTGCCTTTAACAGTTCCTATTTTTGGCAACTCACCTTCTTGTGATCTTTTTCCACCTCCCGGTTTTTGTGCATTTACATTATTAATAAAAACAAAACATACAACTAAAACTGCAATCGTTTTTAAAGTGATAATAAGTTTCATCATTTTTTATATTATAATTATTAAATAAATTGATGTGTACTATTGCTGTGTTAAAGCAATAGTAGCACTTTTGGTAATGTTGTTGCAAAACTACTCTGATTAGACAGATAATTATTTATTTAGTTTAATATTAAGATTTAAATTAGTTTTTTTTGTGATTTTATGTAAAAAAAGCACAAAACTAAAGAAGGTTTTTCAATATTGTAGTTTGTTATCTTAAAGTTCTTGTAAGTATTATTATTGCTGAGATTGTTGTGATTTTTGGTGTTTGTTTTCAACAAAAACAGATATTTTATGAAACTCTTCTTGTAAGTATTGATAAATATGGTATTTTGAATGTTTTGAAAAAAGGAGGTTGTTAATAATTATGTTTCTTTATTTGGCCGGAAATAGTTGTCAATGTTTTATCTTTGCAGCGAAATTTAATAATATGGAAAAATATTCAGAAGATAGTATCAAAACACTGGAGTGGAACGAACATATTCGTTTACGTCCCGGAATGTATATTGGCAAATTAGGAGATGGAGCATCTCAGGATGATGGCATTTATGTTTTAATCAAAGAAACCCTTGATAATGCTGTAGATGAATTCATTAGTGGATTTGGCAAAACCATAGAAGTGACTATTAAAGATAAGATGATTACTGTCAGAGATTATGGCAGGGGAATTCCTCTTGGGAAAGTAGTGGATTGCGTTTCTAAGATTAATACGGGCGCAAAATATGATAGTAAAGTATTTAAAAAAACTGTTGGTCTTAATGGTGTTGGGACAAAGGCTGTTAATGCTCTTTCAAGCTATTTTAGAATTGAATCTATCAGGGAGGAAAAATCAAAAGTTGCCAAATTCGAAAAAGGCGTATTAACAGTTGATGAGACTCCTGTTGCTTCTACAGGCAGAAAAGGCACTATAGTACGTTTTATTCCGGATGAGGAAATATTTGGTCAGTATAGATATATTGATGAGTATATTGAAAAACTGCTTTGGAATTACGTATTTCTAAATAAAGGATTGACAATTATTTTTAACGGCCAAAGATTCTATTCTGAGAATGGAATCTTAGATTTGCTTACAAGATATATTGATTCACCTATTTGCTATCCTGTTATTCATTTGGAAGATGAAGATATAGAGTTTGCTTTTACACATAGTTTAACTCAATATAGTGAAGAATACTTTTCTTTTGTTAATGGGCAGCATACAACACAGGGTGGTACGCATCAAGCAGCTTTTAGAGAGGCTCTAAATAAAACAATAAGAGATTTCTTTAAAAAAGATTTTGATGCCAGTGATATAAAAACTTCTATTATAGTTGCAATCAACATCAAAATACAGGAACCTGTTTTTGAATCCCAAACTAAAACCAAACTGGGGTCGCAATATATGGCTCCCGACAGTAAGATTTCTATAAGAAATTATATTATTGATGTTTTAAAGAAGCAACTCGATAATTATCTTCATATGAATCCGGATACTGCAGAAGCTTTATTGAAGAAAATTCTGCAGTCGGAAAAAGAAAGAAAGGAAATGGCGAGCATTAAGAAAAATGCTCGTGAAAGAGTTAAAAAGGCTAGTTTATATAACAAGAAACTTAGAGATTGCCGTGTTCATTATAATGATAATAACACTAATGGACAACGTCTGGAAACAACTTTGTTCATAACTGAGGGTGATTCTGCCAGTGGTTCTATTACAAAAGCAAGAAATGTTAATACTCAGGCTGTTTTTAGTTTGAAAGGGAAACCTCTTAATTGCTATGGACTTACAAAGAAAGTTGTTTATGAAAATGAAGAATTTAACCTTTTGCAAGCTGCACTGAATATTGAAGATGGAATAGAAAATCTTAGATATAACAATATTGTTGTAGCAACTGATGCAGATGTTGATGGTATGCATATTCGATTATTGCTTCTGACTTTCTTTCTTCAGTTTTTCCCGGATCTTGTGAGAAATGGCCATTTATATATATTGCAAACTCCTTTATTTAGAGTTAGAAATAAACAAAAAACAATTTATTGCTACTCAGAGGATGAAAAGCACAAGGCTTTATCAGAACTTGGAGTCAAGCCAGAGATTACCAGGTTTAAAGGTCTTGGTGAGATTTCTCCCGATGAGTTTAGTAATTTTATAGGGAAAAGTATTCGCTTGGATCCAGTAATACTTAAAAAAGATATTGGAATTAAAGAAATACTGTCTTTTTATATGGGGAAAAATACACCTGAGAGGCAAAACTTCATTATCGATAATTTACGTGTTGAACTTGATATTATTGAGAGTTAAGAGTTTATTCTCAACCTTCAATGCTGAATTTATCCCAGTCAGGACCAAGCCTGAAATTTTCTCTGAAGTTATATAATTCTTCTTTTGATAATATGACGGTATCAGATAATTCAGCATTGGCTGTGAGTTGAGACAGATAATTGCCTTTAGGATCAACAACAGCAGAATCACCGGAATATTCATTTTTATTATTATCAAAGCCAATCCTGTTAACACCAATAACATAGCTTTGGTTTTCAATAGCTCTTGCAATTAACAAGGATTTCCAAGCCTTATTTCTGGGTTGAGGCCAATTGGCAATATATATAATACAGTCATAATCAAAACCCGATTCTTTGCTGTATTTATTTTTGCTCCATACAGGAAATCTTAAATCATAGCATATCAATGGTAGAAATTTCCAGCCTTTGTATTCTATAATAATCCTCTCTTGTCCTGCTGTGTATTGTTTGTCTTCACCGGCAAAAGTAAATAGATGTTTTTTATCATATTGGTAAAAATTACCTGAGGGTTCTACCCAATAAAACCTATTATAAAACTTGTCATTTTCAGTAGTAGCAATGCTGCCGGCAATAACTGCATTTTTTTCCTTTGCTTTTTTCTGCATCCATTGGAATGATTCACCTTTTGCTTTTTCTGCGATAGGTTTCGGATTCATAGTGAAACCTGTAGAAAACATTTCAGGCAGAATAATTATGTCTGTGTCGTCTTTTATCTGATCAATTTTATCAGAAAACATTTTTCTGTTTTCCTCATGTTGCTCCCAGAAAAGAGATGATTGTATAATAGTTGTTTTTATATTTTGCATAATATTTCGGCTGCTTTTTCAAGAGTTTCTTTTGATTTTGCAAAACAAAATCTTAATACATTATTGTTATTAGGAGATGCATAAAATGATGAGACCGGAACAGATGCCACTTTATGCTCTTTTATAAGTTTTTCGGCAAAAATCATTTCTCCTTCTTTACTAATTTTACTGTAATCAAGTAACTGAAAGTAAGTGCCCGATGCAGTAATTGGTTTAAACCTTGAACTCTTTATATTCTCAAGAAAAATATCTCTTTTCTCTTGGTAAAACTCACCCAGATTTATGTAGTTATCTTTATTCTTAATATACTCAGCAATAGCGTGTTGAACTGGTGTATTTGAGCAAAAGACAGTAAATTGATGTGTTTTTCTAAACTCTTTCATGATATTTTCTGGTGCTACACAATAGCCGGTTTTCCAACCTGTAGCATGAAATGTTTTACCAAAAGAACAACAAACAATACTCCTTTCTGCCAATAGTGGGTATCTGCAAACACTTTGATGCTCCAAACCATCAAAGATAATATGCTCATAAACCTCATCGCTAAGAATAATTATTCCGGTATTTTTTATTAATCTCTCTAATCTAAGCATATCCTCAGCATTAAGTACACTTCCGCTTGGATTATGTGGAGTATTTATAATTATCATTTTTGTTCTGGGATTTATCAATTTTTTCACTTGATCCCAGTCAATCTTATAATCAGGTGTGGTTAATTGTATGCAAATAGGGATGCCTCCGGCTAACTTAATAGCAGGGATATAGCTGTCATACGCAGGTTCAAAAACAATAACCTCATCATCTTCTCTAACAAGAGCAATAATTGCAGAAAACAGAGCTTGAGTAGCACCCGCAGTAACAGTAATCTCAGTTTCAGGATTATACTGAGCTGAATATAGAAACTCGGTTTTTTCAGAAATTGCTTCACGAAGTTTCATTAAACCGGGCATTGGAGCATATTGATTGTTGCCTGCAAGCATGTTTTTATTAACCAACTTAATAAGTTCTTCTGATACCGGAAAGTCCGGAAAACCCTGTGACAGATTAATGGCACCATGTTCAGCAGCCATTTTTGACATTACTGCAAATATTGATGTTCCTGTTTGGGGGAGTTTTGATGTAATATTATCTGGAAATTGATTCATAATTTTTTATCTAATCGTTATCTTTGTATAAAAATTTAAAATACTGTAAAAAACACAACCAATGCTATTTTATAAATAGCCAAAGTATTTTTCACAAAATTATAATAAATAAGGCAATTTCACTTGTTTATTTATGAATGCATTGTTAAAATTGAGAAAATATTGCCTTAAAAAGTCTTTAAATAACAGATGATCAATATTTTTTAGAATTGATTATTACAATTAACCCTTTTGATTCTTTAATAAAAAATTTAAAATATAAAGAGATGAAAATAGTCGATAATTATAAATTTAATAATAAGAGAGCTCTGATTAGAGTAGATTTTAATGTTCCTTTAAACAGCGATTATAAAATCACTGATGATTCAAGGATTAGAGCTGCTATTCCTACTATACAAAAAATCCGCGAAGATGGTGGTGCGGTAATTTTGATGTCTCATTTAGGAAGACCCAAAGATGGCCCGGAATATAAATTTTCATTGAGGCATATTGTTGATCATTTATCTTCATTATTGGATGTAAATGTAAAGTTTGCCGATGATTGTATTGGGAAAGAAGCGAAAGAACTTGCTGATACGCTGAAACCGGGTGAAGTATTATTGTTGGAAAATCTCAGATTCCATAAAGAAGAAACAAAGGGAGATGAAGTGTTTGCAAAAAAGCTGGCTTCTTTAGCCGATGTTTATGTTAATGATGCATTTGGTACCGCCCACAGGGCTCATGCTTCTACTACAGTTGTTGCAAAGTTTTTTCCTAATGATAAAATGTTCGGTTATCTTATTGCAAAAGAACTCGAGGGCATAGACAAGATTGTTAACAAAGTTGAAAAACCTTTTACAGCAATCATTGGAGGGGCAAAAGTTTCATCTAAGATTGAGATTATAGAGAATTTCATGTCAAAAGCAGATAATATCATTATTGGTGGAGGAATGATGTTTACATTTATTAAAGCAAGAGGAGGTAAAGTAGGGTCAAGCCTGGTTGAAGATGACTATTTAAAGGTTGCAAGTGATATAGAAGAAAAGGCAAAAAAATTGAACCTTAATTTAATAATTCCTGAGGATGTTATTGTGGCTGATGAATTCTCAAATGACGCCAAACACAAAACCACTGAAGCTGATAAAATTGAAGACGGATGGATGGGTCTGGATATTGGTCCCAAAAGTATTCAAGAGCTTACAAGAATAATTGAGGAATCAAAAACTATACTTTGGAATGGTCCAATGGGAGTTTTTGAAATGACAAATTTTGACGGCGGCACAAAAGCTATTGCTGAAGCCTTGGTAAGCGCAACAAAAAAGGGTGCTTTTTCTGTTGTAGGTGGTGGAGATTCAGTTGCTGCAAGAAATGAGTTAAAACTTGCGGATAAGGCTAGTTTTGTTAGTACAGGGGGAGGAGCAATGCTCGAATATTTGGAAGGCAA
>CAZTPA010000083.1:0-9754 GCA_964614525.1 uncultured Bacteroidales bacterium | reverse complement strand
TTTAACGTTTGTTTTTCACAAAAAACTGAAAGAGAAATAATCGATGAATGTATATACGCAGTTTCTTACAATTTAACATATCAAAAAGACACTTCAGATATATATTCAATATGTACTGAGTCTATGATATTATTCGTGGGGAATGAGACAAGCCTGTTTTGTAGCTTAAATGATTTTCAAAACATGGAAAATCAAAACATTTCTTCTATATCCTTTGGAAATGAAAGACCACTTGAAATTAGAGACAAGGGCGTTAAACCCTCAATTTTTCAATATAGGATTTACAAAAACTACCCTAAAGGATATATCACTTATACTGATTTTGTGCCACTGAGTTTTTACAAGTATGAAGAACCCTTAGATGCTATTGAATGGGATATAAAAGAAGACAAAAGAAAGATCTTTGGATTTGCTGTTCAAAGAGCTGTTGCAAAATATGGAGGCAGGATTTGGGAAGCATGGTTTGCAACAAACTTACCTATAAATGATGGACCATATAAATTCAGTGGATTGCCCGGTTTGATTTTAAAAATTCAAGACTCTGAAAAACACTACGTTTTTGAACTTGAAGAAGTAGGAAGATGCGATGAGCCAATTCCAATAAAAATAGCCAAACTAAATTACATTAATACAAACAGAAAAACTTTTCATGATATTAAAAAAAACTATACACAAAACATTCATGAACAGCTTATTAATCTAGGTGTTGTTATGGACGATCCCGAACCTCTAAAAGCGGCCAGTAAAACTGACAACAATTTCTTAGAGCTAAAATATGATTAAATAATTCACAATTACCTTAGCCTATATTGAACAGACTATAGGCTAAATATAAGGTTAACTTTTTGATAAGCCTGTTCGTAAACAAAAATAAAAAAATCATAGTTATAAAATCTGTAGTAATATAGTATTAAATGAAGCTGGTACTATTATTTTTTAGTTTATTTCTTAGCACACATCTATTTGCTCAAACAATAATTACCGGCAAGGTTAATGACGAGAACGGCAAGCCTTTGTCCGGCATTAACTTACTGGTTTATCCACATGACAAAGAGGCACTAATAGCTTTTGGCGTAAGTGATAAAAACGGGCAGTTCAGTATAAAAATGAAGCACGTCACCGATAGTCTGAGGGTGGAAGCCAGTTCAATGCATTATCGAAAAGATAGTTTGTTTATTGAAAATAAAAGCTGCGAATTAATATTTGATCTTGTTCCTGAAGTAAAAGATCTTAACGAATTTGTCGTTAAGGCTTCTCCTGTTATAAAAAAAGGCGATACGATCAGCTACCTGGTAAGCTCTTTTTCCGACAATGCTGATCGTTCTATTGCAGATGTAATTAAAAAGATGCCCGGCATAGAAGTAGAATCTTCAGGAAGAATACTATACCAGGGAAGCCCTATACAACATCTGTACGTCGAAAACCTTGACCTTATGGGAGGGCGGTACGGACTGGTATCTAACAACCTGCCGCATAATTCAGTTTCTACAATTGAAGTGCTTGAAAATCATCAACCAATAAAGATTCTTGAAGACAGAATTCCTTCATATCGCGCTTCCCTAAACGTCAAATTAAAAAACCAAATTGCAACTACCGGAACAGCTGAACTGGGTAGTGGTTATAAACCAATTTTGTGGGATGCAAATATCACACCGATGATGTTTACAAAAAAATTCCAACTTGCAGGTTCATACCAGGCAAACAATTCCGGAGATGATGTGAGCAAACAACTAAGAGTGTTGACCAGTGAAAACTTCATGGATAAAATATCAGAAGGCCAATCAAGCGGCTTGCTGAGTATTCCGGAATTATCACCGCCCAATTTTAATGAGAAACGATACCTCGAAAATAATATTCATCTTCTGAATGCAAATTCTCTGATAAAATTAGATAATGACCTGCAACTAAGATCAAATCTTTATTATATCTATGATACTCAAAAACAGCAGGGCAATACCAGGCGTATAATGTACACACCATCCGACACCCTTGTATTTAACGAAACTGTAAGAAATGACATAAACAACAACTACCTTCAGGGTGAGTTTACTCTTAACAGAAACACTAAAGATAATTACCTAAGAAATAAATTGCTCGTTAAATCTAATTGGGATAAGCGATACGGCACAATGTCACTGCCCGAAGAGCATCTGAGACAAAAACTTGACAATCCCTTCATGTCATTTTCCAATGACCTTTCTGTAATTAAACCTATAAAAGAAAAACTTATAAGATTTTCTTCCAAATTTCTTTATGGTCAAAACCCTCAAACCTTGTTTGTTTCTCCGGGACAATTTGAAGATACTTTTAATAACGGATTTCAGTATGAGGAAATTTATCAGGATGTAAACTTGCAAAGATTCAACACTCACCATTCTGTCAGTTTTTCTTCAAAATGGAAAAGCTGGAACATAAACCCAAAAATAGGATTTCAGCATAATCAACAGTGGCTGAATAGTGAAACTTCTATTACGGCAGGCAATACAGGCTTTATTAGTGAAAACATCAGCCAAAACAGTGATGGCAAAACACAAATTCAAGGCGAAGATGCTCAGCTATATTCTGAACCTATATTTACAAATAATTTTGAAGGAATCAACACTAAAACGTATATAGATACAGAGTTTAATTACAAAAAAAATAGTTTTACCTTTAGTACAGACCTTCCTATTAGTCATATTTATTATAATATGCAGGACATTAAGCTAAACAAGGGTGAAACTATAAGCAAATTCATTTTTGATCCCGGGTTTAGTCTAGATTATAAGATTACAGGCTTTTGGAGAACAAGAGCATCTTATAGCTATAAAAACAGTTTTGGGAATATGGAAGATATACATTATGCCTATGTTCTTACCAATTATCGTAGCTTACAGAGGAATGATGCAATGCTTTCGAAAAGTCAACGACATAATATTACTGCATTTTTAAGCTACAGAAACCCTATTGAATCTTTTTTTTCGTCCTTGACGTACTTTTATATAATAAGCAATAACAGTATGCTATACAGCAACTCAATACACGATGATGGAAGTAGTGTAATGGTTTCAAAAGAAATACCTAATACATCTTACATGCATAATGGAAGAGCAAGTATAAGCAAATTTTTTCCCGGCATAAAAGGCACTCTGGCATTAGATGTTAACTACAGCCGTACTGATAGAAAACAGTTGCTTAATGATAGCATTTTAAATGCTACAAATAATATTTATGCAATTAATCCCAGGTTAAATATTAAGTTTGCTCAGTGGCTAAACACTGAATATAAAGCATCAATGATGTTTTATAACACATATCATGAAGATATAAAGCTTAATGAAATATCTACTCTAAGGCATTTTCTAAATATTTTGATATTTCCCAAAAACAATCAATTTGTCAGTATAAACGGAGAATACTACATGCATGAAGATAAAAACAACCTTTTTGTTGATCTTCAATATCGCTATACAATTACTTCCAGAAAAATTGATATTGACTTCCGTTGGATAAACATTTTTAATAATTCAACGTACCGGGATTTCTATCTGGATACTTATTCTTTGGTTGAAAATCATTACATCTTAAGACCCTCACAATTTGTGTTGTCGGTAAAATTTAACTTCTAATTTTTATCTTCAATAAATTCTTTTATGCATTATCTTTTCTGTTCCTAATTTATTACTTTTACATTTAGCTTAAAGAAGAATCTATTAATTAATAACCTAAATATTTCATACAATGACAAACTACGATCAACAAGATTATTATTTATTATTATTAAAAAAACACTGGAAAAAATTACTATTAGGCATTTTGGCTTTAATTGTAATTCTCACCTCAGTAAAAACGGTAGGCCCTGAAAAAGAAGGTGTAGTATTAATGCTGGGGAAATATAATCGTACAGTTCCACCCGGACTTCATTTTATTATTCCTTTGGGCATTGAAAAAATGCATAAAATTCCTGTTCAGCGACAGCTAAAACAAGAATTTGGATTCAGAACAGTTTCTACTGCTCAATCCCGTACTCAATATGCAAAACAGGCATATACTGATGAATCATTAATGCTTTCCGGAGATTTAAACCTTGCAGATGTTGAGTGGGTTGTTCAATACAGAATTGTAGATTCCTACAAGTATTTATTTAAAGTAAGAGAAGCCGAGAGTGCTCTGCACGACATGTCAGAGGCAGCTATGCGCAAGATTGTCGGCGACAGGACTGTTAACGAAGTTCTTACAGTGGGAAGGCAGGAAGTAGCTACAAGCGTTGAGGAGTTGTTGCAAATTATGTGTGATGAATATGAAAATGGAATTCGTATTGATCAGGTTGTGCTTCAGGATGTTAACCCACCTGAATCTGTTAAAGCCTCTTTTAATGCTGTTAACGAAGCTCAGCAAGAAAGAGAAACATTAATAAATAAAGCTGAGTCTGAGTATAACAGGGTTATTCCCCGTGCCAAAGGTGAAGCTTTGGAAACAATCCAGTTGGCAGAAGCATATGCTCTTAACAGGGTTAATAAAGCAACAGGGGAAGCTGATCGTTTTAGTTCAATTTATGCTGAATATATTAAAGCTCCTGAGGTAACCAAAAAAAGAATATATTTTGAAACTATGGAACGTATTCTTCCTAAAATCGACAATAAGATTATTATTGACGAAAAAGGGACAAACCTCTTACCGCTGTTTAACCTTCAGCCACAGGGTGAGTAAAAAAACATAAAAGTTAAATGATAAAAAAGATATAATGAAAAAAAAACAAATTATAACAATAATAGTTGCAGTAGCAATCGCAATATTGCTTTATAGCAGCTTCTTTATACTGGATGAAACAGAACAAGCTATTGTAACCCAATTCGGAAAACCTGTTGGTGGTGCAAGAACAGAACCGGGAGTTAATTTTAAAATCCCGTTTATTCAAAAAATACAATATTTTGACAAAAGATATCTTAAGTGGGATGGCGATCCTAATCAGGTTCCCACTCAGGACAAAAAGTTCATCTATGTTGACACATACGCAAGATGGCAAATAGTTGATCCTTTGCAGTTTTTTGTTCGCTTAAGAGATGAACGTTCCGGTCAAACCCGCCTTGATGATATCCTCGACGGTGAAACCAGAAATGCAATTGCAAGCTATTTGCTGATTGACATAGTACGATCAACTAACAGAACGCCGGAAATATACGAAGATTACCTCGAAGAGCTTGAAGTACTGGAGGAAATTTCTGTTGGCAGAGAAAAAATTGAAGCCCAGATACTTGAAAAAGCGAATGAAAGAACTCAGGATTTGGGAATAGTTATTCTTGACTTTAGATTTAAAAGGTTAAACTATGTTGATGATGTCAGAAGGACCGTTTATGACAGAATGATTAGTGAGCGTAATCGTATTGCAGACAAGTTTCGCTCAGAAGGACAGGGAGAAGCCAGAAAAATTGAAGGTGACAAAGAAAGAGACCTTGCACAAATCCAGTCAGAAGCAATACGTGAATCTGAAAAGATTCGCGGTAGAGCAGATGCCAAAGCTACAAATATTTATGCAGCTGCATATAATAAAAATTATTCTTCAAGAGAGCTTTACAACTTCTTAAGGTCAATGGAAGCTTTGGAAAATTCATTTGACACAAAAACAAGTATAATTCTTACAACGGATAGCGAACTTTACAAATATATTAAGAGTACTAATTAACTTTCTGTTTTTGGGTATAAAGATTCTTAATAGCAGAGAATATATCTTGCAAAAAAATATAATGATTAAATAAATATTTACAAATTGCGTCACTTACAAATAAATAAGCTACATTTGTAATACCAGGCGTGTAAAGAAAACCTCTGCCTGCCCCGTGTGTAATAGCCGGGGCTTTTTTTTGCCAAAAATTTTTCTTTTATTAAATCCTTTTTAAGAAAAATCGGAATTTATCCTTGATTTAGGAAAGGATTGTTCGCCTTTTCGTAACCAATTGTTGATTCAGGCCCATGTCCCGAATAAACAATTACATCATCAGGTAAAACCATAAGTTTCTCTTTTATTGATCTTATCAATAAGTCAAAATCACCTGTCGGCAAATCAGTTCTTCCTATGCTTTCGCGAAAAAGCACATCGCCGCATATTACAAACTTGTTTTCCTCATTATAAAAACATAAGCTTCCTGCGGCATGCCCGGGAGTATGAATAGTCTTAAGCTGTTGATTTCCGAAAGTAATTGTTTCATTATCATCGAGCCATTTATCAGGTTTTACGAGATCTTCTATTTCAAAACCAAAACTTTGTCCATATACTTTTGCGCTTTCAAGAAAAACAGCACTGTCCTTATGTGTTAGAGGTTTTAAATTGTATTTATTAGAAACGAAATTTGTGCCAAGCACATGGTCTATATGGCAATGCGTATAAAGTTGAAGAACAGGTTTTAAGTTATTGGCTTCAATAAAATCCGCCAGTTGCTTTTCCTCATAAGGTTCATAACAAGCAGGGTCAATTATTGCACATTCGCCGGTTTCATCATATAAAATATAAGTGTTTACCTGAAAGGGGTTAAAACTGAATATCTTTAGTTTAATCATGATCGTAATTTTAGTTTCCGCAAAATTAGCAATAATGATTTAGGTATGAAAAATTTAACCTTTATAAGAATTTAGTATTAGTAATTCTTTGAAATTTTCAACATCCTTTATAAAAAGAAATAGACTTATTTGACAAATAAACCAATAATACATAGCTTTGATCTATTAATAATGCCTTAAATAATTTATTATTTTATTCATTGTCTTAATTATTTCATTTCCCGCAATGTAAATGTATTTGAAAATATATAATTTAAAACAAAATATATGATTACCAGAATCATTTCTTTTCCTTTTCGTTACGCATTTGCCAGATTAAAGAAAAGCATCGGGGCTCTGGATACAGTAAAAGTAGAAGCTTTATATGCTTTTGGAAATGAAAATAAAATTCTTTTTAAAGGTAGGGTTGTTGAATCTTACAAACAAAGCAGGCCTTCTGCAAACAAAACATATTTTCAAAATATTTTGGCTGCCCTAAGGCGATATGCAGGCAGCAGCGCTCCTGATGTAAAGGTAGACGTTAGCTTTAGAAACAAAACAAAATCGCTGGTAAGCGACGCAGAAGGCATAATAAGTTGTTCGTTTGATTATAAGATGAATAATGAAAAGAATGAAAAAATAACTTTTCGACTAAGGGCTGAAAATGGCATAAAACCGGAGAAAAAGGAAGATACTATTGATGTCTTTATATATAAATCTAATCACCCTATGGGCGTCATCTCAGACATTGACGATACAGTGCTGATTTCTCATGCCACAAGAGCAGGAAAAAAGTTTTGGCTTTCAATTTCTAAAAATGCCTATACAAGAAGACCGTTCCCGGGAGTAAGTAGGTTTTACAAATCCTTATCAGATAATGGGAAAAATCCTCTATTTTATGTGTCCAGCAGCGACTGGAATTTATTTGATATGATAAAAGACTTCTTAAATTACAGGGAAATTCCATCAGGAACCTTACTACTGAAAGATCTACACGTAAATTTAAGAAATATATGGAAATCAGGAGGCGGAAATCATCAACATAAGTTAGAAAAAATAGAACTTTTGATGGAACTTTATCCGGGAATGAATTTTGTCCTGATTGGTGACAGTGGTCAGCATGATCCTGAATTATATGCTGAAATAATGAAAGATTATCCCGGCAGAATAATTGCAGTTTACATAAGAGAGGTAAAACCCGTTAATCAAATAAGAAAAAAATTATTAAAAGCAAAAATCGAAGATCCGAAATCTCCAAATATTTTATTTGTAAAGCAAACGAAACAAGCGATTGAGCATGCCCAAAATCATAATATCATAACAAAAACAAGCATAAAAAAACATCTGTATGTTGTAAATCCCAAATCCGGATCCGGAAACGAGCATAATCAAGCACTTCAATCATTAAAAGACATTTTCGGCTCTGATTTTATTGACATCTATGAAACAACCGGCAAAGATGATATCTCTATAATAAAAAATAAACTAAAGAATGATGAACCGGATACTTTAATTATTGGAGGCGGCGATGGTACGGTAAGAATGGCAGCAGAAGCTGTTGAAAATCAAGACACACCAATAGGCATTATACCTCTTGGATCTGCCAATGGTCTGGCAAAATGTTTGGACATAGACAGTATAGACGAAGCACTGAAAGCTTTGAAAGCAAAAAAAACAATTAATATTGATGTATTAAAAATTAATAATGAAATCTGTCTTCATTTGAGTGATTTTGGTTTTAATGCCGGTTTGATAAAAATATTCGAAGAGGACAAAAGTGACAGAGGCATGTTTGCATATTTCAAAAGTTCTTTAAAACAAATTCAGAAATTAGAAACTTATCAATTCAAGATAAAAATCAATAATAAGGAAGAAAAAATCAAAGCAAAAATGCTTATTGTTGCCAATGGAGATCGTTATGGCACGGGAGCCATTATTAATCCGGCCGGCAAAATTGATGATGGTATAATGGAAATAATAGCATTAAATCCAAATAGTATTGAAGATTTTGTGGAATTATCAGCTTCATTATTAAATGGAAATATAAACGAATCAGCTAATGTCCGAATATGGTCAGGAAAAAAAGCTGATATTATTAATTCTGACAAAGCAGAATTTCAGATTGATGGAGAAGTAAAGGGCAAAATGAAAAAAATTCATATTATTTGTGAAGCAAACAAATTAAAGTTTTTTACTTTAAAATAAGGTGCATGTCAATAGTTTGGAACTTTTTTTAATCTTAACTTTTATTCCATGCAATCGAAACTACCATGACTGTTCAATCTGTTGTAATTACTGTGAATAAAACACCATCTTTGAAATAACATACTCCACTTATTATTAGTTAATACAATAAAAAATGTTTTCATTCTATACATAAGCCTGCAACTAAAATAATATAACAAACTATATAATAATTTTTCTAATATTAGTTAAAGAATTAATTATCAAGACAAAAACCTCATGAGGAAGCCGAAAATCATTAAGAGTAGGCATTATCTAAACTTAATTCAAAATGAAGAAAATTTTATTTTTATGTGGAATCGTAATGCTGTTGATTAGTTTCACCGCAAACTCTCAAAATTTATCGTCTGGGCAAATGAAACTGGAATTCACTTCTGATGTGACCCTGGGCAAAGGATATGATGAAATCGAAACATTCCAGGTAGGGAATGTCAATTTCCTGTTTTGTCACAATATTCAATCTGGTGAGTCTAAGATATGGAATCTGGACAAGGGTGGAAATCCTGTTTTTGAAAGAAAAACATTCGCCGGTTGGACAAGTTTTGTCTTTTTTAAGTTAGATAGAAAAACCTATCTCTTCGAGTTTAAAAAGGAGACCGGACACCACAATGTTTATATCATGAACAGCGATGGCTCTATCGGAGATGTCGTAAAAGATAAAGCAAAATGGTCTGCAGGATGGACTGACTTTGATGTAATGTATGACAACAATAACAAACCAAACCTCATAATGATGAATGCTTCAAACGGAAGAGCAAAAATCTTCAAGCCTTCATTTTAATAAATATAAAACAATAATAAACCGGCATTAATTTGCCGGTTTATAATAATTATTATAAAAATACTCAAACAGTACAATTCTTTAACTTATATAAATCACGGTTACAAGGCAACTACTCCTGAAATTCTGTCTTCATTTTTGTCTTGAAAAAAGAAGCAAAAAAGTCAAGGCTGCATAGTTTTCCCGACGGGTCTAAGCTCACTCCATAAAAAGCAC
>CAZTPA010000082.1:0-9837 GCA_964614525.1 uncultured Bacteroidales bacterium | reverse complement strand
GTCACATAATACGCATTCTTCAACAATTCTATCCACAACCTCAGCCTGCATATTTTCACCGAATTGGGGTTGATGTCAACTCCGAAAAGGCAGTTTTCTATTATTTCCTGCTTCTCATGAAACAGTGCTTCCTGCACTCTCTGGCTTTCTTTTGATCCCGGATTATATTCAAATAATTCTCCATCTTCATCCGTAATAATCAACTCATCATTTACAACTTCAATGTTGTAATGTTTCAGGCGCTTTCCTTCTCTGTCGGCTAAAATCTTGAGGTCATTCTTTATAGCAATTATCTCATTAAGTGCAGAAACAAGAAAATGTCCGGAACCTACAGCAGGGTCGCAAATCTTTATTGAGTTTACTATTCTGTTCGATTCTGATATATCAAGGTCTTTATTAAAAATGTCGTTGATACTCTCGCAATTCCAGCCTTTTGTTTCATTGAACTTCTGAACTACAGCCCGCCTTATTGTTTCGCGGCACATATACATGGTGATAAAGCCGGGAGTAAAAAATGAACCGTCTTTATAGCCGTTTATCTTTTCAAATATCAATCCCAGCACCGATGCATTTATCAGGGATTTGTTTTCTTCCTGTATCTCTTCCGAGCCTTCGCTGCTAAAATCGTAGGCATCAAGAAATCTGAAAAGGTACTCAATCGCGCTCATATTGCCTTTCAGCCTTTTGCCGGTATTGTCTTTTAATACGGTGTGAGGATGTATTGGCAGCGTTCTGTCGTCGTTGAGGTTGCTTATATGTATGGCTTTGTCTTCAATATCGGCAGATTCAAAAAGTGAACTGTTGAGGTATGGAACTTTTGCGAATTTGGTTTTTACTTCATCGTTGCGCTGCTCCGGCCTGCGTGCAAGCACACTGAAAAACAAACTGTTGAGGTCGTCGAAGCTTTTTATCTTATCCATATTCAGAAATGCATAAGATCTATCGCCCTTGTGATAATTGATAATCTGGGCTTCCATCAGCTTAAGAAACAGTATTCTGTTTATCCAGGTTATACACAGTTCCAGTCCAACATTAAAAAGCTTCTCATTGTAATTTGCGCCATATTTGTCGGAGTCCGGCATGCGGTTTACCTTATCGAGGATATCGAGCTGATTAATGGCATTTTCAAGCAATGTGCCCAGACTTCTTTCTCCCTCTTTTTTTCTTTCTATCAGTTTTTTATTTTTCTCCTTTGTCTCAGCAAGTCCTATAATATGCAGCAGCTCTGTGTAAAATGCTTTGTCGAGACTGTTGCTGTCGTTGGTGAATGGGAGTTTTAAGATGTGCTGGGGTGAGAAGGTTTTGTATAATGCAATGAGTTTATTGTCGGATGAGGCTGAGGTTGAGGTTGAGGCTGAGGTTGAGGGTGAGGTTAAGGTTGAGGTTGAGGTTGAGGTTGAGGTGAAATTCCTTATATCAAAATGTGTGAAGCTGATTTCTGTTGTGATTTTATCAACAAAAGGTTCTGCGATGTTTTTATAGAAAAAGTCGGTTGTGCTTCCGGCTTTTCGGCCTTCGGCAAAGTCGGTGTAATCTTTTACTAAGCTTTTGTTGGTGGCAAAGAGTTTTTCGAAAAGCTGGGCGTCGAATATAAACCATTCGTAAAGGTTGGTGGCAATAAGATGTTTGAGGTCGGTATTTTTGTTAGAAATCCTTTCTCTCATATAATACAGAACCAGCTCGTGAAATGCCTTGGTGTTGATGTTTTCCTTGCGCAGCATCTCAGATTTGTTGGTAGGCTTTTTGGCTTCAATTATAACGCCTACAGAGCTTTTTGCATCCTTGCCGTTGTGTATTACAAGGTCGTTTCTACCTTTGGTGTTTATAAAAAAGTCCGTCTTATAATAAGTGTCATTCAAAAAAGCAGCAATAATATTTTTGTGGTATTCCTCAGATTCAGCTTCATTAACATGATTTAACAGCGTATTCAGATTAGCCTTAAAATTATCAATCTGTTTTCTTTCAGGCTTAAGCTTCAGAAAAGCTTTGTTTAGTGATTTCTTGGGAGTATTAATGTGAAGCTTCATAGTTCTTTTGTCTGCTGTGAAATTATCTTGCAAGATAAGAAAAATTTGGAAAAAGAGATGGATGTTGGGGTTTTGCGTTTCGCGTTCTGCGTTCTGCGAAACGCCGGAAAATACTCAAATCACTAATCACAAATAACTAATCACAAATCACCAGCCACTAAAACCCCAAGGGGGCAAAATCATAGTTGCTAATTAAAATAATGGGTATACGGTGTCGGGAAAAGAGAGGCTCGGATATCGGATGTCAGGAAAGGATCTTTGTGAAAACTATTTTTCACTTTACAATAAGCAGTTATTCTGTAAAATTATCGATTAAATCATCATATTTGTGCTTAATATATTGCAATTATTATTTAAGAAGTTCTTAACTTTAATGTTCTGAAATAATTTGTATTCACAAAAATATATTATTATGAGACATCTAAAGAGGATTATTATTTCAACATTTGCAGCTATTATATTTGTTTCTTGTAGCACAGCAAATGATAATACCGAACCTGAAAACGAAAGCTTAAGTTTCTCTGTTGATACACTAGCCACCGGACTGGAAAATCCCTGGGGCATGGAATTTTTGCCGGATGGTCGCATACTTATTGCAGAAAGGCCGGGCAGGCTGAGAGTCTGGCAGGATGGAGAGCTAAAAGAACAAGCGATAGCCGGATTGCCGGAAATTTGGGCTCATGGGCAGGGTGGTTTGCTGGATGTGGTGATGCATCCTGATTATGAAGAAAACGCTTGGTTGTATTTTGTTTATGCTGCTCCGGGATCAGAAGGTGGAAATACTGCTATTGGCAGGGGACGATTACAAGGGGATCAACTTATCGATTTTGAGCAATTGTTTCACGGACAACCATTGACTTCAAGTACTCACCACTTTGGAAGTCGTATTGTTTTTGATGAGCAGAACTATTTATATACTACAATTGGTGACAGGGGAGAGATGGAGACTGCACAGGAACTGGAAAATCACAATGGCACAGTAATACGTTTATATGATGACGGAAGTATTCCTCCCGATAATCCTTTTGTAGATGAAGCCGATGCTTTGCCTGAAATATGGTCATATGGACATCGCAACATACAAGGGATGATAATTCACCCTGAAACAGGTGATATCTGGACAACTGAACATGGCCCCAAAGGCGGCGATGAAATTAATGTGATTTTCAAAGGTGAAAATTACGGATGGCCACTGGTTACACACGGTGTTAATTACGATGGAAGTATAATTACGCCTGATACTACTTTGGCAGGAATGGTAGACCCTATATACCACTGGACTCCATCCATAGCACCTTGTGGATTAGAGATTGTAGTCGGTGACAAATATCCGCAATGGGAAGCTAATCTTTTGGTGGGTGCACTAGCAGGCCAACATATTCACAGAGTGGTTATTGAAGGCAGAGAGGTTGTTCATACCGAAAAACTTTTACAGGACTTTGCCCGCTTCAGGCATATAAAGCAAGGTCCCGACGGCTTCTTGTACGTGCTTACAGAATCTCCCGGTTTGTTTTTCAGAATAGTGCCTGATGAGTAGTATTAGCAAAGGGAAAGGCTCGGATGTCGGGGTTTTGCGTTCTGCGTTCGGAGTTCTGCGAAAGCGGAAGCTTGAAATTACTCAAATCACAAATCACAAATCACCAGCCACTAAAACCCCAAGGGGTCAAAATCATAGTTGCTTTCCCGAATGTCCATACGTATTTATTACATTCGTAATCGATTCGTAAATCTATGGAATAATACTTCTGTTTTGAATTTGTTTCGTTTTTTGGGTTTCTAATTTCGGATTTTTTCCATAGATAGACGTAGTTTATTTTCACAGAAAGACACAGATTATTTGTGTTCACCTTATTAGATATTTGCCTTCAAGTCTTTCTAATTAACATATATTAACACAACAGGACATTAGTGGCCTTGCATGGTATTGTTTTTTGAAATACTTTTGCGACAAATCTGTTAATAAATATGTCTAAAAACATAAGTAAGTCTGCGAAAAAGCTATTTTTAGAAGCATTTGGACAGCATATTTGCCGGTTAAGAGAAGAAAAGCATTTAACCAAAGTTGAATTTGCACACATTTGCAATAGTTATACTAAAAAAGTAAGCCGTATGGAATGTGGTGAGTACGATTTTAAAATATCATCTTTACTTGTTTTGGCTAAAGGTCTTGGTATATCACCCGCAGAAATTTTAGATTTTGAGATACCCCAGTCGATTGTTGAAGGTTTCGTGGTACATGAAGACGGGATTGAAAAACATTAGATGAATATACCCAATAAGTTGTTTTTTGATTTAAGAATGTAAGATATTTACTTTTAAACATAAAACATTGCAAGGAAAGGAAAACAAAACAAATTAAATCAAAATGCAAATCCCCGTAACGGCAGATTTGCAGGGAGAAAGGTTTTGTCTCTCTAAAACGAAAACAAAAAAACCTTATCCCGCATCATGGATAAACGACTTTGGGATAAGGGAAAATTCAAACAATTTTATTAATTACAAAATTACAATTATGAATCGAAAACATTTTAAAACTTTTGTATTATTTTTTATTTCGACCATATTATTTATAAGTGGTTGTGATAAAAATGAAATGGTATCTGCGGAAGATATAAATCTCAAAGAATGCCAAAACGAATTTTCTGAACGCTTAATGCAAGAAGAAAAGATTTACAATTTGAACAACTCATTAGTCAGCAGAGAAGAAATAAATTTTGAAAATGATGAGCTAATGCTTATTCACGGAGTAACAAAGAACAAAAATGAAGTTCTTGTTTTTGAGTCAAGAATTGATTTTTATGCTTGGGCCGGTAAGCAAAAAAATGAATTCACACAGCGTTTGGTCAAGGCAGTTAAAGATGTTGATATGGCGAGAGATTATGCTGAAAAATTGGGCGAGTTTGAAAGAAAAGAAACTTCACAAGAATTTCTTACATACCTTGAAGATAATTTTTCCGATGCAAACAGAATAGGATTGGGAAAATTATATGAAGATTTTAACAGAACCGGCTGGTCATATTTAATGGGGAGTCTTCCTATTCCAAGATTAAGCAGTAAGTACAACAATGCAGCGAGCAGTATAGAAGTATATGGGCGTTGGTATATGCTTTATGAAAGAACATACTGGAGAGGATATTTGGAAGGTTATGGATATATGGGTTGGACATGGTGGAACTTAGAAAAAGCGAATAATAAAACTTCATCAGTTTGGACAATTTAATATCTAATTATATGCAAAAACAACTTATTATACTTGTGATTTTGATTTTTGGCTTTACCAATATAAAAAGCCAGAATGTAAATAATTATTACCCAAAGGGAAGCCGGCTTGTGTCGGCTTTCCCATATGGGTATGGAGTGACATATGGAAATCAATCCGGCAATGAAAAATTCGGGTTTTCATTTGGACATATTCTTCGTTACGGCTATTTCATCGGTGATAAATCATTGATTTCTTTAGGCACTATTCAGAACTACCATTATTATACAGCTCCAATAGATGGGAAAGATGAGTATTCGCATACCACAACTTCAACATTAATGCTTTCGTATCGTTATTACGTTTTAAATAAGAGATTTACGCCATATATAGATGTCGGTTTTGAAAATTTCTTTAATTATGATGATTGGGAGGCTTGGGATGGATTAGATCCGAAAATTTATTATGTTGGCTCTGCTTATGCCGGAATAGGTGTGTCTATTCCTTTGGGAAGTGTTAAGTTTGATCTTGCTTATAGGTATTTGCACCCTACATTTTACTATAAAGATTCGGAACTATATAATCGGTTTGGTTTTTCATCCGGTTGGTTTTTCTCTCCAAGTGTTACTATCATTTTTAAACCAAAAAATAATTAGAAATATATTTCAACCTCTGAGGCTACTGAAGAGAATGTTGGTTAGGATTACAGTTAATATTTCAATATTCTCAGTATCTTCAATCCCTTGGGGTATTAGTTACATAACTTGTCCCGCCTTTGCGGGAGAATCAAAAAGGAGAACCAATGCACCGCCCTTCGACTAAACACCTAAACGATTAAACGATTAAACGACTAAACAAATTTTGCAATAAATTGGACCACGGATATTCACTGATAAACCACGATTGCCAAACGCAGAATCCCAAACGCCAAACGCAAAACCCCAAACGCTAATCCTTTCCCTTCGGAATAAAGCCGGTACTTTTCCCGCTGACTGCTTTATATGCAGTTTGGTAATCTGTTAGAGAAGAATTTCCTCCCATTGCTCTTAAAATTTTGATTCTTTCCAGAAGTGGGGGGTGAGTGCTGGAAAGGTTTTTTAACTTTTGTCCTTTTGGTTTCAATGGATTGGCAATATACATTGGTGCTGTGCTCTTGTTGGCAGATTTAAGGTCTAATGTGGATCCTCCGATTTTTTCAAGTGCAGACGCCAGTCCTTCCGGATATCGCGTAAGTCGTGCTCCCGAAGCATCGGCCAGGTATTCCCTTTTTCTTGATAAGGCAAAGTACAATAGCCGTATGGCAATAGGCGCAATTATAGCAAAAGCAATCGCAATAACGATAAGTATAATCTGTCCCTTGCCGCCGCCTTTTCTTGAGCCGCCTCTGCTGTATAGCATCGAACGTAAAAATATCTGGGATATAATGGCTACAGATGCTACCATAATGGTTGCTATTGTAAGATACCTGATATCACGGTTTATAATGTGTGATATTTCATGAGCTACAACTCCCTGTAGTTCATCTCGTGACATCATATTTAAAAGACCACTGGTAACAGCTACCACACTTTTGTCGGGTGTCATGCCTGCTGCAAAAGCATTAGGAGCAGGATCGTCAATAATATAAACCTTTGGCATTTTAGCCATTCCGGCAGCAATGCTCATCTCTTCAACAATATTATAAAGTACAGGATTGTCTTTATGCTGAATCTCTTTGGCATTGCTCATGCTTAATATTATTGCTTTTCCCTGTGAAAAGGAGATTAGCAGCAGAATAAAATAAATTGCTGTTGCTATCAAAATTCCATAAAAACCTCCATCAACAGGATTTATGGCCAATCCTATAAAATATCCCAATGCCAGTAATACTATACTCATTATAATTACCAGAAATGCTGATTTTTGCTGATTTTTTCTTGCTACTTCCCACATTTTAATTTGTTTTGCGTTCTGCGTTAATCTAAAATTCCACTTTCACTGCTTTTCCTTCTTCCGGATTATCAAGTTCAAAGAATGCTTCTTTTTTGAAGCCAAACATATTTGCAATCATACTTGAAGGAAACATTTCTATTTTATTATTAAAAAACAAAACCTGGTCATTATAGTTTTGTCTTGAAAATGCAATTTTGTTTTCTGTTGACTTAAGTTCTTCCTGCAGATGAAGGAAATTTTCATTTGCTTTTAAGTTGGGATAATTTTCAACGGCTACTTTTAATTGTCCTAATGCTTGTGAAAGCATATTTTCTGCTTTTGCCTTGTCCTCAATATCTGTTTCCTGCATTGCCCGGGCTCTGAGAATGGTAATTCTTTCGAGCGTTTCTCTTTCATGCTGCATGTATTCCTTTACTGCACTTATAAGGTTTGGGATTAAATCATGTCGCCGCTTGAGTTGTACTTTAATTTGCGACCATGCATTTCTGACCTGATTGCGCTTTCTAACTAAACTGTTATATGCTGAAATAATCCAAAGCACAATAATTAATAAAATTGCTAAAATTATAAGTAGTATTTCCATCTTTTTTTTTCTCAAAAGTATGAATAATTTTAATAATTCCTGACGGGTTTTCATTTCTCGCAAAAGCAGAGAAGGTCTGGAAGAAAACAATGATAATATATTTTAAACACAGTAGGCATATAGACAAGTTTTTTGCATAAATCTTTGCTATCTGCGGGAGATTTAAATATTGTCCGCTGATTATCGCAGATAGATTATTATAAGAAAGCAATGAAAAATTTTTTCTTTACCTAAGTCTCGTAATGTCAGGAAGTTGTGACTATAGAGTGATTTTTTTTAAAAAATGCATTTCAATTTTTGTTTTTTTGGCAACTTATAATTCAGACAAAAGGAAAAAAATATTAAAAAAAAACAAGGAGGAATTATGAAAAATTTATTTTACAAAGTGCTATGTTTAACATTATTGGTGTTGCCGGTATCAGTTTTAGCAGCTGATCAGGATTTTTTCGAAGAAGGTGCTGAATATGATTATAATAGTGGTAGTATGGCATCACGCGCAGAAGGTGTTGCAACTGTGATTTCAATAGAAGGGGGTGAGATATTATTGCTGATAAAAGGAAAATCCGAGAGTTCTGAAGCACCTCCCGGACATCGCGAATCGGAGTTTGAACTTGAAAGAACAATTGTTTTTAAAGATGGCAACTATTATTTAGATATTGCTGAAGAGGAAGTTAAAGGTGAATATTCTCCTGACGGAAAAACATTGGGCTTTTTTGGAATGGCAGCTATGGAGTTTAAAAGAAAAGAAGAAAGCAAGTCAGGAGGCTTAAAATCAGCAGGAAGTAAAAAACAATAATTAAAATTAATTAGAATAATAATATTTGCTTATAAACCACAATTATAACCGCAAAAGCTTTAGAGGATTATTATAAACTTAAAAAATTTTAAAAATGAAAAAACTTATTTTATTACTGGCAATAATATGCCTGTTTTGTTCAGATTTTGCTTTAGGACAAGCACCTACAACACTACCTGATGGAGAGGTGTTTTATATTCAGTCAGCATATTCTCACGGTCGCCATAATAAAGGCTACTGGGATATAGGTGGTGTAAATGATGTTGCAAAAGGTAAACCTTTAAAAATATGGGACCTGGATGGTGGACGTGATCGTGAATTTAAAGTTATTAAATCATCACAGAACGGATATTATGAATTGCAAATTGGTAACTGGAATTCAAGAGTTGATATTAAGGGTGGAAAAAATGACAATGGAACACCATTGCATGTTTGGGAACCACATGGCGGCGCAAATCAAAGATTTTTATTCCATCATTTAGGCAACGGACGCTTTAAAATTTATACTGCCTCAGGTAAGGTAATTTGCCTGAAAAACAAGAATGATGATAACGGAAATCCATTACATATATGGAATGACCATAATTCAATGAATGTTGAATGGTACCTTATACGTAAGAGCGATAAGAAAACATTTGTTCCCAGTGATAGAAATACTACAACTGCTATGATGGGCGATGAAGTGAAAGAAAATGAGCAATACTATATTCAGTCTGCGGTAAGTTATAACGTAAATAATAAAGGTTATTGGGATTTGTCCGGTAAGTGCATGAACGTGAAAGATGGAAATACATATAAAAATGGTAATAACATTAAAATATGGTCTAAAGATGAAGGTGTTGACAGATATTTTTGTTTTGTTAAAGCAGGTGAAACAGGATATTATAATATAAAGGCAAATTGTGGTTCAAAATTTTCTATTGACCTTCAGTCTGGTAATACATCTAATGGTGGTAATATTCACATTTGGACAACGAATTTTACAAACCCCAATCAGCATTTTTATCTAAAACACCTGGGTGGCGGAAAATATAAAATATATCATCGTAGTGGAAAAGTTCTTTGCCTTCAAGGTGGCTTAAAAGATGATAACGGAGTTAATGTCCATGTTTGGGATGACCATAATGCAGCAAATACTGAATGGTATATTTTTGACAGATATGGTAAGCTTGTTATGCCTGAAGCAGCAAAATCAGGAAGAAGCAGGAATTAGATTTCTTTAATGAAAATACAGACATAAAAAATTTCCTTTTTGTTGATTTTTCGGGGGCTGCAATTTATTGTAGCTCCCGATTTTTTT
>CAZTPA010000081.1:0-9868 GCA_964614525.1 uncultured Bacteroidales bacterium | reverse complement strand
TACTTTTTGCATCATAAAGGCTGTTGCTCCACCGGGTACATCTTCATCAAAAAAGACTATCTTATTTGTTTTTTTCAGCGATTCTACAATAGTATGATTAATATCAAAAGGCAATAAAGATTGAACATCAATTAACTCAACACTAATGTTGTATTCTTTTAATTGATTTACTGCATCCTGAGCAATTCTAACACATGAGCCGTATGTAACAAGCGTAATGTCTTCTCCTTTGTTTAGTATTTCGGGAATGCCTAAGGGAACTGTAAATTCTCCAATATTATCAGGCAAAGCTTCTTTTAATCTATAAGCATTTAATGGTTCAATTATTAACGCCGGATCGTCTGATTTAAGCAGGGTGTTGTAAAATCCTGCAGCACGAGTCATGTCTCGGGGCACTAATACGTGAACACCCCTGACTGAGTTTATCACCATGCTTAAAGGACTTCCTGAATGCCATATTCCTTCCAGGCGGTGTCCGCGAGTGCTGATTATTAAAGGAGCTTTTTGTCCGCCAACAGTTCTGTAATGCAATGTTGCAAGATCGTCACTGATTACTTGCAAAGCATATAACAGGTAATCAAAATATTGTATTTCGGCAATTGGACGTAAACCTCTTAATGCCATGCCTAAACCTTGTCCAATTATTGTTGCTTCGCGAATGCCGGTATCACTTATTCTAATATCTCCGTATTTACTTTGCAATCCTTCAAGAGTTTGGTTAACTCCGCCAATTTTTCCAACATCTTCTCCAAACATTAATGCTTCAGGATAATGCTCAAAAATATAATTATAATTATTCAGCAATATTTCTCTGCCGTTTACCATTTTTGGTTTTTCACTATATTTTGGTTTTACTTCCTTGATTTTGAGAGGAGATTTTTCTGTTTGACAGTATAAATGAGAGCTGTATCGTTTTTCATTATCTGCAATTGTTTGATTGAGCCATTCACTAACACGGGCTTTAAGTGATTTCTCACTTGAGCAATTGTGACAGATCATTCGTAAAATTTTCTTTGCTGTAGATGTAACATCCTTGCGTATAGGTTCTCCAATACGATTGAGTTCCTGCATCAGGGTGTCAATTTTGTCTGATTTGAGACAATTGCAACGAGAAATATTAACCATTTCGTTAAATTGTTTCCTCTTTTCTAATATAGGCTTTTGAAATTTTCTCCATGCTGATGCTCGCGCTTCTTTTACATCTTTAATTGCCTTTTCTTCAATTTCTTTAAGTTCGTTTTCAGCTGCAATACCTTCTTTAAGTATCCATTTCCGCATTTTGGAGATTCCGTCAAAATCTTTTTCCCAGTTTAATCGTTCTTCAGATTTATACCTCTCATGTGAACCGGAGGTGCTGTGTCCTTGTGGTTGCGTTAATTCAGTTACATGAAAAAGAACAGGAACATGGTCTTTTCTGCAGATATCAATTCCCTTTTTGTAAGTATCCAGCAGGGCAGGGTAGTCCCATCCTTTAACTTTATAAATTTTATATCCATTAGAATTTTTGTCAGCTTCAAAACCTTTAAGAATTTCAGAAATGCTTCCTTTTGTAGTTTGTTGTTTAATTGGAACGCTTATTCCATAGCCGTCGTCCCAAACAGAAATTGCCATAGGAACCTGTAAAACGCCGGCCGCATTGAAAGTCTCAAAAAAAAGGCCTTCACTGGTTGATGCATCTCCTATTGTGCCAAAGGCAACTTCATTGCCTGAGTTTGAAAATTTTTTAAAATCCTTTAGAGTTTTTTCGTTCCTGAAAACCTTTGATGCTAATGCTAAACCTAGTAATCGTGGCATTTGCCCTGCAGTGGGAGAGATGTCTGCTGAGGAATTTTTTTGTTTTGTCAGGTCTTTCCATTCCCCATCTTCATCAAGACTTCTGGTGCCAAAGTGATTATTCATCATTCTTCCACCATTAGCCGGGTTTTCTTCAAGATTAGTATTGCCGTACAATTGATTGAAAATTTCCTCAATACTAAGTTTTCCGATTGCCATCATAAAGGTCTGATCACGATAATAACCTGACCTCCAGTCGCCATCCTGAAAGACTTTTGCCATAGCTAATTGTGCTATTTCTTTGCCATCACCAAAAATTCCGAATTTTGCCTTGCCTGTTAAAACTTCACGTCTTCCTAAAATACTTGCCTGGCGACTTTCATTTGCAATCCTGAAATCCTTGAGAATTTCTTCTTTATTGTATTTTTGCTTTGTTTTCGAATTTGACATAACTTGAATCATATTTGTTGTCATGAATTTGCTTCTTGCAGGCTATGTCTTCAATGAAATATTCTTTGCCTGTTCTAACAAATGTAACAAAAAAGCAGTCAAGTTGTTTTATGAGGGTTTTGTTCTCGCCAATATCTTCTTCTGTCTCTGTTTTATCAATAATTTCTGTTTCCGTATCCACAGGACTGACATTATTATTTCTGCAATCGGAATTATTAAAAGCATATACTAAACTTATGATACAGAATACCATGCCTATTTGCCATAAAATAAATGCTGATATACTCCAAAATTTACTTTTTGATTTTAATCTGAATGTCATTCCTGCCCCTGCCGATATAATCATTATTAAAGGAATTCCGACCACTAAAGCAACACCTGCTAATGCGATGTTAAATATCCAGGCTTCTATAAAGAATATTTCCAGGAATCTGTGTATTGAAAAGAAGACTGGAAAGTTATCCGGGGCAGAGAATCCGGTAAGCAAGGAAATTATAAAAAGACTTAAAGCTAAAATTCCTGCCATCATAAAAGCTACGCCGACAATGATAGCAGCAATTCTGAAAATTACGTGGAAAAAGCTTAAAATAGCATTCTCTAACTTATCTTCCGAAGTTTTAACGTTTAGTGTTTTTTTTTTAGACTTGCCGAAATTTTCTTCGGAAAATTTTTCAAACTTAACTTTCAAATCCTGGAGATCTTCCTTTATGGATTTTTCAATATTTGATACATTGATTTTTTCTCCTCTCATGGATAATCTTTCAGCGGTTGTGCTTGCTTTAGGCACAACAATCCATAAAATAAGATATGCAAGCGGTCCGAAACCATAAAAGAAAGTAAATACCACAAATGCTATGCGAAACCATGTTGCATCCACATTAAAATATGCCCCAAGTCCACTTGCTACACCACCTATCATTTTATTGTCAGGATCGCGAAATAGCTTTCTTTCTTCCCGGCTATATGTTTTCTTGGGCTCGGGTTCCGTTTCTTCCTCTGTTGATTCTCCGCCAATCTCTCCCGGCTCACCCAATTGCGCCGTTATTTCATCTACATCAGATATACTTACAACTTCTTTGCGGGTGCCAATTTTTTCCTCAAGCATTTCTGCAATCCTGGCTTCTATATCAGATAAAATTTCATCTCCACCGGCTTCTTTTGAAAAATGCTTTCTGAGAGATTCAAGATAATTGTTTAGTTTTTGAAAAGCATCTTCATCTATATGAAATATTATGCCGCTGATATTTACTGTTACTGTCTTTTTCATCTCTTCAGTGATTTGTTGTTTTTATTTGTAATATAAAGTATATGTTTGAAAATAATTCTTCTGTGTGCTAGGTTCGCAGTTTTTTATTTGAAAAATTTATTCTGTTTTTTGTGTTTTGTTTGCATTTTCAACCGAGAAAACTAAGTCCTTCCATGTTTTTTGTAATTCATTAAGAAATATTTTACCTGTTTCAGTTGTTTTATAATATTTCCTGGGCGGGCCACTTAACGATTCTTCCCAACGATATGATAACAAAGCGTCATTTTTTAATCTTGTCAGTAAAGGATATATTGTGCCTTCTACTACCAATAGTTTTGATTCTTTTAGTTTTTTAATCAATTCGGAGGCATATGCCTCTTCATTAGCTAATATTGAAAGAATACAAAACTCCAATATTCCCTTACGCATTTGAGCTTTCGTATTTTCAAGGTTCATGTCTTTTTGTTTAATTATTAAGCAAATTTAAAACATTAATAGTACTATGCAAAGCAAGGTACTAAAATTTAACATAAATTAACTGTATTTATTATAAAGAAGTATGCTAATTCTATTTAATAGATGGGATTTGTTTCATATTATCAATTATTGCATTAGTATCGCTTTTTTTTTAGATATTTGTAAACTTAAGTAAAAATTGAATAAATGAAACAGCAGAATTGGTCTGATACTTTTCTTTCCTGGCGCGTAAGACATATAAGTGACAGGAATTTCATTTTTCTGCTAAGCATATTGATAGGAATACTTGCTGCAGTTGCCGCAGTTGTTCTAAAAACATCAGTTCATTACTTAGAGCAGTGGGTTCGTAGTATTCCCGGCAAGCATATGGAAAACTGGTATTTGCTGGTATTTCCTATTGTTGGTATTTTGATTACAGTTCTTTATGTCAAAATATTCGTGAAAGAGGATATCAGCCATGGTGTATCCAGAATTTTATATTCTATATCTCGCAAAAAGGCTGTTATGAAGCTTCACCATACATATTCCTCAATTATTGCCTGTACATTTACAGGTGGTTTTGGCGGTTCAGTTGGTATGGAAGCACCTATTGTATCTACCGGTGCAGCAATAGGTTCAAATATTGCTCAGGCATCAAAAATTGGGTTTAAGCGTACAACTTTATTGGTAGGTTGTGGAGCTGCAGCTGCTATAGCTGCGATTTTTAAAGCGCCTATTGCCGGTTTAATCTTCGCTATGGAGGTTTTAATGTTAGATCTTACTATGGCTTCGCTGATTCCTTTATTGATTGCATCAGTTACCGGTGCGATATTTTCAACAATTTTTCTGGGTGAGCAAATTGAGTTTTATTTCACCTTGCAGGATCCTTTTCAGTTTAATAATATTCCGTTTTATATTTTGCTTGGGATTTTTACAGGTGCTATTTCATTATATTTTTCATGGGTAAACAGTCGGATAGAGAGTCGTATTAAGAAAACTACCCAACCTTATGTCAGAGTTTTAAAAGGAGGAGTTCTCTTAGGAATACTTATTTTTATATTTCCTCCACTCTTTGGTGAAGGTTATATGGGTATGCGTTCATTACTTTCAGGCAATCCTGAAGAATTACTTGAAACAAGTATTTTTAGTTACTTAATGGATGATACAGGATTAATGTTTGTTGGTTTTTTAACTTTAGTCTTGTTGTTTAAAGCTGTGGCTACATCTCTTACCACCGGAGCAGGCGGAATAGGCGGGGTTTTTGCTCCCAGTTTGTTTATTGGTGGCTTGGCAGGTTTTGTGTTTTCTCGTTTTATTAATATAATAAGTTGGTATAATATTTCAGAGAGAAATTTTGCGCTGGTTGGAATGGCAGGACTTATAGCAGGGGTTATTCATGCTCCTTTAACTGCTATATTCTTAATTGCCGAAATTACCGGAGGATATGAACTCTTTATTCCTTTGATTATAACATCATCATTAGCATATATAACTGTAGTATATTTTCAACCACATTCTCTTTATACAAAACATCTTGCAAAAAGAGGACACCTTATCACTCATCATAAAGACAAAGCAGTGCTTACTTTGCTTTCTGTTGAAAATGTTCTTGAAACAAAATTCACTGTTTTAAAGCCAAACCAAACTCTTGGAGATCTTGTAAAAGTGATTTCAAAGTCAAACAGAAATATTTTTCCGGTGGTTGATGATGATAATGACTTCCTGGGTATGCTTACTTTAGATGAGGTCAGAGAAATTATGTTTGATCGTAGTAAATATGATGAAATAAAGGTGCATTCTATAATGAATTTACCTAAATCTATTGTTAATCTTAATGATAACATGGATGTAGTTATGCAAAAATTTAAAGAATCAGGTTGGTGGAATCTTCCTGTTGTTGAAAACGGAAAGTATTGCGGTTTTGTGTCCCGTTCTAATGTTTTTAATATTTACAGGAAAATGTTGATTGATTTTTCTGAAGAATAATTAAATAGGAAAAAGTATGAGTTTGCTGTCAATCGTTATACCTGTTTTTAATGAAGAAGAAAATATTAATTTTCTTTATAAAAGCATTTTGGAAAGCTTTGAGAAAAATAATATCACAGAATATGAATTATTGCTTGTTGATGATGGGAGCAAGGATAATACATTCCAAAAAATAGCAGAAATATCAAGAGAAAATAATAGAGTCAGGGGTTTGTCATTGTCAAAAAACTTTGGACATCAAATTGCATTGTATGCCGGAATAGAGTTTTCAAAGGGTGATTTTGTTGTAACTATGGATGGGGATATGCAGCATCCGCCTGAAGTAATACCGGAGTTGCTCAGGCTTCAAAAAAATGGTTTTGATATTGTTAATACTAAGAGAATAGATGCAAAAAGCACCTCTTTTTTTAAGAAATCTACTTCCAGCCTTTTTTATAAGATTATTAATCTTTTGTCAGATGTGCATATTGAGCCTGCGTCTTCCGATTTTAGATTAATGAACAGAAAAGCAGCTGATGCATTTTTAGAAATTCCCGAACGTGACAGATTTACCAGGGGACTGGTGAGCTGGATGGGTTTTAAACAGGCCTTTTTTGAATATAAAGCTAATCCAAGATATAAAGGAAAATCTAAATTTTCTCTTAGAAAAATGATTAGGTTTGCTTTTGACGGGATAACTTCATTTACAACCAAACCTCTCAGAATTGCTTTGTATATTGGATTTTTATTTTTCCTTTTAGGAATGTCTTATGCAGCTTATGCAGTATATCAGTTTTTTCATGGCCATACAATACCCGGTTGGACATCTATCCTTGTTAGTGTATTAGTGCTTGGCGGTATTCAACTTTTGAGCATAGGCCTGCTTGGTGAATACATTTCCAGGATTTTTAAAGAAACAAAAGCCCGACCGAAATACTTTATTAAAGATATTACCGCAAATTAATCCTGAGCCTTTTTTATTAAAGAAGGGAATCTGGTTTTCCTGTCAAATCCAAATTCCGGATATTTCCACATTTTAAATGTTCCCGAACAGTCTAGTTTTTCCAACGGTTTTCCCAGCTGCTTAATTATCGCAGCTTCATTTAATGAGTTGGGTATAACAAACCTAAACTCCGGATTTCCGTACTTTCCTTTTCCATTCTTATAGTACCAGTTTCTATTCATTACATGATACCATATTTTCATGTTAGGATAAACAGTATAGACTCTTAAATCTTGTTTGGAAAACATTGTGATTTTTTTAGCAAGCCAATATTCTGAAACACCGTATTTTAGATTATTTTCAAGTGCTATCTTATCAGCGCAAGCTATATAATCTGGATAATAGTTGAAATATGTTGAAGGACTTATTCTATTGATTGATTTTAAAGGATAATATAGAGTGTAAGAAATTATTATTATCATACCGACAGTAACAAGATATTTGAAAATAAAAGAACCACTTTTTTTATTATCACGGATGAAATAATAGGCTAAAAAAACATAATTGAATAGTGCAAAATAAAACACATGAATATTATATCTTAAGATAGCGACTCCAACATAGCTGCCATTAATAACCGGCATAAAAAGCACTATTAGAAAAAACGCAATAAAGTAAAAAACAAAAAATGCTTTTAACCAATTGTATCCTTTTTCTTTCATAATAAAAAGTCTATGCAAGTAATTTATTCCAACATACCCCATAAGAAAAAAGGAAATAAGCGACAGTATGACAATAATTCCTCTGAAATCCATCAGATATACATATCTTAAATGTTGCGATGCCATAATATAGAATGATTGAATTATGTTGGAAAAGTTAAACATTTTCCAATCTGTACCGGCAATATAAATGTAATTCGAACTTTTTAATAAATTGAACGTGATTATACCCAGAGTTGTAAAAGCTGCGGCAGTAACAAAAAATAGCAGTATTCTTTTTCTGAGATCTTTTTTGGATAAAAGCAGAACCAATGATAAAGAAGGAAAAACAAACATTACAATAAAAAGCCTATTACTCAAAACAGCAAGAAAACCCAAAACGAAGAGCAAATATAAATGCTTGTTTTTTTGTGTTTTTAAATACTTTATCAGCTGGAATAAACAAATTAATGTCATTATAAAAGGGCCAATATGATAACTGATGCTTAATATATAAAATGTAAAAGAAAAATCTCCTGATACTGATGTTACGAAGAAAATCAGAATCATAATCATATTACCTAATGCAAGATAATTCCAGCTTATATTTTTGCTTATCTCTTTAAAAACAAGATTTAAAAGAAATAATAATGTAGCATATTGGAATGTGCTGAATACTATCATTGCTGTTTTAAAGTCATGAAAAATGCCGTTGAAAATAAAGTAGAAAAACATATCAGGGAAAAAATTCGGCGCTGCATTTAGGCTCCAACCTTGGAATCCTGTTCTGTCAATAAAAACATCTTTAAAAATGGAGGGAAGATAAAGTGTGTCAGAATTAAAATATACATATAGCTGTTTATCATCCAGCGAAAAGAAAATTAGAAATACCCAAATAATATTGAGGACGAAACTCAAATTCCATATTAAGAATCCATGCTTTTCAAATCTGCTGATACCTTTATTCATGTGTTCGTAATTTTTATTAAACAGGTTCTATGCCTGTCTCGATTTTATCGCCAAAAAAAACTCCATAATAATTCATTCGCCATTATTCAGCTTTTTTATCGAAGTTTCATATTTCTCAAATACTCATCGGTTATCTTTCAGCCACTTGATAAACTTGTTTAAGCCATCTTTAAGTGAAGTTTGTGGTTTAAAATCCAGCAACTTTTCTGCTTTGCTTATATCGGCATATGTAAAATTCACATCACCACTCTGCTTTGGTTTGTATATAATGTTTTTTTCTTTACCCAATATACTGTAGAGGAGGTCTGTCAGTTCTGTTAATTTAACAGGATTGCTATTGCCAAGATTTATTATTTCATAAACATTATTGTTATTGTTTAAAAAACGTATTGATTTCTCAATTCCGCTGAGTATATCGTAAATATAAGTATAATCTCTTCCGGAATTTCCATCTCCAAACATTGTTATTGGCTTGTTGTCAGAGATTAAGCCGGCAAACTTTCTTATGGCAAGATCGGGCCTTTGTCGTGGGCCGTAAACTGTGAAAAATCTTAGATTTACTATGTCGATATTATATAATTCATGCCACATATAGTTTAATTGCTCGCATGATTTTTTTGTAAAAGCATAAGGTGAAATAGGAAAATCAGTATTGTCATTTTCTGAAAATGGAACTTTTTTATTGTTGCCGTAAACACTACTTGATGATGCAAATAACATTTTCTTTATATTCTTGTCTGTCATCCAACTGAGAATATTTTGAGTTCCGATAATATTTGTGTTTATATAAGATTTTGGGTTTTCAATGGAAGGCCTTACGCCGGCTTTAGCAGCAAAATGAATTACAAAATCTATGTTTTCAGGTAGTAATGCGAATGTATTTCTATCTGTTATATCTGCTTCAAATAAGTAGAAATCAGGATTGTTTTTAAAATTCGAAATATTTCTTTCTTTTAAATCTCTTGAATAAAAATTGTCAAAATTATCTAACCCAAACACTTTATTGCCGCTTTTTAGCAACATCTCTGCTGTATGACTGCCAATAAATCCGGCACATCCGGTGAGTAAAACGTTCTGCATTTATTTGTAAATTCAAATTAGTTTTATAAAAAGCCAAAGATATTAATAATTAGTTATTCTGTTTATATATGTTTGTGCTTTTACACTGTTAATGCAAGTTATTAACAGATTTGTGTAATTTGTTTAAAAAGAGTTTCGGTTTTGTTAACAAACATTGTACATGCAAAATCGTTATATTTGTTGACTATATATTTTTGAAAAAAAGACTATTAATAAATATTATTTACATGATTTTAAAAAGACATGCTATTGTCATTTTGACTTTAGTTTTTTTTGGCATTGCTG
>CAZTPA010000080.1:0-10410 GCA_964614525.1 uncultured Bacteroidales bacterium | reverse complement strand
TTCTTGTTCATGTTGCATGAACATTGTATATTTGTGAACAGAAAAACAAAAAAATGGAAAAGGAAATAATACATATCGCATTAGAAAACCTGCATCACAATACTGGTATTGAAGGTATTTGTCATGAAAATGGTCCATTGGATGGTGTTTTAGACCTTACTGTATATGGGCAGAAATACACCTTTGTTGTTGAGGTAAAGCGTGAACTAAGAATCCACCAACTGCAACAGGTAGAAGAATTATTTTACCGCTACGAGAATTTTTTACTCATAGCCAATCGACTATTTCCTAAAATAAAAGAAGAGCTCAGGCAAAAAGCAATTCCCTATCTGGAGGGCAACGGAAACATATTCCTGAAAAAGGAAGGTCTCTTGATAAATGTGGACACACAAAAACCTTTGGACATTGAGAAAAATAAGGCCAACCGGGCATTTACCAAAACAGGTCTGAAGGTATTGTTTTACTTGCTGCAACACAAAGAAGCTATAAACCTGACGCAAAGAGAATTGGCAGAGAAAACGAATGTTGGCTTGGGGAACATTCCACAAGTGATAGAAGGCTTAAAGGAAACAGGCTATTTAACTCCCCTGAATAATAAGGCCTATGTGTGGGAAAATAGAAAGGCATTACTGGAAAGATGGATTGCAGAATATGCAACAAGGTTACGCCCTAAGTTAGTGAAGGAAAAATATACGCTAAAAGGTCAATGGCAGAATATTGCATTAGACAATCACAAAACATTATGGGGTGGCGAACCGGCTGCAGATATACTAACAAATCATCTCAGACCGGAGAAGTTTATAATCTATACGCAGGAAAGCCGTATGGATTTAATCAGGAACTACCGGCTAATGCCTGACAAGAATGGTGAAATAGAGGTCTTGGAAATGTTTTGGAAACAGGAGGAAGAGGAAGGTGAAACTGCGCCACCACTGTTAGTGTATGCCGATTTGATATTGGAAGGCGGAAAGCGAAATAAAGAAACAGCAGAAAAAATTTATCATGAATACATCCAGGCAAACATATAAAGAACTAGCCATTCCATATTTCAAAGAATCTTTTGATTGTATTGATGAAGTGATGCAGGAGCTGAAAATCCCATACTATCTGATAGGTGTAAGTGCCATTGCCCTTGAATTGCTTAAACAAGGTATTAAACCAAGCAGAGGTACCAAGGATATTGATTTTGCTGTAATGATTTCCGGCATAAATGAGTATGAAAACATCAGTGCTGCAATAGAAGCAAGAGGCTTTAAAAAAGTAAATGTTCCCTGGACTTTTTATTCCGATGTGTTTAAAGTAGCTATTGATTTGCTACCCTTTGGAGAAATAGAAGAAAACTATACTGTTAACTTCAACGAACGATACACCGATTTGCATGTACTTGGTTTTAGGGAAGTGATGGAGGAAGCTGTTCAGGTAGAAATTGAAGAAAAAATTGCTAATATTCCTCCCCTTCCCGGTATGGTCATTTTAAAGCTGATTGCTTGGAGCGACCGTCCTGAAGCAAGAGGTGATGACCTTTCGGATATCCTTAAAATCATTCAGCACTACTACGATTTGGCTTGGGATGAAATTGTAGAACAGCACTACGACATCTTAGATAAAGATCCATTCGATCAAAAAATAATAGCAGCAGAAGTGCTGGGTAGAAATGCCAGATTGTACCTTCAAAAATCAGAAGCCATTTCAACAAGAGTGTTACGGGTGTTGGGAAACAACTTGCAGGAGGTAGCAAAATCAGCCATTGCCAAAGAATGGGCAAGAAAGTTAGATTCAGACATTGAGTATGCTTTTGTCTTGCTCACCGCTTTTCAAAAAGGAATAACACATGAGGAATAAAAACAGGCATGTGAAATAATAGACGAACGGGTAAGGTGTAAAAATCTGAAGCCTTGATTTTTTACAGACCAAGTACTGTCTTTGCGTTCATCCCATTGTGAAATATTTAGGATTACCAAAACCCAACATACACAGATATACATCAGGAATTTTTTTGTGTCATAATGTTTTATTATCGCCCCCAAATTAACAATTTTTAAAACTACAGTAAAAATACTGATAGAAATAATTATCAATTCTATATATTTGTAGCCTTGTTTTGTAAAATAAACGACAAAACTTGCTTAAAAGCCATTAACCATTTATCATTAACAATTAACCATTACTCCCGTCAGCTCTTCCGACATTTCCCAAAGCTTCCTTGCATCTTCTTTTTTGTATGATTGCTTTGATGATTTCACTTTAATAGGTCTTCCTGCAAGTTCTCCCAATCCTGACGGTCCAAAATATTCTCCTCCTTTTACAGCAGGATCGGAGGCGGCTCTTATTTGTGGCATAGCGCCGGCTTTTGAACTTGGCAGCACTTTTATTATAAGTGGTTTCAGTATGCGGGCAATAAGCTTTTTCTCCAGATATCTGCCGAGGTTTGTGTAGGATGCTCCCGGATGTGCTGCAACTGCAATGCTGTTTATATTCTGCTCCTCAAATCTTCTTTGCAGTTCGTAAGTAAAAAGTAGGTTTGCCAGCTTTGATCGTGCATAAGCTCTCATCTTGTTATAGTTGTGTTCAGGCTCTGACAGGGAATTATCAAAGCTCATTTTCCATTGTTTGTGTGCAAGGCTGCTGACTGTTACAATCCTGGAATATGGCGTGGATATAATTAAGTCAAGTAATAATCCTGTAAGAGCAAAATGTCCAAGATGATTGGTTCCCATCTGGCTTTCAAAGCTATCTTCTGTTAAGGCATAAGGACTTGTCATAATACCTGCATTGTTGATCAGGATATCCAAACGTGAGTATTTGTTCTTGAATTTTTCGGCAAAGATTCTTATTGATGACAAACTCATCAGATTAAGCTCCATCGCTTCAAGCTTTGCATCGGGTTTTTCCTCTAAAATTATGTCTTTAGCTGAGATGCCTTTTTCTATTGACCGGCATGCCAATACTACTTCTGCGCCTTTTTGGGCAAATGCTTTTGCAGTTTCAAATCCCAATCCGCTATTTGCACCGGTTATAACAACTACTTTGCCTTTTTGGCAGGGCATATCTTCTAAAGTCCACTTTTTTTTATGCATATTCTTAATTTTATGACAAAAGTATATTAATAATTACTATTGTCCGGTTAAAATGTTTTGAAACGAATGAATGTCAATATTAATAACAACTATATTAAACTTGACTGTGTTGGAGGTAACATTGGCATTAATTTTTTGCCACTAAGACTCTAACACACGAAGATACACTAAAATCTTGGCAAACAGACATTTATGCTTTGTGTTTCTTAGTGCCTTTGTGCCTATAATTGATTTTAAGCGGACAGTAGTGATTAAAAATAAATATAGATGTTGAATTTTAACTACGGTGCTCAACAAGTTTGCAAATATTTACTACCGCATTATAAGAATAGCTTTGATACAGCTGTAAATGTGGTTAAAGTAACAATTAGTAACCGGTATCTCAATATTAGCATAGATAAAAAATGCTTCAGAAGTATGTGGATTTCCAAACAGTTTTTATTTTTTCTTTATTACTCCAAAAAGAAGCACTACAACGCCACCGGTAAATACTGCAATACCGGCCCAGCGTGGCCATGAAAGTTCTTTGTCTTTTTCATGGGTGATTTCGACATTACCTATTTCTAAAACCTTTTCCTCAGTCTTTAAAGATATTCCGCTGAGTACTGTTATGGCAATTCCGATAATGATTAATATAATTCCAATTTTTTTCATAAAATAATGGTTTTTCATTTTTGAATTTAAATTTAAGCCGATCTTATAAAATAAACAAATCGCTAACCTACATTGTTTAATGTTTTAATGGTTTTGAAGTAGAGCTTTTATTTTATTTTAAGCAATATCATTTAAAAAAGCCAAAATTTTGTAATCATATAATTTGAATAATGGATAAGAAAAATGCTAATACTACATTTAACTTTGAAAATACATATAAAACACTACCGCCTGTATTTTACAGTATAGTTAAGCCTGAGGTGATGCAAAACCCGTCGGTTTTTGTTTTTAATAATGTTCTGAAAAAAGAATTAGGTATAAATGAGGTTCCTCACGAAGATTTTTCGCAAATACTTTCCGGAAATAAATTGCCTGATAATTCAGATCCCCTGGCGCAAGCTTATGCCGGGCATCAGTTTGGTCATTTTACGATGCTGGGAGATGGAAGAGCTATATTGCTGGGTGAACATATTAGTCCGGAAGGGAAACGCTTTGATATTCAGTTAAAAGGTAGCGGGAAAACTCCTTATTCGAGAGGCGGAGACGGTAAAGCCACTTTGAAAGCTATGCTCAGAGAGTATTTAATGAGTGAGGCTATGCATTACCTTGGAATTCCTACTTCCAGGAGCTTAGCTGTAGTGAAAACAGACAATCCTGTTTACAGGGAAACTCCTAAAAAAGGAGCAGTGCTCACAAGGGTAATGTCAAGCCATATCAGGATAGGAACCTTTGAGTATGCAAGATACTTTGGTTCAAATGAAGATATTCAGGCAATAACTAATTATACAATAAACAGGCATTTCCCTGAATTATCAGATACTGACAACCCGGCTCTTGAACTGCTTGATAAAGTTATGCGTTTGCAAATTGATCTTGTAGTTGATTGGATGAGAGTTGGATTCATTCATGGTGTTATGAATACTGACAATATTTCTATTTGTGGTGAAACTTTTGATTATGGTCCGTGCGCATTTATGAATAACTATAAGCCGGAAACAGTATTTAGCTCAATCGACAGTTTTGGAAGGTATTCTTATGAAAATCAAGCTAAAATACTAAAATGGAACATAGCTAAATTGGCAGAAGCTATACTGCCGCTTATTCACTCTGATGAAGATAAAGCTGTGTCCCTGGCCACCAATAAAATCAATCAGTTTGATAGTATTTATTCGGAAAAATATTATAGAATGATGTTCGCAAAAATTGGAATTAAAAACCCGAAGGCAGGGGACAGCAATCTTCTTGATGAGTTGATGAGTATTATGCTGACTTGTAATGCAGATTATACAAATACTTTTAACATCCTTCACATTGATAATTTTCATTATGAAAATAGCAGATTAAATGAAGCTCTAATACCATGGAAAGAAAAGTGGAAGAAAAGAACTGCCAGGAGCATAGGTGGTGAGAAATATGCTACTTCCATCATGAAAGAGAATAATCCTGTATTAATACCAAGAAATATTCATATTGAAGAGGCTCTGGAATTAGCTGATAAAGGTGATTTGTCAAAGTTTAATACACTTCTTAACTTACTTCAGCATCCTTATGAATATAAAAAAGAAATTAAAGATTTTCTTTACGCTGATTCCGGCTTTGATGAAACATATCAAACATTTTGCGGAACCTAATCTGCAGGAATTTATCCTGAGCAGCACGATTAAACCAACGCAAATATCTTAGTCCGCCTTTGTAGTCTTTGAGTTTAATAAACAGTTCAGGTGGCAAGTATCTCAAGCCGCGGCTATCATCGTAAAATCCGCCCCAACGTTTTTTGTCCGCCGCAAGTTCTTTGCGAATTCTTGCAATTTTATTACGAATTTTCTCATCCTGTTTTGGTGTCATAGCTGTCTGTTTTTAAAACGCTTGTGCACAAAATTCATCTATACTCAAGCTTTTATTATTTTTATATGAATTCCATTCACAAAATAAAAAAAATACAACATATAGGCATAGCGAAAGATCTCATGTTTTTAAGCATACAAAAATGAATGATATTGATACCTGAGATTTGATTGTAGTGTGTTTTGCTCCGGATAATATGAAAATTTTTTCTTCAAAAGTTCGCCCCGGTATTTGAGCTGCTAATTTTTTTCATTTTTTTTTCATTTTTTTAAACTTACTGCAACTAAATAATTATAACGAGGATACCGAAAATCGAATAGAGTAGGTGTATTATATTTAAAATTTTAAAATTATGAAACTAAAAGGACTTATTGCAATTGCGTTACTTTTTGCTGCTGGAACTGTTTTTTCACAAAATCAAAAGTTTTTGTTTTATGAAGAAAATACCGGTGTTGCTGAAATATATAACATTGCGGCTGATGGAGGATTGGGAGGTAAAGTGAAAGACACAAATGGTTGGAGAAATACCTGGACTGATATTGAATACTACAAGGCAGGCGGAAAGCACATGCTTTTATTCTATGAAGGTTCAACCGGATATGCTGCCATGTATGAAGTAGCAAACGATGGTGGAATAGGAAATAAAGTGAATGAAACAAATGGCTGGAGAAAAACATGGACTGATATTGAATACTATAGAGCAGGTGGAAAAGATATGATGTTATTTTATGAAGGTTCAACCGGATATGCTGAAATGTATACAATAGCAGCCAACGGAGGCTTGGGAACAAAAGTTAAGGATACAAATGGCTGGAGAAATACCTGGACTGATATTGAATACTATAGAGCAGGTGGAAAAGATATGATGCTGTTTTATGAAAAATCTAACGGATATGCTGCCATGTATGAATTAGCCGCCGACGGAGGTCTTGGAAGCAAAGTTAAAGAAACCAGTGGTTGGTTAAAAACATGGACAGATATTGAGTACTATCAGGCCGGTGGAAAAGATATGCTTTTATTTTATATAGGTGCAGGTACTTTCTCTGCCAAACGCCAGGAAGGAGACTCAGCAGGATATGCTGCTATGTACGAAGTAGCCGCTGATGGTGGACTTGGAAAAAAAGTGAAGGAAACCAGTGGATGGAGAAAATCATGGCTTGATATAGAATCATTAATTCACTAATTCTAATATTATAAAGAGGAAAGCTCTTTCCATATATTAAAGAATAACACAATCAATACCCATTTCTTTATAGACCTTGTCACTATATATTGTGTGGCAAGGTCTTCTTTTTATTTGTAAAGAAATATAGATGTTATGATTTTTATTTGCAGTTTTCCTCCATCATAGTCTTTATATTGCCTCATTTATCTATTGTCGTCTGTTTTGCTTATTGATAGTATAATTCGCAGACAGGGTTAGACCTCATTGGAAAGATTATTATATATATTGCACGCAAAAACGGCAAAACATCTTTGTAACAATTCTAAGCAGTCTTATATTCACAACTTATGCACAAGCTATTTTAAATCCGTTTTGTATGAATATCTTAAAGAATTCCACCAAGAATTCTGCTAATAAAAGAAGCGTCTGATTTTCCCAAATCTGTTCCAAAGCGATAGCCAAGGGTAACTGCAATACTGCCCAAATTTTCGATCTTAGTTCCTTCCTCATCTGATATATTGGTAATCCCCTCAGAATAATAGACAGATAGAAATCCCGCCCGAAAACCAAATTCTGCACTGAGCAACCAACCGTAATCAACAAACATACCTGAGACATCTTTCCTGTTTCCATTGTTTTCCAGAGTACCATATAAAATTGGGGCACCCAGATAGCCCCCTGCACCAAATGACCAGTAAGCATTTTTTGAAAAGTAGTTAAAGTATGATATCTTAAAGGGTGCATTAAAGTAATATCCCGAGTATTTAGAGAAGTTAAAAATGTTTACCACATCTGGTTCCGTCTGATGTGAAGAGGGAGCACTAATACGCTGTACCCCAAAATAAAAATCCATGTTAGTTTCAAAGGATGACTTCCCAAAAGTTGCAAGAGAAGGAGATATATAAGATGTACCCACATAAATAGTTCTTACATCTAAAGGAGCAAGGTTCATGCTTTGTCTTTTTCCACCGTCAAAAACCATAAAAGAAGTACCAACTCCTGCCAGAATATTATATTTGCCAAGATCCTTTCTCATACTATTTAACATTTTATTCTGTTCGCCCGGCATAGCTTGACCATAAGTCTGGCTGATAAATCCCAAAAGCAATATTGATATCAGGTATAGTTTCTTCATTTTTAATTAGAATTTAGTAAAAAGTGAATAAAATGAGATAATTGATTATAACTGTTTTAAAAGATTCATGCACTCATACTTTTGTTGCATATAATCATTATAAATGAAATATTATTATTAATAAATTCAAATTTCTAATCTTTACGCATATTGTTGATTGATTGGTTGCAAAGTGGTAAGGTATGACGATTTGTAGTGAAATAAATAGTTTAAGGTTTACATTACACACACTGTTACAATATTTCACAATAGTGTTGAAAATATTCTACATCTAAATAACCGGAAACTTTTTATTATAACATTTTCCTATAAGATAATTTTATAAGTGCAAATTTTCAAATGCGACAACACTGATAGTATAAAACTTATACTGTCTGACAAATAATTATGTTGAATAGTCTGGAATATTTTAAAACTTATGGAATATTTTAAAACTTATGGAATATATTTTGAAAAACTACATGTTAATTAATCATTTTATAAACCTATAAATATTATTGTTATGAAAACACGAACAGATGAAATTATTGAACAAGAAATTATTGAACACTTGATTTGGGATGATAGTGTAAATATTAATGATGTAGATGTAAATGTAATAAATGGGGTTGTACGTCTTTCGGGAATTGTTCCTACCTATACTGCAAAAATTGCTGCTGAAAATAACGCTTATCGCATAGCCGGTGTGGTTGGGGTAGATAATCAACTTGAAGTAGAATTTCCTGTCGGGCTGACATTACCTAGTGACTCAGAGATTACAAATATGATTGAAAGAAAGTTCATTTGGAATGATCAATTAGATGCAACAAGCATTAATGTCGAGACAATTGATGGTGTCGTCACTCTTACGGGCAATGTAAACACTTATTGGGAAAAAAACCTCGCCGCAGGTATTGCTCTTGCTACCAGTGGTGTTTTGCGCGTTGAAAATAATCTTGTAGTACTGATAGAAAAATCATTTGTTGATATCGATATCGAAAATGATATTAAAAGAGCCTTCAAAAGGAACTTTTTAATAGATGCCGACAAAATTAATGTGAACGTAAATAATGGTGTAGCTCATCTTACAGGGGCTGTTCCTTCTTACTCTATGAAAATAGAAGCCTTTGATACGGCAATGTTTACAGCCGGAGTTGTGGATGTAATTAATGATATTACCGTAGAATAAGCTGCTTTATATAGTGAAAAAAAACAACAACTTTCTGTGTATTTTCGGAAGAGAATCCCTATAATATACTTTAAGTTGTTGTTTTCATTAATGTCGCAAATGTCGCATTAAAATGGTTAGACAACTAATAGATTGCCTAAGGCGAACTCACCAACTTTGTTCTTATCATCAATAGTCCGGCAGTTTTAAGAAACACTAAGCATCTTTTCATACTAAGCGGATTCAAGTATCTCGTAATTTTATCAGTATAGAAGTTATTTAGAATTATAATTTCTGCTTGAGAAATTTTTATTAATAGTGTCACCCTGTTTTATCTTTACAAAAATTTCACTTAATGCTTTCGAGAAATAAATCCTTTATATCCATTGGCATTTGATCAATAATATCTTCAAATTCACCTTTGGAAACATATTCGCCAAGAGCAGCTATTACTATTTGGCTTATTTTTTCTGTAGATTTATTCCAGCTGAATTTTTGTTCACCGTATTGATCTTGATATTTTTCAACTTCCTCTAAAAATGCTTCCTTTGTTTTGATATCTACCGGCTTTTCTCTAAATTTCCAGTTTTCAACGTATAAGCCTTTTAAGAACATAGGCAATTGAGATAAGAGATTGAGGGATTCACTCATTGTAATGCGCTCTCGCAAAGTGTGCATTACTGCTCTAAGGATAATCCCGGTCCTTGCTGTTTCTTCAGGGTGTCCTAATTTTTCTGCCAGATCGTTTATAAACCGATTTCCTTCTTGCGCATACTTTTCAAAGTTTAAAGCCATAATAAAATCCTCCTTTTTTTGTGTTTAATTTGATTTGATTAGGTTCTGTTTCTTATATAATAGTAAATAAATTGTATCTGTTTTATTATTGAAGATATAATGCCAATTTTTATACCATTGCTTATACAGTTATTGTTGATTTTATAGTTTTCAAATAGAATTTCATATCAGGCCTCTTAAAAAGAAATACAAAGGAGGATATTCTATTCTGATTAATTTATACTAATTATTTTTTTTAAAAATGAATAAGGATATGTTGAATAATTTCTACAAATGTTATGTCTGCTTGAAATTGCTTTCCTGAGAGCAAATTCAAGGGTAAACCTTTGTAAAATAAGCAGCATATTATATTAACAAGTTTGATGTGCAAAAAGCTTGGTAATTAAATAAATCATATGCCGGAGAGGAACATGTATTTAAGCTTTTACGGATGCTAAGCTTGTTTTACATGTTTTTAGTAAAACATTTCAGACTTTTGTATTATGCTGAAACAAATTTATATTATAACAACCTTTGCACACTATTATTTTGAAGACATTCCAAAGTCTCAAATTATTCGCAAAGATTTTTTATTACATCATTAACTCCTTCT
>CAZTPA010000079.1:0-10424 GCA_964614525.1 uncultured Bacteroidales bacterium | reverse complement strand
AATTGCACCTGATGGAATTTTTATGGCCGGTCAAGCCCGGCCAATACAAGAGGCTGGTGTTTGCAATAACCAGATCCCGACATGCCTGGATGAGGTGCAGTTGCGGAATACCCGGAAGCTTCCAGTTCCGCTAAGGCGGAAGCTGGAAGTTCCTTTACGCCAGAACTGAAAACTCACAATAGGGATTTACAGTTTCAGCTTGAAAAATCAATTCATGTAAAGATGATGGCATGTTAATCCAAACCACCGATTTTTCTTTATATTTATAAAAGTTTTTTATTGAAACAGCCATACTTTTTATAATTTTGAATTATCTTAAAAACATTAACTCATTTCATAAAAAATGAATTTCCTTGCTCATATTTACCTTTCTAATAATGACAACAACCTTGTCCTTGGAAATTTTATTGCCGATATGGTTAAGGGAAAACAAATTGAAAGTTTCAGCCCCGAAATTATAAGGGGAATTCAATTACACAGAAAGATAGATCATTTCACAGATTCTCATGAAATTTTTTTAAAAAGCAAAAAAAGGCTTAGCGCTAAATACAGGCATTATTCAGGAGTACTGGTAGATATGTTTTACGATCATTTCCTGGCAAAAAATTGGTCGGATTACAGTGATGAAGATATTAACGATTTTGTAAAAAATGCTTATGATGTGCTGCTGAAAAATTACATAATATTGCCTCCCAGGGCTAAAAAGATACTTCCATTTATGATAGCATCCAACTGGCTGGTAAATTATGCAGACTTAGGCAGTTTGCAAAAAAGACTTGCAGGCCTGGCAAAACGAACAAGCTTTGAATCAGGAATGGAAAATGCGGTTTTTGATTTGAGAGAAAATTATGATCTGTTTTTACAGGAATTTAAAAGCTTCTTCCCTTTGTTGGAAGAATTTGTAAATCATGAAATTAAATATAGCGGCAGATATCTCTAATTCACTATATTTCAAGTCAGTTTTTTTACAAATACTTCCCTTCTTTTAAGTATTCCCTCACATACTCCTTCACTCCTTCTTCAAGAGAATAAAAAGTAAGATCACAGCCAACCCTTCTCAATTTTGCCATATTAGCTTCGGTAAAATACTGGTACTTATTTCTAATATCCTTTGGAGTATTGATAAAATCAATATTGGGCTCCATGTCCATCGCATTAAAAACAGCATTTGCCAAATCAAGAAATGTGCGAGCTTTGCCGGTGCCAAGATTATATATGCCGGAGGCCGGTTTTTTTGTCATCATATAAAACAAAACATTAACCACATCCTTTACATAAATAAAATCTCTAAGTTGCTCTCCGTCTTTATAATCCGGATTATGAGATTTAAACAACTTCATTTCGCCTGTTTCCTTAATCTGCTTAAATGCATGATAAACTACTGAAGCCATTCTTCCCTTATGATATTCATTGGGTCCATAGACATTGAAAAACTTAAATCCTGCCCAAAAAGGTGGTTTTCTATTTTGTTCCAACACCCATTTATCAAAATCATTCTTACTTTCTCCATAAGGATTGAGCGGTTTCAATTTAGGTATAATGTCGTGATTATCATCATAAGAAAACTCTCCTGCGCCATATGTAGCTGCAGATGAAGCATAAAACAGCGGAATATCATATTCTACACAAGCCCTCCAAATATCTTTTGAATAATTCAGATTAAGCTTTTCGAATATTTTTCTGTCAAACTCGGTGGTATCTGTCCTTGCACCCATGTGCATTATAGCTGTAATACCATGTCTGTTATCTTCCAGCCATTCAATAAATATTTCCCTGTCAATTTTTTGATAAAATCTTTTATTGTCAAGATTTTTATTCTTCTCTGGATTAGAAAAATCATCAACAAGAATAACATCCTTGTATGTTTCTTTATTGAGTTTTTGTACTAAACAACTGCCAATAAATCCGGCAGCACCGGTTACAACTATCATAGTTTTAGGATTTCAAAAATTAAACAAACAGATTACTGTGAATATTGTCATATATATTAACTTCAACAGCTTTTTGAAATAATATTTCAATAGCCTTTCTTCCATCTGCGCCCAAATTCAAAGAATAATCATTAACATACAATTTTATGTGCTCCATAGCAACATTCTCATCAATTTCGGCGGCATTATTCATTACAAAATCTCTCGACACTTCCGGATTATTGAAGGCAAAATTAATGCTTGCATTCAAAATCCGATCTATTTTTCTTGTTATTTCTGCATCTATACTTCTACTAACAGCTATTCCACCCAAAGGTATGGGAAGTCCTGTAAGATTCTCCCACCACTCGCCCAAATCACATATTTTATTAAGTCCTTTAGCTTCATAGGTAAACCTGTTTTCATGAATGATTAAACCTGCATCAACTTCTTTTTTTAAAATTGCATCTTCAATCTTTGAAAACTGCATTGGAACTTTGTTTTTAGCCTCAGGCCACATTAATGTCAGCAAAAGATTTGCTGTCGTATATTTTCCGGGTATAGCAATTTTAAGATCAGAAATTTCTTTGTCAAAATCTGGCTTTCTGCTAATGAGCAATGGGCCGCAGGCTCTACCCAAAGCCGATCCTGAATTAAGCAAAACATATTTATCGGCTAGGAATCCTAAAGCATTAAAGGAAAGTTTGGTGATGTCATGTTTTTTTTTAAAAGCAGAATTGTTCAGCGTTTCAATATCTTCGAGCACATATTCAAATTCCAGCCCCTCTGTATCAACAAGCCCGTTTATCATAGCATGAAACATAAAAGTATCATTTGGACACGGTGAAAATGCCAATGTGTATTTCTTCTTAGGACTCATTTAGTATTTTTATAATAACCTTATTAAGATTCTCAATTGCAAGTGGAATATTCCAATTATCAGAATTTCTTTCTTCAACATAATTAGATATTGCCCTGATTTGACTGCATTGTATTCCCTCAAGTTTACATGCATATAGGAATGCGGCTCCTTCCATACTCTCGGTGTCGGGATTTACGCGTTCACGAACTTTTTTTATACTTTGATTATTCCCGTGGATTCTATTAACTGTTATCCCTCTAACAGTTGGTAATTCGCCAATTACCGAGCCTTTTATCGGGTTGTCATTTATTATTTGTCCATTTTTAAAGGGGAAAGCATCTTCTTCAAGCAATTTAAGATCAATAAGAGACAGAAAATATTCGCCATTTTCGGCGCCTAATTCAGGAAATTGATCATTATTTATATTAACTACTGTTCCTATTTTATATTTATGATTAAAGCTGCCTGCGATTCCAAAATTGAATGCAGCATCATATTCATTATCACTAAATGCTTTGCCAAGAAGATAAGCCGTAGGCACCATTCCAACTCCGGTTATCAAAACATCAATTGTCATATTTTTATACTTATAACGATTTATGCTTGCATTTATCCTTCTGTCAAAACTAAAATACTCTAGCAAAGATTTTATTTCTAAAGTAGTTGCTGAAACAAACAATAATTTCATTTAATTCCTTTTTTTATTTAGCTATAACAAAATTAGCTGTTTTAATTCAAATTATCAATCTTATAAGAGAATAAAACAATTTGCCCGAGTTGAATTAGGAAGATACTTATCTTTGCAAAACAAAAAAATGGTTTTTTAAAATTTTTGCTTTTTATCATCTTGAAATATTGAAAAATAGCATTCTAAAACCCATTAAATTCTGAGCATAAAACAAAATACATATTAGATGAAAAATAAAATATTCTTATCGTCTCCACACATGGGAGGAAATGAGTTGAATTATATCAATAATGCTTTTGAAACAAATTGGATTGCACCATTAGGACCTCATGTTGATATCTTTGAGAAAGAGCTTTGCAATTATACCGGAGTGAAACATGCTGCAGCGCTAAGTTCAGGAACGGCAGCCATTCATCTGGCATTAATTTTACTTGATGTTCAGCCTGAAGACTATATCATTTGCCAAAGTTTCACATTTGCAGCCACAGCAAATCCCATTAGATACCAGGGTGCAAATCCTGTTTTTGTGGATTCAGAAGAAGACACCTGGAATATGTGTCCCTTGCAACTCGAAAAAGCGATTATTTCATGCGTAGAAAATAAAGAAAACCCGCGAAAACCAAAGGCTATTCTCCCCGTTCATTTATACGGCATGCCGGCTAAAATGGATGAAATAATTGCGATATCTCAGAAATATGACATCCCTATAATTGAAGATGCAGCTGAATCTTTAGGCTCAAATTATAAAAACAAGAGAACAGGAAGTTTGGGGAAATTTGGAATTCTCTCTTTTAACGGCAATAAAATAATTACAACCAGTGGCGGTGGTGCTTTGCTCTCTGATGATGGTGAGCTTATAAAAAAAGCAAGATTTTTGGCTACACAGGCCAGAGATAATGCAGCACATTATCAGCACTCACATATTGGCTTTAACTACAGGCTAAGCAATGTGCTTGCGGGAATAGGAAGAGGACAAATGGAAGTGCTGCCTGAACGCATATTAGCAAGAAGAAAGGTTTTTGATAATTATAAAGAATATTTTAATCAAAAAAACTCCAAGGGCTATAACATACAACTTTTGGGTGAAGCTGAGAATGTTTATTCGAACCGCTGGCTTACAACAATATTAGTTGACCCAAAACAGAACAATGGCATTACAAGAGAAAGCATTCGACTGGCATTTGAAAAAGAAAATATAGAGGCAAGGCCACTATGGAAACCAATGCATTTGCAGCCTGTTTTTGAGAAATACATGTTTTTTGGCTATGGCGTTTCTGAAAAATTGTTTAATATAGGTCTATGCCTTCCTTCGGGATCAAACTTAACACAAGATGAGACAGACAGAATTTTCAATGTACTAAATGAAATTTTTGTCTAGAATATTAAAGGATAATCTGTTTAAAACATAAGATCATTTTTTAAAAAATTAATAAACCTTTTTTTAACTAAAAAAAAACAGTTTTTTTAACTTCGCATTTGTAAAAAAGTGATATTTTCGCACTTTCAAAAACACATAGAAAGAATTCCATATATAAAACTTTCATAAAACTCCGAGTATTATGCAAACAAAACTGCAGGAACTTACCGAAAAAATTTATTCCGAGGGCGTAGAAAAAGCAAACGAAGAATCTAAAAAGATTGAGAATGAAGCTAAGAAGAAGGCCGATGAGATTTTAGAAAATGCTAATAAAGATGCTGAAAAAATAATAAAGGATGCTGAAAAAGAGGCCGAAGATTTAAAAAAGAACAGCCTTAATGAAATTCAGCTTTCAGCAAGTAAAGCAATTTCGAACATAAATCAAAAAATTGTAGATTTAATTCAGAACAAAACTATAAAATCAGAGGTTAAGGAATCTTTCAAGGATGTTGAGTTTACACAAGATATTATCCTTACACTTGTTAAAAACTGGAACCCGAAAGGAGATGAAGCTGTTGACCTAAATGTTTTGCTCCCAAAGGATAAGAAAAAAGATTTTGAAGATTTTTTCAAGAAAAAAGCAAAAGATTTGCTTGATAAAGGTTTGGAAATCAGTTTCAGTGATGATATAAAAGGCGGCTTTAAGGTTGGTCCAAAAGAAGGTGGATATATGGTTTCTTTTACTGAGGATGATTTTGAAAACTTTTTCAAAGAATACCTTCGTCCAAGATTGATAGAAATTCTTTACGAAGACAAAAAAGAAGAAAAGAAAGACAAATAGATCCGGATTATTAAAAACGTCTGAAAAAAATATATGATGCGAATAAAGCGGAATTATTATTGCCTTGTAGCCGGTCTTCAGGATATAACAATAGAAACTCAGAAGCTTCTATACAATCAACTTACGTTTAGGGAAGATATAAAAAATGAAGTTCACCCTGCAGATTACAAGCTGGTTGAAAAAATATTTCTGCCTTATGACAATAAAAATTTATTAAACCTGATTCTGAAAACCGGTAAAGAGTTTGACGAAAGAGGCAATTACAGTCAGTCTTTTCTGGAAGAAAACATAAAAGAACCTGTCGCACTTCCTGATTATATGACTAAGTTCATCATTGCAAGGAAAAATGACGATCCTGTATTTCCGGAAATGTCTCCTGAAAATGAGTTATCCAGCTTATTTTATAATGAAATCTTGCAGGATAAAAATAGCTTTATCAGAAATTGGTTTGAAATTGACATGAACATTAAAAATATCATGACGGCTCTCATGGGACGAAAGCATGATATAAAATATGAGAACCAGATTATAGGGAATACAGAAATTTCGAATTCTATCAGAAGCAGTAACTCCAGAGATTTTGGATTAAATCAGGAACTGGAATACCTCGAAGAATTAACAAATATATCAAAGACAGAAGATATTCGGGAGAGGGAAAAGTCTTTAGATCAATTAAAATGGGATTATTTAGAAGAAGTTACATTTTTTGAATATTTTACAATAGAGAAAATAACAGCTTTCATTATAAAGCTTGGTATTGTTGAACGTTGGCTGGCTATTGATAAAGACCATGGCCGGGAAATGTTTGAAAAGCTGCTTAAGGAATTACGGCAGAGTTATAAATTACCAGAAACATTTACAGAAAAATAATAATATATGAACACTATTGGTAAGGTAACCGGAATTATAGCAAACCTTGTTATTGTAGAAGTAAAAGACAAAGTTGGACAAAATGAAATCTGCTTTATCAAGCATGAAGATACCCGGCTAATGGCTGAGGTCATAAAGATAATGGGTACAAAGGCTTATGTGCAGGTTTTTGAAAGCACCAGGGGATTGAAAGTAGGATTGGATGTGGAGTTTATGGATCATATGCTCGAAGTTAAGCTGGGCCCGGGAATTATATCAAAAAACTTTGACGGTCTCCAAAATGACCTTGATAAAATGGAAGGTATATTCCTAAACAGAGGTGAATATACCGAACCTTTGGATCCGGAAAAAACTTATGAATTCAAAACTATCGCAAAAAAGGGAGACAAAGTTGTTGCCGGTAGTTGGCTGGGAGAAGTTAAAGAAAACTGGCTGCCTCACAAAATTATGGTTCCATTTACCTTCAAAAGTGAATATACAGTAAAAAGCATCAAAGATGACGGTGAATATAAAATCGATGATGTTATAGCAGTTGTAACAGATAAGGAGGATAAGGAACACGAAATAACTATGGTTCAAAAATGGCCTGTAAAAGTTCCTATTAAAGCTTATAAAGAAAAACCCCGTCCATTTAAAATCATGGAAACCGGAATTAGAGTAATTGACACTTTAAATCCAATGGCAGAAGGTGGCACAGGTTTTATTCCCGGGCCTTTTGGTTCAGGGAAAACTGTACTTCAGCATGCATTATCAAAATATGCAGAAGCAGACATGGTAGTTGTTGCAGCCTGTGGTGAAAGAGCAAATGAGGTTGTGGAAATTTTTACAGAATTTCCGGAGCTTGATGACCCTCGCACAGGACGCAAGCTTATGGAGAGAACCACAATCATTGCCAATACATCTAACATGCCTGTTGCAGCTCGTGAAGCATCCGTATATACAGCCATGACAATAGCTGAGTATTATCGTGCAATGGGATTGAAAGTCCTTTTATTGGCCGATTCTACATCACGTTGGGCGCAAGCATTACGTGAAATGTCTAACCGTATGGAAGAGCTTCCCGGTCCTGATGGTTTCCCAATGGACCTTGCTGCTATTATTGCAAACTTCTATGCCAGGGCAGGCTTTGTATATCTTCCAAATGGCGAAAGCGGCTCAATTACTTTTATAGGCACAGTTTCACCAGCCGGTGGTAACCTTAAAGAACCTGTTACTGAATCAACCAAAAAAGTTGCAAGATGCTTTTATGCTCTTTCACAGGATCGTGCAGACAGTAAAAGATATCCTGCAATTGACCCCATTGACAGTTACTCAAAATATCTTGAATACACTGAAATTGCCGGCTATCTTAATGATAAAATTGCCCCAAACTGGACAGAAAGTGTTTTTGAAGCTAAAGATATTCTTCTGAGAGGAAAAGAAACATACGACCAGATTAATATATTGGGTGATGATGGTGTTCCTTTGGATTATCATATAAAATACTGGAGATCTGAATTAATTGACTTTGTAATTCTTCAGCAGGATGCTTTCGATAAAATTGACGCATCTACTTCTTTGGAACGTCAAAACTATATGCTTCAAAAAACTCTTAAAATTGCCAAATTGGATTTTCAATTTGAATCTTTTGAAAATGTAGGTCCATTTTTCAAAGAAATTATCAATAAAATGAAGCAAATGAACTATGCAGAATTTGAAAGTGATGATTTTAAGAAATATGAAAAAGATCTGGAAAAAATAATGAAAGAGCGATTAGAAAAAGAGGAAGAAGCAATTATAACTGAAGAAAATAATAAATAAATAACCCGGGAAAAGAAAACTGAGTAATGGAAAAGGAAACAAAAGCATTTCAAAAAATATATACCAAGCTGTTTCAGCTGACTAAAGCAACAGTTTCTTTACATGCAAGTGGTATTGGAAACGAAGAACTGGCAATTGTTGATGGCCGTTTGGCCCAGGTAGTAAAAATCATTGATGATATTGTCACGCTTCAGATTTTTGGTGGAACCGAAGGTATTGCTACAAATGCTGAAGTAATATTCTCGGGTAAGTCGCCAAGTCTTAAAGTAAGTGACGACCTGGCAGGAAGATTCTTCAATGCCTATGGCGAGCCAATGGATGGAAGTCAGATTATGGGTGAAGAGCGTGAGATTGGAGGGCCAAGTGTAAATCCTGTTCGTCGTATGCAGCCATCGGAATTTATACCTACAGGAATTGCAGGTATTGACCTTAACAATGCATTGGTTACAGGACAAAAAATTCCGTTCTTTGCCGATCCCGACCAGCCTTTTAACCAGGTAATGGCAATGGTGGCACTACGTGCAAAAGCCGATAAAATTATTCTTGCAGGAATGGGACTTACTAACGATGACTACCTGTATTTTAAAAATGTTTTTGATAATGCCGGAGCACTTGACCGTATTGTTGGGTTTATTAATACAACAGAAGACCCACCGGTTGAACGCCTGCTTGTGCCTGATATGGCACTTTCTGCAGCTGAATATTTTGCTGTGGAAAAAAATGAGAAAGTGCTCGTTCTGCTCACTGACATGACTTTATACGCAGATGCATTGAGTATTGTATCAAACAGAATGGACCAGATTCCATCCAAAGATAGTATGCCCGGATCTCTTTATTCAGACTTAGCCCGTTTATATGAAAAAGCGGTGCAGTTTCCTGATGGAGGTTCAATAACAATTATTGCTGTTACAACACTTTCAGGTGGCGACATTACACATGCCGTTCCTGACAATACAGGTTATATCACAGAGGGACAGCTGTTCTTACGTAAAGACAGTGATATCGGTAAAGTAATTGTTGACCCATTTAGAAGTTTATCTCGTTTGAAACAGCTTGTAATTGGCAAAAAGACAAGAGAAGACCATCCTCAGGTGATGAATGCAGCAGTCAGGCTTTATGCAGATGCCGCTAATGCAAAAACTAAACTTGAAAATGGATTTGACCTGTCTGACTATGATGAACGTACACTGGATTTTGCAAAAGGTTATTCTGAAAAACTCCTGGCAATTGACGTGAATATTGATACTGAAGCTATGCTTGAAACTGCTTATGAATTATTCGGAAAGCACTTCAAACCTGCTGAAGTTGGTATCAGACAAGAATTTGTTGATAAATACTGGAAAGGCGATAAATAAACTGCAAGCTTTATTTATGCTTTATAGTTTAATTATTAATAAAAACATCAAATAATAAATGGCCATAAAGTTTCAATATAATAAAACTTCTTTACAACGACTTAAGAAGCAGCTTAATGTCAGGGAAAAGGCTTTGCCTACCTTGAAAAATAAGGAAGCAGCTTTGCGCAGTGAGGTGAAGAAAGCTAAAGAAGTTGCCGAAAAGTTTGATGAAAAACTTGAAAAACAATTCAAAGCTTATGAGCATGCTATTGAACTTTGGGATGAATTTGACAATGAGCTTGTTAGTATAAAAGATGTTGAGCTGTCAGTGAAAAAAATTGCAGGTGTGAAAACTCCTGTTTTGGATGATATAATATTTTCCGTTAAGGAATACAGCATGTTTAACAAGCCGGGCTGGTACCCTGATGGTATCAATATTGTGAAAGAGCTCGCAAAAATAGCTATTGAAAGAGAGGTCTTTAACCAAAAAATGCAATTGCTTGAGCATGCCAGAAAAAAAACTACTCAGAAAGTAAATCTTTATGAGAAAGTTCAGATTCCGGGTTTTGAAGAAGCTATATTAAAAATAAAACGCTATCTGGAAGATGAAGAGAATCTTTCTAAGGCAGCGCAAAAGATCGTTAAAAACAGATTACAGAAAATGGAGGAAAGTGCATGATAGTGCCAATGCAAAAATATACATTCCTTGTTTATCACAAAGAATACGAATCATTTCTTGATGATCTTCGTAATTTGGGA
>CAZTPA010000078.1:0-10656 GCA_964614525.1 uncultured Bacteroidales bacterium | reverse complement strand
AATTTGTATCTCAAATTTATTAAATTTTGTTTGATTAAAGAAATTATTAAGCCTTTAATTTGATTAATCGCTATATTATGAAAATAGGTTTTTCTCTAAATATAAAACTATGCCTTTTTGATTAGCAATATATATATACAGTGAATATTATTATGGGAATCCTATTTCTATAAAATCCTTTTAATTTAAAATAATCTGTAAATTATAATTTCAAACAAAACTGCAAAGTATCAATAGAGTCAGCATAATCCCATAACTCCGGCATTTGTGCTTTTCCTATTGGTACTATAGGTGGGTTGTTAATTCCTAAATTTATATTAGAACTTATACATTGTATGCGGTCCTTTTCTTTTTCAATATAAATGGGAATATCATCTGTAATTTTGTAGCAAGAATAATTAAGCACGCTAACAGCTGAGTTTAAACTTGAATCTTCCCGTACAAGTAGAAAACCATTGTCAAGGTGTTTGATGCGGTTTATTAGGAAAATGGATTTATTATAGTCATAGTTGTTTGAATATTTATGATGATCAGTAATATTTGACCAATGTTCCCATAACGGAAATATTTTTTCCATGCCAAATCCTTCAGGAATCATTAAGTGGCTTATGTTTCGGCATCCAAGTCCAAAGTATCTGAAAACATCCTCGCTAAGAGCTTTTATTTCTTCATCTGATTCATTACCACTTAAAATTGCTATGCTGTTTCTGTTTTTTCTTATAATATGAGGGTATTTGCCAAAATAATAATCAAAATATCTCGCTGAATTATCACTTCCTGTTGCAATAACTGCATCAAAACCTTTTATTAAGTTTTCTTCAAATTCAATAAAAGTATCCCACTTTTGGTTAATTTCAATTAGAACATCTGCAATTGCTTTCGGAATTAAAGTGTCATTTGAAGATAATTTGCCAAGAAATTTATTTCCTGAGATTAATACGCATAAAAAATCATGGAAACCAACTGCCGGAATGTTACCAGCCATTATTACAGCCACAACTTTTTTGCTCTTATTTTTTTCAAAGATATGATAGTCGGAAATCCATTTTCTTAATTTAGTTTCATTTAGCATACCTGCTAAACCCAAAAGAGCATACCTGCAATTTTCTTCAGTAAACCAGGCGTTCTGATGAGAAGCATTTTGAATTGCATTAAATAAATTTGTTTCTGCAGAACTTAAATTTTCTTTAGATTTCGCCTCAGCTACCTTATGGAATCTTTTGCCCAATTCAATAAATGACAGTATTCTTTCGTTTAATGATATGCTCATCTTGTTTTCTTTTATTGAGTTTTCTAAAAATCATCTAACTTTGACGAAATTAATAATTATCAGCCATAGGTTTTTATTTCAGGATTAATTATACCGAAAAACATTTGAAATATTTGATTTGGAATGATTTATTTAATAAAAATATGATGAAGATAATGACTGCTATTAAATTCAAATTAACAATAATAATTCTGATAGTTTTATTGAAGTCTTTTTCTAATATAACATCAGCTCAGAATATTGAATATTTTTCTTTAGCAGAAGATACTTTGAATATTATTGCATCAGAGATACCTGCTTTGCAGTATGATTTTGAAAGATTATCAAAGAATGAACAGTTTAAACAACTTTTTCTTGAAGCCTTGCAAAAAGAAGGTTCAATGGAATACCCTTTTGACTCCTTAAATAATGTTTCCTTACTTTCTGCGCCTGATAATTCTTTTAGAATAATTACATGGTATATCCCTCTTATGGATGGCAAATTTGAGTATTTCGGGTTTTTCCAGGTGATGGATGAGCATAGTGGTAATATGCTGGTTTATGTTTTATCTGACAGAACAAAAGCCTCTGAAGATATGGAATATATGCAGCTTTCTCATGAAGACTGGCATGGAACATATTATTATCAACTTATTCATAACCGTTATAAACGGGAAGATTACTACACCCTGCTTGGTTGGAGAGGAGATAATAATCTAACCAGAAAGCGAATAATTGAACCAATCAGGCTGGGTGGATATGGGCGTCCTGTTTTTGGCATACCCCAGTTTACCTTTGATAACAACCGGTATAAAAGAATAATATTTGAGTATTCAGCTAATGTTAGCATGCACTTGAATTATGAACAACATTACATTGAAGGTAAAAGAAGGCCAATTAATATGATTGTTTTTGACAGGTTGGAACCATCGCACCCCAGACTTAAAGGGCACTATCAATTTTATTTTCCTGAAACAAATATTTTAGATGCATTTGTTTTTGAAGATGGTAGATGGGTATTTATTGAAGAAATTGACGCCAGAAACCCTGAAAATTCTGACTAAGTCACAGAAGGTTTTTTGTCTTTTTTTTTATACTGATAACAGTGCATTACTGATTTTCTAAGCTTTTAAATTTTTATAAAATATTAGGCTTTTTTTGAGCCTGTTTTAATTCATTTTATCAGTCTTTTTTATTATGTTTGTGGAATTTCTGATTTTAATCAAAAATTAAATATAAACTTAAAATATATCAAATATGAAAAAGCATAACTTTAGTGCAGGCCCTTCAATTTTAAAAAAAGAAGTAATTGAAAATACCGCAAAAGCTGTATTGGATCTTAACGGTATTGGTTTGTCTGTGATGGAAATATCACATCGTGGCAAAGATTTTCAGGCAATTATGGATGAAACCGTTGCCTTATTTAAAGAATTATTGAATATCCCTGAGGGATATCAAGTGCTGTTCCTTGGTGGCGGTGCAAGTATGCAATTTTGCATGATTCCCTATAATCTCATGAACAAGAAAGCTGCATATCTTGAAACTGGCGTGTGGGCAAAAAAAGCTATCAAAGAAGCAAAAATATTTGGTGAAGTTGATGTGGTTGCTTCTTCAGCTGACAAGAATTTTAACTTTGTTCCAAAGGGCTATGACATTCCTAAAGATGTTGATTATTTTCATATTACAACAAACAATACAATTTATGGAACTGAAATCCATGAAGATATCGATTCTCCTGTACCTTTAGTGGCTGATATGTCTTCGGATATTTTTGCCAGACCTATAGATGTGAGCAAGTATGCAATGATTTATGGTGGTGCTCAAAAGAATTTGGGACCGGCCGGAGTTACATTCATTATAATTCGCGAAGATATTTTAGGAAAAGTTGACAGAACTATTCCTACTATGCTGAATTATCAAACTCATATAGATCAGGGTTCAATGTTTAACACTCCACCTTGTTTGCCAATATATACATGCATGGAAACTCTTCGTTGGTTGAAAAAAATTGGCGGTGTGAAAAAAATGAATGATATAAATAAAACTAAAGCGGCTGTTCTTTATAATGAAATTGACCGCAATACTTTATTTGTTGGCACAGCTGAAAAAGATTCACGCTCACTTATGAATATATGTTTTGTAATGAAAGATGAGTATAAAGATCTTGAAGCAGAATTTCTCTCTTTTGCAGGTTCTAAAGGAATGGTTGGATTGAAAGGGCACAGATCTGTTGGAGGCTTCAGAGCTTCAACCTACAATGCACTGCCCATTGAAAGTGTAAATGCTCTTGTGGAAGTAATGCAAGAGTTTGAAAAAACACATAAAAAATAGTTGTGAGTAATTAATAATATAAAATATCAAGGGTTAAGCATTGATATCAAAAAAAAAGATTAGTTATGAAAAAAGTATTAATAGCTACAGAAAAACCTTTTGCTCCGGCAGCAGTGGAAGGGATAAAAAATGTATTTGATAAAGCAAATTATGAAACGCTTTTACTTGAAAAATATACTGAAAAATCTCAGTTGATCGAAGCTGTGAATAATGTGGATGCAATGATAATCAGAAGTGATAAGGCAACTAAAGAAGTTATTGATGCAGCACAAAATTTGAAAATTATAGTGAGAGCAGGTGCCGGTTATGATAATATTGATCTGGATGCATGCACTGATAAAGGAGTTGTGGCAATGAATACTCCGGGGCAGAATTCAAATGCTGTCGCAGAACTGGCATTTGCATTAATGCTTTATCTTATCAGGAATGCATTTAACGGAAAATCAGGCAGTGAATTGCGTGGAAAAAAAATCGGGATTCATGCATATGGGAATGTTGGGAAATATGTTGCACTAATAGCTAAAGGTTTTGGAATGGATGTCTATGCTTTTGATCCTTTTGTGAAAAAAGAAGAGATAGAAAAAGATGATGTAAAGGTTGTGGATTCAGCTGAAGAATTATATAAGACTTGTCAGTACATTTCTTTGCATATTCCTGCAAATGACAAAACAAAGCAATCTATTAATTATAAACTGATTTCTCAAATGCCAAAGAATGGCGTATTAGTGAATACTGCCCGTAAAGAGGTTATCAATGAGGATGATCTAATTAAGTTAATGGAAGAAAGACAAGATCTTAGTTATCTTTCTGATATTGCTCCGGATAAAATTGTTGAGATGCAGGAAAAATTTGAAAACAGAGTTGTATTCACAGCAAAGAAGATGGGCGCTCAAACTTCTGAAGCGAATATTAATGCCGGCATAGCCGCAGCTAACCAAATTGTTGCTTTTCTTGAAAAAGGAGATGAAACTTTTAAGGTTAACTAATCCTAAGGTATAATGTTTTTAGATAATGGGTGTCGGATATGTAGTCCGGCACCTTTTGTAATAAATTTAGAAAGAAATAATAATAATTAAGTAAATAGTATAAAAAAATGGCAATATTAAAACCTTTTAAGGGCTATCGCCCTCCGGCTGAGATTGTGAAAGATCTGGCATCACGTCCGTATGATGTTCTTAATTCAAAAGAAGCAAGGATTGAAGCAAAGGATAATAAGTATAGTTTTTTAAGAGTTGTTAAGCCTGAAATTGAGCTACCGGAAGATGTAGATTTATATTCACCACAAGTATACGCTAAAGCAAAAGAGAATTTCGAAAAATTTATTGCTAACGGCTGGCTTAAACAGGATGATAAAAAGCATTATTATGTTTATGCCCAGGTTTGGGGTGATAAAACCCAATATGGAATCGTTGGTTGCGCAGGCGTTGAAGATTATCTTAACAATATTATTAAAAAGCATGAATTAACTCGTCCTGACAAAGAAGAAGACAGAATGAAGCATGTTAGAACGCTTAATGCCAATGCAGAACCGGTATTCTTTTCTTATCCAGCGCAAAAAGAAATTGATGAAATTGTTGCCGGTATAGTTAAGAAGAAACCTATTTATGATTTTGTAGCCGATGATGGTTTTGGCCACAAGTTTTGGGTAATCGAAGATGATACAAAAATAAATCAACTGGAAGAATTATTTGATAAAGTTAAATATTTCTATGTAGCTGATGGACACCATAGAACGGCTGCTGCTGCTCTTGTCGGAAATGAAAAGAAAAATGCTAATCCAAGACATAGCGGGGATGAAGAATATAACTTTTTTATGGCTGTGTTATTTCCTGATAATCAATTAACCATTATTGATTATAACAGAGTTGTTAAAGATCTTAACGGCTTGTCTGAGGATGAATTGCTGAAGAAACTTGAGAAGGATTTTGATGTCAAATTAATGGGAGATAAGGAATACAAGCCAAATAAATTGCATAACTTTAGCATGTATCTTGATGGCAAGTGGTATTCTCTTGAAGCAAAAAATCATACATATAATGATGATGACCCTATAGATGTTCTTGATGTAACCATTTTATCAAAGTACGTTTTAGATGATTTGCTTGGTATTAAAAATCTTCGTACAGATAAAAGAATTGATTTTGTTGGTGGAATCAGAGGCCTTGGTGAACTGAAAAGAAGAGTTGATAGTGGTGAAATGAAAGTAGCTTTTGCCTTGTATCCTGTTTCAATGAAGCAGTTAATTGATATTGCAGACACAGATAATATTATGCCACCCAAAACCACATGGTTTGAACCTAAGTTGAGAAGTGGGCTGGTAGTGCATACTTTAGATTAATCATTTTATATAATTATAATAATCTGCATTTTTATTGATTATTTTTTATATGATTTGGTAGTTTTTTAAATTATTACTACTTTTGCAGTCTTGAAAACGAACATAAGTAGTATTATATAATATTTAAATTTAATTATAGATGAAAAAAGATATCCATCCCAAAGACTATCGTTTTGTTGTATTTAAAGATATGTCTAACGAATATGCTTTTCTTACTCGCTCAACAGCAAAAAGTAAAGAAACTATACAGTGGGAAGACGGTAAAGAATATCCTTTAATAAAAGTTGAGATTTCTCACACATCCCATCCTTTTTATACCGGCAAACAACAACTTGTGGATACTGCAGGTAGGGTTGATAAATTTAGATCTAAGTATAAAAAACACATAGAAAACAAGGAAAAGTAAAAAATATCATATTAGTTAAAAAAAAAGCCCTTATTAAAGGGCTTTTTTTTTAAAAAAGTAATATCTTTAGCCATTAAATATAGAATCTTATTATATAAAAAACTAAAACGAGATGAATTACATAATTTATGGCGATCAAGCACGTGATCATTTACTTCCTTTTACATTTATAAGACCTTTAGCTGATATCAGAGTTGGTATTTTAACTATTCGCGAGAAATGGGAAGAATATTTAAACTGTAAAACTTCATCACTTACAGAGCAATACTTGAGTGAAAAGTATCCTTTAGTAAAAGAATCAGATAATATTCTTATAAATGGGAATTTTTTTCCAAATAGTACAATTATTGAAGAGATAGGTAAATTGCAACCTAATCAGACACTAGTGCATGGAGAAGTTATTATTGCTTTAAGATTAAAGTCTGATGATATTGAAAATTTTGATCTTGAAGTAATGGAAGGAGTTACTCCTTTGGAAACAAAAAGTGAAGCACTAAAAATCAGTCATCTTTGGGACATCATTACGCTCAATGAAACTGCTATAAGACAAGATTTTGATCTACTTACAAAAGGGCGTAAGTCTGCAGAGCCGGGTAAATATGCAAAAATTATTTCCAAAGAAAATGTCTTTATTGAAGAAGGCGCAATTCTGGAAAACGCTATTATTAATGCTTCAGAAGGTCCGGTATATATTGGTAAAAATGTTCATATTATGGATGGAGCCGTTCTTCGTGGCCCGGTTTCTATTAATGAAGGCTCTACAATTCGTATGAATGCGAAAATATATGGCAATAGCTCTATAGGGCCATATTGTAAAATTGGCGGAGAAGTCAGCAATTCTGTTGTTTTCGGTTATACAAATAAGGCTCACGATGGTTTTCTTGGCCATAGTGTGATTGGAGAATGGTGCAACCTGGGCGCTGATACCAATACGTCTAACTTAAAAAATAATTATGATAAAGTAAGAGTCTGGGATTATGCTATTGGTAGTTTTGTTGATACCGGACTTCAATTTTGCGGCACTTTTATGGGTGACTATTCCAAATGTGCTATTAATACAATGTTTAATACCGGCACTGTAATAGGTGTTAATGCGCAGATGTTTGGAACAGGTTTTATGAGAAATTTTATCCCTTCATACACATGGGGAGGAACTTCCGGTTATACTATATTTGACGTCGAAAAAGCCATTGAAGTTGCTAAAAGAGTTTATGCCAGAAGAAATAAAGACTTCACTTCTATTGATGAAAATATTTTCAAAAAAATATTTGAACTTACTTTTGGCTATAGAAGATATTAGCATTATGTTTTATTATACGAACTGCCCTTTTGTTATTACATTAGGGCAGTTTTTTATTTTACATTTTAGATTTCTCAATCAAAACATTCATATTATCGTGACATAAAGTCCGATACTTGTTTTTGGCATAGCTATTGATTTATGTTGGTCGCACAGGTTGGTGTTTGTTTAATAATTAAAGTCCAGACTTCTTATATGCTTTGATATTAAGCATTTTATTTAAACAATAACAAATATTCTGTGTTAATAATTAAAGATAATTTATTTATAAATGACATTTTGACGGAGATATAATATGACGATGTTTATTGGTAAAGATGACCATATGTTTTCCGGCGTAATTGATGCCGAAACAGAATTTATACCCTTATTATCAGCTGAAGAAGAGGAACAAATGACTGCGGAAGAATTACCGGAGTCGCTTTCTATTTTACCCCTTAAGAATACTGTGTTGTTCCCGGGGGTAGTAATACCTATTACTGTTAGTCGTGATAAGTCTATTAAGCTTATTAGGGATATATACAAAAAGGATAAATTAATTGGCGTAGTTAGCCAAAAAGATCCTGATGTTGAAGAACCTGATTTTGAAGACTTAAATAAAATCGGGACAGCAGCATATATTATTAAAATACTTCAAATGCCTGACGGCAATACTACTGTTGTTATTCAAGGTAAGAAGAGAATAAAAATGGAGGAGCTGTTAGAAACTGAACCTTATATTAAGGCGAAAATTTCTTCCTTCGACATAGTTTCCAAAACCAAACAGGACAAAAATTTTAAAGCTTTAATTGGAACTATAAAAGATCTTGCGATACGTATTGTAAAACAATCTCCTAATATTCCCAGTGAGGCAGGTTTTGCATTAAAAAATATAGAAAGTCCGACTTTTCTTGTGAATTTTATTTCTTCTAACCTTAATATTAATGTAGAAGAAAAACAAAAATTACTTGAGACTCAGGATTTGCTCGCAAGAGCTAATAAAGTATTGGTTCATCTTACTAATGAGTTGCAGGTTGTTGAACTTAAAAACCAAATTCATTCTAAGGTTAAAGTTGATATTGATAAACAACAGAGAGACTATATTCTTAATCAACAACTGAAAACAATTCAGGATGAACTCGGCGGTAATCCACATGAGCAACAAATTAATGAACTTAAGGATAAAGCAAAAAATAAAAAGTGGTCTAAACAAGTTGAAGAGGTTTTTCATAAAGAACTGAATAAACTTCAAAGGATGAACCCCGGTGCAATGGAATACTCAATCCAGTTAAACTATCTGGAAACAATAGTGGAATTGCCTTGGGGATATTTTACTTCAGACAACTTTGATTTGCAAAAAGCCTCAAGAATACTTGACAGAGACCATTTTGGACTCGAAAAGATTAAAGATCGTATTCTTGAGTATTTGGCGGTTCTTAAATTGAAAGGTGATATGAAGTCGCCAATATTGTGTTTTGTTGGTCCTCCGGGAGTTGGTAAAACCTCTCTTGGGAAGTCTATTGCATCAGCAATCAACAGAAATTATATTAGAATGTCACTGGGTGGCTTACGCGATGAAGCGGAAATAAGAGGCCACAGAAAAACATATGTAGGTGCTTTGCCGGGTAGAATTATTCAAAATATAAAGAAAGCAAAATCATCAAATCCTGTATTTGTTTTAGATGAGATTGATAAGGTTGGGCAACATGCTATTCATGGTGATCCGGCTTCCGCTTTGCTTGAAGTATTGGATCCGGAACAAAATACTACCTTCTATGATAATTATCTGGAGCTTGAATATGATTTGTCTAATGTTATGTTTGTGGCAACAGCAAATACTATGTCAACAATCCATCCTGCTTTGAGAGACAGAATGGAAATTATTGATCTTAGCGGTTATATTGTAGAAGAGAAAATTGAAATAGCAAAAAGGCATTTAATTCCTAAACAAATGGAAAACCATGGCCTTAAGAAAAGTCAACTCTCTTTCTCTGCTAAAATTCTTGAGGAGATAATTCAAAATTATACAAGGGAATCAGGAGTTAGAACACTTGAAAAAACTATTGCAAAAGTTATAAGACGAAAAGTTAAAGATATTGTTGCCGGAGAAAAAGTGCAAAAAACAATTAAATCTTCAGAATTGGAAGAGATACTTGGATCGCCGCCATTTATAAGGGATACGAAATTACTTAAAGATATGGCAGGTATTATTACCGGACTTGCCTGGACTTGGGCTGGTGGAGAAGTTTTGTTTGTTGAAGCCAGCATTAGTAGAGGTAAAGGTCAGCTAAATCTTACAGGTAATCTTGGCGATGTCATGAAAGAATCTGCAGCTTTGGCTTTGGAATATCTTAAAGCCCATGCTAAGCAATTAGGGGTTAAAGAAGATATTTTTGACAAGTGGAATGTTCATATTCATGTTCCCGAAGGTGCTACCCCAAAAGATGGCCCTTCTGCAGGTATTACCATGTTTATGGCTGTTACATCTGCTTTTACACAACGAAAAGTAAAACCAGGTGTGGCTATGACAGGAGAAATTACCCTTAGAGGTAAGGTGCTTCCGGTTGGTGGAATTAAAGAAAAAATTCTTGCTGCAAAAAGAGCAAATATTACTGATATAATTCTTTCTGAACAAAACATGAGGGATATTAAGGAAATTAACCCCCTTTATCTTGAAGGTCTTAAGTTTCATTATGTTAATGAAATGATTGAAGCTGTGGATATTGCTCTTTCTAAGGAAAAGGTAAAAGACCCAATGACATTTGATAATTAAATTTTAATGTTTTTTCTAATTGATGTGTAAAATGGCCCGGAAATGTTTTTCGGGCTTTTTGTTTATATTATTTAATAGTTTTTTCTTTTGAGATTTATGCCCCGGGAAAAGGGCGCCGATGTGCAATGACAAAACCATTATTCCACGCACTTTCATCCTATTTTTACTGCACGTCATGCCGAACGTCAGTGAGGGGTCTCGTTGAAACTAGGAAAGACCAGTTAAAAGCAGCTTTTATAAAAAGCATGGTCATCCCGACATGTCGGAATCTAGATAAAAT
>CAZTPA010000077.1:6014-10967 GCA_964614525.1 uncultured Bacteroidales bacterium | reverse complement strand
ATGTGCCGGTTTCAAAGTAATCATCGCCCTGCCAGGTGTAAACTTCACCTTCACATATCTCGTGCTCTTCGACAAACTCATATACATCACCAACATTCAAATGTAAGACATAAATACTGTCACAGTTTGTTATACTTGTATATTCTGCATAGTATGTGCCGGTTTCAAAGTAATCATCGCCCTGCCAGGTGTAAACTTCACCTTCACAGATCTCATGCTCTTCAGTAAATTCATATATTTCATAAACATATATAATTGAAGAATATGAATATTCAAGGCCACTTTCAGAGTCAGAAGCAGTTAGAGTAACATTATATTCTCCCGGATTTTCAAAGAAATGTAAAGGTTCAAATTCATAACTTTCATTTCCATCATCAAAGTCCCAGTGGAAAACATCAGCATCAACACTAAAAGTATAAAACTGAACACTTCCTTCGCCGCAAAACTCATCATTATCTGCACTAAACTCTGCGTAGGGCAATAAGCTTTTTGCAAACTCTTCAGTTAAAACCGAGCTCCATAGGTTTTTCTCATCTTTAAACTGGAAGTGTATCTCATAATCTCCTGCCGGCAGAAGCTTCATATCCAAAAGTGATATAAGGCTATATGGGTTCACAGCTTCATCCAGTTCAATATCAATTACATTTTCAAAATCATCATTAAACCAGTATCGATACATAGTAATCTTATTATCAGAAATCTCCTCAACCGGAATTTTATAAAAGAAGCTGCTTAGCGTACTGCTCCATTTTCCGGTATTATCTTTAAAACGAATATGAAATGTATGCAAACCGTCAGATAAATCAACTGCATCTATATCCGAAATAAAATTAACCACTTGCTGGTTAGTAGTGTTTTGTGTAATGCTACCGGCAAAGTCATTATTAAACCAATACTGTACTTCTTGGATTTCGCTTGCCACTGTTTCCTCAACAGGCATTTTATAAAAAAAGCTGCTCAGCGCACTACTCCATTTTCCGGTATTATCTTTAAAACGAATATGAAATGTATGCAAACCGTCAGATAAATCAACTGCATCTATATCCGAAATAAAATTAACCACTTGCTGGTTAGTAGTGTTTTGTGTAATGCTACCGGCAAAGTCATTATTAAACCAATACTGAACTTCTTGGATTTCACTTGCCACTGTTTCATCAACCGGAATTTTATAAAAGAAGCTGCTTAATGTGCTCGTCCATTTATTTTCCGTGTCCTGAAAGCGGATATGAAAAGTATGTAAGCCTTCGCTAAGGCTTGCAGTTGATATGCTTTCAGAAAAAGTAACCACCGCCCCCGGAATAGCAAAATCTTCGGTAACAGCATCGGTAAAGTTATTGTTAAACCAATACTGCGAGCGTTCAATATGATTTTGTGCATACAGACTTGATGTCAGTAGTAAACATATTGCTATATATAATTGCTTCATATTTAATTGTTTTTTTTAATTATGTCTTTGTTTTTAGCTAAAGGCTGAAAGCTCAATGCTTCCACTTTTCCACGCTCTGCCTTTTTTAATGTTACCGGTGCTCTGCACCTCATGTTTTGAAAATTGGCTCTATTTCTACAAATGTTATCGGTGCTCTGCACCTTAATTGTCGCATTATCAAAGCTTTCTGCACATTATCGCTTAGTTCTCTAAAGTCTCACGCTATCATGCTCCCCCTTTTCCTCTTTCCAACGAGATCTCTCACTTCGTTCGAGATGACGTGCAAGTTGTAATGTTCTCCTGCTCTCTCACTCTCTCACCTTCTCACTTTCTCACGCTCCAGCTTTTAATCCCGAAAAAATCGGGACTTCCGCTTCGCTCCAGCTTTTAGTTTTTAGTTTTTAACTTTTAACTCCCTTTCTCAGGCTCTAACTATCTCTTAAGTCTCTAAGCTATCAATCACTCAATAACATTTTTAACTTTTAGTTTTTAGTTTTTAGTTTTTAGTTTTCAACTACTCCTCCTGCGCTTCCACCTCAATATCAACACCAAGATTACCATCCACATCGGTGCTATTTTGAATATTTTTAGTTATAATTTGCGGGTTTGACGGGCGGGTGTTTTCCTTAAACGGATTTAATCCGCCGTAAATACCAACTTGATTGCCAGTAGTACCAACAAAATCAGTTGGGTTTATAAGCTTAAGATCATCATCAAAGCTAAAATCATTACCTGTATAATTTTGAAAAATAACAGGAACTTCAATATCGACATAGCTATTATTCCACTGATTAGTTAAATCAGAAGTTGGGTCAAATTCAAATACATTATTGTTAAATGTATTATTTGAGACATCGCTAAATGCAAAAGAATAAGACGAGCTTCCTGTATTATAAATGATGTTATTTTCAATTTGGCTATCTGAAACATTAACTATCATTGGGCGATTATAGTTTTGATAAAAACCTCTTCCAATAATAACGTTATTGTGAATCCAGGCATTATTGCCAATATTACTAATCAGGCTATTTGTATAATTCTTAATTATATTATTGTTAAAAACAAGGTTAGATGTATTGCTTCCTGAAAAGCGACCATTAATCATATTTTCAGAAATCCTGATATTATCAGACAACTCAGTAGCTGTACCATTTAGAGAAACAGAACCTTCAATATAACATCTTTTTATAACAATATCATCAATTTTCGCGGCGGCAAAAATTACATTCCCATTTAAGTACAAGCCTTCAAAGTGACTACCGGAGGCACCATTTGCAAGGTTTAAGCTCAAAAGTACAGTTTGCCCCATAATTTCGGTGTGGTAAGGATGGTAGCCTGTACCATAAACTACTATACGTTTTTCAATATTAGTTGGAGAGTTATATTGTAAACCGGGCAGATAAATTGTATCTCCATCAACCGCCACGTTATAGGCCTCTAAAAAGCCATCTATACCGGTAAAAACATTTGTTTCACCATTTGTTTGCAATACAACTTTTTTCTGTGCAAATGATGTTAATGTTAAAAAACTTAGTACAATTGTTGTTGTTAAAATTCGCATCATTATAAATAATTTTTAATGAATTAATAAAAAATTCTCACTTTCTCACGCTCTCTCGCTCTCCTTCCCCTACCGGATCTCTCACTTCGTTCGAGATGACGTGCAAGTTTGAATGTTCTCCTGCTCTCTCACACTCTCACTTTCCCACGCTCTCACGCTCTCCATTACTCCTCCTGCGCTTCCACCTCAATATCCACACTTATCTTTCCCTCAAAATCCGTTTCTGTAGAAATAGATTTTGATTTTATATGCGGTGTAACCGGCACAGAGCCCTCTTTAAAAGGTCTTACTGTTCCGTAAATACCTATGTCAAAGCCGTCAGTGGCTTCCCCAATTCCGGGAGAACCTTCATTAAGCTGATAGTTAAAGTCGTAATCAAAATTATGACCTGTATGATTAACAAAAATGCTGTCAATTTCCAAATCTATAATGTTATTATTTCCTGTTGAACCTGTAGGAACAGAAAAACTATGATGCCACATATTATTATTAAAATTGTTGGCATACATATTATTGAAACAACTGCTGCTGCTTCTACATAGTATCACATTATTTTGGAAAGTAGAGTTTTCAATGTATTTGAATGATGTAGAAATCGTTGAAGTTGTATAGTGAAGAAAAACATTATTTGAAAATAATGCATTACCGTCAAAATGATAGAATACCCCTTGAATAATATTTTTCGAAAATAATACATTTTGAACTCTGCCACCATATACATTCCCTCTTATAATGCTTTCAATAATATGAACTTGTTCTGCATCTCCAATAGTGGTGGTTGCGGAAGACAAATAAAGAGTATTCATGCTGCATCTTACAATATTTACAACATTAACTTCCTGATTAGTTGAGCCTGAGCCTATCCTGATATCTCCGGAAATATAAAATCCTTCAAGGTGGATGTTTTCAAGAGGAATTTCAGGGTCTGCCTGTTGCAGGTATATAGTTCCATTGAGCATGGTAAGGCCTGTTGCCTCCGTATAATAAGGGTGATGGCCAACACCATAAATCGTGAGCTCTTTTTCAATATAGGCAGTGCTAATATTGATGGCTCCGCCCGGCAAATAAATAATTGCTCCAGGCTCAGCTGCTTCAAGGGCATCTGAGAAATGATCAAAAACGAGAGTTTCCATAGAGTTTTCTACCATTATACGCGATTGGGAAAAACTAAGTGAAACTGAAAACAAAATAAAGACAGAAAACCAAATTAACTTTTTCATTTCAAATTTTTTTTTAATATTAATACTTTTAAATCGTTTTATTTATTAGTCTATATCTTCCAGCACTTATAATCAAATATTCTCATTTGCACATTAGAACACTAATAACCAAAACTAAGTATTTGTTTAAAACAACATATGCCAGTTTGTAAAAAAAAATGTCAAAAGATAAAAACTAACACAAAACTCAATATTAATTCAAACTATTCACACTTTACTTTCCAATAAAAAATGTAATTTTGAATTCTGCTTGGATAAATGAAAAACCGATTAAATGTGTGGAATTAGCGGATTTATATGTTCACAAAATGAGCTGAACAAGGAAGATTTAAGGAATTTCAATCTATTCCAATCTCACCGTGGCCCCGACAATAATGACATCTTTTATGATGGCTATGCCGGACTTGCGCACCAGAGATTAAAAATTATAGATCTCAGTGAAAAAGCAAACCAGCCAATGGAATCGCACTGCAAGCGCTATTTAATGATTTATAATGGTGAGGTTTATAATTTCAAAGAAATCCTGAAAGAAATAAATAAAAAAGACCCCGGATTTAAACCAATAAGTACATCCGATACAGAAATAGTATTACAGGCCTTTGCACTTTGGAAAGAAGATTTTGTGAATATGTTAAACGGGATGTTTGCTATTGCTATTTATGATAAAGAAATCAGGGAACTCTTATTATTCCGCGACAGGCTTGGTATTAAACCATTATACTACTACAATACAGAGGAAACATTTG
>CAZTPA010000077.1:1388-5914 GCA_964614525.1 uncultured Bacteroidales bacterium | reverse complement strand
CGCGACAGGCTTGGTATTAAACCATTATACTACTACAATACAGAGGAAACATTTGCTTTTTCTTCGGAATTAAAAGGACTTGCAAAAACTCCGGCAATAAAAAAACATTTAACACTTAACAATAAAGCTGTCAATCAATTCTTAAATCTGGGTTACATTCCTTCACCTGAAAGCATTTACACTCAAATTAAAAAGCTACCCCCGGGTTTTACAGCCAAATACTCAAACAATAAATTAACTCTTAGGCAATACTGGAAAGCTGACGAAAAGATTAAAAAAGAAGCTGTTAAAAACGAAGATTCAGCACTATCAGAGCTCAAATCAATTATTGAAAGCTCTGTTAGCCAAAGCCTGGTATCCGATGTGCCATTCGGTACATTTCTAAGCGGGGGAATCGACTCGAGCCTTGTAACAGCAATAGCACAGAAATACAGCAAAGAGCCAATAAACACTTTCAGCATAGCATTTAGTGACAGCAAATACAATGAAGCTATATGGGCAAAAAAAGTTGCTACACATCTTGGTACCAATCATCACGAATTTGAAGTAACACAAAAACAAGCTCTTGAATGGATTCCTTCACTTATGGACATCTACGATGAACCTTTTGCCGATTCTTCTGCCCTGCCGACCCTCTTAGTTTCAAAACTTGCAAGGGACAAGGTAACCATGGTACTATCAGGCGATGGTGGAGATGAATTGTTTATGGGATATGGTTCTTATGTTTGGGCAAAGAGGCTGGCTAATCCTGCAATGCCTATACTCAGGTATCCTGCCGCAGCATTGCTTAATACAGGCAATCAAAGAATGAAGCGTGCTTCAAATCTTTTCAGGTACAAAAATAAAAAAACTCTTAAAAGTCATATATTTTCCCAGGAACAATACTTTTTTTCACGAAAAGAGATAAAGAATCTATTAAACAAAGAATTCCAACATGACTTCTATCTTGATGAAAATCCCGAAAATCTAAACAGAAGATTATCTGTTTCAGAACAACAAGCATTATTTGATCTTAAGCATTACCTTCCCGATGACTTACTTGTAAAAGTTGACCGCGCTTCCATGCACTTCAGCCTGGAAACCAGGGTGCCACTGCTAGATTACAGAATGGTGGAGTTTGCTTTGAACCTTGATAAAAATCTAAAAATCAAAAACAATACTTCAAAATATCTACTTCGAAAATTGCTAGCTGAATATATACCCAAAGAATACTTCGACCGGCCAAAATGGGGATTCGCAATTCCACTGGGAAGCTGGATGAAAAATGAACTCAAAGACTTCTGCATGAAATATCTGGATGATGAAATAATAAAAAAACACGGAATATTCAACACAGAATATGTCAAAAAGCTAAAATATCTCTTTTGGCAAAAAGATCAATCATACCTATATAACCGCCTTTGGCAAATTATTGTATTGCAAATGTGGATGGATAAATAATAAAAGTTTAGATTTTTTGTACTTTTGAAATCAAAATTTCCAATATGCAAGTTTCTGATATTTGGACAAAATCATTAACACCCGATCTATTAGATCTGGCTATTATTGCTTTTTACCTTCTCATTATATTTATTATCTCCCATTATATCAAGAAAAAGCATATTTATACAAATCCGGCATACCAATATTATGTGTACGGGCTTTTTGCAAGTATTGTGGGCGCAATAGCATTGGGACTGGTATATAACTTCTATTATCCGGGAGGCGACACCACAGGTTATTACCGCAGTTCCGAAGCAATGGTTAATCTTCTTCGTTCCGACTATAAAGCATATTTCAGATTGTTATTTGGAGACCTGAGCCCGGAAGCTTTAAGCGCGTTTACAGCTGAGACTGGCAAACCATGGTACACTCATGACTACGGTGCTTTTGCAATTGTTCGTATAACGAGCATTTTCACACTACTGGGATTCAAAAATTACTTTACTGCAAGTATATTATTTGCATGGTTCTTTTATATCGGCTATTGGAAACTATATTTGCTGTTCTGCAATTTCTATCCAAAATATTATAAGCAACTTGCCATTCCAATACTTTTTTTCCCTTCCGTGCTTTTTTGGGGCTCGGGAATACTAAAAGACACTGTAACTCTGGCTGCCCTGGCATGGTTCATTTATGCAATATATTTTTTGATTGTTAAGAAAAAGTACGTTATACCAAATATAATAGCAATACTGCTGCTTGGCTATATTTTGCTTGTCGTCAAACCATACATTGTAGTAGCACTTATGCCCGGCCTTGCAATATGGGCAGGATGGCATTATCTCAGTAAAATAGATAATCCGCTTATAAAATTCTTTATTTCACCATTGATATTAGTTTTATTTCTGGTTTTAGGAATTTCTTCATTATCATTATTTAGTGAAAACCTGGGAATATACGGAAGTATGGAAGGCATAATTCAAAAAGCAATTATCACTTACGAAGATCACTTGAGATTTGAACAATACGGAACAAATTTTTACAGCCTGGGTGAGTTTGACGGAACTTTAAGTAATTTTCTCGCTAAAACGCCTGCTGCAGTGGTTGCAGGATTGTTTCGCCCCTTTGTATGGGAAGCTGAATCTACTTTTGTACTGCTAAGTGCCATTGAAAATGCATTATTGCTGATATTTGTGCTATATGTTTTTCTTAAAAACGGGCCTGTTAGATTTATGCGCATCGCTTTCAAAGAACCCATGGTGATTTTCTCACTGAGTTTTGCCTTTATTTTTGCATTTGCCGTGGGAGTTTCATCCGGTAATTTTGGAGCATTGGTTAGATTAAAAATTCCTATGATACCTTTCTTTGTCGCCTCTTTTGTTATTGTTTTTATGAAAAGTAGAGAATCACAGGATGAACTGAAATAATCATTAATGAGCTGAGTCATAAACCCGGCAAAATGCATCGACTGCCTTTTCCAGCGAATAATACTTATTTGCAAGCTCCTGAAATTCAACAGTTTTAAAAGGCGTCTCTGACAAATATTTCCATGCTTTAGTAAATTCCTGTTCGCAAAACTCATTAATTACATAGCCTGTCTCCTTCTCCTTAACAATATTTTCAAGATCCCCAACACCGGAATTAACAACAACAGGAATATTCATACTCAATAATTCGCCATGTTTTGTTGGTGAGGACCCCTGAATACTAAAGGAGGGTTCAAAAAACATTACTGAATAATCAACTGCTGATAAATACTTAACCAATTCTTTCCGTGGAATGTACCTGCAAATCAGCTCACTCTCTTCAACACCCATTATACCGGCCATCTGCCTGATATAAGAATGATTATGCACCGGGCTAAATACAGCCATTTTTAATGTAGGAATATCCTTTTTACCGGTTTTATAAAACCATAGCATTTCTTTAAGTAAGTAGCAAGTCCCAACAGAACCCATATACATCAAAAGTTTATCATTATGTTGCAAACCAAGTTTTCTTTTATGATCTTCTCGCACACTCTTATCTTGATATGAGAAATAATCCAAATCAGCAGCACATGGAATTACAGAAATTTTCTCTTGACTTATACTGTATTTGTTTATAAGTATTTCCTTGGCTTTTTTTGTAAGTGTAATAATATGATAAGACCTTGCAAGCATCTTTTTCTCCATTTTCTTAAAATAAGAATAGAGTAAAAAATAAACAGGATTCTTTTTATTCCAGAGATGTCTGTCAACTCTTTCGTCAGCCCAAAACCCACGCATATCAAAAATAAATGGAATATTATATTTCCCTGAAACTGACATTCCAATTATAGAAGCCGGATAACTTCTACAATGTATTAAGTTAATATTATTAACTGCAACCAACTTATCCGCTTTCTCTTTTAATTCACGCTGCATCAACCACGAACCCAATACAGCAGGCTTATTCCTGTATTTAACGATCTGCCAGTTAATACCAAAAGGAAGCAAGCTTTCTTCAATAATTTTTTTGTTTTTATTTAATGGTATCTCCTTTTCACATGACAAAACAAATATCTTATGCTTAGACGACAAGCCTTGCAAATAGGGAATTATCTGAGATTGTCCCAAAGGATCTGTTAATCCGTCATTTGATATATAAAGCACATTTGCCATATAAATATTGAGCTTTTTATTACAGACAACAAAAGTAAAATAATATTTAACCCGGCCGCATCATCGGCCTCATCTTTTCTTTATCTCCCGCAGATAAATAAGATTTTGCAGAAAAAAGCTAAATCAAGCTTTCGCAGCTTTCATGAGAAATAAAAAGAACAAAGAGAAATATTTCCGGGCGACAAATTAGATACAAATTTCCTATATGGCTATGCGTTAAGAAAAAACACAATAAGTAAAAACACTGTCAAAAGGTAAAAATCTATTAGTAATTTTACATTTTAGATGACAAGGTATTATATTCAATTATATCGTGAACAAAAAAAAGTGTCTGTGGTTTAAATAAATATTCATAATCACTACTGTCTGCTTAAAAATTTTTGAAACGAATGAATGTCAATGTTGATAATCATTATATTAAACTTGACTGTCTTGGAGGCAATATTGGCATTTATTTTTTGC
>CAZTPA010000077.1:0-1288 GCA_964614525.1 uncultured Bacteroidales bacterium | reverse complement strand
AAGATTCGCTAAAAACATGGCAAACAGATATTTATGCTTTGTGTTTTAGTGCCTTTGTGGCTATAATTAATTTTACCCGGACAGTAGTAATTCATAATATTTATAAATTTAAATTCTTAAAAAAATCAGCTAAATAAAAAAATGATTGAAACAATATTATTACTTAATCCTGTATATGTAACATTATTTTGGGCTATTACTTTATGTTTTAACAGTAAATCAAAGCATGCGCCAAAGGTATTCCTGAGCTTCTTTATGGCTGTAGCTTTTGTATTATATCTGTCACATTTTTTTTATTTCTCCGACCATTTAAATACTTACATCCATCTTGACTCCTTATATATTTGGACTTCTTTGCTTGTTTACCCATTATTTCATATTTATATACGCCTGCTTACCACCGATAAAAGAATCTCTTTTAGAAAGCATTCGCGTTTTCTGATTTTACCAACACTTATTTTTATTTTTCATTTAGTTGGAGTTTTATTAATAGACCGTCATCAACACATTGATTTTCTTAAGAATGTTTTAAATGGCATCGAAGAAGCCAAAGGCACACAAATATATCTTCTTCGCATAAACTACGCATATCGCATTGTATTTATAATCCAGGTTCTTTATTATTTATATTTGAATTTTAAACTTATAACTAAAAACAAGCGAAAGCTAAAAGACTATTATTCAAACACAGAAAGCCGGGATTTATACTGGGTGCAATTTTTTAATATTTCACTTGCACTTACTTCACTCGCAAGCATTGTTGCTGCATTTATCGGCAGAGAGGCCTTTGCCGGAGATGTTGCTTCCCTGGTTCTACCTTCGGCAGTATTTAGCTCATTACTGTTTTTCATCGGACTTATCGGAAATAAACAAAATGCTGTTCACACCGAAGAGGATGAAAATGTTAAAATTAAAATCTCTGACAGCGAAGGAAATCACTCAATTAAAGGATTTAAAAGAATTCTTGAAAGCTTATTTGAAAAAGATAAGATATTCACAAATCCCGAATTAAAGATATGGGATTTAAGCAAAATGCTTGGCACCAATCGCACTTACGTTTCCAAATTAATAAACAGCGAATATAACAGGAATTTCTGCAATCATGTAAACTATTACAGAGTTCAGCATGCAAAAGAATTAATTCAAAAAAACCCTCAGATTACAAATGAGCAAATTGCAGAACTCTCCGGATTTGGATCTCAAAACTCATTATACAGGGCATTCCAGTTATTCGAAGGCATCCCGCTTAAGAGATACAGAAGAGGTTTTAATGATTTGTGAGTGGTGA
>CAZTPA010000076.1:0-11047 GCA_964614525.1 uncultured Bacteroidales bacterium | reverse complement strand
AAAAGAAGCATTTTCAACAAGAACTAACCTGGCCTGATCTGCTTCTGTAAGTTCATTTAAAGTTTTTGTAACAACAACAGGAGTATTTCCCGTTGTACTTGCTGCGCCGGGATCTTCTGTTGGTGTAATCTGCAACATTTCATTATTTCTGCTTAATGTACCGGTAATTCCTGTTATACCGTCACCGATTTCATAAACTGTTGTGATAATACCGGAGTTATCATCAATTTCAATTCCGGCATCAGCATCCTGTACCCATTTTTTATTACGGAATGCTTGCTGATAAGTAAGAATAGCTTCACCTGTAAGCCTGTAAATAGTACCATCGGTTAAGCCGGCTCTCAAATCTGTAATATTAGCTACTTCAATTATACTCGCAAATTCAAATGTTGCGCTAGCTACTTCACTATCTCCAAGTGTTCCTGTATTATCTGAGGCATAAGCCCAGATAGTAGTTGTTGCAGCAACATTAACAGGAGCTGTGTACTCTGTCCACGGGCCTGTTTCCGAATCAGTACTATAATAAACAGTAGCATCGGGTGTTGTTGTTGCTATTGTAACATCAACAGGGTCAGTGAAAGTACCTCCATTAGGATCAAATGTTGGTGTTTCAACTAAGGTAGAAACATATGGTTCAAAATCAGCAAGGCTGCGAGATGTAATTTGCATTGTGCCATTATATTCTCTAACAATAGCTGTAATATTTTGAGGATCCATTGGGATTGGTTCGTCTATATAATCTGCATCCCAAAACTCTGTTCTGAATACTCCAGCACCCGAGGCATCAGCAATGTCATAATTTGTACCTGTTGCAAAATTACTTCCATCATAAGAAATATCAAAAGAAGCATTTTCAACAAGAACTAACCTGGCCTGATCTGCTTCTGTAAGTTCATTTAAAGTTTTTGTAACAACAACAGGAGTATTTCCCGTTGTACTTGCTGCGCCGGGATCTTCTGTTGGTGTTAACTGCAACATTCCATTACTTACACCTAATGTACCGGTAAGTCCTGTTATTCCATCGCCGATTTCATAAACTGTTGTTATTACACCGGCGTCATCATATATCTCAATACCGGCATCAGCATCCTGTAACCATTTCTTATTACGAAATGCTTGCTGATAAGTAAGAATAGCTTCACCTGTGAGCCTGTAAATAGTTCCATCGGTTAAGCCGGCTCTCAAATCTGTAATATTAGCTACTTCAATTATACTTGCAAATTCAAATGTTGCGCTAGCTACTTCACTATCTCCAAGTGTTCCTGTATTATCTGAGGCATAAGCCCAGATAGTAGTTGTTGCAGCAACATTAACAGGAGCTGTGTACTCTGTCCACGGGCCTGTTTCCGAATCAGTACTATAATAAACAGTAGCATCGGGTGTTGTTGTTGCTATTGTAACATCAACAGGGTCAGTGAAAGTACCTCCATTAGGATCAAATGTTGGTGTTTCAACAAACATAGGGGCGTATTCTGCCATTGATAAGTCTCTAAACCTTGTACTTGCCCCACCGGCTGTCATTTGAATTTTAACTTTACCTGTAGCAACATTATAAACGTCAGTTAAGTCTATTATATGACTGTATGTAACATAATCTGCTGTAATAGGAAATGATTCAAGGAGTTCGTAATCAACACCATCATTTGCTGAAACCAAAACAGACAAAGTTTGACCGCTTGCTCCACCATATGTAGTTGCAGCAAACTCAACTTCAAGGAAATCTATACTTGTAAAATCTATAGACGGAGTTTCAATATATCCATCAGGGAAAACGCGTGTATATCCGCCGCCGGCTGTTCCGCCCCATTCAGCATCAATAATGGTAAACCCTTGTACTTGAGCAAGAGCAATATCTTGTTCAAGTCTAAAATCATTCGCATATGGAAATGCAAAACTTTCAACAACCTGTCCTGAGAGGCTAACATCAATATCTGTAGCACCACCTCCTGATATCGTGATTGAACCGGCATATGGGTCAACAGCTAAACCTGCATTTAATCTCACATAAACATCCGTTGGCGTACCGTCATAAGCAGGTAAATCAATTTGAGGATAATAATCTATATTATCTAGTGATATCTCAAATTCACCAGTCACATCAAGTAATACGTCAGAACCATCAAGATTAATACCACTTACTTCGAAAATATCCGATGCTGACGGACCATTGCCAAAAACATACATCAAATTATCAATTTCCGGCTTATCAACATATAGCTCCGGAGTTTCTGGTAATTCATAAGTAATTGTTACGTTATCAATTTGAAGATGATCTCTAACATCACTTGTGTTTATGAGTGAAAAAATCACCTCTACATCATCAACTGCTGTTCCATGTTGAAATGTATAAACAATTTCAGTCCAAGCATCAGAATCAACAACAGTATAATCTGAATAAGCGGAATAAGCACCATCGCGATAAAAGGCATTTCTAATTTCTCCCTGCCCTCTAACATAATACGTAACAGTATATTCTGTATCAGCCATGATTGAAAGAGCTTGTGTAGTAAACCTCACATGACTACCTGAGGTGTTTATCAGTTGACAAGATGTTGTTCCTGAATGAGCAGCAGTAGTGTATTCAACAACATTAGCTGCACTAATACTTGAACGAGCACCAAGCCAATTATCGGGATCTCCACCTGTCCAATTCTCGAAATCGCCATTTTGAGCAATATCTACTATTGTTTGTCCATAGCTATTAAAGCTAAAGAGAAACATAAATGCCATTATCAAGGTAAAGGCATAAGGTATTATTTTTTTCATAATAAATAATTTTTAGTTAATAATTTGTTTTATTGTTCTTATTGGTTTTATTGATACATTAAATGGTGAATATAAAAATTATTAGTTGCAATTTTAGGGGGGCAGTAAAAGCTTCTTCATCATAAAATCCTCCATATTACTTATTTAACAATATCTCCAATGAGATAATAATTAAAGCTTTCTCAAAAAAATCAGGACAGCTAAATTAAAAAAAAAAATCGAGATAATAAATTTAAAGCGCACATAAATTAACAATTCTGCTAATTTATGTGCGCTTTAAATTTTGACAAAATATTTTATATTAATAAATCCGATAAAAGAAATGAAATTCCGAATTTACGAGGCTATTAATAGAACAACTCTCTATTATCTTCTATCTTTTCATTACTTTTTAAGGCTTCAATCATACTTCTCTCAACTCTATTATTGAAGTCTTGCATAAGTTTTTCTTGAATTGTAGTAAAATCAGATGGTTCAATATCCATTTCTTTTCTAACAAGTTCAACAACAAAAACACCGGCTATTCCTTTTAAAGGCTCTGAAATAGTATTTTCATCCAATGAAAAAGCATTTCCGACAACAAAAGGTTCTTTGCCAACACCGGTAATAGATGGCGATGCCATTTTAATATCAAACAAGTCAATTACATCAAGTTCGAGCTTTTCAGCTAAGACTTCGAGAGATTCTTCTTTATAATTTAAAACTTGTTCAGAGATAATTTCATACTTTTTTTGAAGCATTGCTTTTTTTGTTACCTGCTCTTCAATTTCAGTCATTTCAGCAAATCCTTCTTCCCTGATTTTTGTAATATTTGCAATAACAAATTTATCCTCAATATCGAAAATTCTGGATAAAGAACCTTTCTCCACATTGTCGGAAAATGCCCATCTGACAATTTCTCTTGCATTTTCTATTCCGGGGATATTATTACTCATTTTCCCCAGTTTCTCAGCCTGTCTAACAGCCAGATCATTTTCTTTTGCAACTTCTGAGAAATTTCCTTTATCACGAACTTCAAGAGCGAATTTGCTGGCATCGGAATGAGCTTTGCTATATGTAGTGCTGCTGGGTACAATTTCACGGGTAATATCAGCAATTTGTACTTTTTTCTCAGGTTTGGATTTTCCTGTGATTTTAATCACATGGAATCCGAATTGAGATTCGGCAACAACAATAGATCCAACAGGATTGTCAATAACTGCTTTATTAAAAGAAGGAACCATTTGTCCGTCTTTAAACCAACCAAGATCTCCATTATTCATAGATGCAGAGGGATCATCCGACATTTGAGTTGCTAATTCGGGGAAAGATGCAGGTCGGCTTTTTGCAACTCTAAGCAGGCTGTCTGCTGTTTCTTTAGCTTCCTCATATGATCTGCTTACCTCTTCATTTGCTTGCATTGCATCCTGAAACGAAATCAAAACATGTTCAGCACTCATAGAATCAGGTCTGAATTCAACAGCAACAAGCTTAGACAAAACAAACTCATTATTATTAAGATAAGGGCCATAAACAGTGCCTTCCTCAGCATTAAACATAATGGAATCAATCTCGGGGTTAATCTCACTTCTTGATTTAAAAGTAGAGTCAAAACGCTTATCACTAACAGAATTTACGAAAGACTCAATATTTCTTGCATCAACATTTTCAAACTCATCTTTAAGTTCAAGCACATCCTGATATACTTTTTCTCTATCCTGCTCTGATGGAAAAACCGGAAAAACAACATATTCCAAATCTCTCATTTCATCCTGCTTGTGAAGATGCTTAATCTCTTCGTATGCATTGTGCATTTCTTCATCACTAATATCGACAGTAGAATCCGGCAGGGTGCGATATCTTTTTAAAACATATCTGATATCTGCATTAGCATTTTTCATTTTATAATCAATATTAGCAAAAAATTCAGGTACATAATAAGCTTTGCTTATCATGGAAATATACTTTTCTTTCTTCTTTTGCTTTTTCGCTTCCTCTTCAAGCCTTACTAACCTTGGATCGTATGGATCTAGTGATTGCAAAATATTAATCATTTCGGCTTTATCTACTTGTCCGCTAGTTGGATCGGGGCTAAAAGCGCTCAAAATAAGAGGGTGTGGGTCTGTGCCAAAAAACATGTCTTTTAATTCTCTGGCAGAAACAGTAATGCCAAGACGTTCAATTTCTTCATTAAGAATATAGTCATTAATGATTCTGTCCCATGTTTGTTGCCTAAGCATAAAGGCTTCATTAGGCTCAATATTATCAACACCACGTTGACGTTTAAACATATCAACATTTTCCTGATATTGATTTTCGAACTCTGTGTAAGAAATTACATTGTCACCCACCTGTCCAACATCATTGGTGCCTCTTTGAGCACTAGATCCACTAGATCCAAAAAAATCTTGCAAAACAAAAGCTGCGAGGCCTAGCCCGATAATTGCAATTAACAATCCTGAATAACCTCTAATTTTACCTATAATTGCCATTTTTAATAGTATTATTTTTAAATGTTATTTATAATAAGTTTGCAAATGTATAAAATAGAATTTTATAATAATAAAAAAACGACAAAAATATGCAATATACTATAGTTTATTAATAAATAAAACAACCTGTTCTATCCTGGTTTCAGAAACTTGAACAACTTTAAAAATAAAGTTTTCAATAGTAATAAGTTGGTCTTTGTCGGGTATGCTCTCATGATAATTGGTAATAAGCCCGCCTAAAGTTTCATATTCATCTGATTCGGGCAAATCAAATCCATATTTTTCATTAAGATAATCAATCTCAAGACGTGCAGAGAAAAGAAATTCTGTGCTACTGACAGCTTTTTCGACAAGATCATCGATATCATATTCATCATCAATTTCACCAAATATCTCCTCCATAATATCCTCAATAGTGATAAGACCTGCGGTTCCTCCAAACTCATCAACCACAACAGCAATACTTTTATTTTGCTGAATAAAACTTTTCAGCAGTTTATTTGCCAACATAGTTTCAGGAACGATAAGCAATGGTCTAATAATTGATTTAACATCCTGAGGATTTTTAAAAAAATCAAATACATGAACATAACCTATAATATCATCAATATTATTGTCTTTATAAATTAATATTTTAGATAATCCGGTTTCAGAAAATTTATCTCTTATCTCTTTAAGGTCGTCATTTTGATCCAGAGCAATAATTTCTGTTCTTGGTATCATACACTCCCTGAGTTTTACTTCAGGAAATTCAATTGCATTTTTAAATATTTGCATTTCCAGGCTTTCATCATCTTGCTTATAGTTGTTCCTTGAAAACTCTTTTATAAAATTATCAATATCAACAATATCAAATACTCTTTTTTTATTTTCAAGCTTTAATCCGAATATTTGTTTTAAAATAAACTCGGACAATTGAATAGTTGTAAAAATAATAGGAAACAACAAATAATATAATATATAAGTTGGAATAGCAAAAAATCTTACGATTGCATTTGGATTAATTCGAAAAAAGGTTTTCGGGGCAAATTCAGCAAATACTAAAATAACAATTGAGGATATAATGGTTTGAATAATTAATATTGTAGCTTCATTATTGAAAGCCTGTGGCAAATTGGCCGCAAGGACAGGGTCAAGCAATGCAGCAACAGCGATTCCATAAATAACCAGAGAAAGATTATTTCCAACAAGCATTGTGGAAATAAAATCGGAATCAGACTTTATGAGCTTATTAAGAACTTTAGCGGAAACGCCACCGGATTTTATATCAACTTCAAACTTCAACTTATTCGCAGATATAAATGCGATTTCCATGCCTGAAAAATAAGCTGAGAACAAAATGCTAACAAAAATTATAATAATATTATCCAAAATACTTTTTTGCAAATTTACAAATAAATGATTATTAAAATAAAAAGGAATTTTCCACAAAGAAAGCAAGATTAATCACCGGTTTCAACGCTAAAAACACCTCTGGGCTTTTTTATAACCCATTGTTCAAATCTCTCATCTGATTCAAAGCCATCACCAAACAAGACTTCATCCCCTGTGGTAATTTTAACAAATTTGTCCGTATAAATAATTGCTTGTTCCTTATCCCAAACTAAAAATTCAGTATTAAGCTTTTCTTTTTTCTCATTGACAACCACAACATCATTATGAGCTTCCATAATATTATCTTCTTCATAATTAATTGCATAATTTGCTTTTAAGCTTGATGATTCGTTTCCTAATGAATCAAAAAACACCACATTAACCCCTTCGGGCATTTCGAGATATTGCTTTTCCCCCTCATATTTGTCCATTTTGGGTGATTCCAATATCATCTTCACATTAGCATATTCGGAATATATTATCTTAACATCAAAAGCAGATTCAATAGGAGATTCATCAACCTTTGTAATAAGAGAAATAGTTTCAAGGTCTGTTTGGCAAGAAAAAAGCATTACAATCCAAAGCAGGACAGTAATGCTTTTTGCAGTATATTTAAAAAAAAGCTTATTATAAATAAACTTCATAATTGTTATCTGGCTCTAATGCGTGTAGTTTCATTAATCCAACACTTAACTGTATAAGATTCTCCTTCATCAAAACCATAGAAAAAAATATTCTCTTTTGTGGGAAAATGCTTAGACCATGCATCTATCAATACGTCTGCTCTATCAGCTACAGCACTGTCATCATCAATTTTCTTAGCATAAAAAGCTTTGTCAACTGCAGCCCAATATGCTACTTTTTCAGTAAACTCATTATCTCCGCATTGTTTAGCAGAATCAGCATACATTTCAGCTATTAACAAATAAGGTCTTCCATCATTAGGGCGTGCATCTGCAGCTTTTAAAGCATATGATCTGGCTTCTGAATATTTCTTTTGTTTTCTGAATAAAATTTCAACTAATCTCATGTATGCAGAAAATTTTTCTTCTTCATTTTCATAAAGAGGAAGTGCTTGCTCAAAGAAATCAACAGCTCTGTTGTAATTTCCGGATTCTTGCTCCATTTTTCCCATTAAAAAAGCAGATTCAGCAGTTGGGTTAATTTCATGCAAACTCAATGTAGCATCATAAAAAAGCTTTTCGTCAGTACAACCGGACTTATCCAGCATTTCAATAATTTTCTCTAATAGTTCAACATCCTTTGGGTTATTATCAAACCTTGGTTTATAAATGTTTGTTATATTTTCGCAACTGGCATATGGAGTAAACATTGCATCAATATTATTTTTTGCAACATTATACGATTCTACTTTTTTTCCATTCGCAGCTATATTATGATCAATAATATTCATAGCCCTGTCGAAAGCTTTAACAATTTCCTCCACATCTTTAGCACCGGCATCAACAAGGTTTGACAAACTATGGAAATTAATCAATATAACATCTGCACTAGATTCATTGCCTTCAAGGGTAATTGATTTTTCGGAAATTTCATATATTTCTAAAACATTATTGGGTCTAAAAGTATAAAGATCAGCAGCTTTTCTCCCAAGAACGCTTCCTTCTTTATTAAAATACTTAATTCTTTTATCATATAATTGCATCAAAGAATCAACATACATTTCTCTTCTGACAGGATCATTTTCGTTGCTATATAAATACTTAATCAGGTTAGCACCATGAATGTATGTATTTTGTCTTGCTGCAGGACAGTTTTCATAAACCCAGCGCCATGGTTCAACTGCCATGCCATAATTTCGCTGGCGGTAATACTCAACATAAATTGAAAGATTTCTCACACATTTAGCGCTGTCTTCTCCATAAATACTTTTACTTTTATTATCAGAAGAGGGCACAGAATCATTTTCAAATGCATACAGACTATTTGAAACTTCATTTTTGGAGATTGAATTGCGTTCAAAATTACTGCTAAGAGCAGTTGTGCTTATTGCCACACTAAAAAAAACACTTACAATAATTGCTATTGATTTCATCATCATATTTTTTGTTATACTATTTGTTGTTATTTAAATTATATCACTTTAATAAAATTTTCTTTTCACAAACCATCTTTCATGGATATTAATTCCAAGATTAATTCTATACAGATCTTCTTTTAAATTGTTATTCTCAATACTGCCTCTATTAGCCCATTCAAAACTCAGGTGCATTCCCGACAAACTTTGTCTTAGTTTAAAGCCTAGTCCAAAACTTATGCCAAGTTCATTTACCGTATTATCATTATGAACAATAAAGGTTTGCTTATATCTAAGTCCTGCAGAATATCTCATGCGCGAAAAAAATCCGGAATATGTTGTTTGACTAGGATTATACTGCGTTCCGGCAGCAAACTGATAAGAATTATTAAGATTACCGGGACTACCAAACAGTTCAAACTGTTTCCAGTTTTGATTATAAAAATCAGCACCGGCCATCCAATTCTCATTAAATTTCATTGTAAAACCTACTGCATAATTAGCCGGAAGCTCCATTTTACCTTCTTCATTAACATAATATAGCACAGTATCCGGAGCAGTATATCCCGGAAGATAAATACGTTGCATAACTGTTTCAGTGGCAGATAAATTTGTTTGATTACCAAAAGTAGCTCCAACAATCAGTTCCTTGTCATCAGATAATACTCTTTTATACTGTGCTCCGAAATTTAGCATAAAACCACTAACGGACATATTTCTATGTTGATTTGCAAGGAAAAAATTGCTTTCTGCGGAGCTGACCAGAGAAGCATCTTTCAAATTTCCAAACAAATATGATGCATTTAATCCAAGTGAAAATCCTTTGCCAAGATTAAAGGCATTTCCCCAAAAAACCTGGTGAATACCACCCTCCCCTTCATATTCAAAATCAATTGCACCAACAGGATCAATAAAACCCTCATCCTTGACTTTATAGCCGAGGTTACTATAGGGAGTAAGGCCAAAAGCAGAAGACCACCACTTAAACACAGGAAAACCATATGTAATACTTCCCAAAGATGAATAATTTGACATTTGCTCAAGTTCAGCTGTTTTCTGTCCGTAGAAATGAGAAAATATTATAGTTTCAAAAACAAATGAATTAGTATCCAATCCGACGTAAGATGCAGGATTAGTATAGTTTACAGATGTATTGTTTTGAAAACCAATTGCCAAACCACCCATTCCCATATTTCGGAAATTGTTGTTAAAATACAATTCACCCAATCCATACATGGCGTAAGGAGAGCTGATTCGATTTTGCGATTTTACAGGATTTTGAGAAACTAATGCAATAAACAGACAGAATAAAATTATGCCTGAACTTATGTTTTTAGTGTTTTTGTACATTATATATTAAAATTTTATTAAGTCCGTATGAAACTAAATTTTGGGTTACAAATATCTTATTTTTTAGCATTTTGTCAAAATAAAATGCATCTCCTCCGCTTAAAACTATTTTTAAGCTTGCGTATTTCTTTATATATTCAGCTATAACACCATCTATTTCGTAAACAATACCATTAATAACACCTGATAAAATGCTATCAACAGTATTTTTTGCCGTTAATAATTCCGGCAACTTCAAATTAGACTTAGATATTAACGGTAATTTAGCAGTAAAATTATTCAGCGCTTTAAAACGCATCATCATGCCGGGAGATATTGCGCCTCCACAATACTCATTATTTTTATCAGAAAACTCATAAGTAATGCATGTACCCGCGATAATCGTCAGGACATTATCGCCCGGAAATAAAGATGATCCTCCAACAGCAGCAGCTATTCTGTCTGTGCCAAGAGTTTCGGGAGTGTCATAATTAACAGAAAGAGGTGTTGGTGTATTATATGAAAAGTTTATAAGTTTTTTAATTCCCTTTATTTTTGAAAGGTCAATCACTTTTTCTTCTCTTACTGAAGATATTATAGCATTATCAACACTTCCGGATGAGCAAAAGTTTTCTAAATCAGGAATATTTTCATCATCAAAAACCTTATGTTCAATAAGATCTTCATTATCAAAAATTGAAACTTTAATTAAAGAATTACCAACATCTACGACAAGATTCATTTAATATGCTTGTTATTATAATAAAAAATAAGCGAGAAAAACATAGTGAAATGTTTTTTAGAATCGTTTATAATATTTAAAGCTTAAAATCTGTGCAAAATTATAACTAATTATGTTTAATCATGAAAAAAACAGATAAATATTCATAATAAAAAACAGTTTCAGGCAAAAAAAAATCAAATACAAACCATTGTTTTTCAATTTATAAGAAAAAGACATGAAAAAAAGATAAAAATATCGTTGCAAATTTAATGACTTTGTATATCTTTGCACCTCAAAATTGGGTACCATAGCTCAGTTGGTAGAGCAACGGACTGAAAATCCGTG
>CAZTPA010000075.1:0-11372 GCA_964614525.1 uncultured Bacteroidales bacterium | reverse complement strand
ATTTTTTTCTATATTGCAGTCCTGTTTTTATATCATTGATTTTCAATAATAATCAAATCTTATAAAATAAAAAAACAAAATCCTATGTCGAACATTCACTCTTATGATGAAAGAATTAAAGACTTCAGTTGGTCAATAGCTGAAGAGGAATTAGATTACAAACCGGGACAACAAATTAACATTGGTTGGTATTGTTCCGATAGAATTTGTCAACAAGGAAAAGGCGATAAATATGCCCTGCTTTGGGAGAATTCTATGGGAGTTGAGAAAAAATACACATATAATGATTTGCGTTTAGCTTCCAATACAATAGGGCATTTCCTTCGCTCAATTGGTATTGAAGCAGAAGACAGAGTCTGTATTTTTCTGGAAAGAATACCGGAACTTTATCTGAGTTTTGTTGGAATCCTGAAAATAGGAGCTATTGCCCAACCATTATTTTCTGCATTTGGTGAAGAGTCGCTTTTTATCCGCCTCGAAAATGCCGAAACAAAAGCTGTTATTACCCAAAGGAAACATCTTGGAAAAGTAAGGAAAATTATTGACAAACTACCTAACCTTCAGCATATTATAGTTGTGGATCACGATGGTAAAAAGGTTCTTAATGAAAATGAAGTTATATTCTCATTAGAGGATGCCAAGCCTGTTGAAGAATTGGCTATTCACCCGACAGTAGCTGAATCTCCATCTGTTTTGCATTACACTTCCGGAACAACAGGCCAGCCAAAGGGTGTTAAACATGTACATTATTCTCTCATATCTCAATACCTTACAACTAAGTGGGTACTCGATCTTCAGGATGATGATATCTATTGGTGCACTGCTGATCCGGGATGGGTCACAGGAACATCATATGGGATAATTGGCCCTTTTAGCATGGGTGTTACTCAATGTGTTTTAGAAGCAGGATTCTCTGCTGAGGCCTGGTATAAATTCATTGATAAGTATAGAATTTCAATGTGGTATTCTGCTCCTACTGCTATCAGATCTCTGATGAAAGCAGGGGAAGACCTGGTAAAAAAGCATGATCTTTCAAGCCTTAGACATCTTGCCAGTGTTGGCGAGCCACTAAATGCAGAAGCTGTCGTTTGGGCAGAGAAAGTTTATGGAATGCCTTTTTATGACACATATTGGCAAACAGAAACAGGTTCAATAATGATTTGTAACTATCCCGGATTAGAGGTTAAACCCGGATCTATGGGAAAACCTTTTCCCGGAATTACTGCTGCAATTCTTGATATTAAAACTTTTGAACCTATAAAAGAAGCAGGTGTTGTGGGCTTAATTGGTTTTAAACCTGATTGGCCTGCATTCATGAGAACATACTGGAGAAATGAAGAAACTTTTAAGAAAAAGTTTGAAAACGGTTGGTATATTCCCGGAGATCGTGCCAGAATTGACAGTGACGGCTATTACTGGTTTGTTGGTAGAGATGATGATGTTATTAATACCGGCGGGCATCTTGTTAGCCCATTTGAAGTAGAATCCGCCCTACTGGAACACGAAGGTGTTGCAGAGTCCGCTGTTGTTAGCAAGCCGGATGACATTAATATGGAAGTTGTAAAAGCTTTCGTTACTCTGAAAGCAGGTTTTGAACCTAATAAAGATACCGAATTGCAGATTATGAATTTCATACGTAAAAAGTTGTCACCACTGGCAATGCCGCAGGAAATTGAATTTATTGAGAAATTGCCAAAAACCCGAAGTGGGAAAATTATGCGTAGAATTCTTCATGCCCAGGAATGGGGAGAAGATATCGGAGATACTTCAACTTTGGAAGACGATTAATATTTTGCATTTAATAAATCTAAATAATATATCATTATTAACATCAAAAAAAAGTGAATTATGGAAGACATGAAAGACATCGTTTTAGAATATGTTATTGAAGAATATCTTGAAGATCCGGATGAAGAGATTACTTATGACACTCCGCTTATCTCGGGTGGTATTGTTGACTCATTTTCAATGGTTTCTTTAAAAAGATTTCTTGAAAATAAATATAATATTTCAATTCCCGATGAAGATGCTTCACCTGAAGCTTTTGATTCGGTGGACAAAATTGTTGATCTAGTTAATAGATTTTTAAATAAAAAATAAATAATTATGGCTTATAGCGAGAATACAAGACAATTATTTAAAGATTCAATATCTGAGATGCAAAGCAAAGGTCTTTTTAAACAGGAAAGATATATTCATTCCTCACAGGCAGCAGATATTGAAGTAGAATATCCAGAAGGCTCATCACTTAAGAAAGTGATAAATATGTGTGCCAATAATTATCTTGGTTTATCAAGTCATCCTGAGGTGATAAAAGCAGCACACGATGGTCTTGAAGAAAGAGGCTATGGAATGTCTTCAGTGAGATTTATCTGTGGAACTCAGGATATTCACAAACATCTTGAGGAAAAAGTTTCTGAATTCCTGGGGACTGAAGATACCATACTGTTTCCCTCATGTATGGATGCTAATGCAGGTGTTTTTGAAGCTATTCTCGGCAGTGAGGATGTTATGATAAGCGACAGGCTTGTGCATGCGTCCATAATTGACGGAATGCGCTTATGCAGTGCAATGCACGATACTTTTAAGCATTCAGATATGAAGCACCTTGAGTCTAAACTGCAATTGCATTCTGATAAGAGAATAAAAATGGTAATCACTGATGGTGTATTCTCTATGGATGGTGATACTGCCAAACTTGACGAAATGGTTGCGCTTTGTGAAAAATATGATGCAATGCTTTTTGTTGATGATTCTCACTCAAGTGGATTTATTGGTAAAAAAGGTCGTGGAACACATGAACATTGCGGAGTAATTGGGAAAATTGATATTATAACCACTACATTTGGTAAAGCCCTTGGTGGTGCTTCAGGTGGTTGTGTTTCAGGCAGGAAAGAACTGGTCGAAATGTGCAGACAAAAAGCCAGACCTTACCTGTTCTCTAATACGATTGCCCCTGTTGTTGTTTCGGGAGTTTTAAAAGTGCTTGATATTCTTTCAAAATCAACAGAACGACGCGACAAACTTGAAAAAAACACTGAATTTTGGAGAAAGGGTTTGCTGGACACTGGCTTTGTACTGAAAGAAGGCGATACACCCATTGTTCCTGTCATGCTGTTTAATGCAAAATTGTCACAGGATTTTTCAAATGATCTGTATAAAGAAGGAATATATGCAATGGGCTTCTTTTTCCCGGTTGTTCCACAAGGGCAAGCAAGAATCAGAACCCAAATTTCTGCCGGCCATGAAATGCATCATCTTGAAAAAGCTCTTGAGGCATTTACTAAAGTTGGTAAAAAGTATGATATTCTTGGAAAAACAAAGAAAGAAATTATTGAAATGTACGGAATGTAAAAAAATTATTTCTTACAATCTTACTATTTAATGAAAGCCCGATATCTTCGGGCTTTCATTTTTAGTTAATTTTGCATGCATTTGTTTATTTAAAAACACTACTGTCCGGTTAAAATCAATTATAGCCACAAAGGCACAAAGAAACTCAAAGCAGAAATACCTGTTTGCCAAGTTATTAGTGAATCTTCGTGTCTTAGAGTCTTAGTGGCAATAAAGAAATGTCAATATTATCTCCAAGACAGTCAAGTTTAATATAATTGTTATTAATATTGATATACATTCGTTTTAAAATGTTTTAATCGGGCAGTAGTGATTTAAATATTAATAAATAGTCTAAAAAACACACTGTCATATTATTGAGGTTTCTTGTTTTCTTGGCTAAGAGATTTTCCCTAAAGATATTTTATGCAAATACAAACAGGCAATGAATTAGAAACAAAGCATATAAATGTTTTTCCAAGGAAACAATATTTCCCTTTTATTATTTATCCAATAGTAGTATTTTTGCGCCTTTATTTTTAAGACCTAAACAATCATTTTATGGAATATATTGCAGATCAAATGGCCAGTGTACATATAATGAATCAATATTGGCTTACCTTTTTAATGGTGTTGGGCATGGTATTGGTTTCCAGAACTGTAGTGGCCGGCACTCGTTATTCTCCTATTTTGATTATTGTTGTATTTGGATTGATAATGGGTTTCATTTTAGTAAACACCGGTCTGGCAACACCCGGGTTACGTGAATTTCCAATAGTTGATTTAACAAGCAAGGTTACTATTACGGCATTAATGGCATCTTTCTTTGTTGGGGGACAAGAAATCCGCAAGTTAATTACTAACAGGAAAATAGACCCAAGAGATATCGTTGTTCCTTCATCTCAAGAACTTTTTCTTGGCACAAAGGCCACGCAATTCATGTTTTTAGTAAGGGCGTTTTTTATCCTTACAGGTATTGAGTCTTTAAAAAGAATGGTTATAGGAGTTCAAACAGGCGATGTTATTGATAATTTTTATCCACTGATAGGATATCTTGGCCTGGTAGCTTCAATTATTTTAATAGATCACCGTGCAAAAATTGCAAATAAAGCACTTTATATTAGGAAGGGTATATTTGAAACAGGAATGATTTTGGCTATGATGATAGCTGCCTGGTATATTGCACAATGGATAAAGCCTTTTATCGCTTTGCCGGAAATATTTTTTGCAATGGTTATGTCTGTTTGTTTGGGAATGTTATTGGTACACTGGAAGCTTGGCCCGACAATTCGTTCATTGCTTTTTGCCGGAATACCGGTAGTTCTGGCTGCAAATTTTATGGTTGGTGGTTCACGTATCGCTGAATCATTCCAGCTCTCAGGTATGACAGAAGTATTGTCGTTTGGTTTTTTCGGACAATTGTTTTGGATGTTTGGAGGATTAGCTATTCTGATTCTGATTGGAAAGGCTAATAATATAAGAAATTTAGCGCCCGGTATGGCAGGTTCTTTGTCGCACTCAGGCCTCACAGGTGCATGTACTGCAGGTGACCTTGGGCCGGAAGCAGCTGTGAGAGCACCTATAATGATTAATATCCCTTTTATTGGACATATTTTTGTGTTTTCTATTCTTGCCGCAAGTGCAACCGGCGGTAAATTGCTTCTTCCATACGCAATTGCAGTAGTTGTAGTTGGTATTCTCATTACATACGTAGCTTTGAGAGTATTAAGAAAGGCTAATAATATTAATAAGCAGGAAATTAGAGGGCTGATGTTGTTTTCTCTTGGTTGGCAGTTGATCGCTGTTTTTGGAGGGTTGCTTATGTTAAGCGTTGCCGGCATGAGCCTTGGCGACGCTGTTATGGCAAATTCATCAGCAATTTCTCACTTCGGCTTATTTGCTGCTATACAAGGCGGTATGTTTGGATCACAGGCAGCAGGACTTATTGCTTTTGTTTTTGCTATGCCTTTCTTGGTTCATCCTCTTGTTTTTGGAATCTTTGGTAAAACAGCCGAGAATAATGGAGTAATGCCCACCAAAATAGTGTATTTACTTGCAATTGTCGGCCTCCTTGGTGTTACATACGCCATGGCAGGGTAAGTTTTTCGATTTTATTCTGATTGCTTTGATAATCTTATTTCTTGCTTTTATTCTGCAAAAACTTTAGTTGTATACTTGATTTTCTGCAACGAAAATTGTATATTTACGGTTCGTTGTTTATAATTATTCTTAGTTTTTTTTGATTAACAAATCTTAATCCCGCTTTTATCTCTAATAATAAATCAATAAGGCATTAACGAATGTTCTAACTATGAAGACTTTTTTCTTAATATCAGCAGCTATTGTTTTCTTCTGTAATGACGCATTTTCTCTGGAGAAAAGCTTTACACTTAATGACACTCTGGAGATTCCTAAAAAGAATACCGAAGAAAATGATTCTACTGAATATGAATTGCAGATTTTCGATTCCGGATTTGATACATGGATGGCCCAAAAAGCTGAGCCAATAGGATTTTATAAGCAGTCTTATCTGGAAAGATGGAATGCTACCCTGGTAAATCAATGGAATAATGAATATGGAATTTCATATGGCTCCGGTTGTGGCCCGCAGACTTATATTGACTATGATCCCTCGGTTGATTATGGGAAAGAGTTAAATTATACATTATTTCACTACTTTTGGTATATGCACGAAAGTTGTAATATTTTTACTCATAAACCTTCTCAATGGAGATAAAACTCCTATGTTGGAATTCTAATAGTTTTTAATTAAAACAGATTATTAACTTTTAAATAAGACAGTTATGATTAAGAGAAATTTATTTGTATTTTCACTTTTGATTGCAAGTGCGTTTTTGATTTTATCCTCATGTAAAACAGAAGAAAAAGAAGACGTTATGACAAAACAAGAAACAAAAAAAGCAAAAATCGCTTTAATGCTTGCTGAAGGATTTCAGGATGCAGAGGCCTATATGACAATGGGTTATCTTTATAATCAAGGATATAAAGTAACTGTTATTGGCATTAAAACGGAAGAGGTAAAAGCGTATAACAGTGACTTTACTATTGTGATTCAAAGAGCAATTTCTGATGTTGCACTTGATGATTTTGATGCTTTGATTTTTCCGGGCGGGAAAGGCCCTGCTGTACTAAGACAAAATGACAAAGCTGTTAAGTTTGCAAAAGAATTTTTTGAATCCGGAAAGCTTACTGCCGCAATTTGTCACGGACCCCAGGTCCTTATAACTGCAGGTGTTATGGATGGCGTTACCTGTACTGCAGTTAGCAGCATAAAAGAGGAACTTGAAGAGGCAGGTGCCCGTTTTGTTGATAAAGAAGTTGTACTCCACAAAAATCTTATAACTTCGAGAACCCCTCCGGATTTACATGTTTTCTCAAAAACAATTGAAGAGGAATTAACTAAGCAATTAGAAAAAAAAGAATAGTTATCAAAATTTAACTTTAAAAAAATCATATTGAAATCAACAGCATTTAATCTAAGTACAAAAAAGATTGCAGTTATATTAATAGCTGCAATCTTTTCATTTTTTGTCTCATGTGAATCAAAACATGATAATACCTTCTCCGCCGAAAATGATAGTTTTGAGTTTTTGGAGATAGATATAGCTCAGCTACAGCAAGGTTATGAAAATAATGCTTTTAGTATTAGGGATGTAATTCAGGCATATCTCGACAGAATTGAGCTTATTGACAAGAATGGCCCGGCTCTTAATTCCATTATAACAGTAAATCCCGATGCTTTGCAAATAGCAGATGCTCTCGATGAAGAAATGAAGAAAGGCATATCAAGAGGTCCTTTGCATGGAATCCCAATTGTCTTAAAAGACAATATCGATACTCATGATAAAATGCCCACAACAGCCGGATCTCTTGCACTTGCAAATTCTCACCCATTGCAGGATAGCTATGTGGCAACAAAACTCAGGGAGGCAGGTGCTGTTATTCTTGGCAAAGCTAATCTTAGTGAATGGGCAAATTTTCGCGGGCAATTGTCAACCAGCGGATGGAGTGGAGTTGGCGGCCAAACCAAAAATCCCTATATATTGTCCAGAAATCCCTGTGGGTCAAGCTCCGGCTCTGCGGTTGCAGTTTCGGCTAATCTTAGTGTTTTAGCCATTGGAACAGAAACCAATGGTTCAATAGTTTGCCCTTCTCATGCTAATGGCATTGTTGGCATAAAGCCTACAGTTGGACTAGTAAGCCGATCCGGCGTAGTGCCCATCTCTTATACCCAGGATTCTCCCGGACCAATGGCACGCAATGTCAGAGATGTTGCAATTTGTCTTGGAGCATTGGTGGGTATTGATTCTCTTGATAAGAAAACCCTTGATAGTAAAGATAAATTTTATACAGATTATACCCAGTTTTTAAAAGCAAATGGTTTAGAAGGAAAAAGGATAGGTTTCTTTAAAGAACCTATTGGAAATAATTTCAAAGTTGATTCATTGATGTACCAAACAGTAGAGTTTATAAAAAACATGGGTGCAGAAGTTGTCGAATTAGACCAAATAACACAGTCAAATACCGGCTACTATTCTTTTGAGGTAATGCTTTTTGAATACAAAGATGGATTAAATGAATACTTTAATTCTTTAGGTCCCGATGCTCCCCTTAAAAATATTGAAGAGCTAATTGCATTTAATAAAGAAGACACCCTGGAACTTAAGTATTTCAATCAAAGGTATTTAGAGCTTGCCCAACAAAAAGGTGATCTGAAATCTGAAGAATACAAAGAGGCTTTGGAAAAAATGCTTGAAGGAAGCAGAAAGGATGGCATTGACAGAGTGATGAATGAACATAATTTAGATGCAATTATGGCTCCAACCGGAAGTCCGGCATGGTTAACAGATTTGATTAACGGTGATAGTTTCCAGCTTGGCAGTTCATCTCCATCTGCACAGGCAGGATATCCTATTATTACATTGCCGATGGGATATGTTGATGAACTACCTGTGGGTATTTCATTTTTCGGCAGAGCATGGAGCGAAAATGTTTTGCTGGAAATAGCATATGCTTATGAAACAGCCGCACAAAATCGAAGAAAGCCTATGTTTAAATAATTTTATTAGTTCTTATAAAGAAATACTGTGAATTTTCTATGGATCATATTATAGTTTTTGGAACTCTCGGATTAGTACTGATTTTATTTGCCTGGGGATATTTTCGTCATGATTTTGTTGCACTCATTGCCCTTTTTATACTTGTAATATCAGGTATAATACCTGCTGAAAATGCATTTGCAGGCTTTGGCCATCCGGCAGTTATAACTGTTGCGGCGGTTCTCATTATTGGGAAAGCACTTGAGATGTCCGGGCTAATTGATGTTTTAGGTAAATGGGTTTCTAAAGTAGGAACAAATATTACTATACAGATAATTGCTTTGTCGTTATTGGTTGCAGTGGCCTCCGCATTTATGAATAATGTGGGCGCTTTGGCAATCTTAATGCCTGTTGCCATAAGCCTTGCAAGAAAAAGTGGAAAATCCCCTTCGTATCTTTTGATGCCGGTTGCATTTGCTTCTCTGCTTGGAGGGATGACTACTTTGATAGGTACACCGCCAAATATTATAATTTCTACCTTAAGAGCTGAAGAGATAGGAGAACCTTTTGGTATGTTTGATTTTGCTCCCGTTGGTGTTGGGCTTATGATAGCAGGAGTTTTGTTCGTTTCCTTTCTGGGGTGGCGTTTTTTGCCAAAAAGAGAATCAAAAAAAGCAGATGATGAATCTTTTGAAATAGATGATTATATAACTGAAGTGATTGTTGAGAAAGATTCAAAATTAGTTGGAACGACCATTGGAGAATTAAATAAAAAGTCGAAAGCGGATGTTCAGATTCTTGGCTTAGTTCGCAAAAACAAAAGGATACATGCGCCCGGAGATGATGAAGAACTTCAGAAAGAAGATGTTGTTATTGTTGAATGTGACACAGAGGCTTTAAAAACATTTATTGATGATACCGGACTTAAATTGGTTGGTGATAAAAAATTCAGAAAGGATGCTGTGGGTTCAAAAAGTATTGCAATTACAGAAGCTGTGGTTATGGCCGATTCACCTCTTGTAGGAAAAACAACTGCCGGTTTAAGATTGAGAAGTAAATATGGTGTTAATTTACTGGCAGTGGCACGAAAAGCTTCAAGAATTCACAAAAGGCTAGATCATGTTGTGTTTAAAACCGGTGATGTTCTTATGTTTCAGGGACGTGACCATATGATCAATGATGCTATAACGGCTATGGGTTGCTTGCCGCTTGCACAAAGAGGCCTCAGAATTGGTTTTGAGAAAAAGATAGCCATTAGTCTTGGTCTTTTTGCTATTGCAATAGGGTTGATAGTTTCCGGACTTCTTCCTGTTTATATTGCTTTTCCTATGGCTGCAGTTGGAATGGTATTAAGTGGTGTATTGCCACTTAAAGATATGTATTCGGGAATTGATTGGCCCGTTATTGTCTTGCTTGGCGCTATGCTTCCTGTTGGGGAGGCTCTGGAAACAACTGGAGGTGCAAATCTTATTGCAAATTTTATTTTGACAATGGGAAATGCTTATCCGGCATGGTTAATAATTGGAATTATTTTAGTAGTTACAATGTTTTTATCTGATATAATTAATAATGCTGCAACTGTCGTTTTAATGGCGCCTATTTCTATTTCGGTTGCCTATGGAATGAATGCTTCTGTTGATCCTTTTTTAATGGCTGTGGCTATTGGAGGATCATGTGCTTTCCTAACACCAATAGGCCATCAGTCAAATACCTTAGTAATGGGACCGGGAGGATATAGATTTGGCGATTATTGGCGCATGGGATTACCCTTGGAATTAATTATTATACTATTAGGTGTGCCTTTAATAATGTATTTCTGGCCATTGTAAGATTTCTTCTAAATTGCTTAGTTTGCCATTGCCGGCGCGCCTGTTCTGATCCGGCAGTGGTGGATGTTTTAAGCAATTCATCCAGATATGTCAGAATCCCATTATTATAAGCATTGGCCTCTTGTATTGGCCGGGCTTGACCGGCCATGAAAATTCCTTCAGGTGCAATTGTAGCGACAGGGCTTGACCTGTCGTAATTGCATGTTTTAACCAAAAGCTCCGGCAGGAGCGGTAACATTTGTAGCACAGTAGGTTAACTCTGAGACCAGCGCTGCGGGATGTTGTTTGTTAATTGTTGAAAGGATTGTTGTCAGCGCAATAGAGGAAAGAATTGTTTGAAGTATAGAGATGCCAGTGATGGCTTAAACTGCAATGCTCCAAGCCGCCAAAAACCGAAAAGACATTAATTTAAGCCAAAACTGCCTGAATTGCTTTGAGCCGGCAGTTATAAAAAATAGACCTTTTTTTGAGAAACTTTATTGAAGCTTTTGAACAAAATGAGAAAAATACCCTAAATTTGTACTGAAAGGAGATATGAATTATGCATACGATTAGATTAAAAATAAGTGACAAAGTATACGATAAGCTAATGTGGCTTTTAGAAAAATTTAGCAAGGATGAAATAGAAATTTTATCTGATAATGAAAGTTATGCAGAAACCAAAAATTATCTTGAGAGAGAGTTGAATGAAATATATTCTGGAAATGCCAGTTTCCATTCTATAGAAGAATTTGATCGTAAACTTGAAAATTCTATTCGTGCAAATGAAGCTTAAATTTAAAACTACTTTCACTGATAGATTAGAGAAACAAGTTGGCTATATTTCATATGATTCACCTTCACGAGCACGAAAGTTCAAGAATGATTTGATAAAGCAAATTAAGAAAATTCCTAAGAACCCTTATTCATATAGAAAGTCAATTTATTTTGAAGATAAATCCCTTCGAGACCTTATATTTAAAGGATACTGTATAGTTTTTAGAATAAATGAATCAGAAAACTCAATTGAAATATTTGGTTTCACAAAGCACCAAGAGAATCCTGTTGATTGATAATTGATAAAAAAAGGTTTGCATTTTTTATGTTGAAACCGTTCAAAACAAGTAATAAACCTGCTTCAATAGAAAGCAATAATTCCTCCTTATACCTT
>CAZTPA010000074.1:0-11664 GCA_964614525.1 uncultured Bacteroidales bacterium | reverse complement strand
TTACCCCAACGGATAATGCTCATTAAACTTCTTCAGCCTATATTCCAAATCAGAGAATTGGTCGCGGCTAACTAAGGAAACGCAGGCGCGCAAACCTTCAAGACGCTCACTGCCTGTGATCGCTAAAGAAATAGCACTTATGCCATAATATATCAATTTCTCTATTAGTTCTTCACCCGTAAAACCGGGATAGGAGATTGTAAAATAAAATCCATCAGCTAACGGTGCATCTTCATCCTTGTCATATACAAGCTGGAAGCCGTTTTCTAAAAACAGCTTTTTCATTATTTTTGCTTTCTCACCATATTCTTTTACAACATCAATAAAGTTGTAATTGCCGTCATTAATGGATTTAAGCATAGCAGTTAGTGCATATTGCGCAGAGTGGCTTGTACCTGAGCTAAGTGCATACACAGTTCCAAATACCATTGCCCTTCCAAACAGGTCTGAATTATAATACCTTAGTAAATCCGGTGCCTGAGTTTGAAAAAGCTTATCTGAAATAACCATCATCCCAATGCGCTGGCCGGCATAACTAAAAACTTTTGAGCTGGAAATGAAAAGAACGTAATTATCAGTGTATTTGGTTACAGAAACCTGGTAAGGTGGTACGCCCGGTTTTGACAAATCATTGCGAAAATCCATCGCAAAATATGCAAGGTCTTCCATTACAATAACATTGTATTTATTTGCCAATTCTCCTATTATCTTAAGCTCCGTATCAGTAAAGCATATCCAGCTGGGATTATTTGGATTTGAGTATAAAAGTCCTGCAATATTTCCTTTTGATAAGTATTCTTCTAATTTTTCTCTAAGCTTTTCACCTCTGTAATTATAAACATCAAAACTTTCAGTTGGAATTCCCAATACTTTACATTGTTGCTTATGCACAGGAAAGCCAGGATCAATAAACAATATGGTATCCTTTTCCTTATACATTCTTGTTAATGTGGTAAAGGCTGCAAAGCTACCCTGCATTGATCCTACAGTTGGAATACAACCAACGGGATTAACAGTTGTATTCATAAATAATTTCACAAAACGGGAAATTTCTTTTTTTAGAGGCTTTATGCCATCAATGTCAGGATAAATTGCTGCTACACCTTCTTTTAAAGCTGCAATTTCGGCATCAACTCCAATTTGACAGGGAGATAAACCGGGTATCCCCATTTCCATGCGGATGTATTTCTGTCCGGTTTCCTGTTCAATATTGTCAACTAAGCGTTTTATCTCACGTATAGAGGCTTTGCCAACACTTGACAGCTTCATATCTTCAATCTGTTTTTCTACGATTTCAAAAGGAATGGGAGTGTCTTTCATCTTATTTGAGATATTTATATGTAAATATTTAGGTTTTTGCTTTCTTAAAATCGCTTTGCAAAATAGTAAAATAAACCTTTATAAAAAAATTTTGTAATGTGATTTTGTAATATTTATTGCTTATTGTTTTTTCCCTTATCGTAAGCCATCTTGAGCAGTTTGAAAATATGTTTTTTGCTTATAGTTATTTAACAAAACTGCATTCTGATAATCTCTATTTTTACAATACAAAAACTTTTTATTATGAAAAACATACTTCTACTAAGCTTATTTTTATTAGTAATTCATTCAGCAAAATCTCAGGATCATTCCGGCTATATGTTACCGCCTGAGGAAATAATCGATTTGGTTGATGCTCCTGCTACACCTACTATGAGAATTAGTCCGGCTAATGACAAATTTGTGACAATCGAGAATCCGGGTTTGATTACTCTTTCTGACATAGCGGCTGAAGAACTTCGCCTGGCCGGAATTAGAATTAATCCTGCTACAAATGGCCCCAGCCGTTCAAGATATGGAACAGGCCTTGAAATTTCTGATATCGATGGTACAAATACCAAAGCTGTAACGGGTCTTCCGGATGAACTCAAGATTAGCAATCTTAAATGGTCACCCGATGGTTCTTTTCTTGCTTTTACCAACACACTTGAAAGTGGAATTGAACTTTGGATTGTTGATATTGGTACTGCAGAGGCGAAGAAACTTACTGATGCTGTTATTAATGATGTAATGGGCAATGCCTTTCTATGGCTTTCCGATAATGAAACAATAATTTTTTCCTCTATCGTTTTGGATAGGGGAGATGCTCCGGCGAGGCCATCTGTGGCTGATGCTCCGGTTATTCAGGAGAGCACGGGACGCAAAGCGGCTGTTAGAACTTATCAGGATTTGCTTAGTGATCAATATGATGAGAGAATATTTGATTATTACACCACTACTCAATTGTATAAAACAGATTTAAACGGTAATGCCTCTAAAATAGGTGAGCCGGGTATAATCTGGTATTACAGCTCTTCTCCGGAAGGTAATTATTTATTAGTAAACAGAATAAAAAAGCCATATTCTTATATTGTGCCTTATACAAGATTTCCTCAACAGTTTGAAATTTTGGATATGGATGGAAATATTGTAAAAATTCTTGCTGAAATTCCTCTTGCTGATGAAATTCCTCAAGGGTTTGATGCTGTGCGTAAAGGCCCGAGATCTTTTACCTGGCGTGCAGATAAGCCGGCTTCCTTGTATTGGGTTGAAGCTCTTGATGGAGGTGATCCCTCTGTTGAAGCAGATTATCGCGATCAATTGTTTTTTATAGAAGCTCCTTTTGATGGGGAAAAGATTGAAAGTGTAAAACTTAAGTTGAGATATTCAGGAATATTATGGGGCAGAGATGATTTTGCTATGATTAGAGAATACTGGAGGAAAGACAGAAGATTGATTACTTCTTCATTCAATCCGGGTGATCAGTCTTTGGCTATGTCAACAATTTTTGATTATTCTACTGAAGACAGATATAATAATCCGGGCAGTTTTCAGCAAAAAACGAATGAATACGGTCGGGATGTTTTGCTTTTTGATGAGTCATCCCGAAGGTTATTCTTAATAGGGCAGGGGGCTTCTCCTGAGGGAAACATGCCGTTTGTTGACAGATATGATTTGAGAACAGCGAAAACTGATCGTTTATGGCAATGTCAGGCTCCGTATTATGAATATCCGGTGAGCATTGTTGATGCTGATAAAGGCTTGATTATTACAAGAAGAGAATCTCGCGAAATTCATCCGAATTTTTATATGCGAAATATTTATGCTGATGACCTATCGCAAATTACTGATTTCCCTGAACCTTTTCCTCAAATGAGAAATATAGAAAAGGAAATGATACATTATGAGCGCAATGATGGCGTGTCTTTGTCGGGAACATTATATTTACCTGAAGGATTTGAAGTAGGTGTTGATGAGCCTCTTCCAACAATTCTTTGGGCATATCCAAGAGAGTTTATTGATGCCGGTGCAGCCGGTCAAATTAGAGGTTCTTTATATAGATATACCAGGCTAGGCGCTACTTCTCCTGTTATGCTTGTAACTCAGGGTTATGCTGTGCTTGATAATGCCGCTTTCCCGATTGTAGGTGAAGGTGATGATGAGCCAAATGATACTTTTGTGGAACAACTTGTTCTTAATGCTAAAGCTGCGATTGATAAGCTTGATGAGATGGGTGTTACAGATCCTAAGAAAGTTGGTGTTTCAGGCCATTCTTATGGTGCATTTATGACTGCAAATCTTTTAACACATTCACAGCTTTTTGCTGCCGGTGTTGCCCGAAGCGGTGCTTATAACAGATCACTGACTCCTTTCGGGTTTCAGGCTGAAGAAAGAACTTATTGGCAGTCTCCTGAAATTTATTATGAAATGTCACCATTTTTCCACACTGATAAAGTAAAAACGCCCATTTTACTTATCCATGGCGCTGATGATAATAATTCAGGAACATTCCCAATGCAAAGCGAAAGATATTATGATGCCTTACGCGGGCATGGCGCTATTGCAAGATTAGTTTTGCTGCCGCACGAAAGCCACGGCTATAGAGCAAGAGAATCCATATTACATATGCACTGGGAGTGGTTGCAGTGGTTTGATAAATATTTGAAATAACTTAATAAGATACCGGATTGTTTAACATCATATGTTGAGAGTCTTTGAGCTTTAAGATTTCTCTTAGCTTTTGCTTATCCATTGATGCCCGAATTCTTGTTCTCATCCCTCTGCCTGCACAAAAGAGAGAGATGTTCTGAGATACTATTCCTGCATCATATGCAGCTGATTGTAAATTCCTTGCTTCATCACCGGAAGGGAAACGGGAAATGTCAGAAACCAATAATAGTATTACCGGTGCTTTTAATGTATAAGCCTGACTGCCGGCAATTAAACTTCTGTGGTCATCTTCGGATACAAGATTGAGTGCATGATTCTCAAAATCATAAAAATATACTCCCGATTCAAAAAAAACATAGAGGTCTATATCCTGAGCATTTCGCGAAGAAGGTGCTGTGCGCTTTCTCTCTTCAGGACGATTAATGCCATTTGCAGCCCAAAGTAAATCAGACAAATCCTGAAGGTTTAAACTGGTTGTATCATAATCAGTAGCAGATGCTCTAAGAGAAAATGCTTGCATTATATTTAATCCTGAACTCAAATCAGGAGGATTTAATTCAATTGTTTTTGGAGATTGTGCATTTAAGGAAATTGTCATGATTGAAATGGTGATGTAAATAATTAGCTTTTTCATTTTTTAAACTTATGATTAGTAATATATGCTGAAATTCTTTTTTGTTTAATTGAAAAAAGAATTTACACTTTAAAAAATCAGATATTAAAAGAAATAAAATGCTGTAAACAAAAGTCTTAAATTTCCTACTTCATTGTAATTTTTGACGATTCCCATATTATCGGGAGTTCCGTATGCTGCTACAGTATATTCCAGTTCTGTGCAAAATCTGACATTGCCTGATTGAAATGATAGCGATGGTGCAACTCGATACACATATGCTATATCATGTCCGCGACCATAATAATTACCTGCCACTGTATCATCAGCTCCAAAATTATGTGCATAACCGGCAAATATTCCTGTTTGAATCTTCTTACCATAAACAATATTACCCCAAAGCATGAGGTGATTAAGCGGTGTGTATTCTACATGACCTGTTTCAAGGTCAACATAGTGCTCAGCATAACCACCCATTACCAAATGTTCGGTAAGGTTTTGTCCATATACTGCCTTGGTCTTTATATCAAACAAATTATACTGATATCTTAAATAAGCCATAAAAGCATAGGTGCCAATTGTTTCAGCAGTTTTGTAAAGACTGTCGGTTATCAATTGAGGCCTTAATATCTTGTAATCACCTGCTATACCTGCTGTTTTGCTTTCGTCTTTGTATATAAACTGCAAGTGGAAATTAGGCATTGCACTATTGCGAATATACTCAGGTGAAAATCCTTTTGGCCCATCGCTGGAATTATCTCTTTGAGCAACCGCAGCTGCAAGTATTCTGATTTTATTGACTTTGTATGTCAGGCTAAGCTGAGGGTTGCGAATAAATGGCTGAAAAGGAGCTCCTGTATTTAATGACACTACTGTTGGTACAACATCAGTTGCAAACATTGGATGCCACCATTGTCCAAAAAGAAGATCGACCTTTGGCCATTCCAGCTTCACAAAAGCATGGCGCAATCTGAATCCATTAATGTCTGCATTGGTTACTCCCGAAAAATCAGCTTCTATCAAACCTGAAGTTTTAGCATTAAATGCATCAGGCCCTGTTATATGTCCTGCAATACGACTGGTAATGGCAGAGAAATTAAAAGAAGGATCCCCATATATATCATTACCGTTAATATCCGGATTTTCATTGCGGGGAAACAGCAAAAATAAATCTTCACGAGCTGCAACTACTGAACGGCTGTCATACCAGTAATCAGATTTTACAAAGCCGCTAAGACGAAATGACACAGCGGTTTCTTCTTTTTTTTGATCATCTTCTGGCTTTTCTGTTTTATAGTTAGAAGATAAAACAGTTATTGAAAGCAGTATAAATAAAGTATAAACAAATAGAGCTTTATTTGACATGGCAAATTATCTTTTTAGTAATAATCGTAAATATGTGCTTATTGCAAAAATATATTGCACACTTCCTATTCTGATTATATCATAAGTAATGAGAATCTATTTCTTTTTTGTAATATAACTAAAAACAGGATTTAGAGCTAATGATGTAATCATTCCAATTGAACCGGCCTGTGGTGATGGCATTCCTATTCCATATAAAAACAAACATGTACCCAATCCACAAACTCCTGAAACTATTGCTCCTTGTTTATTAACTTTCTTATTTAGTAATCCCCAGATAAACGGACCAAGGAAAAATGAACCTATAGCACCCCAGGAAATTCCCAGTATTGCAACAATGTGATCAAGATTCATATATGCCAGTATTATGGAAATTAAAATAAAAAGAGCGCTTGTAATTCGCATCAGCAAAGTAAGTTTTTTGTCGGAAACATTTTTGTTAATGAATCCACCGTAAAAATCTTTTACCAATGTAGAGCTGGAGACTAACACCAGGGCTGCCAGTGTTGACATTGAGGCAGAAAGAATTAGAAGAAGAATAATTACATTCAATGATGTTGGAACAACATTTACCAATAATTCAGGCATTATAATGTCGAATATAGGATAACCTGAAGCATCAAATGCTGCAGGAGTAGTCTCAGGACTCATAAATATTTGCGATGTTGATCCAATAAAATATGCTACTCCACCAATTATTATAGCAAAAATTGTTGATGCAATCATTCCACGTTTAACAGTTCTTTTATCTTTTATGGCAAAAAACTTTTGCATAAGCTGTGGCATGGCAAATGGAGCCAAGCTGGTAAGCAAGATTAACGATAATAAAGGCCACCATCCGGGAGGGCCAATTGCTTTTGTTAAATCGGGATTTATACTTTGCAGGTCTGCTGCAATTTGAGGCAAACCTCCACCTTCTTTTGCAGTGCTGAAAAACAATATTATTACACTAATAACCATTATCATCCCAAATATCATGTCTATAAGAGCCATGGATTTATAACCACCCATTACCATATATATAGATGTAAATAATCCCATTGCAGCTAAAGCATGCCAGTATTCAATCTCGAAATTTGAGGTAAATAAATAGGATAATCCCATGAAAACAGCCGTACAATAAGGAATCATAAAAACAAAAATCACAATGCTGGAAAGAAGCTTTAGTGTATCTGATTTATATCTTTTTTGCAGAAACTCCGGCATAGTGCTTACCTTAAATTTTATAGCAGCATCTTTCACACGCCATCCTATTACCCACCAGACAAGCAAAACACCAATAAATGCATTAAAAAAAGCAATCCATAGTCCTGAAAAACCAAAGTTCCATCCAATGTTTCCGGCAAAGCCAATGAATAATACTGCACTAAAATAGGCAGTTCCATAAGAAAAGGCACTCATCCAAGGACCTACATTCCCGCCGCCTAAAAAGAAATCATTAAAAGTTTTAGTGGCTCTGAGCCCTCTTACACCCACTATAATAATCATCAGGGCGTATAATGAAAGTATTATGATTTTTAAGTCCATGTTTTATATTTAATTTAATTTAATTGCTTTGTTTAGTTTTTCTCTGTTAATAATTAGTGTAATTGATGTAGTTTAAAATAAGTAAAACCTCTCATCTTTCATTCCCTAGACATCGGAACTTCAGCTTAGCTCTATCTTTTAATTCCCTTTCTAACACTCTCTCACTCTCACGCTCCCAAGCTCTCCCGCTCTAGTTTTCAATCCCAAAAAACCGGGACTTCCACTATGCTCCAGCTTTCAACTTTCAACTTTCTTCACATTAATCCTTGCATCCACTGCAATAACCTGATCTTCTTTTCCTAACAAGGGATTAAGATCTAATTCAATTATTTCGGGAGCAGCTTCCAGCAGGGCAGATAGTCTGACTAATACATCTGCAAATACGTTTTCGTTAATGCCTTTTTGCCCGCGAACACCTTGAATTATCTTATAGCTTTTGAGGTTTCTTATCATGCCAAGAGCTTCAATCTTATCAATAGGGGAAATTCTTGTTGAAACATCTTTTAAGACTTCAATAAAAATACCTCCCATTCCGCAAAGAACCATATGTCCGAAGTTTTCTTCAAATTTAGCGCCGGCAAAAAGTTCTGTTCCCGAAAGCATTGGTTGTAATAATATTGCTGTAGTGTCTTTAATATCCATCATACGTATAAATTCACTTTTAACACTTTCAGGATTTTTTACATTTAAAACAACTCCGCCAACATCTGATTTATGCACAGGACCCACAACTTTCATAACTACTGGATATCCTAACCTGTTTGCAGCTTCAATAGCATCCTCAAGTCTGTTAACTACTTCTTCTCCTGCACGTGGAATTCCAGCTGCATCTAGCAAGCCTTGCACTGATTTCGGATTAATATAGCCATCACTCGATTCTTCGATAATTAAGCGGATTTTAGCTTTATCGACTTCAGGCATAATAATTTTTTCAGCACTTGGAGGCTGAGCATGATAAACTCTGGCTAATGCATTACCCAGGCTTACTTCATCCGGAAATATTATTCTGTTTTTTGAAATAAATGCATCAATTTCTTCTTTTGCAGTAATTGTACTTGGCAATACCGGATAAATAGGCTTTTTGCATTCCTTCATCTTTTTATCCAACACATCATAAACATCAAAAACCGGAAATAAGCCCGGAGTTCCAAATATTACAACCATCCCGTCAATCTCATCAAACTTATTTTCAACATAATCTATAATTATTCCAAGCTGCTCAGCATTGCCTGTTGCAAGAAAGTCAATTGGATTAGCAACTGATGAGCCAGGGAATAAATGAGTAAGTAATTCTTTGCTTGCGGCTGTATCAATATGAGGAACATTCAATCCGCCGTTTGACAATGCATCGGTTAGCATAACTGCAGGCCCGCCGGCATGGGTAATAATAGCAATATTTTTGCCTTTTAATTCAGGATGCAGAAAAACTGAGGCGACACTTATAAGGTCTTCGCGTCCATAGCAACGAACTATTCCGGCTTTGCGGAATAAGGCATCTACTGCTACATCAGGACTTGCGAGAGCTCCTGTATGTGATGATGCTGCACGACTGCCTGCATCAGAACTTCCGGCTTTAACTGCTGCAATCTTACAACCCTTTCGAATCAAAGATGAAGCATGTTTGAACAACATTTGTGGCTTGTCAATATTCTCAATATAAAGAAGCTTTACCTTTGAGCTTTTTCCTGAATCAAAAGTTTCATCCATATACTTAAGAACCTCTTCAACGCCCATTTGAGCACTATTACCTACCGAAAATACATTTGCAAATGTTAAGCCTTTCGGAATGCCGGCTTCCATAATAAAACAGGCAGTGGCTCCTGAACCGGAAATGAAATCGCAGCCATCTTCAGTTAGTTTTGGAATTGGATATGTGAAAATACTATGATGCTGTGGCGTAAGTATTCCCACACAGTTTGGACCTATTAGAGAACCGCCAACATTGTTTATGGTGTCAACAATCTGCTTTTCAAGTTTAGCACCTTCTTCACTTTCTTCACTAAAACCTGCCGATAAAATTATGAAGGCTCTTGTGTTTTTTTCTTTTGTTAAAATTTCAACAGTTTCGGGTACAAAACGAGCGGCAATTGCTATTATGGCAAGGTCAACCTGGGGCAAATCAGCCGGATTACTATAGCTTTTTATTCCCTGTACTTCACTCTCTTTTAAGTTAGTCACATAAATATCACCTTTAAAATTTCCGTCGACAATATTTTTAAGAACTTTTCCGCCGGGTTTTGTGATGTCATTTGAACCACCAACTACTACAATGCTTTTTGGGTTTATTAGCTGATTATTGATCATAATTTTATATTAATTTTTTATAGAAAATATGAATCGTAAAATTTCCGCTAAAGTATAAAAAATATGAAGTTTGAGTGAATTTTTGTTTAGAAATATTAAGGTCTTATTTAATTTTCAGGAAGGTTTTATTTGTTTTTAGATTAAAATAAAAAACAGGATTTGAACATTTTGCAAATATTCAAATCCCGGCGTGGTCTTTCATTATTATTATTCTATTTTTTTCTGAATGGTTTTATACAATCGGTTAATCTTGGGTTGTAAAACCCAAATGCCTACCATTGAAAAGTATATCAGAAAGAATTCACCCACAAAATCCTTGAAAGTTACTTTTCTTTGTAGTACAGCAGTTTTGTAGCTTTTTGCTGCAAAAATTGTAATATAGATTTGACAGAAAGCTGAATAAAACATCAAAGGCATGAATACCAAAAAGAATATTAATAGAAAAGCTATTGGATTGGGTTCAATAAAATATTCAAATCCGCCTGCAATTGCAAACAATATAGACATGAATAATATGCTGTAAATTATAATTATTGAAACTATAAATATTTGAAATGCTTTCGTTTTATACTTCACATTTTCCGGATATAGCTTCTGTAGTCCTATAGAAATAGAATAAATCCATCCAAAGAGTGAGAAAACAGATATCATAACAAATAAAATGATTAACACTATTATATTCATTGCAAACTGATCGGGAGAACCGGAATGTGTGGGATTTTTTGCAAATACAAATAAGAAAATCATTAAAAATGGCATCATAATAAGAAAACCATACATGAGTAAAAATAGCATCCAGTGCTTTATTTTTAGAAAAAAATCCATTTTTTATGCTTTTAGTAATAATTAGAAAATAATCTGATGCAATTTAAGAATTAATTGAGAATTAATTCTTGTTTTTTTTATGAACTTTATCTTATATGATGATTTTATTTTCCGGATGTTTGTTTTTATAAAATGAACTGTATTCTTAAAGCTTTTATTTATTCTTTTCATTATTTTCGCAGAGGATATTTTATTTATAACATGAAAAAAGCCGAAAGATTTAAATTTGTTATTGATTATTTTTCGAAACATCAGCCTGTTGCAGAAACTGAACTTCGATACAATGATCCTTATCAGCTGATAGTTGCCGTAATTTTGTCTGCTCAATGCACCGACAAAAGGGTTAATATTATTACACCTCCTTTTTTCGAGAGATTCCCTGTTCCTGAGGCACTGGCCTTGGCTTCACAGGAAGAGGTTTATGAATATATAAAGAGCTGTTCATACCCAAATAACAAAGCAAAAAATTTGATAGGTATGGCTGTGAAACTTACTAAGGAGTTTAATGGTGTTGTTCCTGAAGAACTTGCTGATTTGATTAAATTGCCGGGAGTAGGTAGGAAAACAGCCAATGTAATTGCTTCGGTCGTTTATAATAAGCCGACTTTAGCTGTTGATACTCACGTTTTTAGAGTTTCGGCAAGATTAGGATTGACAACTAATTCCAAAACACCATTGGAAACCGAAAAGCAACTGCTTAAATACATTCCCAAAGATAAGGTTGCAGTAGCGCATCACTGGCTTATTTTGCATGGAAGATATATCTGCTTGGCCAGAAAACCAAAGTGTGATGAATGCCCTTTTACTGAAGTTTGTAAATATTTTAAGGAAAAGCGAGAGAAAGTTAAAAGTTAAAAACTAAAAGTGAAAAAGTGAAAGCAGGGGTGTATTTTTCTTTGAGCTTTCAGCTTTGAGCTATTAAAGCTGGAGCGTGAGAGAAAGTGAGAGTGTGAGAAAATAAGTTAAAAGTTAAAAGTTAAAAACTACAAGTGAAAGCAGGGGTGTGTTTTTCTTTGAGCTTTCAGCTTTGAGCTATTAAAGCTGGAGAGTGAGAGAAAGTG
>CAZTPA010000073.1:0-11726 GCA_964614525.1 uncultured Bacteroidales bacterium | reverse complement strand
AATATTAAATCGAGTTTTGTATAAAGCTGATTTTTGGAATAAACACGCAAAAACACTGATGAATGAAAGACAGAAAAAGTTGTTGAATAGAATTCTTGATGGTTTTGAAGGGAAGTTGACTTCTTCTAAATGGGCAAAAATTGCAAAATGTTCTAAAGATACTGCCATTAGGGACATTAACGACTTAATAAAGAAAGACATATTGAAAAAAGAAGAAGCAGGAGGGCGAAGCACCAACTATGAATTGATTTAATTACCACATCGAATATTTTGAAAAGAATAATGTAATTATTTGTAATAGATAATTATTGAATAAGTTTTAATATTTTTGATTAATATTTTTAATAATTATGGAAAAGTCCGATAGCAATAATGATGAAGGATTGTCTTTTTGGGATCATATGCAGGAGCTGAGATCACATTTGATTAGATCAACACTTGCTATAGTAGTTTTTTCTGTTGTTGCTTTTGTAAATAAAGATTTTCTCTTCCATAATATTATTCTTGCTCCAAAAGAACCTTTCTTTTTTACCAATCGTGTTTTATGTGCCTTGTCTGATTGGCTCTCAATGCCGGTTTTGTGCATTAATAAGGAAGCTGTTAAAATAATCAATATAGAATTGGCTGGCCAGTTTACTACTCATATTATGGTTAGTTTAATATGCGGAATAATACTAGCCGTGCCATACATAGTTTGGGAGTTTTGGCGATTTATAAAACCCGGCCTTCACAAACATGAAAGACAAAACACAAAATTTGCAGTTTTAAAAACTTCTGCACTGTTTTTTTGTGGCGTTCTTTTTAGCTATTTTCTTATTGTTCCGCTGGCATTAAATTTCCTGGGTTCTTACCAGGTAAGTGAACTTGTTGAAAATCACATTTCTCTGAAATCATTCATAAACACAGTAACAATGCTAACACTGGCTACAGGCATTGTTTTTGAACTTCCGGTTATAATATACTTTCTTAGTAAAATAGGAATAGTTACTCCTCAGATGTTGAAAAAAAACAGGAAGATTGCCTACGTAATTATAATTATACTTTCAGCCATTATTACTCCGCCTGATGTTTTTAGCCAAATACTGATAAGCATTCCTTTAATATTACTTTATGAATTCAGCATTGGGATTTCGAAGAAACAGTATAATAAAAGAAATTCAGAGTCTGTTGTTTAAACTTTTTGAAGGATATATTGTTATCCTGTTTAAACAAAAGATATTGATATGAACAACTCTCAATTTTATTTCTCAAGGCCAAAAAATGAGCCGATACATAATTATTCTGAAGGAACAGAAGAACGAATAGCTCTTGAGGCAGAGCTCGAAAAACTGAGCAATCAAAAACTTGAAATTCCCCTAATAATTGGAGGTAAGGAGATTTTTACAGGAAAAACATCCGAACTGGTAAGTCCTCATAATCATAAAAATGTTTTAGCAGTATATCATAATGCCACAGAAAAGGAAATAAAAATGGCTGTGGATGCAGCTATGGATGCGCATAAAATTTGGGCAGAATTGAGTTGGATAGAAAGAGTATCTATAACTCTTAAAGTAGCAGAATTAATTTCTGTAAAGTACAGAAATCTTATAAATGCTGCGACAATGCTTGGACAAGGAAAAAACATCTATCAGTCTGAAATTGATGCAGTGTGCGAAACTGTTGACTTCCTCAGATTTAATGCTCATTATGTTTCTGAGATATATAATGATCAGCCGCACTCCGAAACTTCTAATTTGAACAGAATTGAGTATCGTCCTTTGGAAGGTTTTATTTTTGCAGTAAGTCCTTTTAATTTTACTTCTATCTCGGCAAACCTATCAATGGCACCGATAGTAATGGGCAATACGGCCGTTTGGAAGCCTGCAAGTACTGCCTTGCTATCTAATTATTACCTGGTTAAAATTTATGAAGAAGCAGGTTTGCCACCGGGAGTTATTAATTTTATTCCCGGCAGGGGAAGTGAAATTGGTGATTTTGTATTGAAACATAAAGATTTGGGAGGTGTGCATTTTACAGGCAGTAATAATACATTTAATCACATTTGGAAAACCGTTGCATCTAACCTTGAGAATTATAAATCTTACCCTCGTGTTGTTGGTGAAACCGGTGGAAAAGATTTCATATTTGTACATAACTCCGCTGATGTTAAGGAAGTTTCAACAGCATTGGTCAGAGGTGCTTTTGAATATCAGGGACAGAAATGCTCGGCTGCCTCAAGAGCATATATACCCGAGTCATTATGGGAGCCAATAAAAAAGCAAGTTGGCGAAAATCTTAAATTAATGAAAAAAGGTGACGTCAGAGATTTTTGCAATTTTATTAATGCTGTTATTGACGAGAAAGCATATGATAAAATCATGGGATACATACAAAATGCAAAAAATTCTAAGGATGCTGAAATAGTTTTTGGCGGAAATGGCGACAAATCTAAAGGATATTTTATCGATCCGACAATTATTCAGGCAAAAGACCCTCATTATATCACTATGGAAGAAGAGATCTTCGGGCCGGTTCTAAGCATATATGTTTATAAAGATGATAAATATGAAGAAACTTTAGAATTGTGTAATGAGACTTCACCTTACGGATTAACCGGAGCTATCTTTAGTGATGATGTTTTTGCAAGAACTAAAGCTTGTCAGGTTTTGAGATATGCTGCTGGTAATTTCTATTTTAACGATAAACCAACAGGTGCAGTTGTCGGACAACAGCCATTTGGCGGGTCACGACAATCCGGCACCAATGATAAAGCAGGAAGCTATTTGAACTTATTGCGCTGGATAAATCCGAGAACTATTAAGGAAACTTTTATGCCTCCTAATGACTTCAGATATCCATATATGCATGAAAAAAAGTGCAATTGCTGAAATAACTAATTTTAAAGTTAGTTTTATTAATATAAGACTAAAGCAATAACTTTATTATTTCGAGGGATTTGATATTTCTCCTCTGAGTGACTTTTCCAGATACTTTTTAACTTTTGACATATTATGTCCGCTGCCAAGCAGGTACATTAGTTTTGTAACAGCAGCCTCTATTGTTATATCATAACCACTTAAAACTCCTGCTTTTTGAAGTCCTGTGCCGGTGGCGTACTTGTTCATTTGAACAGCGCCGCCTCTGCATTGAGTAACATTCAGCAAAATTATATCTTTATCAATAGCATTCTTGATTTCATCAAGAAACCACTTGTCCGACGGAGCATTCCCTGAACCATATGTTTCCAGAACAACGGCTTTTATGCCCGGTATATTAAAAATTGATGACACAGTATTTTTATTTATTCCCGGAAATAGTTTTAATACTGCAATATTTGTATCGAGCCTGGTAAAAATCCTAAATTCCTGATCTGTACATTTATGTATTGCGCTGTGATTATATTTTATTTCTACGCCCACTTCAGCTAAAACCGGATAATTAACCGAGCGGAAAGCTTCAAAATGTTCAGCATTAAACTTATGTGTTCGGTTGCCTCTATAAAGCTGGTATTCAAAATAAATACACACTTCCGGCACTATTGCTTTTTCGTCTTTTTTTGCAGCAGCAATTTCAATCGCTGTTATTACATTCTCTTTCCCATCAGTACGAATCATGCCCAAAGGCAGCTGAGAGCCTGTAAGAATAACAGGCTTTGAAAGATTTTCTAACATAAAACTTAATGCAGATGCGGTATAAGCCATTGTATCAGAGCCATGTAGAATCACAAAGCCATCATAACTTTCATAATTTTCCTCAATTATCTCCGCTAACTTAACCCAAACTGATGGTTCTGTATTTGAAGAATCAATTATCGGATCAAAAGAAATACTGTTTATATTGTATTTAAATCTTTTTATCTCGGGTATTTGCTCTGTAAGATGATCAAAGTCAAAGGGATGCAAAACACCGGTTTCGCTGTCTTCTACCATACCGATTGTGCCGCCGGTATAAATTAAGAGTATTGAGGAGTTCTTTGCCATAATTGTTTTATAAATGTATTGGCAAAAGTATAATTTTTTACAATATTTTTTTATGAATAGTAATGTGATACAATAATTATAAAAAGACAGACTCGATTATTAACTTTGTACAATCATTCCAAAAAATTATGGCAAAAGATAGTAATAATACTAATTGCCCATTATGCGGTAACAATTCTGAGGTTTTTTCAGCAAATAGAAAGAGGCCATATTATATATGCAATAATTGCAAAGGGATATTTGTTCCGCAAGTATCGCATCCTGATTCTAATCTTGAAAAGAGCAGATATTTGGAGCACAACAATGATGTAAATGATATACGATATCAGAACTTTGTGCAACCAATAATAAATGCGGTAACTGCAAATTTTAGTAATGATAAAACCGGATTAGACTTTGGTGCAGGAACAGGCCCGGTAATTGCAAAAATTCTTGAAGATTTAGCTTATGATATTAATTTGTACGATCCTTATTTTCATCCCGACAAAAAAGCTTTAGAGAAAGAGTATGATTTTATTGTAAGCTGCGAAGTAATTGAGCATTTTTATAATCCTGCAAAAGAATTTAATTTACTGAAAAAGCTTCTTAAAAATAAAGGCAAAATATTTTGCATGACGGAGATTTATAATGAAAGCATAAATTTTGACAAGTGGTATTATAAAAATGACTTAACCCATGTTTTTATTTACCAAAAAGAGACCTTATACCGGATTAAGGAAAACTTTGGATTTTCAAATGTTGATATTTCCGGCAGGCTGATTACTTTTGAAAAGTAATATTATTTATAAAGAATAAATTTTCATAAAATGGATAGATACTCCAAAAACGAAAAGATGCTAAGTCCTGAAGAGAATCTGTCTCTCAGAAAAAAAAGAGTTGCTGTTGTTGGCTGCGGAGGTCTTGGCGGCCATATAATTGAACAGCTTGCACGATTGGGAGTAGGATATATCACGGTAATTGATGGTGATGTGTTTGATGTGTCAAATCTGAATCGGCAACTCTTATCTAATGTTGAAAATATTGGACAAAAAAAAGCTATTGTAGCAAAAGAACATATTCGCAAAGTAAATCCCGATATAGAAATTGTCTCTTATACAGAATACTTAACAGAGAAAAATGCAATTGAAATTCTTATAGGACATGATGTAATATGTGATGCACTGGATTCTATTTCTTCCAGAAAAATTGTCAGAAATGCTGCCGAAAAGATTAATACCCCAATGGTTTTTGGGGCAATTGCCGGATGGTACGCACATGTATCCACCTTGTTTCCGGGAGATAAACTTTTTGACATTATATACGATACCGACAAAAACAAGGGCTTAGAGCAGGAACTGGGTAATCCTTCTTTTATTCCTGCACTTACAGCCTCTTTGCAGCTTGCTGAAGTATTAAAAATATTGACAAATAAAGGACTTCTGCTCAGAAATAAACTCTTGTCTGTAAATACTCTTGAAAATGATTATCAGATTATTGATATTGAAGAAATGATGTAGTATTATTTAAACATCTTTATAATCTTTAATAATTTGGCTTTTCATAAATTGAGTAACTTTGCACTATCAGTTTTAAGGAAAATCCTTTTCAAAAAATTGTTCCAAAAATTTGAGTTAACAATCATGATTAGCTTTGAAGAAGCATTAAAAGTAGTTTTAGAAGATGTTCGTCAAACCGCTACAGAAAAGGTAAGTTTGAATGACTCACTAAATAGAGTGTTGGCAGAAAATGTCTATTCTGATGTTGATATGCCACCATTTAACAAAGCAGCAGTTGATGGCTATGCATGCAAATTGGCAGATATCGACAAGGAGCTTGAAGTTATTGAACTGGTAGCCGCCGGAGATGTTCCGTCAAAAAAAATAGAAGAGGGACAATGCACGAAAATCATGACCGGTGCTATGGTTCCCGAAGGTGCTGATGCTATCTTAATGGTAGAGCATACTGAGAATGTTTCTGATAAGAGAATACGCTTTCTAAAAGATAAAACAAATCTAAATATTGCATATAAAGCCGAAGATGTAAAAAAAGGAGATCTTATCTGGAACAAGGGAATGCTGATACAAGCTCAGCATATTGCTGTTTTTGCAGCTGTAGGTTGCGCAAATCCACTGGTATCAAAAAGACCGCGTGTGGCGATTATGTCAACAGGTGATGAATTGGTTGAGCCGGATAAAATTCCTGAAACCGGGAAAATAAGGAACAGCAATTCTTCTCAGTTGATAGCGCAAGTGAAAGCAATTAACTGTATTCCAAATTATATGGGAATAGTGCCTGATAATGAAGAAGCAACCGATATAGCAATCAGCAAAGCTTTGGCAGAAAATGATGTGGTTGTGCTAAGTGGTGGAGTTTCGATGGGTGATTTCGACTTCGTTCCAAAAATAATGAAGAAAAACAAAGTTGATATACGTTTCCAAAAAGTAGCCATTAAACCGGGTCGCCCAACAGTTTTCGGGAAAACGGATAAGTCATATATATTTGGATTGCCGGGAAATCCCGTTTCTTCATTTATAAACTTTGAAATGTTTGTTAAACCATTATTGTTTAAAATGATGGGAAATGATTTTGAAAGACGTTTGTTAAGAATGCCTTTGGCAAATGATTTTAAAAGGAAAAAGGCTGACAGGTTAGAATTTATTCCTGCAACAATTAGCCGTGAGGGCGTTAAACCTGTTGAATATCATGGTTCGGCACATATTCATGCAATATGTTATGCGCACGGCCTTATTTCTATACCGCCTGATGTTTTTGAAATTAAAAAAGGAGAATTTGTAGATGTTAGACAAATATAATCGTAAAATAAATTATTTGCGCATATCTGTAACAGATCGTTGCAACTTCAGATGTATATACTGTATGCCTGAAGAAGGTGTTGTGTTTAAAAAGCACTCAGATATACTTTCTTTTGAGGAAATACAGGAAGTGGTAAAAGTGTCTGTTTCTATGGGCATTGACAAAATCAGGCTTACAGGTGGAGAGCCTTTGGTTCGTAAGGATATTGTGCGCCTGGTGAAAATGATTGCCGAAGTTGATGGAGTTAAGGATATTGCCATGACTACCAATGGTGCTTTGCTGGAAAAATTTGCCGGGCCTTTGGCAGATGCAGGCTTACACCGGATAAATATCAGCCTTGACACTCTCGATCCCGAAAAGTTTGCAGCCACAACCAGAAAAGGCAATATCAATTCAGTATTAAAAGGAATTGAAGCTGCAAAAAAAGCAGGATTAAGCCCCATAAAAGTTAATTGCGTTATAACTTCCAAAACCGACGAACCTGATGCTCTTGATGTAAAAGAATATTGCATAAAAAATGGCTTGCAGGTAAGATTTATTGAGAAAATGAATTTAAAAACCGGGCATTTTGGAATCGTACATGGCGGCAGTGGAGGTGATTGTAATGTTTGTAATCGACTTAGGCTGACCAGTGACGGCAAAATGAAACCATGCCTTTTTAGCGATATAGAATATGATATCAGGGAACTCGGAATTGAAGAAGCTATTAAATTGGCAATAGGAGCAAAACCGCAAAAGGGTACTGTTAGTAATAATGGTTTTTTCCATAATATTGGAGGTTGATAAAATTTGTTGATGATAGAATTACTGTATTTTTATACCCGAATAAAACAATAAATTATGACAAAGCTTTCACACATTGATGAAAAAGGCAAGGCAAACATGGTTGATGTTGGAGAAAAGCCCATACAGCAACGCTCTGCCACTGCAAAAGGATTTATCAGATTAAACAAGGATGCTCTGGAACAGATTAATGACAACAACAATAAAAAGGGAGATGTTTTGACGCTTGCAGAAGTAGCCGGAATTCAGGCTGCAAAAAGAACAAGCGATTTGATTCCGCTTTGTCATCCTCTGTCAATTACAAAAGTTGATGTGAAGGCTAATCTTGAAAAAACAGGTGTTTCTGTATTGGCAACTGTGAAATGCATCGGGCAAACGGGCATTGAAATGGAAGCGCTAACAGCAGTTAGTGTGTCGCTACTTACTGTTTATGATATGTGTAAGGCGGTTGACAAAAAAATGATTATTGAAAATATTGAATTAGTTGAAAAAGTGAAAATTTAAATTGATTAAAAGATTTAAGAAATTACAATAAATATTAGCATGGAAATAAAAGTATTATCAGTAAATATTTCTGAAGAGAAAGGGACTATTAAAAAGCCGGTAAAAAAGATTATGCTGGATCAGCAAGGAGTTGAAAAAGATGCTCATTCAGGTCCGTGGCATCGTCAGGTAAGTTTGCTGGGTAAGGAAAGTGTTGATCGTTTTTCTGAAAAAGCAAACAGGAAAATTGCTTTCGGTGAGTTTGCCGAAAACATTACAACACAAGGCTTAGAATTAATTAAAACATCACCGCTCGACAGATTTGTCGGCAAAAAAGTGGAACTTGAGGTAACGCAAATAGGCAAAGAATGTCACGGTTCTTCTTGTGCTATTTTTAGAGAAGTAGGAAGTTGCGTAATGCCAAAAGAAGGGATTTTTGCCCGTGTAATTCGTGGTGGCGAACTAACTGAGGGTGATGTTCTTGAATATAAACCCCGGCCTTTCAGGTTCTTTGTTGTGACTCTTAGCGACAGAGCCAGCCGTGGTGAATATGAGGACAAGAGTGGTCCAAGAATAATTGAACTGCTTAATTCTTATTTTGAAAATAAATCACGAAATATTGAAGTTCACCATACTGTTATTCCTGATGATGCGGATAATTTGACTCTCCTAATAGAAAAAGCAATGTATGATGAATATGATGTTATTTTTACTACAGGAGGCACGGGTGTTGGACGCAGAGATATCACTGTAGACACGATTAAGCCAATGCTTGACAAAGAAATTCCCGGCATTATGGAAATGATCAGAATGAAATTCGGCGCAGAAAAACCTAATGCACTGCTTAGCAGAAGCGTTGCCGGTGTAATGAGAAATTCCTTTATTTATACCTTACCGGGAAGCGTAAAAGCCGTTAATGAATATGTCGGAGAAATATTAAAAACCATGGAACATCTCATATATATGAGACATGGTTTGGATTTACATTAAAAAAAAGCATTGAGAAATGTCGGTTGATATTTCTCAATGCTTTTTTAAATTAAGATAATTTTTTGTTTGGCTGCTCCAGCCCATATCCGGAAGTCTTATCTTCGCGCTTAAGAAGAAATGCAAATAATAAACCGAACACACCCAATGCTGCAAATACAAGCATAGGATTTGTGTAATCAAGTGGTTTAATAATTTCGACCTCATGCTTATCGGAAGTAATGCCAAAATATTCTTTTTGTGCATGTTTTAATCTGCCATATCCTAAAATAATATCAAACTTTCCTTCATCATTTATGTAGAATCTGGCATCTTCTTCCCAAACTTTAATATTATTATCAGAATCATATATGCTTAAAACACCTCTCTGCCTTTGCCCGAAGAAGTCTTCATGTTTTTTGTCAATCAAAGAAGAAAACAAAAAGTTTTCATCATAATTCAAGCTATTATTATATACTTCAATATATTCTCCATCATCTTTAATTTCAACTTTTGCTCTATAATTAATTGTATCAACAATTTGAGTAAAATCAACACTTAAAAGAACATCTCCCTCTCCTATTTGAATTTCATATTGACCTTTATCATCAGTTTTTACAGTATGACTTTCTCTCCAGATAATTTCCCCGCTTATGCTATCTTGAAAAACAGCGCTTGTGACATTAATCTCTTTATTTGGGATTGGATTATCCTTATTGTCGAGGTATTTCTCCTGATAATACATATTTTGTTCCTGTATCATTTCATATTTTGAAGATTCAATTTCTGTACGATAATTAGGGTTAGATGAATCAACAACTGTTCCTATTATAATGGGGAATGCCCATAAACCCAGATTTTGGACAGAGAACATAAAGCCATACGCAGTTCCAATCTTACTTTCCTTAACTATTTTAGCCACAGCCGGCCACATAGCTGCAGGAACCAGCGAAAATGCAATACCAAGAAGTACAATCGGTATTCTTGGGTCTATATAAGTTTTAGCAAACATCAAATGAGCAACAATAAGCAATGCAGAACCCAGATACATTAGTGTTGCACTTTTCCCTTTATAATCACATATCCATCCAAAAAGAGGAGTAAGAAGAATAGTTCCATACATAAGATAAGATGTTACATCCCCTGCCACATGCCTTGCAAGAGAATACTTATTCATAAGCAAATCGGGAGCAAATTTTATAAAAGGAAAAACAGCCGAATAAAAAGTAACACATAAGAGTGTAATAAAAATTACAGATCGGTTTGTAACAAGATCTTTCAAATCTTTCCAGTGAAACTCATCCTCAGGGTCTTTAATGCTAATTTTTGTTTGCTTGTCCAGCTTGCGGTCAATAAGCATATACACTATGAAAGCTAAAAGTCCAATCCAAAGAAGTATAACACCAAACCAAACAGCAGTAGTCCATTCCGGATGAATGAGCCTTGGAGAAAGAGTCAAAGCCAGCGCAGCACCAAGTCGGCCAACAGCCAAATTCAGCCCAAGAGCCAGAGCCAGTTCTTTGCCTTTAAACCATTTTACAACTACTTTAGATAAAACGACAATGCTGGTTTCAGCACCAAGTCCAAAAATGAAAAAACCAAGATACATCATCTTAAGAGCGGGAGAATAGCCTGTTAGAAATGAATTCATAAATCCATATCCAAAGCCACCACTAAGAAACATATCTGAAGTTCCGTATGCAGTTATAGAAGCACCAATCCCCATAAGAAAAACAAAAGAGAAGCCGGTAACCCTGATTCCTATTTTGTCCAGAATAATGCCACCAATAATAGCCATAAACAAAAACACATTCGGAAAAGAATATGCAGAAATAAAAAGGCCATAATCTGATGAAGAAAATCCAAGATTCAATTTTAATAAGTCTTGAAGAGGTGCTAAGGCATCATAGAAATAATAATTTGTTGCCATTGTAAAACTTGCCAATAACAAAACAACCCAACGTGCAAGCTTAGAATCGTTGAGTTTTTTCTTTATTTGAGCTACCATTTTATATTAAAATTTAGTTTTTACTATAAAAAGACTGCACAAATCTAGTATAAAGTTTTATAAAGCAAAAAAAAACATAATTAAATGTTGCAATTTTCAGGCCTGCCATTCCTTTGGTTTTGCATGTAACACCCTTGTCTCTTTTATTTTAGTATAGAGTTTAGAATATAATACTGATAAGGCATTTCAAGATTTTGTAAAAAAACCACTATTTAGTAGAATAAAAATTTGTTGGTAATTCTTTAATTTGTAAATTTGCACACTCGAAAATCGGACGAATACGTCCAAAGGGCCCATAGCTCAGTTGGTTAGAGTAGCTGACTCATAATCAGTTGGTCGCTGGTTCGAGCCCAGCTGGGCCCACCAATAAAATCAAGCCGTTTGAGAGGTTCTCTCAGACGGCTTTTTGTTTTTGCGAACACAATTTGTCATCCCGGCAGATCGAGATTTGGTGGATGAACGCGACATTCTTTTTAAAAGCAACATTCAACCTTCCTTTCTTGGTTTCAACGAGATCACTCACTGACGTTCGGAATGACAGTGCTTTTTATGGAGTGAGCTTAGACCCGTCGGGAAAACTATGCAGCCTTGACTTTTTTGTTTCGTTTTTGTGTTAAGACAAAAATGAAGAAATAATATTTAAAAATTCTTTTTCTGCTTTTTAATTAATTGCAAGAACTATTTTTTCTTATTCTTTTGGCATAGCCCAAAAGAACCAAAAACCCAGGCAAAAC
>CAZTPA010000072.1:0-11994 GCA_964614525.1 uncultured Bacteroidales bacterium | reverse complement strand
GTTATAGATGTAGTATAAGCCTTAGCATTTGTAGTTTGCACTGCAAATTCAAACTTTGAATTATCATAATTATGCTGCATCCAGAATACTCCAATATTCGGATCTGTTTCTGAGTCAGATAAAGTTGCTATAATAGCATTATTACCAACAGCCTGCATATCTTGCTCTGTCCATTTTACCCATAGGGTAACAGTAAGTTGGTCACCTCCCGGAGAAGAAAAATCGGGCGAACGAAAAATACCTGATTCGCATGGGCTAATCCACAGTGAATTACCACCAGGGCCAGAGATAGCAACATTGCCGGCAGCAATAAAAAATAAGACTACTAAATAAATCCTTTTAAAGTTTCTGAAATTGTTCATAAGATTGTTTTTTATTCTTATGAACAAAATTGGGGATATATATTGCTATATTTCAGAGACTTAAAACCTGAAAAGAAGTGTTACTTTTAATAAGTATTGTGCAAGACAAAAACCAATTAAATTTGGCAATAAACGAAAGTGATGATGAACAAAAGTCCTATTATAAGGTAAACAAATGAATTAAATCTAAACTTTTACAATTTTATGCTTAATCGCAAAACCCACAAGAGAGGCAGTATTCTTAAGGCCTGTCTTTATCAACATATTATTTCTGTGTCCACCGGCAGTTCTTGGACTAATAAATAATTCTTCAGAAATCTCAATATTTGATTTTCCTTTACAAATCAATTCCAGCACTTCTATTTCGCGAGAGGTAAATGAATCAATTATTCTGTGAATTTCCTTATCTTCTTTATAATTGACAGCCTTTTGAGCAGCAACCATAACCATATCATCACAGAAATATCCCTTACCGTTTTTAATATTCTCAATAGCTTTCTCAAGATCTTCTTTACCGATATTCTTTAGCATATAACCTGCGGCGCCGGCTTCAAGCATTTCATCCAGATACTCACTGTCGTCATACATACTTAATGCTAAAACTTTTAAACCCGGATAAATATCCATTACTTTCCTGGTTGCAACAATGCCATTCATCCTTGGCATATTAATATCCATTAAAACAATCAGCGGTAAATCATTTCCTACTTTTTCAAGAAATTCATAGCCATCAGATGCTTCACCAACCACTTCAACGGAAGGAATCTCTTCCAATAAAGCTTTTAAACCATTTCTAAAAATAGTATGGTCGTCTACAATAAATACTTTTACTTTCATCATTGAAAATTTTTTAATTATTTTTTTTGTTTTGGGCTTAATGGTATTTCAATTGTTGCTGAGAATCCTCTTTTATTATCTTCACTTAAAAACTCAACTGTACCATTCAGCGAAGCTACCTTGCTCTTTATATTTCTGATTCCCAGACCACTATCGCCATTAAAAAGATGAATATCTGACAGATAAAATCCATTGCCATTATCAGTATAAGATACAACAATTTTTTCAGAATTCTTCACAGTATCTATTTTTATTATTTTAGCATTTGAATGTTTCAGTGTATTATTAATCATTTCTGTAATACTTCTGTACAAAATAATACTAACATAATTTGGAATATCCTCAGCAGCTACATTATCTCCGGTAACAACAATAGTAACAACTCCAAGCGGATTTATTTTTCCGGTAAATGCATTAATAGATTTTGTTAATCCATATTTTTCCAGTAAAGTTGGCATAAGGTTGTTTGAGATGCCTCTAATCTGGCTGATTGAATCACTAACTAATTCATTACAATACTTAAGAAGCTTCTTATCTTTTATTGAAATACTATCTTGGTTTTGAATTTTTTCAATATACATTTTTATTCCCGACAATAAAGGCCCTATACCATCATGCAGTTCTTCTGCAAAATGCTTTCTCTCTCTCTCTTCTGTGTCAATAATTGCTTTCATTAAAAGGTTTTGCGTGGCTCTTTGTTTTGTCAAGTCCCTTGCTATTCCAAATATTTCTATGGGTTTATTTTCGTAATCATAGTTAACTTTAAGATTAGCTTCAAATATTTTTGTTGATCCATAATTTGTAACAACTTCCAAGTCAATAAGAACAAGTTCCTCAAAGTTTTTATAAGTATCAAGCATTACATTTTTGAGTTCTCGTGACGACTTTTGTGTGAGATACCTGAAAATATTTATTTCGTCTTTTATATTATATCCAAGCTGTTTTTCAAATTCTTTATTTATATCATGAATATTACCATATTTATCAGTGTTGAATACAATATCTTTTACACTATTAAAAAGTTCCTGATATTTTTCATTACTATGTTTTTCGTTGTATAATGCTTCTGCTTTCTGGATATAATTATTCAGCATGTCTGCCAAAGTTTTCAGCATAGACTTTTCTTCATCTAATATAACTTTTTGTTTCTGATTTTCCGGAGGAACAATATTTACATTAATAATCAACTCACCGTAGGTCTCAGTTTGAATTCTTTCAAAAAGAGTATGCTTGCTTGTTTTATATCCGTTTGTTTTTTTATCAATACCATTAGCAGTGATGCTCAAGAATGTACTATCAGTAAACTGAAATGCAGAAGGCATTATATCAACAATTTTTTTACATAAAGAAGGAATATCAGTGCTTGAACCATATATTAAATTTGAAATGCTATTTAAAAAAGTTATCTCTTTTACTCTTTCTATTAAAGAATTATGAAACAAATTCTTTTCATTCTCTAAATTCACATTTTCAGAGATATCCCTTGCAACTCCAATAACAGTATTTTCTATTGAATGAGGAATAAAGTCCCATGAAAGCCATTTAATGTCTCCATTTTCACAGAAAAATCTATTTCGGTGCTGTAAAACCTTATTACCTGAAACTGCGTCATCATAAACTTCTTTTGAATGCTTTTGATCTTCTTTATGCACAAACTCAATCCATGGCATTGACAATAATTCATTATCACTCCATCCGAGTGTTCTTTTCCAAGAAGGATTTAAAACTTTCAGGTAACCATCAGTACCTATAATACAAAGCATATCATGAGAATGATTATAAATCTTTTCATAATTTCTGAGCATATCCTCCGCCATTTTTCTTTGGCTAATATCTCTTGAGACACCATGTATTCCCACAATACTGCCGGTCCTATCTCTTAAGAAAGACATATTAAATTCAACCCAAATAAGACTCCCATTTGCATGATATTGTTGTAGTTCTACAATTGCAGATCTATTCGGATCTGAATTTGGATCCCTTTCCTTTTCAAGTTCTTCATTAAATACTTTCACAATAACAGCCAGCGAATCGGGTGGAAACTTATCCTCTATTCTCTTTTTCATATGCTTTTCAGGAGTTTCACCCAATAAGCGTTCAACAGAAGGACTAACATAAGTTGTATTTAGTTGGTAATCTGTGGTCCAAACCATATCTGAAGTACTTTCAGCAATCAGCCTGTACTTTTCTTCGCTCTCTGTAAGTCTTTCTAAAGCAAATTTTTTCTCTGTAATATCTGTAGCTGAGCCTCTGTATGCAATTAAATTGTCATTATCAATAAGAGGTATTACATTACTTATTACCCAAAGAGTTTTACCGTTTTTAGCAAGAACAGGATTTTCGAAATCTTCCAGGGTTTCTCTGTTTTTAATAAGTTTCAAACCATGTTCTTTATATTCACTACGCACCGCTTCGGGCATCAAATCCCAAATCTCTACCTTACCAATAAGTTCTTCAGGTTTATAGCCAAGTATAAGTTCTACCACAGGACTTATAAAAGTAAAAATACCATTAGTGTCTATTTCCCATGTATAAGTTCGACTTTGTTTTGCAAGTTGATTATATCTTCTGTTACTTTCTATCAGCTCATTTTCTGCATTTTTTCTTTTAGTAATATCACTTGCAATCCCTTCAAGGCGTATGGGTTTATTGTTATCATCATAAATGAATTTACTTTTATCCTGAATCCAAAGCACAGATCCATCTTTATGAAGAATTCTAACTTCTCTTGAAGAACTACCATTCTTTTTCAACTCTTCAAATGCCTTGTCAATTATATGTCTGTCGTCAGGATGAGTAATTTTTATCCATAAATCAGAATCAGCTTTAAATTCTTTAATGCTTCTGCCATATAATTTTTCCACTGAAGGACTTAGGTACAGTATTTTCAAGTCTGGCCATGATAATGACCAAACCACATCTTCCATATGGCTCAGTATGTTGCTAAGCTTCTCTTCACTCTCACGCAATGCTTTCTCTGCCTTTTTGATTTCTGAGATATCAAAGCAATGCCCGATATAACCAATAAATTCGCCGGCACTGTTGTAATTAGGAGAACCCAAATCAAGTAACCATTTATACTCACCGCTTACATGTCGCAAACGATATTCCATCTCAAATTCTTCCTGTTTGTCAAAAGCAGTTAAATATGTATCAAGGCAACGATCAAAATCTTCAGGGTGAACACCTTCAGCCCATCCATTTCCCATCTCCTGCTCCATAGTGCGTCCGGTAAACCTCAACCAGGGTTCATTGAAATAATTACACAATTTGTCAGTTCCTGATGTCCAGATAAGTGCCAAACCGGAATTTGCAAGATTTCGAAATTGAACTTCCCTTTCCTGCAATTCGGCTTCATATTGCTTTTGTTCTGTCAGGTCTTGAATAATAATCGTAGTAAGATTTTTATCATCACTTTCTTTAAAAACTACTGATGAAACTCCTCCGGGAAATTTTGTGCCATCGCTTTTTATGAACGTCAATTCACCTTTTGATTTACCGGTTCTTTTTCTTTCTTCAAGCAAAACGGTCAAACGAATATCATTCTCATCTACCAGTCGATTTCTACCCAATTTACAAAACTCTTCTTCAGAGTAACCAAATAATTTGCATGCATAATCATTTGCCGACAATATGGTTCCATCAGTAGCAGTAAGTAAAATGGCAATATCAGTGTTTTCATATATAGAACGATATTTCTCTTCACTTTCGATAAGTGCTTGCTCTGCCTGCTTACGCTTGGTGATATCCAAAGCTGTAAAGGTTATACCTTTAGATATATTTTTTCTGTCCAGTGGTGTAGATGACAATAAAACATCAATTATTGCTCCGTCTTTCCTTTTCCATTTAGTTTCAACAACACCGGTACCCATTTTCTCAATCTGCCTGTATTTTTCTCTTCCTACAAAATCAAATTCTTCTTTAGAGGGATAAATCATTATTGAACTTTTTCCTAAAATCTCCTCTTGGGTATATCCAAGCATCTCGCAAAATTTTTGATTCACTTCCATAAAAACCCGGTCAATCAAAACGCCAATTCCTGTGGGTGCTATTCGGAATATACTTTGAATTCTTTGCTCATTCTCTTTTAAAATTATCTCTGCTTTCTTTGTCTCAGTTATATCTCTGGCAATAGACTGAAATTCAAACACTGAGCCATTTATATCAAAAAGAGGCACATCCATCCAATTAAGCCAAATTTTATCTCCCTTATTATTTATGACTGAATCTTCATAACTAATTATTCTCGGGTTTTTATTTAAATCATTAATTAGTGACTTTTTCTTAGTTTGCTTTTCTTTTTGAATATAATCTATCCATCTTGTTCCCAATAAATCTGATTCGGTTTTTCCAAGCAGTGTACAATAGGCATTATTGGCAAAAGTAAGAGTAGTATCAGGTTTCCACCTGCAAATAGGGTCAACCTGGTTTTCTACCATTGATCGGTATCTTGATTCACTCTTTTTTAATTGTTTGCGGTTATTTTTTTCTTCATGTGTATCAAAAATAGAAGCAATTACTCCGCAATATTCAATGGATTCATTATAAAAAGGTCTGCCAAATTCAGTAACCCATCTGTATGCACCGGTGTTGTGTTTAAGCCTGTATTCATGCCGGTAAAAACGTTTTTGATTCAAGCCGGAGACAAATTGCTTTTTAAAATCTTCAATATCTTCGGGATGAATATTTTCTGTCCAGGCATTCATATTAGGTTTTGACAGAATCCCCTGCGTATAGTTTATAAGAGTTGCATTCATATATATGCACTTACCATCAGGGTCGTGCTGTCTAACAAAAGCCGGAAATTTATTTAGTATTTCCTTGCAATTAGGAGCATGTAAATAAGTGTTTTGGGAAGTATTATCGTGGATTTCTTTTGTTTTATTATTAGATTTGGAAGGAATAAAAGCTGCTGCAATTATGTCAGCATTATCATCTTTTGATAATGTGATAATTCCACGTAAGATTGAACTGTCTTTATGTTTTAGTTTTATTATTGTTTGAAGATCAGTTTGACTCCCTGCTATAAAAGATGAAAAGATATCTTTAAAATTAAGCAAATCACTTTTATCATTAATGGAATAAAAAGACTTTCCCTTAACTTTGTCGCTATCATAACCTAAAACATCTTTTATATTTGAAGATACTGAAATTATTTCTGCTTTAGCCGTAATATTTAAGGTTAGTATTTTAGTTTTAGATAAGATGTTTTGAGCGCTGTGCTTCATCAACAAGGTCTTAGTTAATATATTATGATTTTATAAAAGGATTCTTACCGATTATAGCACAAATATATAAAGATATAAAATACTGGCAGTAATACTTTTGTCCCGATTATTTTTCAGGGTTATTCTTAGAAGAAAGCATAAAAGCAATTATAAAGAATTTGCGTTTTTTAAATAAACTTTCAGGTTTTTCTTTATAATCAGGGTAATCCTTCCAATGAAAGAGCTGGAATCAACTAAATTTCAGAAAAGTTAAAAATCTCATTTGGCTTTATCCCTTTAGGAGTCATTTTAAGATTACAGCATTCATTATCATAATCATGCTCAAAAAACAATATATAATCATTCTCCAATGCACGATTTAAAAACTCTTCCTTTTCTTTCATAGATTTTAAGGGTTCAATATCATAACTGGGAATATATGGTAATGGCACATTGAATACCGATGGAATAAAATCTGCCATATAAACAAGCTTCTTCCCTTTGTAGTTAACAATAGGGATAAGCTGCCCCTTTGTATGTCCATTTTTAACTTCGATATCTACACCTTCACAAAAATTACTATCCTTATCGATAAATTTAAGCATACCTTTTTCAAAAAGAGGAACAAAATTCTCTTTAAAGAATGATGCTTTTTCGCGGGGATTTGGATTCACAGCAGAGTCGTACTGAGCCTTGGAGCAATAATAGATTGCATTTTTAAAAACAGGAAGCGGAGTTTTATTATCCTCTGCCCATTTTACAGCGCCACCAACATGGTCGAAATGCAAATGAGTAAGAATAACATCTGTAATCTGATCCGTGGAATATCCTGCATTTGCAAGTGATTTCTCCAGAGTATCATCACCAAAAAGATAAAAATAATCAAAGAAATCACGGCTTTGTTTGTTTCCAAGTCCGGTATCAATAAGAATTACACGCTTTCCTGTATCAATAAGCATGCAGCGGTTGGTAATATTTATCATATTATTATCGTCGGCAGTAACATATCTGCTCCATAAACTTTTAGGAACAACGCCAAAACATGCTCCACCATCCAGTTTGAAATTATCAGCTATAATTGGGAATATTTTCATAATATTTGTTTGAAATGCTAAATTCTATTGATATTTGTGAATTAAAACAAAAAATATGGTAATTTGTTTTATCTTCGCGCAAAATTACAAAATGTTTAAGGCTAAGAATGCTATTTTTTTTAAATAAAAACGATATTAATAAAACATAGGAACAAGATTACAAGGGATAGTGTTATGCTGCGTCCCTAAAAAAAATTTACTTGTTATAATTGTATCATTAAAATTTGCTGTTTGAACTTTCAATTATACAAAAAAATTGCATTTCCTTTGTTTAGATAAAAAGATTTTGTAATTTTGCAAGCCTTTAAATGACGGTTATTATTTAAAACTTAATTTTGATTACATTATGTATCTATCACAAGAAATAAAAAAAGATATTTTTAAGGAATTTGGTGGTTCAGACGCTAACACCGGTTCACCTGAGAGCCAGGTAGCATTGTTTACACATCGCATTAAGCATTTGACAGACCATTTGAAAAAAAATAAAAAAGATAAGTTCACTCAAAGAGCTTTGATTAATTTGGTTGGAAAAAGAAGAAGACTGCTTGATTATCTTAAAAGAAAAGATATTGAAAGATATAGAGCACTTATTAAAAAGCTAAATCTTAGAAAATAAAATAATCTTTGCAATAAAAAGGGCAATTATTAATTTAATTGCCCTATTTTTGTTCTAATAAAAAACAAACAGAACAGATTTTACAAGAATAAAAGACAAAGTAGAAAGAAGAAGAAGCAAGAAGAAAAGAAAAAAATTTTGATTTACACTGATTTACCGCACTCCGATATAAAAAACAACATCAGATATAAGCATCTGCCTGCAACATTTCAGCTATTATCAGCAATTATCATAAATTAACCGCAAAACATATTAAATGATAATTACATCATAAACAATAATTTAAATAAGCATTCAGGAAATATGTATCCTGATATAATATACATTACAGAAAAAGAAGACACAAAGAAACAGTAAAAAAATGGAAAACAAAAAATTAGGAGTTCAGTCGAACCTCAAAATGAATGATGGAAAAGAAATCATTCTTGAAACTGGGAAATTAGCAAAACAAGCTGATGGATCAGTTATGTTAAAGATTGGCAACACAATGTTGTTGGCAACAGTTGTATCTGCAAAAGAAGCCAAAGAAAACCAGCCATTTTTCCCATTGTCAGTAGATTATCAGGAAAAATATGCAGCAGCCGGAAGATTTCCGGGTGGTTTTTTCAAAAGAGAAGCCAGACCTTCGGAATATGAAATATTAATATCACGTTTAGTTGACAGGGCATTAAGACCATTATTCCTTGACAGTTATATGAATGAAACACAAGTCTTGATTTCCTTGATTTCAGCGGAAAAAGACATCATTCCTGATGCTTTTGCCTGCTTGGCGGCATCTGCAGCAATCATGGTATCGGATATTCCTTTTAACGGTCCTGTATCCGAGGTAAGAATAGCCAGAATAAATGGTGAGTTTGTTATAAATCCGAGCTTTGCCGAATTGGAAAATGCTGATATGGAAATGATGATTGCCGGTACTATGGATAATATAAACATGGTTGAAGGCGAAATGAAAGAAGTATCTGAAAAAGATATGCTTGAAGCTATCAAACTGGCTCATGAAACTATCAAGATTCAGTGTCAGGCTCAATTAGATTTAGCTGCAAAAGTAGAGAAAACTAAAGTAAAAAGAGAAATTCCTGAGCCGAAAACAGATCCTGAACTTGAAGAAAAAATGAAAAAAGAGCTTTATGACAAGCTTTATAAAGTTGCTTTCGGTAAAATTGCCGACAAGCATTTAAGAAAAGAATCTTTTGATAAGATTAAGTCCGAATTCAAGGAAACTTTTGACGAAGAACAATTGGAAGAAAAATCAGGACTTATTGATACTTACTTTGGTAAGATAATGAAAGATGCCGTTAGAAATGTAGTGCTTGATGAAAAAGTAAGATTAGATGGCCGTGGCTTAGATACAATTCGTCCAATATGGTCTGAAGTTGATTATTTGCCATCAGCACATGGTTCTGCAGTATTCACCAGGGGTGAAACTCAGTCGCTTACAACTGTAACTTTAGGAACAAAACTTGACGAGCAAATTCTTGATGGTGCAGTTATAGAAGGTAAGAGCAAATTTATGCTTCATTATAACTTCCCTCCTTTCAGCACAGGTGAAGTTAAAATGTTTAGAGCTACCAGCCGCCGTGAAGTCGGACATGGAAATCTCGCTCTCAGAGCACTTAAAGCAGTATTGCCAATTGGCAGTGACAATCCTTATACAATCAGAATAGTATCAGATATCCTAGAATCAAACGGTTCGTCATCTATGGCAACTGTGTGTGCAGGAACAATGGCACTTATGGATGCAGGTATTAAAATCAGCAAACCGGTTTCGGGTATCGCAATGGGTTTAATTGCAGACACTAAAGCAAAAAAATTCGCAGTACTTTCAGATATATTAGGCGATGAAGATCACCTTGGTGATATGGACTTCAAAGTGACAGGTACCAGAGACGGGATAACTGCCTGCCAGATGGATATTAAGGTTGACGGCTTAGATTTTGAAGTATTGGAAAGTGCATTAGAACAAGCAAAAAGAGGTCGCTTACACATACTTGATGAGATGGAAAAAACTATTTCAGGACCACGAGAAGATTTCAAACCTCATGTGCCCAGAATAGTAAAAATGACCGTTCCTAAAGAATTTATTGGTGCAATTATAGGCCCCGGTGGAAAAATCATTCAGGAAATGCAAAAAGAAAGTGGTTGTACTATTGTTATTGAAGAAGTTGGCGAATACGGAGTTGTTGATATTGTTTCTGACGATAAAGAATCAATTGATTTTGTTACAAACCGTATAAAAGGAATTATTGCAGTTCCTGAAATTGGAAAAGTTTACCAGGGAAAAGTGAAAAACATTGTTACTTTTGGAATGTTTGTAGAGATATTACCAGGTAAAGAAGGTTTGCTTCATATCTCAGAAATAGACTGGAAAAGACTTGAAAAAGTAGAAGATAGTGGAATTAAAGAAGGTGATGAAATTGAAGTGAAGTTGATAGATGTAGATGAGAGAAGCGGAAAACTGAAACTATCACGTAAGGCTTTAATACCAAGAGATAATCCTCCTAAACAGAATAAATAAAATATTTATTTTATTCTTATTTTAAAAAAGCACGGACTAATATAGTCTGTGCTTTTTTTGTGCTTTTTCTGCTTTTGCTAATAAACAATACTCTACCTGGAATGTTATATCCTTAAGAGCCAACAGAACTTATGAGAATAGATAAGTACAAGAATTTAACTAATTATAGTATTCATCTTTATAACTGAAATAATTCGCAGTTTTGACCTTAGATATATTGCCCGAAAATTCATTATATTTGATAATTGCAATAAAAATCAACGGATGCTTCCAGTAACTTATTTACTTATACAGCAAACAGACTTTATCGATAATTATATTAATTATTAATGAGATTGAATATTTAAATTAAAAATAAAAAAATATGCAAAAATTTTTGATTATTATAAATGATGCTCCTTATGGAACAGAGAAAGCATACAATGCTTTAAGAATGGCAATGACACTTCAAAAAGAACACACTGATAAAGTAGAAATAAAAATTTTTCTGCTTGCTGATGGCGTGTTTTGTGGTTTGCCAAATCAAACTACGCCAAATGGTTATTATAACATCGAAAGAATGTTGAAAGTTATTATAAGAAATGGCGGAGAAGTTAAAAGTTGCGGTGGATGCTCAGAAGCACGTGGAATTAACAAAATTACTTTTATTGAAGGCGTTGAATTGAGCAATATGAAAGAATTTGCTCAATGGACTATTGATTGTGATAAAGTTTTAACATTCTAAAAATGAAAGATAATCCATTTGATATATTCACTGACGAATATGAGAATTGGTTTAAAGAAAATAAAACTATATTTCAATCAGAACTACTAGCATTGAAGCACCTTATGCCGGCCGGTAAAAAAGGAGTTGAGATTGGAATTGGGAGCGGATTATTTGCTGAAAAGCTGAATATAAAATTTGGCATCGACCCATCCGGGAAAATGTTGAATTATGCAACACAAAGAAACTTAACAGTAAAAGAAGGTATCGCCGAAAACTTGCCATATCCTGATAATAGTTTTGACTTTGCTGTGTTTATTACTTCTATTTGCTTTATTGATAATCCGGACAAGGCATTAAAAGAAGCTCATAGGATTATAAAGAATAAAGGCGATTTAATTATTGCATTTATAGACAAAGAAAGTTCTTTAGGACAATCTCTTGAACAGGCAAAAGATAGCAGCAAATTTTACAAACAAGCCAAATTCTATTCTGTCAGTGAAATAACTTCAATGATGGTAAACAACCATTTTCAAATTACTGATATTGTTCAAACACTAACAGAGATGAATTTAAAAACACCTGAATATCCAATAAAAGGCCACGGAAAAGGTAGTTTTGTAGTGATTAAAGGAAAGAAAAAGTAAAGCATTTATT
>CAZTPA010000071.1:0-12128 GCA_964614525.1 uncultured Bacteroidales bacterium | reverse complement strand
TTTGCAAATAAATTTTGCAATTCAGTTTATTGTAATTATATTTGCCACTAATTGGCTTTAATTATCGACATAATAAACTATGCGCCAAGATGAAAGTTAGAATTATATACATAATATGTCTTTTGCTGACAGTATCCTGCGCAAAAGATGAAGAACCAGCCGGTGATGAACCAACTATTTTTATAGAAAAATTTCTTCCGGAAGAAATGCGTGATTATTCTCCATTTTTAAATCCTATTGTATATAATGACATTCTGATAGTGGTTGCCGGAGATTTCACTGAAAATATGGCAAGTTTGTTTAAACTAAATAAAGATGGAGAATTTTTGGAAAAATGGGATATAGATACTCATCATTATTTACATGGATATGTATATTATTTTTATGAGAATCAGCTCATCTATAATTCAAGATATTTTGCAATTCAGGAAAACAAAATTGTCTCCGTAAACCTTGATAATATGACCACAAATTGGGAACTGGATTTTGAAACATCAAGAAGTGGCCTTTTTGGTTTAAGAGATAAAATATATACTGTTAAATATGTTAGTGGCGGTTTGGAATTTTATCAGATTGATTTAAACACACAGGACATTATTCTTGTACATAAAGAAAGCCCTGTTCAATATGGTCAATTAGTTGAAGCTCAGGTTCCTTATTATTATGAAATTGACAATAATAATGTTGGAATTTTAGTCACAAGCTCAGACAGTAGCGGATTTATATTAAACAACTTCAACATAACAACTCAGCAAATGATTTGGAGCATAAGCCTTAATGAGTTTAACGAATATCTCGAAGAAGATGAAACTGAAATTTATGCTTCTGCCCCCACTGAAGTTCAATTGCATGATGGATACATTGTGGTTAACAGCAATAGTCATATTTCTGTAAGAAAGCTATCAAACGGAGATTATATTTGGAGTAAAGACAGAATGATAAGCCATAATGTAGATATGCCCGTTGTTGGTGAAGGAGTTATAATTGATTCTACAGATAAACTTTTTTGCTATAATATTGAAGATGGATCAATAAGATGGAAAAGATTAGATAAAGAAGATGGAATATGGGTTGGCCGTAATGATAAAAAAATAATTTATAAAGATTATTTTTTTGATGAAGTGCCAATTAATATTCATAATGGAGAAGCCAGATGGCTTAAATATGATCATTCAGGTGTGCTTGATCCGGATTTTTCCGGAAAACCGGGTATTGACAAAGCTTATGATAATCTGTTTTATATAAATAGCCCGGAACAGACATTTTACAAAGTAAATATGCCCGAATAGTTCTGTTTAATCAGTTTCACAAGTTATTATTCAAAGAAAGTAAAGAAATACCTTATCCTTTACTATTAATAAACTTTACCCTGCAATATATACAACTGCATTTCTTATTTTGTAATTAACTAAATCACAAGCTAATTTTCTTTTCATTAAACAAGTGAAAGCCTTTGTGTTTATTATGCAAAAAGCTTGATTTGGGCAGCTTGAGTTTTTTCATTATTACCTTAGCCTGAATTCACCATTCATACAGAAGTAAAAAATATTATTGTATTTTTGTATACTAATATTTACATATGTTGTTTCCAAAGCTTAATTTTCCTGAAAAGAAAACTACACTGAAAAGGCTATTGTCACTGATTCTGTTTTCAGTGATAATAAGTTTAGGCGCATTTTCTCAGACAATAAAAAAAGCACAGGAACCAATAGCTAATTTCACAAACTTCAATACAGAACAAGGACTTGCACTAAGTAGTATTTCCTGCGCTTTTCTTGACAGCTCCGGCAATTTATGGTTTGGAACCTATGGTGGAGGCGTTAGCAGATATGATGGGAAAAGTTTTACAACATTTAATAATTCTCATGGTTTAACTCATAATACTATATGGAGTATTTCAGAAGATAAATTTGGAAATATTTGGTTCGGGACTGATGGTGGAGGAGCAAATTTTTATGATGGAATTTCCTTTTCTTCTTTAACTACAGAGCAAAACCTCGCACATAATACTGTTTGGCACATTACTCCGGATAAAAACGGGGATTTATGGATGGGTACTTACGGCGGCGTAAGTAAATTAAGTCTTGATTATGAAAATAATACTGATTTTAAAAACAATATTAATTCTGCAATATTTGAAACATTTACTACACAGCAAGGCTTGGCTCATAATGATGTAAGGCATGTTCTTGAAGATGAAAACGGACAACTGTGGTTTGGAACTTTTCAGGGATTGAGCATTTATGATGGGAATAATTTTTTGAATTATATAGTTGAAGATGGGCTTGTTGACAATGCAATTATGTGTCTTTTTGAGGACAGTAAAGGCAATATCTGGATTGGAACTGACGGAGGGGCAAGTGTTGTATCCAATTATGATGAAAACAGTGAAATAAATTTCGTCAATTACACAACTGAAAACGGCCTTATACATAACAGCATTAGAGCAATAAATGAAGATTATGACGGGACTATCTGGTTTGGAACTGCCGGTGGAGGAATTAGCTATTTTGAAAACAATATATTTACAACCATAACAACTTTTCAGGGCTTGGCTCATAACAATATCAGAAGTATAACAAAAGATAAAAACGACAACCTTTGGTTTGGAACTGTTGGTGGTGGAATAAGCCGCTATAACGGAAAAGCATTTACAACCTATACTACCGAACAAGGACTTACTCACAACAGGGTTTTCAGCATTGAAGAAGATAGCAAAGGAAATCTTTGGTTTGGAACTGTTGGTGGTGGCGTAAGCAAATTTGACGGTAAATTTTTTACCAATTATACTATGGATGACGGCCTTGCCAATAACAGCGTATATGGTATAATGGAAGATAGTAATGGGAACATGTGGTTTGGAACTTTTGGCGGAGGTGTGAGCAAATTCGATGGCAAATCATTTAAAACTTATACTACCGATGATGGGCTTGTTCACAACAGGACATGGAGAATTACCGAAGACAGCAAGGGAAATATTTGGTTTGGAACCTTCGGAGGCGGTGTAAGTAAATTTGACGGAAGCTCTTTTTATAATTTTTCGACAAAAAACGGTCTTGCTCACAACACTATTGAAGCAATTACTGAAGACAGCAAGGGTGATCTATGGTTTGGAACAGTAGGTGGCGGAGTCTCAAGACTAAAAAGCAACAGCGAAGATGTTTTTGAATCATTTTCTATGAAAGACGGTATTGCTCACAATAGGGTAAGATGCATAATTGAAGATCATGGAGGATATTTGTGGTTTGGTACTGATGCGGGAATTAGTCGCTTTGACGGTAGCTCATTTATCTCATACTCCACCGCAGAAGGCTTGCCGGATGGTGTGGTGTATGATATTGAAGAGGATAATAACGGAATACTATGGATTGGCACAAATCTGGGTTTTAGCGGATTGAGTTTTTCAAATAAGGATGAAGATATAATTCCTGCAGGTAAAGTATTAGCGGATAACAAAACTCTTGTGCGTGACTATACTCCTGTTTGGGATATTTACAATGATAAAACAGGATATGCTGTAAAAGATATTAATACAAATGCAAGCTGTATAAGCAAGCAGACCCTTCCACTGGCAAGAAAAAACAGTCAGAATATGATATGGGCGGGCTGTGGAGACGACAGGGTTGTTCGTTTTGATCCGGAAGCTGTTATAAAGAAAAAGGATCCTCTGAAAGTCGTTTTACAAAGAATAAGGATTAATGATGAGAGAATTTGTTGGCACACATTAAAATCATTGATTACAGAGGACTATGATCCGAATATTCTTATGCAAAATCAAGTTATAACTTATGGTAAGTTATTATCAGATGAAGAATTAAAATCGCTCAAAGACAATTTCTCTGATATATCCTTTGATGAAATTAAACCATTTTATCAATTACCGACAAAACTAATTTTGCCCTACAATCACAATAATATAAGTTTTGAATTTAACGCAATAGAAACCGGTAGAAACTTTCTTGTAAACTATCAATACATGCTCGAAGGCCAGGATAAAACCTGGAGGCCCATTACAAAAAACTCTTTTGCAACTTATGGAAACTTGCACGAGGGCGATTATACTTTTTTGTTAAAAGCAGAAAGTCCTGAAGGAATTTGGAGCGAAGCAGTGAGTTTCAGCTTTGAGGTTTTGCCGCCCTGGTATCGAAAATGGTGGATGTTTTTTACATATGTAATAGTTTTAATCTTGCTGGTTTGGGCAATCATTATATTGAGAATTCGCAATTTACAAAAAGAAAAAAGATTCCTTGAGAAAGTTGTAAAAGAAAGAACAGTAGAATTATTGTCAGAAAAAGAAGAAGCAGAAAAACAAAGAACGCTGGTTGAAGAAAAAAGCCGTGAAATTGCCAAACAACATGCCCAACTTTCAGAGCATCACAAATCTATTGCCGACAGTATAAACTATGCTCAAAGGATACAGCAAGCAATATTACCATCTGAAAACACTCTAAAAGAAGAATTAAAAGATGTTTTTATAATTTACAAACCCAAAGAGGTAGTAAGCGGTGATTTTTACTGGTTGGAGAAAAGCATTTCTGAGGACAGCGAAATTGTTTACTTTGCAGTTGCCGATTGTACAGGTCATGGCGTTCCGGGAGCATTAATAAGTGTTGTATGCTCAAACGCTCTTAACAGTGCTTTTAAAGAGTTTAAAATAACTGAAACAGGCAAACTGCTTGATAAAGTTAATAATATGGTAGTTGAGACCTTTGAAAAATCAGGCATGGACATTCATGAAGGCATGGACATTGCACTTTGCTCTATTAATTGGAAAACCAAAATATTGCAATATTCAGGAGCGCGAATTGCATTAAACATTATTTCCACAAAAGATAAAAGCCCGGCATATAAGCAAATAGCTGCAACACCAAAATCTATCGGAAAAAGAAAACGAGAAGCTAAACCTTTTGAAACCAATACAATTCAATTGAGTGAAGGCGATTACATTTACATCTCCACAGACGGTTTGCATGATCAGTTTGGCGGGCCAAAAGGAGAAAAGTTTAAATCAAAACAATTGAATAACATTATAATGAGAAATATTCGCAAGCCATTGCCTGAACAAAAGAACATTATAGAAAAAACACTGGAAAGCTGGAAAGAAGAATGGGATCAAGTTGATGATATTTGTGTAATGGGAATTAAGATTTAAAAAATATTACAAAATGAAGAGAGAAACTGCATTAGAATTATTAAAAGAATACGTAAAAAATCCGAAAATGATATCTCATTGTCTTGCTTCAGAAGCAGTAATGAGAGCACTTGCAGAACGACTGGGAGAGGACGTTGAAAAGTGGGGAATAGCAGGTTTGCTCCATGATATCGATGTTGAACTTACCAATGCCGACCCACATACTCATGCGATAGAAGCCGTTAAAATACTTAAAGAGAACAATCTTGATGAAGATATTATTGAGGCAATAATGTTGCATAATGAAGATGCTTCTCATAATCAAAAACGCAGCAAGAAATTTCATCATGCACTTGCAGCGGGGGAAACAATAACAGGCCTGATTGTGGCCACTTCCTTAGTATATCCGGATAAAAGAATTGAAAGTGTTAAGCCAAAATCCATAACTAAACGCATGAAAGAAAAAGCTTTTGCAGCCTCAGTTAAAAGAGAAAACATAATGGAGTGTGAAAAAATAGGCTTAACATTACAAGAATTTGCAGAATTAAGTCTTGATGCAATGAAAAAACAATCAAAAGAAATAGGCTTGTAGATGCTATTCCTTATCAGATTCTAAACTCAAGTGCTTACTATAGTTTTCTTGCTTTAAAGCATTTAGTGCTTTTTCCAGAACAGGGTCATTTTCGTTAATTACAGGGAAAAATGCCTCATTACCAAAGACATTTCTTCCTATATATGCTTTGAGATGTTTTAATATCATCTGTTTGGATTTGTCGGCTTCTTCATGGTCAATTTCCACCTCATTTTCTTTAACAAAGTTTAAAAATTCAGTATACCATTCTTCAGGAATTTCAAAATTCTTTACAAAATTTCCAGCTTCTTCATACTTAGCTTTAAGAGATTCCCGGTGATTATCGGTATAATTAAAAGCAAAACGATATATTAATCCTCTGTTTGCAACACTACTAAAAAAGGGAGTTCTTTCTGCCGAGTTAAAAGGCACAAAGATATCAGGCATAATTCCTCCACCTCCATAAACTATTCGTCCCTTTTTTGTTTCGTACTGCAAAGAGTCATTTTGCTTAATACTATCAAGGCTTTCATGTTCTCCGTGCATAAATCTTTCTATAAATTCCTCAAAATATTTATCACTTCCATCATCATAGGGACTTTGAATCGACCTGCCTGCAGGAGTATAATACCTGGCAACTGTTAGTCTCAGGGCCGAGCCGTCACCAAGTTGAACTTGTTCCTGAACCAGTCCTTTCCCAAATGATCTTCTTCCAATAACCAAACCTCTGTCATTATCCTGAACAGCACCTGCAATAATTTCTGACGCTGAAGCAGACCATTCATCAATAAGAATAGCTAAAGCTTGATTTTCAAACTTTCCGTTTTTACGGGCGTAGGCACTTTTTTTGGGTCTTTTATTTCCTTCTGTATAAACAATCATTTCTCCGGCTTCCAGAAACTCATCTGCCAATGCAATTGCAATATCCAGAAAACCACCTCCATTGCCCCTTAAATCCAGTATCAATTTATCTAATCCTTCTCTTTTAAGACGATCAAAAGCAGTAACAAACTCATGATGAGTTGTGGCTGAGAATCTGTTTATCTTTATATATGCAGTATTCTCATCTAACATATAAGCAACATCCAAACTGTATGAAGGAATTTCGTCTCTGGTAATAGTATATTCAAACTCCTCATCCAAACCACTTCTATAGACAGTAACATCAACTTTGGTGTCTTTTGGACCTTTAAGTTTCTTAACTACTTCTTCTGTACTCATATTCACTCCGGCAATATTCTCTCCATCCACTTTAATAATTCTGTCTCCTGCCTGAAGGCCAACTTTCTCACTTGGCCCGCCAACAATTGGATTTACCACAACCACTGTATCGGCGAGCATATTAAACTCTATTCCAATACCATCAAAACTTCCCATTAAGGGATCATTAAGTTCACGAAATTCCGAAGCAGGAATATAAACCGAATGCGGATCAAGATTTCGCAAAAATGTTTTTATTGTTTCTTCTGTTAGTTCCTCCTGATTAATAGTGTCAACATAAGATTGCTGTACAAAATTCAGAACATCATTAATCTTATCATATCTACCAAAACCTATTGAACGAAACTTATTGTCATTTCCTGTAGATATTTTGTCAAAATTTATGTTTACTCCAATTAAAACACCCACTGCCATAACTATTGCAAAAATTATCGGCAAAAATGCTTTAAAGAATTTTCTTTTTGTGTTTTCCATTAAATATAAATTTTTTGTATTTCAATTATAATAATCTAAGCTAACATAAAGCTAATTCAATAACGCAAATCCCGCAAATTATTTTCTATTCATTTTTTCAATTATATCAGAAGAGGAAAAACCCTCCACAAAATCGAGAGTAACAACAGATCCGCCATATTCAATAACTTCACTGTACCCAACAATCTTTTCAGCTTTATAATCACTTCCTTTGACCAAAATATCCGGTTTAATAATATTGATTAAATCTATAGGTGTGTCCTGATCAAAAAAGCAAATTGCATCCACAAAGAACAAGGCTGCAAGAAGTTTTGCCCTGGCCTCTTGATTATTAACAGGTCTGTCATTCCCTTTTAATCGTTTCACGGAAGCATCAGTATTTAGTCCAACTATCAGCTTACTGCCTAAATCAGCGGCACGACTCAAATAGTCAATATGTCCGAAATGCAAAACATCAAAACAACCGTTAGTAAAAATAATTTTTTCATTATCTGATTTCCTGTCATTAATCAAATAAGTAAGTTCTTTTGCAGAACGGTAGATCTTGGAATTAATAATTTCCGAATTGTGCATAATACAATTGTGTTAAATGCAAAACAATGTTTCAGAATAAAAGTTTACTCAATTTCTTCAATTGTTTTATAAGATATCTGACTTTTTTTCATTGCAAGTTTGAACCATGCAAATCCTCCAAAAATAATCACTACAAGCATTTGCGAAGCATGAGTAAGGTATGCAAAAGAAGTTGCCGGTTCGGCACTTACTTTAAACAACTCTGTAAGACTAATAATGACAATAAAGTGATACGTTCCAATGCCGGCAGGAACAGGGATTGCCACACCAAGGCTTCCCAGTGCTAATATTGTTAAAGCAGTCATTGGTCCAAGTTGTGATGTAGAACTTAAGGCAAAAAAGCAGACATAAACCATAAAGAAATAAAGAGTCCACATCAATAAAGTATAAAAAACAAACAAAATTTTGCTTTGCATATTCTTTGCGCTCAGCAAACCTGCCTTCACTCCTTTCAGATGCTCTTTGCCTTTATGAAAAAAGCTGCCCGTCTCACTGTTTTTAAATTTATATTTTATAAAGAAATACAAAGCCATAATTACAATAAAAGCTGCTATTATAATAAGTGCAATTAACAAATAGTTTCTCTCCACCAATGACTTCATCGGCAAAACAAGATAATCAAGTAAAAAACTATTAAGCAAAGAAAACTGCAGCGCAACAACTACAGCTAAAATAGAAAACATACAAATCAGGTCAAAAAACCGCTCGGCAATAACAGTTCCAATAAGTACATTGAACGGCATCTTTCCGGTTTTGCTCAGAGCAACACAACGCGAAACTTCTCCAACACGGGGCAATACCATGTTTGTAAGATAACCTGTCATTAAAGAATAGAAAACCTTTGAGACCGGCGGATTATAATTCAGGTTTTTAATTAAAAGTTTCCATCTTAATGCTCTGATATAATGACTAAATAGAGAGATTAGCATTGAAAGAATAATCCAAATATAATTTGCATTAACAAACTCTTCAATAATTCTGTCAATATTTTGGCCTTTTGTAACATACCACAAAATCAGCAGTCCGACTATTAAAAAAAAGATAAGTTTATAATTCTCCCGAAAAAAGCTTTTCAAAATAAACCGGTTTTTAATTAGATTTTATTGTTTTGGTCAGGAAAGAGTATTCTGGGCACAAAAGACTTTGCTTTTTCCTGCTCCATCATAGCATATGCCATAATAATAACAAGATCACCTTTTTGAGTTTTTCTTGCGGCCGGACCATTCATGCAAATCATTCCACTGCCTCTTTGTCCTTTAATAACATATGTTTCAATTCGTTCACCATTATTAATATTAACAACATGAACTTTTTCGTTTTCAATTATACCTACAGCATCCATCAAATCTTCATCAATGGTAATACTTCCGATATAATTTAAATCGGCTTCAGTGACTGTAGCACGATGTATTTTTGATTTTAATATATCCAAAAACATTTTTGGGGGTTTTTAACAAAATGCAAAGTTAATTATTAATTAAGATATTATCAATAAGCCTCACCTCACCTGCAAAAACAGCAACACAAACGACCAAAGTATCACTATGTAAAGGCGGTGCAAGGGTTTTGGCATCAGCTATTTCCACATATTCAAGTTCTAATATTGGATTATTACTAATTTTATTTTCAAACCAATCTTTCCATTCATGAATGTTTTTTTCTTTAAAATGGGTTTTAATATAATTCAAATATTCAAAAATGAGTGGAGCTGTTTTTCTTTGTTCTTTACTTAATCTTAAATTTCTGGAACTCATTGCCAGTCCATCTTTCTCTCTAACAGTAGGGCATCCCACAATATTCACATTAAGATTAAAATCCTCCACCAATTTTTTTATTACAAGATATTGTTGATAATCTTTCAATCCAAAATAAGCATTATCAGGATTTACGATTTCGAATAATCTTTTCACGACCATTGCAACACCTTTAAAGTGGCCGGGTCTGAATTTTCCTTCCATAACATTTTCCAAAATTCCGAAATCAAAAACAGTTTTGTCTTCCTCCGGATATATTTCCTCCACAGAAGGAATAAATAGCACATTACAATTAAGTTTTTTAAGCAGGGAAATATCTTTTTCCGGCATTCTCGGGTATTTTTCCAAATCAGTAGGATTATTAAATTGAGTAGGATTAACAAAGATGCTGCAAACAACAATCTGATTGTCTTCTGCTGCTTTTTCAACAAGTTTAAGATGACCATTGTGCAATGCTCCCATAGTAGGAACAAAGCCAATTTTCATATTCTGTTCTGAAAATTGCTGCAAATACTCTTGCAGTTCAACGCTTGTTTTAAATACCTCCATCTGTAATCCTTTTAGCTTATTTCATTTGTTTACAGTAATTTATAATCATTGTTTTTCCCCATTTCATAACAAATAAATTCGCAAAGCTATAAGTATTATTTGAAAAAATGCAAAATTTTTCGTATCTTTGCATACCTTTTATTCATATACTAACCATTATTTGTAAAAATATTCTAAAAATATGGAAAAACCCAAAGTTCTTTTCGTACAGCAAGAAATCACACCTTATTTGAAAGAAACCCCAATGGGGCGTATCGGGCGTTATCTTCCTCAAGGAATTCAAGAGAAAAAAAAGGAAATCAGGACATTTATGCCAAAGTTTGGCTGCATCAATGAAAGAAGGAATCAACTTCACGAAGTTATTCGTCTTTCCGGGATGAATCTTGTTATTAATGAAACAGACCATCCTTTAATCATCAAAGTTGCATCTATTCAATCAGCCAGAATGCAAATTTACTTCATAGACAATGAAGATTTTTATCAGCGCAAGTATGGCTTAACCGATAAAAACGGCAATTATTTTGAGGATAATGACGAGAGAGCGATTTTTTTCACGCGAGGTGTTATTGAAACGGTAAAAAAATTAGGATGGGCTCCTGATATTGTTCATTGCAATGGATGGTTTACCAGTCTTATGCCTATTTACTTAAAAATTGCACTAAAAGATAATCCTATATTCTCCGATACTAAAGTTATATATTCTATATATGATGATGAATTTCCCGGAGAATTAAGCAAAGACTTTTTCAATAAACTGAAAAGCAAAGTTTTTGAAGAACAATTTATAGAAAAATACAAAAAGCCTTCTTATGTAAACATATCAAAGGCAGCTATTGATTATTCTGATGGTATTATTTTCGGCAGTGAAAAAATCAATGACGAGATTGCAGAGTATGCAAAAGCCTCAGACAAACCTCTTTTAGAATTCCAAACTGAAGAAAATTACATAAATGCTTTTAATGCCTTTTATGATGAAGTTTTGGTTTCTGAATTAGCTCTTTCGTAATAATTAAAATAATTGTTATACTTTTGCGTTTTTGATTAAAACTTTATTGCTTAACCTAAAAAATTCAATAGTTTTGAAAAAATCAATTCTCCCCCGTTTTTACGGGGGTTTTTTCAGCATAACAGGAAAGGTTTTCTGTCTGTCTTTAATTCTTTTAGCCGTATTTGTTGTCTCCTGCGAAGATGAAGGCTTAATAGGCCTTGATATGGTAGATGATCAGGCCAACATTCAAGTCACTGATACCCTTACAATGTTTGCTTATTCGCAACTTGAAGACTCTGTGCCGACAAATAGTGTTGCTAATGCTACTTTAGGCATTATAAATGATCCAATATTTGGAAAATCACAATCAAGCTTTTACACTGAAGTGAGATTATCAGATAATGATATTTCCTTGGGAGAAAATCCTGTGCTAGACTCTGTAATTTTAAAGTTCAAGTATTCAGGTCACTATGGAGACAGCCTTAGCAGGCAAACAATAAATGTATATGAGCTTAGTGAAAGATTTCCTGAAGATTCTGTAATTTTTTCTAACCAAACTATAGAATACAATGAAATTCCATTAGCTGTTCAGGAATACATGACAAGGCCTAACGACAGTCTGATGGTTGATTCGGTTTTAAGAGCCCCACATTTAAGAATAAAACTAAGTCAGGAATTTGGTGAAAGACTCATAGCTCAAAACGATACTGAAAACTTCGAAAACAACAGCAACTTCCTTGACTTTTTCAATGGCTTATATATTACAGTTGAGGATCATGAAGAAGCAGGAAATATAGCTTACTTTGACCTCATTCATTCACTTTCAACAATCACTCTATATTATAAAAATGATGAAGAAACAGATGA
>CAZTPA010000070.1:10310-13011 GCA_964614525.1 uncultured Bacteroidales bacterium | reverse complement strand
CCTCTCCCCCGGCTTTGCCACTCTCCTATTTTCAATAATGTTGTTAGCATTCTAAGTGTTTTTAGTTTTGATTATTTGGCAGCATCTCTAATGATGTATTGAAAACCAACTATAATGCTGTTTTTATAAAAAAAGCAATTAAATTCATGTAAATATATGAAAAATACTACTTAGTCGTCAAAATGTTATAAAAAGTAGTCTGAAATATTCTAAAGCTGTCTGTCTTTTGAGAATAATTCTCTATAATGACGCACTTATTTAGTTTTCAACAAATCCTTACATTTGCAATTACATGAAAACTATTATTCTTGGCGATTTTTTGCCTCAAGGCCAATACGCTGTTCATTCGACATTCAAAAATGTTTGCAATTTTATTAATGCAAATAATGAGCTTGTTTTTATTACAAATATTAAAAAAAACATCTCTGCTAATTCAATTTATATCGATAATGAAAATATCGAACAGTTTCGCTCGGTTAATATTTCTGAAAATGCAATATTTCTTAATGATATAAATATTCTTCCGCATGCAGAATTTTATAATTCCCGGCTGAATTATTCAGAAATTGACATCTTGTTGTTTGAAAAAAACCTTGAGAATATCCCTATTAATTACAGCGAAATGTTTGCCCCGGAAAGTATGTTGTTTATTTTGCTGCCGGATAAAAGGAGTTTTTTCAAATCCGGTTTTGATTTGCATTTTATGAATAATTCTCTGAAAGCATGTGAATTGTTAAAATCAGGAGAAGTTGAGACAGCTGCTAAAATGCTTAAAGGAACAGGAAAAGGCTTAACTCCCTCAGGGGATGATTTTATCGCGGGAATGCTTTTTGCTTTGCATTATAATGAATTTAAATACCAAAATAATCTTGCCGATTTGAGAAACAAAATCTACAATATCTCTATTGGAAATAATCTGCTTACAAACTCCTTTTTACTTAATGCAAAAAACGGTAACTGTTTTTACTTGCTCAAAAATTTCGTATATTTAACCCCCCAATTAGAAATTTTCTCAGAGAAATTAAAAGAACTTCTTGGTTTGGGTGCAACTTCCGGAGCAGATTTGCTCTCCGGATATATTTTTTCTATTAAAAACAAAATTGGAATATGATAATAAAAGGAATTGCCAAAAAAGGGGCTTATTACGACTCAGTTACTTTGATGATTGTTTCAAAAAAACTCAATGAAATTGAGGGTGTAATTGATTCTTCCGTGGTTATGGGTACAAATGAAAATAAAGCAATCCTGAATTCAGCAGGTTTGTTAATCCCTGAATTTGACGAGCTTAATGATACCGACCTCTTAATCAGCATCAAGGCAAATACCGAAACTGTCGCAGATGATGCAATAAGTAAAGTTTCAGACATTCTAAAAGAACTTCTTAAAAAACAGGATAATAATACCGGCAATGTATTTCACAGTCTTGACCAGGCTGTTGAACAACTTCCGGAAGCTAATCTTTGTCTGATTTCTATTGCGGGAAAACATGCTGCAAGAGAAGCCGGCAAGGCTCTTGATAAAAATCTTCATGTGATGATTTTTTCTGATAATGTCAGCATTGAAGATGAATTGGATTTGAAAAAAACAGCGAAAGATAAAGGTCTTTTGTTAATGGGCCCGGATTGTGGAACCGCAATTATTAATGGTGTTCCTTTGGCTTTTGCAAATGTTGTAAATAAAGGCGACATCGGTATCGTCGCTGCATCCGGTACAGGCTTGCAGGAAGTGAGTTCTGTTATTTCTAACAATGGCGCAGGAATTTCTCAGGCTATTGGAACCGGTGGCAGAGATGTTAAGAAAGAAATTGGAGGTATAATGTTTATTGAAGCATTAAAGGCTCTAAATAATGATGAAGATACTAAATGCATTGTACTGATAAGCAAACCTCCTCATCCTGACGTTCTTGATAAAATTGCTGCTGAGATAAAAAGCATAAATAAACCCGTTGTAGGTATTTTTATTGGCGGAAATCCTGATGTGATTGCTAAGGCAGGAGCTATTCCTGCCGCAAATCTTGAAGAAGCTGCAATAATCGCTGTAAGCATTTCTAAAGGTAAAAACATAGATCATGCAAAAGTAATGCTTGAAAATAGAGAAAAAGAGACTGCAAATCTTGCAGAAAAACTTTCAAAAAAGATTAAAGGAAAATATATTCGCGGATTATTCAGCGGTGGGACTTTATGCGATGAAGCTCAGCTAATATTAAAAGATTCTATCGGTTTTGTATATAGCAATGCGCCCTTGAATGAGGATTTCAAACTGGACAATGTTTGGAAAAGCAAGGAACATACAATAATAGATATGGGAGAGGATGAGTTTACTTCCGGAAGACCGCATCCTATGATTGATTTTTCTCTTAGAAATAAAAGGATATTGGAGGAAGCTGCTGACAATGAGGTTGCTGTTGTTTTGTTTGATGTTGTTCTGGGATATGGTTCTCATGTTTCGCCGGCATCAGAACTTGTGCCTGTTATTAAAAATGCAACAAAAGTGTCTCCGGGCTTGTTATTTATTTGTTCGGTAACCGGCACTGACGGTGATCCTCAAAACAGGAAGGATGTAATTAAAGAACTAGAAAGTGCAGGCGTTGTCGTAATGCCATCTAATGTGGCTGCCGCAAAGCTTGTAAGTAAAATTGTAAATAAATAAGTAGTTTTAAAATGAAGTTATTTAAAAGAATTACACAGAGTTACACAATGTT
>CAZTPA010000070.1:0-10210 GCA_964614525.1 uncultured Bacteroidales bacterium | reverse complement strand
GTTACACAGTGTAAAAATGTGCAAAATATACACCGTGTAACACTGTGATTACTCTGTGCGACTCAGTGTAACAAAAAATAATTACAGAAATGAATATTAATGAAATAACAAAAGAAATCATTGATTATGTCTATAAACACCCTTTTTAATAAAAAACTTAAAGTAATCAACACCGGATTATCATCATTCAAGGACAATCTGGATCAGGTTGGCGCTGAGGCCGTTCAGGTAAAATGGAAACCTCCGGTAGATGTAGATTCAAAATCTGCCGAAGCAATTACTGCCAACAAACATAAAATAGATGAAGCAAATAAAAAAGCTTTGGATATTATTTTAAACGGCAAACCTGCACTTATAGGATTAGACATTGCCATAAACGTAATTCCGGGCATGAAAAAGAATCTAATCTTACATTCCGGCCCACCTATTACATGGGACAGAATGTGCGGCCCCACCAGGGGAGCAATTATTGGTGCTCTTATTTATGAAGGACTGGCAAAAACACCGGAAGAATCTGAAAAGCTCGCTGCGTCAGGAGAAATTGAATACGCCCCTTGCCATGAGCACTCTTCTGTTGGACCAATGGCAGGGATTATTTCAGCTTCCATGCCGGTATTTCTCGTAAAAAATGAAACCAATGGCAACCTGGCTTTTTGTACTCAAAATGAAGGGCTTGGAAAAGTTTTACGTTATGGTGCTTTTAGTCCTGATGTGATTGAAAGGCTTAAATGGATGGAAAAAACAATGTATCCCATCCTCAAGTCGGCTGTTGAAAAGCTTGGAAAAATCGACCTTAAAAACCTTATTGCACAGGCACTTCACATGGGCGATGAAGTCCATAATCGCAACAAGGCAGGCAATTCGCTGCTATACAGGGCTTTGGCTCCGGCAATTGTGGAAACAGCAATTAATAAAGAAGATGCTATCAGTGTGTTGAATTTTATTAATGGAAACGATCACTTTTTCCTTAATTTATCTATGCCTGCAGCAAAATGCTGTCTTGATGCAGCCCGAAATATCCCTTTTAGTAGCATTGCAATTGTTATGGCCAGAAATGGAACAGATTTCGGTGTTCAGCTGGCAGGAACAGGAAACAAATGGTTCGTTGACAAAGCTCTTTTACCGGATGCACTGTTTTTCCCCGGATACACAAAAGATGATGCAAATCCGGATATTGGCGACAGCTCTATTACTGAAACATTAGGCCTTGGAGGTTTTGCTATTGCCTCAGCACCTGCTATTGTGCAGTTTGTTGGTGGCACTGCCAATGATGCTGTACAATATACTTTGGATATGTACGAAATTACAGCCGGCGAAAACAATGTTTATCAAATTCCTTACCTCAATTTCAGAGGCACACCAACAGGAATTGACGTTAGAAAAATTATTGAAAAAAATATTACTCCCTTTATTGATACGGGAGTAGCGCATAAAAATCCCGGAGTCGGACAAGTTGGAGCCGGAGTGCTAAGCGCTCCAATGGAACCTTTCCGAAAGGCTTTCGAAGGTCTGGGAAAAGAAATTAATTAAATATTATCAATTTATTAACTTAAAATTTTTTACTATGACTAAAGAAGATCTTTTTAAAATGATGAATGATGTTAAAATTTATGATTTAACTCAAAATTTAAGCATACATACTCCACCATGGCCCAGTTATATGCCATTGCAATTACAATATTTCAAACGTATTGCCGGCGCTCATATGGGACAAGGAGCAAATGGCCAAATTATGACCTCAAGCCATCACGTAGGAACTCATATTGACGGAGAAATCCACTTCCATTCCAGTGGCCGCTCAATTGGCAACACGCCTCTTGATTTTTGGTATGGACCCGGAGTTGTTGTTGATATTTCTGATGAAGTTGAAGACTATAGTCTTTATTCTCCTGAGATGATAATGAAAAAAGTTGATGTTAAAGAAGGTGATATTCTTATAATTAACACAGGATATCATAAATACGGATGGGATCAGCCGGAAAGTGACGAAGTAAGATATTTTGTAAAACATCCCGGACCGGATCCTGATTTCCATCAATGGGCTCTTGATATGAAAATAAAGTGGATAGGTGTTGACTGTGGAAGTGCTGACCATCCTATGAATACTATTATCAGAGACTGGCATCCAAAACCTTTTAAAGAAGCAGAAGCAAAGATTATTGAGAAGTATGGTAAGAAATGGGATGAGCTGTTTCCTCTTGAAGATTATTATCAGGTTATGCATTTGAAACTATTTCCTAAAGGTTTGGTTCACGCAGAAAATGTTGGTGGCGAAATTAATAAAGTAAGCAACAAACGTGTTTGGATTGGCTTGTTCCCTATAAAAGGAATTGAAATGGAATCAGCAATGTGCAGAATTATTGCTATTGATGCATAATAAATAGTTTAGGCGTATATAAAAAATATTCACGCGTATCTTATTGGTTTAATGACTGTTAAAGTTCTGATTAATCAGTACTGTGCATTATTGTACACCCTGATTTTTACATCATAATTAATAAGATAAATAAGCTGTGAAAAAAAATTATTTAAAAAAACATACTTATGGCTATTCCCTATGAATTTGGCTATGAAAAACCTTTAACTCTTGATGAGGCAATTCAGCTGCTTGGCAAGCATGGAAAAAATGCCAGAGTTTTGGCCGGTGGCACAGATCTGACGAATGAAGTTAAGCAAGGTTTTAGAGTTCCCGAAATACTAATCGATATTAAAGGAATTGAAACTCTTAAACAGATTGAAATCATTAACGACAGATTACATATAGGTGCTTTGGTAACTTTTAATGAAATTCTTGAATCTAAAGTTGTGCGTGATAATGCGTACATCTTATATGAAGCTGCCGGTTTGGTTGCTTCTAATGGTGTAAGAAATCGTGCTACAATGGTTGGAAATATCTGTTCGGCAGTAGCATGTATGGATAGTGCAGCTCCATTGTTGGTTCACGATGCTGTAATTCATTGTGTTGGAGTGGATGGAAAAAGGGATGTTCCTGTTCAAAAATGGTTTGTTGAGAACAGAAAAACCTCTGTCGGTGAACAAGAGATGGTAACACATGTCTCTATTCCCATTCCAAAACTTAAATATGCCGGTGCATATCAGAAAATGATGCGATACTCAGGAGAAGATTTGTCGCAGGCAAATGTTGGGGTATTGCTGTTTTCTGATGGCAGCTGTAATGTTGCTTTTGGCTCTGTTGGCCCCATCCCAAAACGCTCACCAAAGCTGGAAGCTTTTCTTAAAGAAAAAGGCATTAATTCTCAGTCAATTGCTGAAGCAAAGGAGATGATTAATAAAATTATTTGTCCGATAACTGATGTCAGAGCAACCAAAGAATATCGAATGCATATGACAAAGGTTATGTTTGAAAGAGCCATTAATGCAGCTGTTGAAAGATTAAAAAAGCCAAAACTTATTACTAAAAAACATTAGTATGAAAAAAATATCATTCACTCTAAACGGAGAAATGCGTTTTATTAACGTTACGCCAAATGAAGTTCTGCTTGAAGTGCTTCGTGATAAGATGGGCGTAAAAAGTCCGAAATGCGGATGTGATAGCGGAGATTGCGGAGCCTGCACTGTTATCTTAAACGGAAAAACAGTCAGAAGCTGCCTGATTCTTGCCATCGAAGTTGATGGACAGGATATTCTCACACTGGAAGGTATTTCCAAAGATGGTCTAACACCTTTGCAAACAGCTCTTAATGAAAGAAATGCATACCAGTGTGGATATTGCGCACCGGGAATGATTCTTTCTGTAACGGAATTGATTAAGAAAAATCCTCATCCCTCAGAGCAGGAAATAAAAGAATCTATAGCGGGAAATTTGTGTCGTTGCACTGGTTATAAACCTGTAATTGACGCTGTTTTAGAAGTAACTAAGAAGCATTAAATCATGGAAAAACATAAATTTATTGGCCAATCATCTGTCAGAGTTGATGGAAAAGAAAAAGTATCAGGAGCAGCTCTTTATACCGACGATCTGGAATTTGGGCCCGATTTGCTCTATGCCGAAATTGTTGAAGGTCCTCATGCACATGCTATGATTAACAGCATCGATACTTCTGAAGCTGAAAAAGTGCCGGAAGTATTAGCTGTGGTTACCGGTAAAGACTTTCCTTACAACTTTGGTCTTTATATGAAAGATAGATTCATCTTTGCACAAGACAGGGTAAGATTTTTTGGAGAACAAATTGCTGCGGTTGTTGCTCGCACACCTCAGGCTGCGAAAAAAGCTGCTAAGTTGGTGAAGGTCAACTACTCCCCTCTTCCTAAAGTGCTTAGTCCTGTTGATGCAGTAAAGAAAAATGCAAATCTTATTCATCCTGATCTCGAAAACTACGAGCATGTTCCATGGTTTTTTCCAAAACCAAAAACAAATATTGCTCATCACAGGAAAATTAGAAAAGGTGATGTGGATAAAGGTTTTAAAGATGCTGATTATGTTTTGGATGATACTTATGAGGTGCCGCGTTATTCACATTGCGCAATAGAATTTCACGCAGCAGTTGCAAAATATGATCATTCGGGACGATTAACCGTTTGGGCTTCGTCGCAATCGCCGCATACCCAGCGCAACTTGTTTGCAAATGCTTTGGCGCCATTAGGTATAAAGCATAATGATGTCAGAGTTATCGCTCCTCATGTTGGAGGCGGATTTGGCTCAAAGGCAGGCGTTACAATGGAAATTATTGCTGCTGCCGTTGCCATGAAAGTTCAGGGGCATCCTGTTAAAGTTATGTGGAATCGTGAAAGAGAATTTTATAATACATATCAAAGACTTGGCGTTGTTGCAAATCTGAAAATCGGTGTAAAAAAAGACGGCAGGATTACTGCTCTGCACCATGAACTTTTCTGGGATGCAGGTGCTTATGTAGAATATGGTGCTAATGTTGTTAATGCCGTTGGACTTTCTGCTATCGGACCATATAAAGTTGAAAATGCATCTATCGATTCATATTGTATTTATACAAACCTTCCTCCGGGCGGGCCTTATCGTGGTTTCGGTTATTCTGAGTTTCTTTTTGGTCTGGAATCTCATATGGATCGTATTGCCAAGCATCTTGGTATTGATTCTATCGAAATTCGTCGCCGTAATGCAATAAAAGAAGGAGACCTTACAGCTTACGGAGCTCACATGAATCCGAACGGTTTGCTTCAGGCTATTGATGCCGTTGAGAAAGAAATAAAATGGAGTGAAAAACTTAAGCCCTCAAGCCCGGATGTGGCAATAGGAAAAGGATTTTCTCTTTTCTGGAAGGCTCCTGCAATGCCTCCTAATGCTTCTTCGTCATGCTTTTTGAAAATGAATGAAGATGCAAGTATAAACATTCTGGTTTCAGGAATGGATCTTGGCCAGGGATTCTTAACAGTTATGGCACAAATTGCTGCGGAAATATTATCTGTTCCTGTTTCAAAAATCCGCACCGAAAATCCTGATACCGACAGAAATCCTTACGAATGGCAAACAGTAGCATCTCACATTACATGGGGCTGTGGAAATGCTGTTAAAAAAGCCGCCATTGACGCAAGAGAACAAATTTTTGACCTTATTGCAAGAACAAAATATCTTCCCAAAGACATGCTTTACCTGGAAGATGAAAAGGTGAAGTGCAAAACAGATCCCAAATTTGTGCTGGCGCTGAAGGATTTTGTAATAAACGGAATTCAAATGGAAGACGGAACATTTAAAGGTGGCCCGATTATAGGCAGAGGATCTTTTATGCCCGAATACACATCAACTAATGCAGATCCGGAAACAAGTCAGGGCGGGCATCCAAATGTGCATTACACTGTTGGAGCTGCAGCTACGATAATCGAAATTGACAAGCAAACAGGCAAAGTAAAGGTGAAAAAAATTGTTGAAGCCGTGGATTGCGGAAAAGCATTAAATCCCAGCCTGGTTGATGGACAAATAGTGGGTGGTATAATGCAGGGAATTTCTACAGTTCTTTATGAAGATATGAAATTTGACCATAGAGGTAAAATGTTGAACCCAAATTTTACAGACTATAAAATACCAACAGCCTTAGATATCCCTGATGAAATTATTCCTATAATCATTGAGGTTGCGCAACCTGATGGCCCATTTGGTGCCAGAGGCATGGGCGAACATACAATGATTCCGGTTGCACCCATGATTGCTAATGCTATTGATAATGCCCTGAATATCAGAATAAAAACAATGCCTATTACAGCAGAAAAGATTTGTTTGGAAATATTAAAAAAGGGGGAAGAATAAAAGTAATAAATGAACTCTTGTATGGTCTTCAGCGGTAGCCCTTGTGTGTCAAGTGTTACATGCCTGTTTTTATACAGAAGTATTTATTTAACAAAACAAGATTTTCAAAAAGTAAAAAACAGAATGAAGAGATTTATATAAGTTGTTCTTCATTCTTAGAAACCACAGCTGTATAATGATTTGACATTAATATTGAGTATATTTGTGTTTAACTATTTTGAATAAATGAGAGTTACTGAAAGAAAATATTTAGACCTATATAAAAAGTCAATTGGGAATGAAATTCCTGAATTAATTAAGGAATTTGATTTTTCAGAAAATCCCGGAGAATTTGAATTTTTGACTAAGTCTTCTGCTGTTTACTCATCTAATATTGAAGGGAATAGTATTGATTTGAATTCTTACATGAATTATGAAATGAACAAGGATAAATTCAAAGTAGGAAAAGAAATTGAAGAAATTGAAGAAATTGAAGATTTGGTTGAAGCATACGAGTTTGCTCAGAATAACAAACTAAATGAGAAAAACGTATTGAATTGTCATAAAATATTTTCAAACACTTTATTGATAAAAAGTAAAAGAGGTAAATACCATGTTGAACAAGTTGGTGTTTTTGGAAAATCAGGTTTGGCTTATATGGCTGTTGAGCCTGAATTTGTGGAGAAAGAAATGAAAGTTTTTTTCAGGGATGTAAATGAATTAATTTCATCTGACCTAAATGAAATTGAAGTCTTTTATTTTGCATCCTTGCTTCATCTGCAATTTTCACACATACATCCATTCAGAGATGGCAATGGCAGAGCAGCGCGATTAATTGAAAAATGGTTTGTTGCAGAAAAATTAGGACGTGACTTTTGGAAAATGCCGTCTGAAGAATACTACAAAAATAACCAAGCGAAATATTATGAGACAATAAATCTGGGCGTGAATTATTATGAACTGAATTATGATAAATGCATTGGTTTTTTAGAAATGCTGCCGAATTGTCTGAAATAAAGCAAGAAAGCATAAGTGCGGGCCTATATCCCCCATGCAAATTACAAAACGAACATGAACATAATATCATGGGAGTTACATACAAGAATTTTAAATCAAACTTTTACGAATGAAGCCTCTAGAAAATTTAAAAATACTTGATCTGACCAGAGTTTTGGCCGGGCCATTTTGTACAATGATTCTTAGCGACTTAGGCGCTGAAGTGACAAAAGTTGAAGTGCCCGGAACAGGGGATGATGCCAGATCTTTCGGTCCGTTTAAGAATGGCCAAAGTCTTTACTTTCTGAGCATTAACAGGGAGAAAAAAAGTATTTCCATTAATCTTAAGACAGAAAAAGGCAAAGAAATTTTTAAAAACCTGATAAAGAATTTTGATGTCATTATTGAAAACTTCCGTCCCGGAACTATGGAGAAGCTTGGACTGGGATATGATACACTCAAAGATTTGAATCCCAAACTTATTTATGCTGCATCTTCCGGATATGGACATTCCGGTCCGAGTTCGAAAAAAGCTTCCTACGATATTCTTGCGCAGGCAATGGGAGGTATAATGAGTATTACAGGTTGGCCGGAAACCCCTCCTACCCGTGTAGGAATGTCTTTGGGAGATATCACTGCATCTTTATACTCTGCAATAGGCATTCTTGCTGCATTACAGCATCGTAATAATACCGGCTTAGGCCAGAAAGTGGATGTGGCTATGTTAGATTGTCAGGTTTCAATTCTTGAGAATGCAATTACACGTTATCAGGTTGAAGGCAAATCTCCTCAACCACTGGGAAACAGACATCCTACTATTGCGCCATTCCAGGCATTTAAAGCTAGTGACAGTTATTTTGTGGTTGCTGCAGGAAATGATTCTCTTTGGAAAAAGCTCTGTGAAGCGATCGGTAGAATTGATCTTTTGCTTAATACACGCTTCACAACCAATGATTTGCGCACACAAAATTTGTCTGACTTGGTTGAAGAACTTGACAATACGTTTTCAACAAAAACTTCTGCGGAATGGGTTGAAATTATAGATAATGCAGGCGTACCTTGTGGCCCTATCAATACCATTGAAAATCTGTTTTCTGAACCTCAGATTAATGCCAGAAATATGATTGTTGATGTTGAAGATAAAAAAGCGGGAAAAATAAAAATTGCAGGTAATCCAATAAAAATGAGCTCGTTGGAAGAGTGCACAAGCAGAAGTGCCGCTCCTGAAATCGGAGAACATAATTTCGAGGTTTTGTCAAATATGCTTGGCTTGACTGAAAATGAAGTAAATGAACTTAAAGATAGTGGAGTATTGTAAAATTCATGTATAATGGCAAAATTCATTCATAATCTGCCTCTTTTTGAAATTGCCGGTAAACTGCGGACAAATGAAATTCCTTTGGAAGAGTTTATTAAAGATTTGTGCGATAGAATAGACAATGTTGAACCAAACATTCATTCTCTTTTGCACGAAACAAACAGAAGAGAACGGCTGCTTGCTGCTGCCAAAGAGTTAATATTAAAATTTCCCGATATTAATAATCGCCCGCCATTGTTTGGAGTTCCCATTGGCGTTAAAGACATTTTTATTGCAGATAGATTTGAAACTCATGCAGGATCAAAATTACCTTCATCGGCTTTTGAAGATAAAGAATCAGAGGTTGTGAGTATTTTAAAAAATGCCGGAGCTATAATTTTGGGAAAAACACATACAACAGAATTTGCATACTTTCAAGCCGGGCCAACAACAAATCCACATAATACTAATCATACTCCGGGAGGTTCAAGCAGCGGTTCTGCCGCTGCTGTAGCTGCCGGGCTGGCACCCTTGGCTCTTGGTACTCAAACAATAGGATCTGTTTCCCGGCCTGCATCTTATTGTGGTGTATATGGTTTTAAACCAACATCCGGAAGAATTTCAACGAAGGGAGTTGTTCCCTTTTCCCCAACAGCTGATCATGTTGGCTTTTTTACACAGGACATTGAAGGAGTTGAGCTTGTAGCAAGTTTGCTTCTTAAAAATTGGAAAAAATCATCACCGACATATTCTCAAAAACCAATTATTGGAGTTCCCACAGGAGCTTTTTTACAACAAGCTACAAAAGAAGTTTACGAATGGTTCCAAAATAAAATAAAGCGCTTTAAAGATCGGGGGTTTTCTGTTTTGGAAATAAATGCTTTTGAAGATATTGACAAGATTAATAAAGCCCACAGAAAAATTATAGCCTCAGAATTTGCACTTGTTCACAAAGCAAGATTCAAAGAATACGGCAATCTTTTCAGCGAGCATTCAAAGAATCTTATTGAAGAAGGGCAAAATATTTCACAAGCAGCTCTTTCCGAAGCTTTTGACCTGCAAAATCGTATTAAAAATAATTTCCGCCAAATATCAGAATCTGAAGGAATTGGCATTTGGATTAGTCCGTCGGCTATAGATACTGCTCCCAAAGGATTACAATCAACAGGCAGCCCTTTAATGAATTTACCTTGGACATTTATGGGAGTTCCGACACTCTCAATTCCCGGGGATAAAATCAGCTCAGGACTACCAATTGGGCTTCAGCTTGCAGGAGCTTGGGGAGAGGATGAAAAATTAATACAGCTTTGTTCTACCAATAAAATATAAACATGAACATCGAAGAATTCCGCGATTATTGCCTTTCTTTCAAAAGTGTTGAGGAAAAACTTCCTTTTGATGAAACTACTTTGGTATTTTATGTAAAAGGAAAAATGTTTTGCCTTACTGACATTGATGCTTTTGATTATATAAATGTGAAATGTGACCCTGAAAAAGCTATAAGGCTCAGAGAACAGTTTGATGAAGTTATTCCGGGTTATCACATGAATAAAAAACACTGGAACAGTATTAAAACCGGCGGCCGTCTCTCTGACAAACAAATTAAGGAATGGATAAAAGATTCTTATGATTTGGTTGTTGCAGGCTTGCCAAAAAAATTGAGGGAAAGTATGTAGTTTTATGTCGTCTAAACCCGAAGC
>CAZTPA010000069.1:0-13019 GCA_964614525.1 uncultured Bacteroidales bacterium | reverse complement strand
CCAAGCGATTATTCCCGCTAGAAATAAAACTTGTGCACTTATCGAGGGTTTTGTTTGTTTTCTTATTTCAGGGTTAATACAAAATCTGCTATATATTATAGATTTATTGAAAATTAAGGGAGATTTTTAGACTGATTGTTCCGCTATTGTGAGGAAGTGCCGTTATAGCCAATTACAAAAGTACGACTTGCACATCAACTACAAAAGGTTTATTTTTGTAGTGAAAATTATTAATGATGAATAAAATATTGACAGACAATATTGAGAGTTTAAAAGCATTGTGTTTAAAACACAATGTGAAATCGTTGCATGCATTTGGATCTGTATGCACTGAAAATTTTAATAAAAATAGTGATGTCGATTTATTAATTTCATTTAAACCAATGGATTACGGAGACTATGCTGACACATATTTTGAGTTAACTGAAGAATTTGAAAGAATACTTAATCGCCCTGTTGACTTGGTTACAGATAAGTCTTTAGGAAATCCATATTTTATTGAATCATTAAATAAAACCAAGACTCCAATATATGAAGCTTGAAATAAAAAAATTTCTTTACGACATTAAAGAATCAATTGATTCAATTGAGAATTATCTTGGAGAGAAAAGACTTCAATACATACATTGCTAACAAAATGCTTCGCAGGGCTGTTGAAAGAGAATTTGAAATTATTGGGGAGGCAATTAACAGAATTGAAAAGATTGATTCAACAATTAATATTTCAAGTAAAAGGCAAATTGTCAATATGAGAAATCGGGTAATGCACGGTTATGACAAAATTGATAATGAGATTGTTTGGGGAACAATTGTAAGACACCTTCCTAAGTTAAAAGAACAAATTGAACAGTTACTATAATAAAATATAACAGCTTGCAATATTTAGAACTCTAATCACCCTGCTACCCCAAACGAAAAGTTCTTCTTGAAATAAATCCTATGCAATTATCTGGTGTTTTGTGAATTGTAAAAAAGTTGGCGGGAAACTGACAGGTATTCGCCTCGTAATCATGCGCTTCACCATCAAACATTATAAAACTAAAAGAATGCCCGCACCTGCACATTGCCGGTGTGAACAGCCGTTGTGCCGGGAGATTTTCGTCCGTGGTAGTTCAGAATTAACATAAGATACTCATTTAGATTCTGTTGCCATGAAAGATTCCAGAGTTGGTTGGTGCCGGGTCTTAAACTTTCCAGCATATCAAAAGCTACAGGAGTATTTTCGTCGAAAGGATAATTTATTTGAGATATTTGGAAACGAAAGCTAAGAGATCCGTTTCCCGGGAAATTCGCCCTGCTGTCAATTCCGGCACTGTTGATTGTTGCTAGTTCTCCAATTTCTCCGATTTCATTTTTTTTGTGCTGAAATCTATAGAAAAAGCCTGTTCTGAAATGTCTTGAGAACTGAATAATAAATGTAGGTTCGGCTGTATAAGTTTGTATTATAAAGTTTCTTGAAACAAAAAATTCTGAACTTGTTTTGTTGGTTCCGTTTCCAAGAATTAAATTAAATGCATACTGCCGGTTAATATTCCATCTGCTTGTAAGTTTCAGGGATTCTCTGTGTCGGGTTTCAAAGCCATTGCTCAGCAACATTTTATTTCTATCATCGTGATAAGTTAGTTCTAAACTAAAAACAGGATTTATTCTGTTGAAAAAAAGTGAGTTTTTCAGGGAGCTTCTTAGTGATGAAATCAGAGTATCTTCAAGATTAATGCTAAAAGGATTAAAACCTGCAACAGAATTTTCTTCAAGTATTTTTTTATTTACACTGTAAGATGTTTGATTGCTAAACCTTGCAAGAAATTTCTTAAAACCGTTTTCATTTTTCCAGGCAAGCATCGGATTAATATTCAATGTATGGCTGTATATATTAGTAAAGGCTTTTATAAAATCATCGGTTGGAACAAATACTTTTATAAAATTTGCCTGATCGCTATACTGAGCAATTTCAAACTCATCGAGCTCCATTATACCATTTTCATTATAGTCGTTCCATGTGTAAATACCTTGTCCGGCCGGCACTTCCACAAAAATATATTCTTGTTTTCTTTCCATACCGCTCGCGGCCTCGTAAAACATTGATGAACTTATTGCTCCGTTTGCCCATTTTGATAAATACTCAATTCTTCCGGAAATATTATTGTCATCTTCTGATGTTGAATTTTGATAATCTGTGTATTTAACTTTTCTGTAAATAGCACTTGTTTTGATTCTTTGATTAGAATTTGCCCGGTATTCATAAGTTGCCCCATACTCATCTGCCTTTGCAGAAAGAGCAAATTTTGTTGTTTCCGGTAAATAATCCTGACGAAATTTATAAAACAAGCGAAAATTATTTGTTGCAGTATCATTGTTTGAAATGAATATTTCTGACTCATTAAAAGCAAGACTTTGGATTTTTAATTCTTCACTTTCGGGATTTCTAATTTTATTATTTTCCATCTGATGAATAAATCCAATGTTGAAATATCTGAAAACTCGCGTATAACCGGCATTGTGGCGATAAAAGCTAGTGTTTTGCCAACCTTGCGATTCAAGAAAACTTCCCGAATAAAATACTTTGTTTTTCTTATTAGAAAGATTCATCAACAAACTATTTTTAAGGCCGGAAAACAAATCTCCTTTAAAGAAAGTGCCTATATTATATTTTATTTGCCCGGTATTTTTGTTTTCTAATAATAAGCTTAATTGCGTAAAATGTTCCTCTTCCGGCCGGGATATTCCCGTTAGGTTCCAATCCATTTCAAACTCAACACTTCTGTATCTTTCAATAGGATTAAAGGTTTTTGATGCTGTTTCATGTGATATTTCAGAAAATAAAACCCATTTCGCATCCTTGTTTTTGCCCAGAGTTCTTTTATTTTTCACACCTGCTATAATAGCCATGCCAACATTATCCCTGTTGTCAAGCTCAGAAAATAAGTTTATATCATTATTTGAAAGAGCCCATTCTAAGCTGGCATTTGTATTTTTGCTAATATCAATATCATATGCAATGCTTAGCATTTGAGATTTCTGAGGTGTTGTAAGAAGTTGGATTGGCTCGTGAGTTCCTTGTGGTTCGTTATTGACAGGAGCAACCCATTGAAAAACTCTGCCGTTGGCCGAGCTGTTGATTTGCCGGTAGTTTCCTTTACCTTCACCCATATATGAGAAGCCAACCTGATAATGCGCTCTGTCCGGATCTGTTGAATAAACAAAAACGGTGTCATACCCGAGAGAATCTGTTAGCAGATACATAGTCCTGTCATTCTTAAAACCGATACTATCAAAGTTCCAGCTAAATGCTTTGTGAATACTATCACCAACAGCAGCCATCATGTCTTTTTGCTCGTCAGATATTTCTTTGAACAAAGGCTGTCCGGGATGATCCTGCTCGGAAAAGAAATTCACTCTAAGGTTTCCGTATTTTGTTTCCACTCCCCCGGAAGCTGAATACATGCTTCTCACGTAGTCTCTTGCAGCATATTCAAACTCTACTGTTATTCTGCTGTTTGCTGTAATAAGTCTTTGAGATGTAAAAGTTAGTTCTGCCTGATTATAATTCATAACATAATCGTTTTCCATGCCTCTTACAAGAAGTTCCCCATCGATAAAAACCTTTTCGGTGCCTGCCAAAACAATAATATAGCTTTCTGCATTATTTCCTGTCAGGCGGTATGGACCCTGGTTTCCTTCCATTCCCTTAAAAACATTTCTGGCGTATAAACCTTTTGATATTGAACCGGACACTTCAATATCAAAATCTTCAACCAACTTATTGTTGCTTTCATAATCATCCGGAGTTTGATAATTAAATTTGCCTCCTTGTGCTTTTCTGGAGAAATTCATGAAATATCCTTTAGGCCTGTCAATTTCAAAATCTCCTGCAATTAGGCTTGCATTATAAGCTTTCATTTGAATAAAAACTTTGTCAAACTCTTGCAATTGCTGAGTAGTTCCTTCCGGTTGCACAGGTATATCCTGATCCGAAATTACAGCATTAACTTCTATTTCATCAGTTAAATTTCCTGACAACTGTAGGTTCATGGCAGAATTTAAAGAGAGGTCCTGCCTGTTACCTATGCTAACCCCCCTTGTTATGCTCCCCGAGGAATTCAGCTCCGGAAAATCCAGCAATCCTTTATCGCCGCCGGGTTTTGAGGCAGTAATTGGTCTGAAAGATTCCCCCGGTCCGGGAAGGCTTATCCATGAAGTATCTTTATGAGAATATGGCTTGGCAAAATTTAATGAATAAACATTATAACTAACTCTTAATGAATCATTATGCCAAAATTCCGGCACTCTCAGTTTTATTTCTGCTTCAATAAAATCAACGGAATAAAAAGCAGTATCTAAGGTTTCCTTATCAGGTCCTAAAATTTGAAAACTCTCTTCGATTATACTTAAAGAATCAAGCGTTATTATACTTGCAGAAGCCGGTATGTAAAAAGACCTTTGTTTGCTTGGTTGCATTGAAAAAGCTGCTGTAGTAAAACAGCAAATAGCAGCAAACCATATAGCAAGTTTTTTAAGCAAAAGTTTTGTTTTTGGGTTTGTTACTGCAAATATAGATAGAAAATGACATAGTTATGGCAGTCAAAGAGCAATGAATAGATTTGAAATGCCGGAATTTCAAACCACTTCATTGCTCATTTCAGAAAGTAATAATTAAATATAAGAATCTATTTTAGAACAAACCTGTGATGTTGCCATCATTATCAATATCGATATTTTCAGCAGATGGCGTTTTGGGTAGTCCCGGCATACGCATAATTGTTCCTGCAATTGGGATGATAAATCCTGCACCTGCAGCGACCTCAAACTCACGAATTTTTACTGTAAAATCTTTTGGTCTGTTTTTTTTGCGAGGGTCGTCAGACAGTGATTTTTGAGTTTTTGCAATACATATTGGTAATTTGTCAAGTCCGATTTTTTCAAATTGCTCAATTTGTTTTTTCGCAGCTATAGTATATTCAACATTTTTTGCACCGTATAATTTTGTGGCAACTGTATGAATCTTTTTTTCTATGCTCCACTTAAAATCATAGAGCGGATCAAAGCAGGTCTCGCATTTTTCGGCTTCGTGCTTAACAAGTTTGGCAAGTTCTATGGCTCCTTCTCCACCTTTTTCCCAGGCTTCACAAACAGCTACTTTTACGCCAAGTTCTTCACATCTTTTCTTCACCACTTCTATTTCCTCATCAGTATCTGAGACGAATTTGTTTATTGCAACAACAGGTTTAAGGTTAAAATGCTTGATGTTTTCAATATGTTTTTCAAGATTTTGCAAGCCGGTACTTACTGCTTCAGTATTTTCTTTTTTAAGATCGGCAAGTTTTACACCTCCATGATATTTAAGAGCGCGAATAGTGGCAACTATCACAGATGCATTTGGTGTTAGTCCTCCTGTTTGGCATTTTATATTCAGAAATTTTTCTGCACCAAGTTCTGAAGCAAAGCCTGCTTCTGTAACAACGTAGTCAGAAAGGGAAAGCCCCATTTTAGTTGCAATCAGTGTATTTGTACCTTGTGCAATATTGGCAAAGGGGCCACCATGAATAAAGGCGGGATTTCCTTCAATTGTTTGCACCAAATTTGGCATAATGGCATATTTCATAAGTGCAGCCATTGCACCTTCAGCTTTAAATTCTTTGGCATAAACAGGCTCATCATCATAAGTATAACCGACAAGAATATTGCCGAATTTTTTTTTGAGATCATTAATGTCTTTTGCCAGGCATAATGCAGCCATAATTTCAGATGCTGCAGTAATGTCAAAGCCTGATTCTCTCGGCACTCCCTGGCTTGACCCGCCAAGTCCGATAACAATTTGCCTCAGTGCTCTTTCATTCATATCTATAACTCTTTTCCAGACAATTTTTCTGGGATCGAGTTTAAGAGCCTTGCTTTTGCTTTGCAGATGGTTGTCAACCAGAGCAGATAATAAGTTGTGAGTTTTTTCGACCGCAGATAAATCTCCGGTAAAGTGTAGGTTAATATCTTCCATCGGTAAAACCTGCGCTCTTCCACCGCCGGCAGCACCACCCTTTATACCAAAAACAGGACCTAAAGAAGGTTCCCGAATTACTACACTGGTTTTTACTCCTATACGGTTTAATCCTTCTGTTAATCCTATTGAAGTTGTTGTTTTACCTTCACCGGCAGGTGTTGGTGTGATAGCTGTTACTAGAATTAACTTCTTTTTGTTAATTACTGATTCGTCGATAAGTTTTAAAGGCAATTTTGCAATATTATTTCCAAAAAGATACATGTTATCACTTTCAAGGCCTAATTTTTTGCCAATATCCCATATATGCTTCATTTTGGAAGCCTTTGCTATTTCAATGTCAGTTTGCATATCTGTTTTTTTTAATTGGTGATTTGTTTTATAATATATAAACCTGAAATAAGGGAAATTTGTTTAATATTTTATATTAATCCATGATTTAAAAATGGTGATTAACTGATTTGTTCAGGTAAAGCATAGAACTTTTTACAAAATTCAATAATATTTTCTTCATTGATTTCTTTCATGCATTTAAAATGCTTTTTGGGGCATTTCTTGTGCCCGATTTTGCTGCATGGCCTGCAAGACAAATTTTTCACTTCAGCAATGTATGACAAATCCTCAAGGCCGGGCATATATGGGTACATTCCGAATTCAGGAATTGTATTTCCCCAGACAGAAACAAGAGGTTTTTTAAAAGCTGCAGCAATATGCATTAATCCTGTATCGTGAGAAATTACAACTTTTGCATTTTTTACCAAAAAGGCTGAAACATTTAATGAAAATTCCCCACAGGCATTATAAACGTGGTTTCCGACAAGCTTTTTTATCTCATCACCATTGGTTTTATCCTCATTTCCACCAAGCAAAACTATTGGCAGATTAAGTTTTTTGCAAATTGATGCAATTTTTTCATTGGGCATTCTTTTTGTGAAATGCATTCCCCCGACAGCATAGGCAACAAAACCATTCTTAAAAAGGCCTTCAAAAAGTTCTGTGTTTATATTGCTAATACTTTTTGGCAGAAAGTAATCCAACCCCAGCATATCGTTTTTTGCCTCAAGTTTATTAGCAGCATAAATATATCTGTCAACAATGTGAACCCTTGGGAGCATGTCTATCTTAAAATTCACCATTAGCCATTTTTGTAAGTTTAGCTTCATAAATGAGCTTGAAGGCTTTCTAAGGGCAGACTTGATTATAAATGAGCGAATGTTTTTATGTAAATCTATTATATAGTCAAAATTTTCCTTTTTTAATTCTTTTATCAGATTTTTTAGAGAATCGTCAAGAATATGAACTTTGTCAATGTAAGGGTTGTTTTGTAAAATTGCTGCAAATTTCTTTTTAGTAGCGTAGTGAACGCTATATTCCTTGTCCGGAGTGTTTTTAAGGCAACGCAACAAAGGTGTAGTTAACACAATATCACCAATTGAGCTGAATCTTATGACGAGAATTTTACCTTTTTTTTTCACGGAATTTAATTTTAGCTGCAAAAAAGTATAAGCTTAACAAAAGTGCAAAATAATTTATTAAGTGCAAAATAATTCGAACTGGCGAAACAACTTGGTAACGAAAAACCATAGTTTCAAGAATAAGCGGGGCAAGCTACCTTAATACCTAAATTAATTTTATACAATTTTGTGTTTATAGTGGTTTCTAGTTAAAAATGATTAAATAATTAAAAGACAGGAATATGTGTGTTACTTTTGTCTTCCTTAAAGAGTTTATGCTTTTTCATAAAAAAGGAAACTAATGATTATTTCTATATTAATTTTATTATGAGACTATTAGTTATATTATCAGTTATATTGTCTTTTGTTCTTTTTAAATCATTTGCCCAAGAAATTATTGATAAAGATAAAGAAGGCGAAATAACAATTGATAAAATTACAGATATACTGGAAGATAAATATTCTGTAAATATTTTTTACCAACCACAATGGTTTACTGAAATAACTTTTAGTATAGAAATAGCCGACTTGTCACTTAGCGAGGCGATTGACAAAATCTCTGAAGATGCTGGTTTGAATGCTGTATTTGTGGATGACATTATCACTCTTGTACCCAAAGAAGCAAATTCCTTTAACAGGCAGATGCTGGCAGAAGACACAGAAGTTGTTGGGGATCCTTCTGAATACGGACGTTATTCCCACGCAACTTTATCCGGCATAGTAAAAGACGGAACCACAGCTGAGACATTAATAGGTGTTGTAATATATGACCCTGAAAGTAAAAATGGTGTTACTACTGATGTCAATGGGTCATTTGAAATAGAACTTCCTGTTGGTGAGCATAGTTTGGAAATTTCTTATATTGGATATGAAGAACTTGTGAAAGATATAAGGTTGGTTAGTGATGGAAGTTTAACTATTGAGCTATTTTATGAATCTACACAATTAGATGAAGTTACAATATATTCAAGAAGGGCTCAGGATAATGTTACAGGCACTCAAATGAGCCGTATCTATATGGATGCAAAGTCATTAGATGTTTTACCAACCAGTTTTGGAGAATTGGATATAGTAAGAAGCATGACACTTTTGCCCGGGGTTCAATCTGTTGGAGAATTTGGAACGGGTTTTAACGTTAGAGGAGGGAGTGCTGACCAAAACCTTATATTGCTTGAAAATGTTCCATTATTTAATTCTTCGCATCTTTTCGGTTTTATCTCTGTTATAAATCCTGAAATGGTTAATAGTGTTTCTCTTATGAAAGCCGGAATACCTGCAAAATATGGAGAGCGAGCTTCTTCAGTTATGGAAATCACTCTTGATAATGGTTTGGAAAAAGAAGAAGCAACTATAAGTGGAGGTATAGGGCTGGTTAATAGTAATATACTTTTTGAAACCCCAATTGTTAAAGAAAAAGCCACTTTTGCTTTAGGTGGCAGAACTTCATACTCGGATTGGCTACTTAGAAGATTACCCGATGAAGACCTCATGAATAGCTCTGCCGGATTTTATGATATTACAGGCCAAACGAGCGTGGCTGTTAACAAAAAAAACTACATTACACTTTTTGGCTATTATAGTTTTGATAAATTTAGTTTTGATGACCAACACAACTATGAGTACTCCAACAATTTGGCATCACTGAGATGGAACCGCAACATTAATGATAATCTTTCCACCACATTAGTATTAGGCTGGAGCAATTATCAATACGAGATTGAAGAAAAGCCCGAAACAAATCCTCTTATACATTCAAAAGTAAAGTCTGATATCGATTACAAGAGTTTAAAATATAATTTTTCCTACCATCCTAATCGTGATAATAAAATAAATTTTGGTATAAATGCAATAAGATATGACATTTCTCCCGGCAACATGTCTCCTATTGGCGAAGAGTCTATAATTGAAGAAAAAAACATGGAGACTGAGCAAGCTTATGAACTTTCAGCATATATTAGTGATGATATTTCAATTGGTGAAAGGATTAGCCTGGAGTTGGGTTTGCGATTTACCCAATATTTGCAAATGGGACCGGCTACGGTAAATATTTACGAGGAAAACCAAGCATTAACTGAAGACAACATTACTGAAGTACTTTATTTTGATGAAAATGAAATCGCATCAGATTATAATGGACTTGAACCTCGAATAGGTTTTCGTTATAAAACCGGCGAGGCGAGTTCTGTAAAATTAAGCTATAATCGTGTAAATCAATATATAAATCTTTTATCAAATACATCGGTCATGTCGCCTACTGATTTATGGAAACTAAGCGACAAATATATCAAACCTCTTCGTAGTGATCAGTATGCTATTGGGTATTTTCAAAACTTCCGTGATAATACAATAGAAACATCTTTGGAGGCATATTACAGAGATTTTAAAAATGCTATTGAATACCAAAGTGGTGCAGAAATTTTGATGAACGATATATTAGAAGAGGATGTTATAAATGCTATTGGCTATGGCTATGGCCTTGAATTTTATGTAAAGAAGAATAGCGGTAAATTAACGGGTTGGGCAAGTTACACTTTTTCCAGTTCCATGAGAAGGTCACAGGAGGCATTTCCAGAGAATCAAATAAATCAAAACGCATATTTTCCTTCAAATTATGACCGGCCACATAATCTGGTTGTTAATTTCAATTATAATATTTCCAGGAGATGGAGGTTTGGAGCTGTGTTTACATATAGTACCGGACGACCTGTAACTTTGCCGGAAATGACATACTCACATGGCGATCATTACTTGGTTTATTTCTCCGATAGAAATGAGCATAGATTTCCTGATTATCACAGACTTGATATTTCAATTTCACTAGGAGAGAACCTAAAATTAAATCAAAGAGGAAAAGGAAGCTGGACTTTTGCATTGATGAATGTTTATGGACGTAAAAATCCTTATTCTTTATTTTATGAGCGCTCATCAACAAACAACTTTAATTTTTATCAGCTATATATAATTGGCAGGCCGTTTCCTACATTAACATATAATTATTCATTTTAGCAAGCATTTTACATGTAAGCAATAATAGTATTATAAGCATATGAATATTTTAATAAAACATAACATATTAAATATGATGCAAACCCTCAGCAAACAATTGATTATTGTATCATTTTTCATTTTATCTATTTTTACTTTACAGGGATGTAAAGAAATTTATGAACCTGATTTGAATCATGATAAGCAATATTTAGTGGTTGAAGGCATGATTACCAACCTTGAAGGTCCTCACGAAATAAAACTTTCAAAAACGAATGTTTTCGGACAGGGTTATGAACACATTCCTGTAGAAAATGCTTCACTAAAAATAGCTGACTCTGAAAACAATGTAATTATGCTCGAGGAAGTAAATCCCGGCAGTTATTATACTCCCGACAGTTTTTCAGGAAAAATTGACGAGTCTTATACTTTACACATTACAACAGAAAGTGGGGAAACATATAAGTCTAAACCACAAGAATTAATGCCCCCTTTAGAGATAGACTCATTTTACGGTGAACCGGGATTCGAAACTTTTTTTTATGAAACACATGATGAAAATTCAATACACGCGGAAGAAATTGAAGGTGTAAATTTATTCATTGATGTTTCATTTAATGATGAAAGAACCTCAAAGTTCAGATACAAATCAGTTTTGATGCTACAATATAAATTTATTCCTGCAAATACTGAAGAAGAAATTCTTTATTACTGTTGGGAAGTGAAGGATATAACGCATACTGTTGACAGTGATTTAATTGAAAACTTATCTCAATCAGAATCGAAACGTAACAGAGTTGGCTTTCTCCCAAACAGGAAAAAAGACATGAAATATATAGGCTTTCCTGTGTTTAAAAAAGATACAACTATTCAACCAAGCCCTGATGGAGAAGCTACAGATATGGTTCCTATTACATACTTACAGCCCCGTATTTTTTCTAATTCTGTTTATACATTAAATGACGATGCTTATTCGTTTTATTATGAGCGCCATAGGCAAACAAGTAATGAAGGACAATTATTCGACCCTATAGCACCACAAATAATTGGTAATATATATAGTGAAGATCAACAGGAAGAAGTCGTTCTGGGATTTTTTGAAGCGTCTTCTGTGACAAGGGTAAAAACATACAACATAAGGTCAGCTACGATTTTTGACGATCTGGAATCATTTGAAATGCCAGATTGCTCTGATTGTTGCATGGAAGAATTACCCTTATGGTGGATTCAATAAAACTAATTATTGCAAATATGAGAATACTATTTTTTATTTTTACAGCATTACTTTTTGTTTCTGTTAACTTGTCGGATTGCATAGCATCCGAATCATATATTTTGAGAGATGATTTAAATGAAAATGTGTTTGTTCATACTGATCGTGATATATATATTGCCGGGGAAAATGTGCATCTTAAATCTTATCTGTTTAACACAAACAATAAAATACAAAGCAGCTACATATATGTGTCATTAAGAAATGAAAACAAAACGGTTAAAAATGTTATACTGCCTGTTGAAAACGCATGCTGCAAAGGAAGTATTTATCTTGATGACACCTTGTCAACCGGATATTATGAGTTAGTTGCTTATACTAATTGGATGAGAAATTGGGATGAAGATCTGTTTTTCAGGAAAACAATAGCTGTAGTAAACAGATTTGACCAAATACACAACACTTCTTTGATAGAATTTGCTGATAAAGAAAGTTTAAAAGTTAAATTCGAGCCGGAAGCTAAAAATTTTATAAACGGCCATTATAACAATATACTTATAAGAACGGAGGGAGATTTTAATGCTGCTTTGCATAATCTATGGATTGTAAATCAAAATAATGACACAATTATAAGCACAAAACTAAATAGCCATGGTTTTGCTGTTTTCTCAATTAAACCAGACTCTGTAAGTAATTATTATGCTTTAATTGACAGAATTGACAAGCGATACGAGCTGCCTAGAGCCGAACAGGGATGTTTGTTAAAAGTAAATCAAAAAACTAACAATAAGCTCAACATAAGCGTATTATGCTCAGATAAAAACCATCAAATGGATTGGCTTAAAATAAAGCATGGTGAGAATGTTGTGTATGAAAAAAACATCAATGACAGCATTTTTAATATTGCTTTAAGTGAAGATGATGTTCCATCGGGAGTATTATCTATTGAGGCCGGACAACGCGGACAGAATAAAACAGCTCAAAGACTTTGGTATTATGATATTAGTGAAAAGGAAGCAATATCTGTTGAAACTGACAAAGACAGTTATAATCAAAGAGAAAAAATCAATTTGATTATTGATGCTAACCTATTAGATGATGAATATGCTCACCTTTCATTATCATTAACAAAAGCGGAAACTATTAGTAATAAAAGCATTTTGTTTGACAGTTATATAAGAGCATTGGATATTGCAGATGCTTTTGGTTACAACCATCGGGATGCTATCTCTTTATTTGGCAACATGAATCTGGAAGAGCTAAACAATTTTCTTATAGGCAAAAATCATAAAAACAGAATAAGTCATAAAGAGGATGATTTTAATGTGGATTATTTTATGGAAACAGAGGGCATAATTGTGTCCGGAAAGCTTGT
>CAZTPA010000068.1:0-13045 GCA_964614525.1 uncultured Bacteroidales bacterium | reverse complement strand
TAAATTCAAGTCCCAGGGCACTTAATACACCCCTGCCAATCTGATAAATAACAGGATCATAGCCGAATAATCCCAGATGCCCGGGTCCACTGCCCGGGGTGATACCCGGAAAAACAGGGTGTGCCAAACCAAGGGCAGCTTTTTGAGCAAGTTTATCCATATTGGGTGTACGAGCCATCTGCAGAGCAGTGCCATTACCCTGGTTGTCAGCATCGCCTAATCCATCAAGCACCAGCATTACAATTTTTTTGTCATTCACCTGTGAAAGTGAGCTAATGAGTTGTCCATATTCATCTTTCATATCTGTAGCTTTTTAGGAAATTATTTTTTTGAATTCTTTCTCGTCTATCCGCTTTACCTTCCTTTTTTTAGCTTCATCGAGCTTGCTTCCCGGACCTTCACCAACCACCAGATAGTCGGTATTGTCACTTACCGATGAAGTAGCTCGTCCTCCCAGCAATTCAATTAGTTCTTTGGCTTCATCACGTGTAAATTCATCCAGTTCACCGGTTATTACAAAAGTTTTTCCTTTCAGCTTATCTGATTGAGAAGTTTTTTGCTTTTGTATCTTTAAACCTTCTTTTTTGAGTTTATCCAGCATATTAAGATTATGCCTGCTATTGAAAAAATGCACTATGCTTTCGGCTATTTCCGGCCCGACTTCCTGTATCTCATTCAATTCCTTTTCGCCGGCATCCGAAAGTTTTTCCAGTGACTTAAAGTGCATTGCCAAAACCCTGGCGACATGCTTACCCACATGTCTTATCCCAAGAGCATAAATAAACTGATCAAGATCGGGGTTTTTCGATTTACTAATTGCATCATAAAGCTTTTTAGAAGACTTTTTTGCAAAACCATCCAACTTTTCAATATCGGAAGGTTTTAGTTGATATAAGTCGGGAATATTTTTGATAAGTTGCTTATCTACAAGCTGTGCAATAACTTTCTCGCCAAGATTCTCAATATTCATAGCATTCCGGGATGCAAAATGACTCAGGCTTCCTTTTAACTGTGCTTCACATGACAAGCCGGCAGGGCAAACATTATAAGCTCCTTCGCGTACAATTTTGGTATTGCAAACAGGACATTTTTCAGGCATTTTAAAAGCATTTTTACGTTTTTCGCCTTTTGCCTTAACCCTTTCTGCTATTTCGGGTATTACATCGCCCGCTCGTTTTACTTTTACAGTGTCTCCGGGACGAACATCTTTTTTCTTCACTTCATCTTCATTATGCAGTGTAGCTCTGCTAACAGTAACACCTCCCACTTCCACTGGTTCGAGCAAAGCCACGGGAGTAAGAATTCCGGTGCGACCTACCTGCACAATAATGTCAACTAAAGTGGTAACCTCTTTCTGTGGCTCAAATTTCCAGGCAAAAGCCCATCTCGGACTACGTCCACGGCTGCCCAAATCGCTTCGTAATTTCCGATGGTTAAGTTTGATTACCATCCCATCTATCTCATAGGATAGTTCCTCTCTTTTACTTTCCAATTGCCGGTAAAAATCTTTTATTTCTTTCAGGGTAGAGCATCCTTTGCTTTCATTATTGATTTTAAGTCCCCATTTTTTAAACTGTTGCCGTAACTCCTGTTGGCTCTCAAAATCAGTTTCTTTATTTTTGCTGCTAATGAGTTCATAGAAGAAAACATCGAGTGGTACATCAGCCACTTTACCCGGATCGAGCTGCCTCACTATTCCGGCTGCTGCATTTCGAGCATTGGCAAATGCTTTTTTGTTCTTTTCAATGCGTTCTTTATTGAGTTGTTGAAAGTTTTCTTTGCTAAGGTATATTTCGCCACGTACGGAAAGTTCGGCAGGAATGTTATTGCCGGATCGAAGTTCCAGTGGAAGTGATCTTATGGTTTTAACATTCTCTGAAATATCTTCACCTTGCAAGCCATCTCCCCGGGTTGCTGCATAATTAAAAACTCCCTTGCGGTACACAACCTCCACAGAAAGCCCATCGAATTTTGGCTCCAGAAAAAAATCCGTTTTTTCTCCTTTTGTCTTTTCCCTAACAAACCCAATGAAATTTTCCATCTCCTTTTCTTTAGCTGAAGAGTTGAGGCTAAGCATGGGAGCCAAATGCTTTTTCTTCGATAATTTATCAAGGGGTTCGGCGCCTACTTTTTGGGTGGGTGAAACATCTGACTGTAAATCCGGAAACTTTTCCTCCAGCTTAAGCAATCGCTCAAAAAGCTCATCATATTTGCGATCTGAGATATCGGGATCATTTTCTATATAATATTGATGATCGTGATGATTGATAGCTTCACGCAATTGTTCTGTTTCTTCGCGGGCCTCTTTCTTTTTCAAATCATCAAGATCCCGGAACTCAGGAAAAGGTGTTTTTATAAATGGGTTTTTACTCATAGAATGATTCTTAATGTTATTGATTACTTCTTCTGACAGTCAGGGCAGTAATATCCTGTTCGTCCGGAGATTTTGATTTTTTTTATCCTGCCTTTGCCTTTAGGGCACTTCTCTCCCTCCTTTCGCTTAGGAAGTAAAAAGTCATCCGGCATACGGCTAACATCAGCTTCTTTCTTAATGGCTGTTTTGAGCACTCTGCCCATCTGTTTATACAGCTCTTTTCCTTGTTTTTCAGAAAGCTTATTTGCTTTTTCTCCGGGATGAATGCAGGCATGAAACAGAATTTCATCTGCATAGACATTTCCGACGCCACACATAGTCGATTGATCCATAAAGAAACTTTTTATTGTGGCTCTGCTTTTATTCATTTTTGAAAGGAATTCAGTTTGGCTGATGTCAAGGGCATCAGGTCCCAAATCCTGTTTTTTTATATATTCTTCAATATCATTGGTTAACTCAACTTTGCCAAGCTTCCGTTTTGAAATATAGATGAGTTTGTGATCGTTACTTAGTTCCAATATACATTTGGCATAAGATGGTGATTTCGAATCTGTTTTAGTATATTGTAGATCGCCGGTCATGCCAAAATGTAAAGCAAGGGCATATTTGTTGTCCATTTCTACAAACAGGTATTTCCCTTTGCGCAATGTCTTCTTTATTTCCTTACTTTTTATATATTTTCCCAGACTGTTTTTAGAGGCATCAATAAATTTTTCATCTTTTACAAGGATATCATCCACTTTTCTTCCAATGGATTTATCAGCTGTTTTTTTGTATATTTCAACATCCGGTAGTTCAGGCATATCTTGTTTTTTTTATGAATTATTATATATAGTAACAAAATTAGTCTGTACAAAAACTTCATTATTCCGTAAGAAACACTACACATCCAACAAACTCATGAGAGTAAATGCGTTTTTTACAGCATTGCCATGCTTGTCATTATTAAAATAAACAAACAAATGGTCAATGTTTTTTAATTCACTAAAACGTTTTTTCCATTCCTTTAATTCATTTTCGGAATAGAGATAATCGTACCATTCATCTTTACCATGAAATCGAACATAGGCAGTTTTATGGGTTACAATAATATCTTCGGGCAGATTTTCAGGGGCGGAAAGAATGCAAAAAGCAACATTCTTTTTTTTAAGAACCTCATAAACATCCTCGGCAAACCATGATTTATGGCGAAATTCAATCACATGGTTAAAGTTACTATCCATTTTCCGGCAAAATGATTCAAGTTTGGAGATGTTTTTATGCAGATTGCCCGGCAATTGCCAAAGGATGCAAGCGACTTTGTCCTTTAGGGGTTTGAGAGCAGCCTGAAAATTATCCAGTTTTTCGATAAAAGAATTGTCAACATTAAACTTCTTCAGATGGGTAAAAAACCTATTCGCCTTAATGGAAAATCTAAATTTAGCTGGTGTTTGTTTTAGCCATTTAGTCAGTGTTTCTTCTTCAGGAAATTTGTAAAAAGTATTATTGATTTCTACAGTATTAAACTTTTTCGCATAGAACGAGAGCCATTCATCCTGAGACAAATCCTCAGGATAAAATTTTCCTTTCCAATCCTTATAAGAATATCCACTGCAACCAATAAATATTTTCATGTTTAGAGCTGTTAAAAAGTCAAGGTTTTATTATATCTATTCACTGTTTTTATCTTTTTTCTTTTGATCTTTCTTGTCTTTTTCATGATCTTCTTTTGCTGATTGATGCTCTGCTTCACCTTTGCTGTCCTTTTTGCGTTGCTCCAAATTTTTCAGGTTTTCTTCCTTGCCATAAATAGTTAGATTATCACCGGGCTTTATTTGCGTGGAGCCATAAGGAATACCAAGATAGGTTCCATCTTTTCTCTCAATAGCAATAAGGTTAACACCTTCTTCGGCAAGTTGCAACTCATCAAGTTTTCTATTTGCCAGCCAATCATCCTCTTTTACCTTAATCACAGTAATTTCATATTCATCCTGAAGTTTTAATACTGATACGTAATCAATATTCCTGAGAAAATGAAACCTGTTCAAAGCTTTATCGATAATTGCTATAAGTTGTTTATCCAGCCACTTGCTTTTCGACAAAGCCAAAAGCATAAGTATAAAAAATGCAATAATACCGAGCCTTATCAGTTTGTCAGTTGACTCTAATTCATCACCAATAAAGGTAAGCACAAGAGACGCCAGTGCAGATATAACTCCAATGTTACCAATAAGCATAAGAGACATGATAATCTTTCGCCTTACCGGGTTTTCGGCAACCTTTTCGGCTTCCCTTGTTGTATAACCCACACCTGTGAAGGCCGAACGGGCCTGAAATATAGAAGCATCCTTAGCAAGTCCGGTTTTCATAAGAGCATGCGCTCCTATTTTTGTAATTATTATCGATAAAAATACTATTACAATAAGGCTTATAAGAGAACCCATATTAAATATACTTGTAAATTCTTATTTATTATTTATGGTAAAATCATAATACATTTTAATAATAAAACATCAAAACCGATTAAAGTATCATAGAAGTTCACATTAAAAGGCAAATTAAAAAAGCTCACTATAATCTTGCATCAACTTAATATATCCTATGGCATCCTTTTTCTTTTTCTCATCATTCGGGGATTCCTGGAGGCTTATGAGTGTAACTTTCGCCCTAACATTTGCCCGGTAGCATTTGTAAAAGTTGAATAATGATTTGGGCATTTCCTCTTCTTTCATTTCAAAAGCTTGCATATAATTATTTACAAAAGAACTACCCAAATCGCTGTTATCATAAAAATCGAGATCAACGCACAGGAATGCTATCTCATTTAAAATATCAATGTAACGAAAATCTTCATTGAACTCAATACAATCAAATATTACAGGATCATCATAAAGAAAAATGTTGGTAGCATTTAGATCACCATGGCAATCACGGTGAAATCCCCTGATAATTCTCTCATTAAAAAAGCTTCTGTTATCATTAAGATAATTTTTTGATTTTTCAATACAACTAATAATTATGTCTTTATAATCTTGGGAGATAAGTTGATCTCCGGAATCATTATTCACAGCATCCATTATATCAGCAAAATCATCAATCATACCTGAAGTATTAAATGCATTTTTTACAATCTGCGTGTTTTTATGAAATTGTGCAATTTTTTGCGCAAGCTTTTCTATGTGTTTTTTGTTTACTTTGCTGTCTTCCAGCATTTTATGCATTTCCTTGTCACTATCCATTCTATTCATCTGCACTGCATAATCTATAATATCATCATCATTATTTGATTTTTCAGCATACAGTGATTTGCTTATGGGAATTACTCCAAGATACATATCCGGAGCCAATCGTTTGTTGAGTTTCACTTCCTGATGACAGAAAAATTTACGCTTCTCTAAAGTGGAAAAATCCAGAAAAGACAATTTTACCGGCTTTTTTATTTTGAAAGCATAATTATCAGTTAATACTATCCATGAGATATGGGTTTCTGAAAGCCCAATATTTTCGCAGCTATCAGGAAAAAGGCACTCCTCTTTCATTTTAATAACTTGCTCATTATCCATTGATATAGTGTTTTATTTTATTTACTAATTCGGAAACAGGATGATCATCAGTCCATAATATCAAATGAGGTTTGTTCATAGATTCAAAAGTTCTTTTTATGTTTTGATACACATCAAAGTCAGCCTCGCTATGTTTACGGTCCGATTTCATTCTGTTTTTTATTGTTTCTTCTTTTGCTCTCAATTCTACAAAAAACAGATTCTGTTTTATTTCTTGCGCTTTCTGCATGTATTGTTTCCTGTGTTTTTCTTTTTGAAAGGTCCCATCAACTATAACATTTTGATTATTTTGCGTATGATAAACCATTTCTTTTAACAGCTCATCATATACAATCTGTTTTGAATGTTCGTCATATTGCCCTTGCAAGTTTAATTTTTTTCTAATAATATCGGTATTAAGGTGAACGGCATCTAATTCCTCTGCTGCTTTTTCCGACAAATATGTTTTACCCGTTGCAGGGAGGCCAAAAACAATCAATATCATTTTTCTGCTTTTTAATAATGAACAACATCACCTTTATTAATTAACAATATTAGAGGTATGTGATTATATCAAAACCTGTAAATTGCATTTAGTTTTGATTTTGGTTCCGGCATTTCATCCTGCTCCAACAGAAATACATTTCCATTATTTAAAAAAGTATTCACTGCTGCAAAATTCAGAAGACAGGTTTTAAACTCTGATTGTTGCTCTCTTGGCAATATTTTATTGCTTTCTTTATCGTAAAGACCCCACATTACTTCGCGGTTTCTAACAAACAAAGTATCTACTTTTTGATTATATGATGCAGGAATTATATATTCTTCTTTATAAGATGCAAGATTTTTTGATAAGGCTTTTTCAAAAGAAGCTATTAAAACATTTTTTTCATTATCAAAATATGGTGCTAAAATGCGTCTGACTTTCTCATGCAACAACACCGGATCTTCTTGCTCAGGATTGCCTTGTATAAATTCATCAACAAGATGCGGATATTCGTTTACTTCTTTATAAAGAGGAAGCAGGTAATCAACAGCGGCAATAACCAAAGGCCTTTTTCGATTTTTAATTACTTTCATTACTCCGTCATTAATCGCTCTGAAAAATTTCAGAATTTCTGTTTTGTCTTCTTCTTTTCCCTTTCCATGGCCATGATACATGGATTTTCCCGTGCCTTCCTGGCCGGAACGGAATTGCAAGTTTTTCTCAACATAATCATATCCAACAACATCCTGCAATTTGCCGGGCAAAAGATCATCAACTAAGAGTTCATCAATCTGATGAGGAAATCCTTCATACAATTTAGCTCCGGAAAGACTGAGTGATAAAAGATAATATTTACCTGAATCATTTAAATATTCTATCATAGGTTTTAAATAAAAATGATCCGAGATATATAAGAATTCATCAAAAAGCACAGGAACAGTATAATATACAAATATATCTTTGTTGCGAAATATTGCCAGGCCATCCGATTGATTATTCCAGAATCCTGAATCTTCAATCAAATTAATTATGGGTTGAAGCAATTCCGCAATCTGTCTGTTTCCCAACTTTCTGCTTTCCAGTTCTTTTTCAACTTCCTGAACCATATTTTTTAAATTAAGCTGATCAATTTTTTCATTCACTTCTTTACCGGCGCGATGCGCAGGAATGAAAATACTTATGCAATATGGCTTATTGACCTGAGCTAATTCTTTGAATTTATTATGTGTGAAAGAGTTCATAATTCTATAATTTTTGTTTTCATATTCTTAATAAAGCAATTCTGCTAATTATTCAAATCACACAGAATTGTAATAATTTCTTGTTCGTTCCAAATCTATTAATAAAACAAAAGCGGTTTTTTAACTTTTTCGATAAATTGAGTGATATTATCATTAATAATGATATTGCCTATATCTGCTTTTTTGCTTTTTGGTAATATTATTAAATCAGGATTTTTGCTTTTTATAAAATTCTGCAATTCGCCAATCATATTTTCCTTTTTAAGCAACTCAAAATCATCATCCAAATATTTTCCTATATCCGGTTTTACAAGTTGTTTCCAGGTTTTTATTTTGGAATCTGTTTCTTCATCAGAATCATTATTCATAAATGCTGCCGCATATACTAATGGCTCGAAAAAATTTATACACTTAAATACTTTGTGAATTCTTTCTTTTTCATCATAGTCTTGTGAAAGTTCAGTAATCAAAATTGCTGTTTGAGGTTTTATAAAGTCTATCCCTGAAGGAACAATCATAATCGTGGAGTTTAAGTGCTTCACTAAATCAAACAATTCAGCAATATCATTAAACATTGATTTTGCAGGATTCACAGCACTTATAATAATATGATCAGGATGCTCCTCGATCTGATTAATTAAAGTGTTTTCTTTTTTAACAATTTCAACAATAGTATTTATTCTTAAAGGATAATTTAATCTTGAAGCCTCTTTACTTAAAAGCTTATCAAGTTTATTTTCTGTCACTTTCTTTTCACGATGCAGCACTTCTTCGGGAGACAATTTCTCTCCCGGTGTAATGCTTTGAGAATCAGCAAATGAGCTGTATTTACCTTGAATCTGGCGGGTATCAATAAAATGCAGAATATCAACTTTTGTCTCTGCAAATTTACCAATATTTAAGCCGTAAGGAATAATACTTTTGTGGTCTTCCGTAATATCGCTAATTATAATTGTTCTCATTCTTTAAATTCTTCATTTAATATTTACAAATTATATTCATACAGAATTTGATTTGTTCCGCTCCCATAGTAATTTACCATTGCTTCCCTGCCATTTTCGACAACTGTATTGCCCTTGCTCACATTTTTAAAATCCATTTTTTCGAACATTTTCCATGAAGCAATATTTCCGGTTTCAACAGTTGCATGTACTTTTTTGCAATTATTTTGCTTTGCAAATTCAATTAATCTTTCCATAAGTTTTTGTGCCAGCATGTTTCCTCTATACTCTTTCATAATACCTATTTGCCATAAAAAGAAAACATCTTTATCTGTTTGTGAAATGAAACCCCAAACAAAGGCAATAAGCTTATTGTCATCTTTTGCAATAAAGAATGAGTTGCCGAAATAGCTAGTCATTATCTTATAAAAATGCACAGGATGTTGAACTAATCCTTCCAGCTTACCTGTTAGTTCATGAATCTTAATAAAATCATCATTATTCGGAGTTGTGATATTCATATATTGTTTACTTTTTGTGTTAATATTATAATTTGCAAATCATTATTTCCCAACTAAAATGCGAATATAATTACGAGATTGCCTTTGGCGAGCTCGCAAGTTCGGTTCTTCGCTTCACTTCGTTACGCTCAGAATGACAAACTTTTATAAGTCCGGGGGGTGGGCTGATGGCGGTGGCGCCGCCACCCTTAAGCAATGCCATGTGCCTTGTCATACTGAGCGAAGCGAAGTATCTCATAATTTTACCCTGACAATATGTTTGCAAATACATTTTAAAATTAAACCAAGTGGAATAAGATTTTTTAAACCCTAATCCATAAGAGAATCAAATTCTTCAGGTTCACCGGAAAGCTCCTGAGACCCTATGTCTTTTCTATAAAAAATCTCATTTCCGTGGATGCAGGAAATTCCTTCTTCACATTTTTCATATGCTTCTTTGAGGGAATTTCCCACTCCCGTAATTGCAAAAAGTCTTGGGCTTGGCTCATAAAGGTGTTCTCCAACTTCAAAGCACGACTGAAAGAGATGAACACCAATTTCATCAATTCGTTTTTTATCAATCTTAACTTTAAAATTACCTATAGGGGTCGGAAACCCTTTAGGCACGACATATTTGCATACTGTAGCTTTATTTTCAAACACAATATCCATTTCATCAAGTCTTTCTTCAGCAATGGCTAAGCAAATTTCGAGAAAGTCTGTTTTAAGAATAGGGGTGAGATTTAGAATCTCTGAATCTCCCGGCCTTACATTTATTTCTATCAGCTTTATGCCATCATCTGTAAGCATAAACTGACCGGAAAGAATCCCTTTGAATTTCTCATTATACTTTTCTTTTAATACATCAAGTATTTCTTCAATCATTTTTACACTTGTCTCGTAATCTCTCCTGGAAAGAAAAGGGAGTAAATGATCGGAGTACGAACAAGAACCCATTCCCGGAGTATTCAGTCCGGAATCACCTTCATTTAAGAGCTTATAATCTTTAACAGCAGGTGTAGGAACAATAGTTTTCCCATCAGAAAACATTTGTATGGTATATTCTTCACCTTCTATCTTCTCTTCAATAATAACACGAGGTATTCCTCCAATTTCATTGTCGAAAATCTCCTTAACATAATCAATTGCATCCAGTTTATCTTCCAGTTGAATGCCTATAACTTTTACACCATCGCCTGATGTAACTCCTGAAGGTTTCACTGCAAATTGTTTAGGATATTTTTCAATAAAACCAACTGCAGTTTCCTTATTAAGAAAAATCTTAAAATCAGGATATCCTTTAATATTGTTATCTTTCATTAAGTTTCGAGCAAAACCTTTATCTGTTTCAAGTTTTGTGCACAATTCAGAAGGCCCGACTGTCAGAACTCCTTTATTACGAAAATAATCAGCAGCTCCAAGTTCACAAGGCATCTCGGGAACCATGACTATTAATTCGATTTTGCGTTTTTCAACTATCTCCTCTATAACTGGAATACTTGATATATCAGCAATTTGAGTAAGTCTTGACACTTCCGCAATACCTGTATTATTCTTATCTATTAAAGAATATAATTCTATATTCGGGCTTTCTGCCAAGGCTTTTGCCAAGGCATGTGTCTTCCCCCATCTTCCTATTAATAATACTTTCATAATATTTTTATTTTTGAGTTTAATTTTAAGATTTGAATTGCTCTTGCTTTCTAAAACAAAAGAAGATTAGCTTATATATTTTTGTGAGTTATAAATAATAGACAAAATCCCATATACAATTGCATATATCCCTATCAAAAGGACAATTACACGTGTTCCATCAAAGGGATTTAAAATCAATAGCAAGCCAATAAAAATTGACAAAATGGAATAGAAAAGCAGAAGCGGTTTTATAAAGCCTTTGTAATTAAATCTAAAATATGAAACAAGAAAAACAATACCGACAATTAATGCCCATATTCCGATTATAACAACAAAAATGGCTGCTGCATTTTGCGGATGAAATAAGATAATCAGTCCTATTAGAATACCTAAAACTCCTTCTGCCATCATCAATGGCCAGCTTAGAAGATATTTTCTTGACATAATTGAGCTTATTGCCAAAAGCGTTCCTCCTAACAAAATCGCAATAGCAAAATAAATTGCAAGAGCCACTATAGTTATTCCCGGGAAAAACACTGCAATAAGTCCGAATATTATCGCAAGAATTCCATTTCCATATGCTATTCTCCAGTGTTTAAAATTATTTTCTGACATAATATGTTATTTTAGGATTATTTGTTTAAGAATAAGCTAGCATAAAAGATAGTTGAAATAAAATGCAGACATTACGGACGTTTTTTAAATATTCCTCCTGCCCTTTTAAAAGCTTTATCAAAAGTTTCAAAACTGCTATAGATATTTTTTTCAATCTCTTTCAGTTTGGGTTCATCAGTAATATCTACTTTTTTTAATTCACTGTACTGAAGTTGCATTTTTTCTTTTATCTCTCTAATCTCATTAAGAGTTTGTTCTGCTTCTTTCTTTTTAGAATCATTAATTTCTTCTGCTATAGAATTTTTTAAATCGTTTAATTTCTCTTCATACTCTGATATCTTTTTTTTAATATCATCCAAGCGTTCTTGCTTATCCATATCTTTATCTTTTAGGGTTAATAATTATAATTCTTTGTTATATAAAAAACCTCTATTCTACAGTAACTTCATTAATTATATCATAAATGCCACTTGTATGCATTGCCACATCAGCTATTTCCTTTTTTATAGATTTTGATGGAACTGAGCCTCTTATTCGTGCAATACCATCGCTTACATCTACCTGTATCTTGTCCAGGTTACTTAAAACATTGCGTTTTAGAGCTTTTTTCAGATCCTTCTCTATATCTATATCCAATTTTGTTTTTATTAATTTCACTGATAATTTATTATCAACCCATAGGACTCCAACAGATGTTGCAGTAATATCCTCTGCAAGTGTTTTCTCCCAATAAGAATCCACATTTCCTAAGAGAGTTACAACTCCATCCAGCACTTCAACAGTAATAGCAGAGGAATTCAGACGGTTATCCCACAGCAATCTGCTTTGAACATTCTCCTTTATTACGGTATCTGAAATACTTTCTGTCTTATCAGGATGAGTTACTTTCAGGGAGTTCTCAATCTTAATCACTCCGCTAATATTATGGGCATCTTCTTCGGCTGCTTTTTTAATTGTGTAGGCGGGAACACTTCCTTCAAGTTTAACAACACCTTCGTGAACCTTTACCGCTATCTCATTGGCGTTTATGCGATCATCCCATATAAGTTGGTCAATAACATCTTGTTTTATAATTTCATCTGCACTTGGTATCATAATATTTTGTTTTTTGTGTTTTTTATTAGCTTAATTTGTTAAAATAAATTCAAATTTTATTCCAAAAGAAAGCCACAATACTTTGCCAACAAGGCTTACCATGTTGATTATGTGCCAATTATAGCTATACAGCAATCGTCTTTTACAGAAAATTATAAATAGAAAAGAAAAACATATGTGTATAGAAATACACACATGGGAAGAACTTACAACATGTTAGGATGCTTATCCTTTGTTTAAGATTTATCTCGGTTTTTGGACAATGCTTATAATGTTTAACCATATGTTTATTCTTACAGCATGTAAAAATAAAATCTAGCCATGCTGCCTTTTGTTCTTTTTTAAAACTTGCTGGCAAGCAAATTCCAGAAAGCAATGGCTGCAATCTTATAATGAAAAAGCCACAAAGATTGCAGATTGTTTATTCTAATTGAAACATAAACAATCTGCAATCCAAAAGATAAAAATAAGATTTGAAATTAAATCTTTAAAAGCATTCTTCACATAAGAAAGCCGACTTTATCAAACAGGAAATAATAATACATATATGGACTTTCATCAGATTATTTATTTAATTTTAAAGAGACATATAATTGTCCAAATCCATTTTTGCTGTCACCCAAAAGTAAATCGGCT
>CAZTPA010000067.1:0-13341 GCA_964614525.1 uncultured Bacteroidales bacterium | reverse complement strand
GAAGCAAATCAAATTATAAAAGAGGCCTTATGGCCTCTTTTTTTTTGCCCATACCTTAATTATATAATCCTTTCTTAAAGTATATATTTGCTGCTGATAAGTATTTGATGCGCTACAAGAAAACATTCTACGTAAAAAGCGCAAAAAATCTACTAAAACTGCAAGTTTTAAAAACCTTATCAATTTTTCAACCTTAGTAGAATATTTTGCTATCGTATATTTTAAACCTTATTACCTTATTTTCTTCAATAATTCAATGAATTTCTCAAAAAGCACTATTAAAAATCTTTAATAATCTTATAAGGTTACTGGTTAAGATGGGATGAAAGGTTTCTACTAAGGTTTAAAAAAAATAATAAGGTTTGCTTTTAAATCACATAAAGCAGGCAAATGATTCTAAAAAACCAAATCAAAAAATTATATTTAAACAAGGTTAATTGTTGATTGCGGCTTTACGCGAAATTAAAAATAAAAAATACCCAGCGCATCAAATAATGATTATCCCTATTTGATATCCGGAATTGCGATTTTTTAAAAAAACTAGCGCAATAAATAAGCATTAGTTTTATATTTGTTGCTCGAAACTTCTTAGCAATTAAAAAATGTCCATTATGCAATATAAAAGAGTTCTTATTAAACTTAGCGGTGAGTCTTTAGCCGGCAGCTCTCCTTATGGAATAAATCGCGATGCATTAGATTTATATATTGATGAAATTAGTGAAATAGCTCATCATGGAGTGCAAATAGCCATAGTATTGGGTGGAGGAAATATTTTCAGAGGCCTGCAAGGAACAGGCACCGGAATTGACCGTGTGCAGGGTGATTATATGGGTATGCTAGCAACTGTTATCAACAGTTTGGCCATGCAATCCGCTTTGAAATCAAAAGGCCTGGAAGCTTCTGTATTATCAGGAATAGCAATTGATCCCATTTGTGAGAGAATGAGCAGAAATAAAGCTGTGGAAAAACTTCAGGAAGGTCATATAGTTATTATTGCTGGTGGAACCGGAAATCCTTTCTTTACTACCGATACAGCTGCAGCACTTAGGGCTGTGGAAATTGAGGCTGATCTTATTTTAAAAGGTACAAGGGTTGATGGAGTTTATGATAAAGATCCTGAAAAAAATCCTGATGCTAAGAAGTTCGTGAATCTGACGTTTGATGAAGCATATAAAAAGAATCTTAAAATAATGGATCTTACAGCTTTTACACTGTGCAAAGAAAATAATATACCGCTTATAGTTTTTGATATTAATAAAAAAGGAAATCTTACTTCGATTCTGGTAAAAGGTGAAAACCCCGGAACTCTCATTAAAAACGAGTAATCTTTGTGCCGGAAATAATTAAAAAATTCGAATATAAACATGTCTTTTTTAAATATTGTTTTAAATTTGTATAAAACCAACGAAAAAACTTAGCTATGAATGATGATTTAGACTTTCTTTTTGAAGAAGCAGAAGAAAAAATGGGAAATGCTATTGAACACCTCGAACGAGAGTTTGTTAAAATCAGGGCAGGCAAGGCTAATCCGCAAATGCTTGAAAGCGTGAAAGTTGACTATTACGGCACTTTAACAAAATTATCGCAAACGGCAAATATTAATACTCCGGATCCTAAGACTATTGTGGTGCAACCTTGGGATAAAAGTATGCTGCCAATTATTGAAAAAGCTATCATGTCAGCCAACCTGGGCTTCAATCCGCAAAACGATGGCACAATTATTAGAATATTGGTGCCACCTCTTACCGAAGAAAGAAGAAAAGAATTTGTAAAGCGCGCCAAAAGTGAAGCGGAAAACACTAAAGTTAGCATTAGAAATGTTAGAAGAGAAGCGATTGACAGTTCTAAAAAACTTGAAAAAGAAGGTGTTCCCGAAGACTTAGTTAAGCGCTTTGAAACACAAATTCAAGAGCTTACAAACAAATATATCAGTAAAGTTGATGAGATGGTTGAGGAAAAGGAAAAAGACATAATGACTGTCTAAATAATATCGACTGGCCTTTTTTAGTTTATTCTGTGCAATTATTACAAATATCAATATTTGAACGATTGCGTATTACCGCTTTTCTGAATTTTTGAAACTCTGCACTTTTCCAGTTATTATAATCGTAATTTACCTGGGGAGCAAAAGCATATGTTGGTATTTTATCATAGCAGCATGGAATATTTACACCGTCAGAAGTAAATACCAAATGACTCCATAACCTAAAACAAGCTTTGTTTTTAACGGATTTCTTCTTTTTATAATAACGGTTGAATTTTTTTTGCTGAGGCAAGTATGCTGCTTTATTATCATATACCTGCATACTTTTTATTTCCAGAACATCAAAATTGTGCTGCGCAGCAAATGACGGCAGGTTTTTTATCTCTTCCTCGTTTTGCTTGTTTACCAAAAACTGCATTATAATAACAGGATTTTTCTTTTTGAGGTTTTTTCGTGCTTCGATTATATTTTTCACACCCTCTAGTACCTGCTCAAGCTTGCCTCCCCGGCGGTAAAAAGAATAGCTCAACTGTGTTGTTCCGTCAACCGAAATTAACAATCTGTCAAGTCCTGAATTTACAATCTTTAAAGACAATTCCTTAGTTAATAATGTTCCGTTTGTTGATACATATGTATAGTATTTTTCTTGCTTTGCCTTAGCAACTAACATTGGTATATCCTTATTAAGCAGAGGCTCTCCCTGCAAGTAAAGATTTAGGTAAAACGACCTTTTTTTGAATCTTTTCAGAATATCAAAAACAAATGATTTATCAATAAAGCGAGATTCTCTGATAGTTTCACCACGCCCTACGGAGCATTGTGGGCAATGCAAATTACAAAAAGATGAAAGCTCGAATGTTATTGAAAAAGGATATGCTGTTATTATTGGTTTCTTTAAAATTTTGGAAAGGAAATATCCTAAAAATATAAAAATGTAATTCAAAACCCGCATAGGATGAAGAACTGCAAGCAATCGCAATTTATCAAACAGCCAGTATTTATAAGAAAGAATCATTGTAATTCTTCGCTTTGATTTGTAAAAACAATTTTTTCGGAAGGGTCAGGCATAATAGAATTCTCATTAAATAAAGATAATGCAGTTTTTTTGTCCCTTTTCAACTGCTCGCTCAAGTCTTGAGTGTTTGAAAATTTCATTTCCGGCCTTAAATGAGATATAAGGTGTATTTCTGCTTTTTTATTATATAAATCACCATCATAGCTAAACAAATGAGCTTCAATGCTTACATCTTTGAGATTTAGTGTTGGCCTTGTACCAATGTTTACCATGGCTTGGTACCATTTGTTTTCAATTTTCGTAAGAGCCACATATACACCTAATGCCGGGATTATTTTTGAGATGTCGTCAATTTTTACATTTGCTGTTGGAAATCCCAATTCTCTGCCAATTTTATTGCCTTTAATTACTTTACCCGAAATGAAATAATAATAGGCCAGATCTTGTGCTGCCTTTTCCACAGATCCTTCGGCAACAAACTCTTTGATGTTATTGCTGTATTGAGCAATTTTCTCATTATAATGTACATTTGTTTGTGCAATATCTGAAAATAATTGCACGTCCTGATAGGCTTCACAAATAATGTTTAGCGATTCATCTGTAGACAAGCATGACGTTAATTTTCTGATATATGAAACACACTCCCCAAGAGTACCGTGTTCTATATTATTAAAGCCAAAACTGTTTAATACTTTCTTTTGTTCCTTTTCATCTAATAAAACTGAATTTTGTGCTTTTTTTGATTTGTTTATTATAAAAAACAAAACCTCTTTATTATTTTGAGAGTATTCTTTAATAAGATTAAGCAAAAAGGAGTGAATACAATGGAACTCACCAATAAGGATTGTGTGAAATATTGTTTTATTGTTTTTATGTTCTTTTGATAAAAGGCTCAAACCAAAATTATTTGTGAAATACCATCATAAAGATGAATTATTAGGGCAAAAATACGCAAAAATGTTCTGTTCTTAATTCTTCTATAATTATAAAGAAAAGTGTTTGTAAAATTAGTATGGATAAAATATGATGAAATGGATAATAACTTATATTTTAGCTTATGTAATCTTGTTTTAGACATTTTCCAAATCAGTATTTTGTAAATATTTTTTTTAAAAGCCATTTTTATTTTTAAAAATGCTTATTTTAGCTTTTGCAAGTAATGTAATTGCTTACTTTTTTTGTGCTAAATATCAAATATTTTATACCTCATGGAAAGAATAACAGGGAAAATTTCTCAGGTAATTGGTCCGGTTGTGGATGTTTCATTTGACAACACCAGTAAACTTCCAAACATTTATGATGCTTTGGAAGTAACAAATGAACACGGACATAAAATCGTTTTGGAATGTCAACAACATAAAGGAGAAGATACAATTCGAACCATAGCCATGGACTCTACCGATGGTTTGTCAAGAGGAATGGAAGTGGTTTCTCTTAATGGTCCAATCACAATGCCTGCCTCTGAAGAAATTAGAGGTCGGCTTTTTAATGTTGTCGGACAACCTATCGATGGTATGGAAGATGTAAAGTCTAAAAAAAGATATTCTATACATCGCGAATCTCCCAAATACGATACACTAAAGACAGAAGTAGAAATTCTTTATACAGGAATTAAAGTTATAGATTTACTTGCAACATATCCCAAAGGAGGTAAAATCGGGCTTTTTGGTGGTGCCGGTGTTGGGAAAACGGTTCTTATCATGGAGCTTATTAATAATATTGCGAAAGGATACCAGGGAACATCTGTTTTTGCCGGCGTTGGTGAACGCACACGTGAAGGTAATGACCTGCTAAGAGAAATGATAGAATCCGGAGTTGTTAAATATGGCGATGAATTTATAAAATCTATTCATGAAGGTGAATGGGACTTGTCTAAAGTTGACAAAAAAGCACTTGCAACTTCACAGGCAACATTGGTTTTCGGGCAAATGAACGAACCTCCGGGAGCTCGCGCCAGAGTTGCTCTTTCAGGTCTTGCAGTTGCTGAGTATTTCAGAGATGGTGAAGATGAAACCTCAGGTTCTGATATTCTTTTCTTTATGGATAATATTTTCCGGTTTACACAGGCGGGCTCCGAAGTTTCAGCGCTGCTCGGCCGTATGCCTTCTGCTGTGGGTTACCAACCAACCCTGGCAACAGAAATGGGAATTATGCAGGAAAGAATTACTTCTACAAAAAGAGGCTCCATTACTTCGGTACAAGCAGTTTATGTCCCCGCAGATGACCTTACAGACCCGGCTCCGGCAACTACTTTTTCTCACCTTGATGCAACAACAGTACTTAGTAGAAAAATATTTGAATTAGGAATTTATCCTGCTGTGGATCCTTTAGATTCAACATCCAGAATCCTTGAACCTTCTGTTGTGGGTGAGGAACATTACACTGTTGCAAAAGACGTGAAAATGCTTCTCCAAAGATATAAAGAACTTCAGGATATTATTGCAATCCTTGGTATGGACGAGCTTTCAGAGGAAGACAAACAGGTTGTACATCGCGCTAGAAGAGCCCAGAGATTTTTATCTCAGCCTTTCTTTGTTGCTGAACAATATACCGGTTTGCAAGGAACTTTTGTGCCTATTGAAGAAACAATCAGAGGATTTCAAATGATTCTCAACGGTGAGGTGGATCAGTACCCCGAAGCAGCTTTTAACCTCGTGGGAACTATTGATGAGGCTATAGAAAAAGGCAAGAAAATTCTTAAAGAAACAGAAGAAAATAAATAGCAGCTGTCATTATGTTAATGCATCTTGAAATTATATCGCCCGAAAAAAATCTTTACATTGGAGATGTTGTACTTGTGCAGCTTCCCGGGAAAATGGGTTCTTTCGAAATCCTTAATAATCACGCGCCAATCATCGCACTTCTTGAAAAAGGAACGCTGAAAATTATTGATAGCGACAGGAATAAAATAAACCTGGATATAAATAAAGGTGTTGTAGAAGTTTTTAATAATAAAATTTTAATTCTCACCGAAACATAATAGCTTGCCATACATGTTATAATTCGCCTTATGGTTTAGTTTGCCGCTTGTTTGTTTTGAATATACAGTCGACGGTTTTTGTTATTTTCTACAAAACATTCTATAATACTTATTCTTTCATTTAAAAAAACATTTTTTCTTTTCGTAAGGGTTTGTAAACAGGTCTGTTATAATAGTTTTGTGTTTAATAGAAAAACATAAGCAAAAAATATCGCTCATTATTACTATCTTTACACTCACAAAGAAAAATTTCAGGATGGTAAAAAGGTGGGTAGTAAAAGATATTGAAAATCAAACAATTGTTGATAAATTAACCCAGTCTTTGAACATCGATCCCATATTGGCTCGTTTGCTTTATCAAAGAGGAATAACAACCTTTAGTGAAGCAAAAGATTTTTTTAGGCCTTCTTTAGATAGTTTGCATGATCCATTTCTTATCAAGGACATGGATAAAGCGATTGAAAGGATAGAGGAAGCTATTTCTAATGGCGAAAAAATCCTTATTTATGGTGATTATGATGTTGATGGGACTACGGCTGTTGCATTGGTATATTCTTTTCTAAAGGATTTTTATGATAAAATTGAATTCTATATTCCGGATCGTGAAAAAGAAGGATATGGTATTTCAACACTTAGTATAGATTATGCAGTAAAAGAGAAAATCTCTCTCTTTGTTTCTCTCGATTGTGGTATTAAAGCCAATAAACAAATTACTTACGCAAAGGAGAGAGGCATCGATTTTGTCGTTTGTGACCACCACCGCCCGGGCATTACTCTACCACCGGCGGTTGCCATTGTTGACCCAAAACAAGAAGACTGCCCTTATCCTTATGATGAACTTTCAGGTTGCGGACTTGGTTTTAAACTCGCGCAAGCCTTTTATAAGAAAAGAAACTTGCCATTTGAGGAACTGGAAAAACTTCTGGATCTGGTTGTCGTTAGCATAGCTGCCGATATTGTTCCAATTACCGGAGAAAACAGAATTTTGGCATACTATGGCCTTAAAAGACTTAATCTTAATCCGCGTCCGGGTTTCGAATCTATACTCTTTTATAGCAATATTCTTAGAAAAAATGTTTCTGACAATCTCAGCGTTTTTACCAAAGAAATAAACGTTAGCGATCTTCTTTTCCTTATTGGACCAAGAATCAATGCTGCAGGAAGAATACACGAAGCTAAAAAAGCTGTTGAACTTTTAGTTTGTGAGGAAATGAAACAAACTCATGAATTAAGCCAAAAGATAAATGATAATAATCTCAAAAGGAGATCCCTTGATACAAATATTACACAGGAAGCCCTTAAGATGATAACACTTGACAGCAATTTGTTAAATGGCAAATCTACTGTTTTGTTTAGTCGCGACTGGCATAAAGGTGTTATTGGCATTGTTGCTTCCCGGCTTATTGAAACTTATTACAGGCCAACTGTTATTTTAACGGAATCTAATGGTGTAATTACCGGCTCAGCAAGATCAGTTAAGGATTTTGACGTATATGATGCAATAGATGCTTGTAGTGAATTTCTTGATCACTTTGGAGGCCATAAATATGCTGCCGGATTGAGCCTGCAGCCGGAAAATTTCGAAAACTTCAGAAAGACTTTTCAGGAATACGTTGAAAAAAATATTACTGATGATATTTTAATTCCGGAAATTGAAATAGATTCGGAAATAAGACTTTCTCAAATAACTAAAAAGTTTTATAATGTGTTAAAGCAATTTGCACCTTTTGGCCCGGGAAATCCCAGCCCCATATTTATTGCAAAAGGTCTTAAAACAAAGGGTTATCCGAGAATAGTAGGAAAAAATCATCTTAAGTTTAATGTTTATCAGGATGACTATTCTCATGATGAAATTGGAGTAATAGCCTTTCAACAATTAAAGAATTATGAGGTTGTTGCTTCTAATCAACCTTTTGATATTGTTTTCTCAATAGAAGAAAATGAATGGAACGGCACAAAAACTCTTCAATTAAATGTTAAGGATATAAAACCCTCGGCATCATCATAATATGACTTTTGTTTTTAGAGAAAACTTTCAGATTATGGCTTATATCATAGTCTGGCTAAACTAAAAATTTGTAATTTCGCAGTTATGGAAACAGTAGTAAGTGGAATCAGATCAACAGGAAACCTTCATATAGGTAACTATTTTGGTGCAATCAAGAATTTTGTTAAAATGCAGCACCAGCATAATTGTTATTTTTTTATAGCAGATTATCATTCATTAACCACTCATCCAACACCCGAAAATCTTCATAATAATGTAAGACAAGTGTTGATAGAGTATTTGGCAGCAGGGATAGATCCTGAAGTGGCTACTCTTTATGTGCAAAGCGATGTGCCTGAAGTTGCAGAGCTTTATTTGTTGCTTGGAATGAATGCATACATGGGCGAACTTGAAAGGTGTACAACTTTTAAAGACAAAGCCAGAAAACAACCGGAAAATATAAATGCAGGCCTTCTTACATATCCGGTATTGATGGCTGCTGATATTATAATTCATAATGCATCTAAAGTTCCTGTTGGGAAAGATCAGGAACAACATCTTGAAATGGCAAGAACTTTTGCTAAAAGATTTAACAGGATGTATAATAAGGATTATTTTACAGAACCATATGCTTTCAATTTTGGAGAAAATCTTATTAAGATTCCGGGCCTTGATGGCAGCACAAAAATGGGTAAATCGGAAAGTGAAGGCAATGCCGTTTTTTTAGCAGACGACCCGGATGTTATCAGAAAAAAAGTTATGAAAGCGGTATCTGATGCCGGCCCTACAGAACCAAACCAGCCTAAATCTCAGGCTGTGGAAAATTTGTTTAGCCTGATGCGAGCAGTATCTGATGATGCTGTTATAAATCATTATGAGGCAGCTTACAATAGTTGTAGCATTAGATATGGTGATATGAAAAAGCAACTTGCTGAAGATATTATCACCTTTGTAAAGCCTTTGCGCGAAAAAATTCTGGATATTTCTAAAAACAATGAATATCTGAGCAAAGTTGCTAAAATGGGTGCTGATAAAGCACGCGAAAGTGCCGGGAAAACTATCCGTGATGTTAGAGAAATAATTGGATTTAAAAGTTTTTAGTGTCTTTTTAAATTATAAACAGAAAAATAATGCCGGCAAGTAATTTGTTTTTCGGCTATAATCAAACAATTTATAATCATTAAAAAAGCAATCTTATGAAACCTTTAAAAAACATTAGTGGCATAGCCATTTGGCTTATGAGGTTATCTTTACTTTTAACCGTTTTTTTCTTTTTTTTCCCTGAGTTTATGGATTTTAAACTGAAAACCGTGGAGTTTTACCTGGCTGCTTTATTTATAATTTTTGGATTACTCCTGCTTGCAGGTGGTTTCTTCAATAGCCAATTAACGGTTATATCAGCACTGATTTTATTATTGCTATCAGCTTATATGGCGTTCTCTGTATTTGATGGACTTAATAGAGAATTTGCATGCTGGATGATGATTTCTTCTATTTGTTTTTACTTTCTGACACATGGAAACAAATAATTACTTTTTGATGTCGTTATAAATTAAACATATTTTAATGCTCGAAAATACTAAAACCTCAGCTCAAAAAGAAAGAACCGTAATAGTTGGTGTAATAAGCAGTTTTGAAAAGGAAGAAACAGTTAATGAATATCTTGATGAGCTTGCTTTTCTTGTAGATACTGCAGGCGGGATTAATGTAAAGAGATTTACTCAAAAACTAAACAATCCAGAACCTGCAACATATATTGGTAAAGGAAAACTTGAGGAAGTTAGAAATTATGTTTCTGATAATGATATCGAATTAGTCGTATTTGATGATGATCTTAATTTGTCTCAGCTTAGAAATATTGAAAAAGCTTTAAAATGTCGTGTAATTGACAGAAGTAATCTTATTCTGGACATTTTCGCACAAAGAGCCAGAACAGCACATGCCAGAGTGCAGGTTGAGCTGGCGCAATACCAGTATTTGCTGCCTCGCTTAGCCGGTATGTGGACCCACCTTGAACGACAAAAGGGTGGTATTGGACTCAAAGGGCCCGGAGAAAAAGAGATTGAAACTGACAGGCGTATAGTGAGGGATAAAATTGCATTGCTTAAAAAAAAGCTTATGCAAATTGATAAGCAAAAAGCAACTCAAAGATCTAACAGGGGAAGCTTGGTTAGAGTTGCATTGGTTGGCTACACCAATGTCGGCAAATCTACTATAATGAATCTTCTCAGTAAAACTGATGTTTTTGCAGAAAATAAACTTTTTGCAACCCTTGATACTACCGTCAGAAAGGTTGTTGTTGGGAATTTGCCCTTTTTATTGTCTGATACTGTTGGTTTTATAAGAAAATTGCCCCATCACCTGATTGAATCTTTTAAATCAACTCTTGATGAGGTTAGAGAGTCTGATATCCTGGTGCATGTGGTGGATATTTCTCATCCCGGCTTTGAAGATCAGATCAAAGTTGTAAATAAAACCCTGACAGATATAATTGGCGGCGAAAAACAAACAATTATGGTGTTTAATAAAATTGATATGTATTCCTTTGTTGAGAAAGAAGAAGATGATTTAACACCTCCCGATAAAACGAATATCAGTCTTGAAGAAATGAAGCGAACATGGATGAATAAGCTTGAGTCTCCAAGTATATTTATATCGGCAAAAAAGAAAGAGAATATAGAAAACCTCAGAAAGTTATTATATGATAATGTTTCAGAAGTACATAAAATCAGATATCCGTTTGATAATTTTCTGTATTAAATAATTACAATGTCCGCTTTTTTGTTCTATCCTGTGTATTGGTTGTTTTATGCCTTCTCTCTTTTCCCAATGAAGGTGCTATATTTGTTTTCTTCTCTGTTAAAATTTTTTCTTTTTGATGTTTTTTCTTACAGAAAAGAAGTAATCAATGAGAACCTAAAGAATGCTTTTCCTGAAAAAAGCCGCAAAGAACTTCAACAAATCAAAAAAGCCTTTATGTCACATTTTTGTGATTTTTTTGTTGAATCTTTGAAACGCCTGAGCATTTCAAATAAAAATATCAGCAAAAGATTTGTATTTGACAAAAATTCAAAAGAAATTATTGAGGGTTTTTTTGCCCGGAATAAAAAGGTAATAATAGTTTTAGGACACTATGGAAACTGGGAATATATGGGTTCAGGCTTTAAGTTTTGGCTTAGCAAGCCATTGGTAAGTGCATACAAACCCTTAAGAGGAAAAATTGCTGACAGGATTTTGCTAAAATCCAGAGAAAGGTTTGATACAATTATGGTTCCCATGAATTCTCTTACAAGGGAAATGTTCCGATTAAAAGAAGAGGTTTGCGCTGTTTTGCTATTGGCAGATCAGAGCCCTCCAATGAACAGACAATCATATTGGATGAATTTTTTGAACCAGGAAACACCTGTTTTTCAGGGAACGGAAAAGATTGCAGCAAAATTTGACATTCCTGTTCTATTTGCCGATATAAGAAAAGTTAAGCGAGGTTATTATAAGTGTTTTTTTGAGATAGTTTCAGAATCACCCAAAGGTTTGCCGGAGGGAGCACTTACTTATAAACATACAAAGATGCTGGAGAAAGCGATAATCCGGGATCCGCGATACTGGTTGTGGACTCACAAAAGGTGGAAGCACAAAGAGAAAAGAGGAAATAAACCTTTATTATTTTCTGGAGATACTGAAATTGTCTCCTAATGCCAGCTCAACAACATTTCCTTGCTGATCTCTCTCTTTTTCAACCGTAAGAGGAGTTCCTGTAAGATTGCTCAAACCCGCCAGCCCTGCTGCAGCTAAATCCCAAAGGTTAAATCTGTTTCTGTTTGCTATACCGTCTTCTATTCTTTCAAAATCAATAGAACTATTACTTTCTCTGCTTTCATTTGTTTGTGCAAAAGAAAAACTATTATCTTCTGTAGTATAGTTTTGGTCACCGCCTAAATTGTTGTCTTTGTTTGAACTAGTACCGTAAGTTCTTGTTATTTTCCCGGTTTTAATATTCTCTTTCTTTTGTCCTGTTGGAATAAGCGAAGGCTGACTTTTAACTTCAAGTTGTGAAGCTAAAAGAGGCTTAGGCATTTCCTCTTGTGTTGTTGTTGTTTCAGATGGCCTTGAAGCTACAGGAGTTTTTTGTGTTTTTTCAGATTTTGTTATTGCTTCTTCCGGTTTTGTTTCAATTGTTTCTGCTATTTCTGTTTCAATTGTATCATCAATAGTTGCTTCCGGAATGCTTTTATTTATGTCTTTTGTAATTGCCATTTCGATTTCGGATGTTTGCCTTGGCATTAAGAAAAACAGTCCTGCAATTATGAAAACAACTGCTGCAGCCGATGCGTATGACCAAAGTTGTTTTACAGCAAAATAGGGAGCTGCAAAATGATGCTTTAATCTTTCCGGTTTTTCAAAAACAATGTTTTTATCTGCCTCAAGAATTGTCTTTGAATATTGATTAAAATCTTTTTGCTTATCGGGATTTTCTTTTAAAAAATTAACAAGAGCAACTTCCTGCTCAAGAGATAAATCCTTTTCATAATGAGCTATACAAAACCATTCAAAATTTGTTTCGGTAATGGGTAAAACCGTTTCTTCAGGAACTTTTAATAATTCTTTATTCGGGAAAGTGACAGTATTGTCATTTTTTAACTCTATATTTTCAAATCCGTCAAATTCTGCTTTAAGATCAGGGTTTTGCTCCAAAAAAAGCATAAGAGAGGAAACCTGTTCTTCAGACAAGCTGCCATCGAAATAATCGATGAAAAACACTTCGTAGTTTAATCTGCTGATTTCCATTTTTTCTTTTTTTTATATTACCTGGTCAAGGCTTCCTATATATGTTTTTAAAAAATTGCGTGCTCTGTATATGTAAACTTTTACTTGCGATTCGTTTAGTCCTGTGATTTCTCCAATTTCTTCATAAGAATAACCTTCATAATCTCTCAATAAAATCACATTCTTTTGTATATCCGGTAACTTATTCACAGCTTGTTCCAAAACTTCTTTCAAACCAAAATATTCATCTGAATATGAATGTGAATTATATGCTGCATCTGTTAATTCTGTTTGTCTGCTGTCTTTTCTGATATTGTCTATCATTGTATGATAGGCAGCTGTAAACAGGTAAGAGCGGGCTTTTTCAAAACTTATATCAGCATGTTTAATCCACATTTTTTCAAAACAGTCCTGAACAACATCTCTGGCTTTATCTTCATCACGTATATTTTTCAAAATAAATCGAAAAACACCATCAGCAAAACTATCGACACATTTGTTAAATTCGGGAGCTGTCATTGGTTTATGTTGTTTTTGCCTGCTTTCTGAACATGAGACGGATATCTTACCGTAAAGTTACAAGCAATTTTAAAAAAAATGAAAAAAATATT
>CAZTPA010000066.1:0-13652 GCA_964614525.1 uncultured Bacteroidales bacterium | reverse complement strand
TGAATTCTCAAAAAAAATAAAGCATTTATTCTTTTTGATTTAAACACTCTTCAAGCGCCATAGAAAATAATTCAGAAATGCTTACTCCGTCAGCATTTGCTTGTTGTGGTACTATGCTTTCTTCTGTCATTCCGGGAATAGTATTTAATTCAAGAAAATACAGTTTATCATTACTAAAGATAAAATCAAAGCGTGCAATACCATTTAATTCGAATTTTTCGTATAAGAATTTTGACGTATCCTTTACCTGCTCGGATAGTTCTTTAGAAATTCTTGCCGGCGTTATTTCGTCTGCTGCACCTTTAGTGTATTTTGCTTCATAATCAAAGAACTTACTTGAGGTTTTACTTACAATTTCTGTAACAGGGTAGGCAGTAATTTTTCCTTTATACCTGATGGCTCCACATGTTAATTCTGTTCCGGGTAAAAATTCTTCAATAAGAGCTTCATCATCATGATCTAATGCGATTTGAATTTTTTCAATCAAATCTTCCTGTTTGTCAACAAAAAAAGTACCCAGGCTGGAACCTCCTTTATTTGGTTTTACAAAAACAGGAAGTGATATATTTTGCAAGATAAATTCAGGGGAAATACTCTGTCCTTTTTTTATTCTTAAATTTCCCGCCACATTTAAACCCCAGTGACTAACTAATTGATTTGTAAAATATTTATTAAATGTGATTGCAGATGCTAATTGTCCGGAACATGTGTAAGGAATTTTCAGAAGATCAAAATAGCCCTGAAGTTTGCCGTCTTCTCCCGGAGTGCCATGTATTGTGATAAAAGCACAATCGAAAATCGTTTTTTCACCATTAATATTAACTGAAAAATCATTTTTGTCAACCGGAATCCCATTCCCATTGCTGTCAATGTATTGCCAATTTTTGTCTTTAATGACAATTTTGAAAGTTTGATATTTTTCTTTATCAATATTTTTTTCTATAATACTTGCACTTTTCATTGAGATAATATATTCTCCGGAATCTCCTCCGGCAACTATAGCTATTTTTTTCTTCATTCGTTATAGATATTTCTAATTTGTATTTTTAATATTTTTTTGAAGTCAAATGATAATTACATCTTATTAAATAATTAAAATTTATTAGACCGTCATTATTTGATGTGCTATGATAAAAAGCGCCATATAAAACACGCAAAATTAACTTAAAAAAGCGCAAATTTTATAAACCAATACAATCACAAAGATATGTATTAGCAATAAAAAAATGATAATCTCCGTTTTAAATTATTATTTTTGGTGAAAAATTAATAATTAATTTTCAATGAGTATTATTGCCTTTATTAAAAGCAGGATATTATTAAAGCATATCATTTATGCTGTATTTGTTGTAGTAGCATTATTATGGGGGTCTTTAAAAGTTCTGGATATTTATACAATGCATGGCAGAACAATTACAGTACCTGATTTTGAGGGCATGTACCTTGAAGATGTTGAACATGTTACAGCACGTTTGAATCTGAGATATGTTATTAATGATAGCATTTTTGATTCCAGCCGTGAGAAAGGAACCATTGCCGGACAGGATCCTGTTCCTGGTTCACAAGTCAAAAAGAATAGAACGGTATATCTCACAAGTGTTGCGAAGCTTCCGGAGATGGTTGCTATGCCTGAAATAACAGATCTTTCTTTGAGGCAGGCAATATCGGTATTAAAATCATTACATATAAGGGTAGGGAAGTTGATATATGAGCAGGATATTGCTCAAAATGCTGTTATTAGGCCATTGTATAATCAGGGCACAATAGAACCGGGAACGCAGATTGAAAGAGGCACTTATATTGATTTGGTGCTGGGAAAAGGATCTTCGCTTTCCAGAGTTCCTGTTCCTCTTGTTATTGGCAAATCCAGAGAAGAAGCACGCATGGAAATTCAGTCAGCTTCTTTAAATATCGGGAAAGAAGTATTTCTTGACAACGAAAGAGATGAAGCCAGAGTTTACCGGCAAGAGCCTGATGTTTTGAGCAGAAAGCGCAGTCTTTTAATGGGAAGTACGGTTGATATTTACTATCGTAGTGATAATGAGTTTGATTTTGAAGCATATCTCGATGATGTTATGAGTGTTAATACACCATATTTAAAAGGCAGATCGCCGGAAGAAGCAAAACGCATTATCGAGAATTCATTCCTTGTGGTTGGTGCTGAATATTTTCCGCGCGATGTTGATCGCGAAGACACAAGGGTTTCTAAACAAGAGCCTGATCCGGGTGACCATGAAACAATATACAGAGATACCAGAATTAATCTATGGTACAAATCTATCGATGAGCTTGATGATGAAAATGATGAAACTATCGATGAGGAATAATCTTTGTTTTGTAGTAATGTCTTAAAATATTAGCATGTATTATTGCAATATTCTTATTTTAATTATGTTGTTATTTGGTAGAAGTTGATTTTTTTTAATGTAATGATAAAAGCTTTTTTCTTATTTCTTATAGTAATACTTTCAACACTGTTTTGCAATTCTCAGGAATTTTTGGTTCCATTAGAAAGGAATTCCGAACTATTCTTGCATTCTGATGATTTGAACAGAAAATCTGCTGAGATTGATTCAGATACACTGATATTACCTTTTTTTGATGACTTTACAAACAGTGATTTTTTCCCGGATAATCAACTTTGGGCAGATTCATTTGTATTTATCAATTCTTCTTTTGGCTATAGGCCATTGAGCTATGGCGTTGCAACTTTTGATGCATTAAACCAGTATGGAGAGATCTATGAAGAAGCAGAAATTAATTATTATCAGTTTTCGGCTGATCATTTGACTTCATTGCCAATAAGACTTGATTCTGTTTTTGTTGAAGAGGACTCATATCTGCTGAGTCCGGAGGATTCTGTTATATTGTCATTTTATTATCAACCGCAGGGCAGAGGCATTGCACCTATTGAACGCGACTCTCTTGTTCTTCAGTTTTTGAGTGTCTCTGAGAATGAGCATAATAAAGAAGAGGAAGAATTATGGATATCAGTTTGGAGCGCTACCGGTGAGAACCTGGAGTCATTCTCGGATAATACATTTCCGTTTTTTAAAAGGGTTATGATAACAATAGAGGATGAGCAATATTTTAGAAAAGATTTCCGGTTTCGCTTTAAAAATTATGGAAGTTTCCCTGCTGATAAAACACCTGTTAATTATGCCGGCAATACTTCAATATGGAATATTGATTACGTTTATTTGAATTATAACAGATCTCTTGCAGATACTTTTTATTATGATATTGCATTTGTGGAAGATGCCCGCTCCATACTAAAACACTATACATCAATGCCCTGGAGTCATTATATAATAGATCCTCAGGAACAATTGAAATCAGATTTTGATGTGCTTTTTGCAAATTGGGATAATATAACATATAATTATTCTTACCGATATTATATTACTGATGCTGAAGATAATCTGCTTAGAAATTATAGCGGAGGAACCTGGAACATCGCACCATTTTCAGAAAGTGGTTACCAGGATTATCAGCCTCATACTAATCCTGAAGTAATAGCAAATCCACTGCCAACAGCACCGGCTGATAATAATACGTTTTATATTTATCATGTTATTCGCGAAGGATCAGAGGGAGATAGTTTTCAGCGTAATGACACAATAAAGTATGAGCAAATATTTGATGATTATTATGCTTATGATGATGGAATTCCTGAAGCCGGTTATGGTTTAACAGGATGGAATCCGCAAGGAGCTTGCCGCTTTGTGGCAGCAAAATCCGATTATCTGGAATCTGTAAGGTTCTTTTTTAACAGAACCAAAGCTGATGATAATGTAAATCCGTTTAATTTAACTATCTGGAAAAGTCTTGATCCTGAGGAAATTCTTTATCAATCTGAGGTTTTAATGCCGGAATTTGATGAAGATATTTTCAGCTTTGTTGAATATCCTCTTAGCGAAGCTGTATTAGTTACAGATACATTCTACGTGGGATGGTCGCAAATGACAGATGATTTTATTAATATTGGTTATGATGTAAATAACGATGCAGGATCAAATATCTTTTTTAATACTGAAGGATATTGGCAACAATCTATGTTTTCAGGAGCATTGCTGATAAGGCCGGTCTTTAATTATTCAACTTCTGTTGATGTTATTGAAAATCCCAATCATAATATACGTATTTACCCTAGTCCGGCAACTAGTAATTTCATTTATCTTGATAGCGGAGTTGATGTTCCGGAAAGTGCAATTATACAAATCTTTAATCTTCAGGGAGCTATTATCTTGCAAGATTCATATAAGGAACAAATTAATATTAATAGTCTTCCCTCCGGAACTTACATTCTAAGAGTAGTATCTTCAGAACTGGATTTGCCGGCAGTACGTTTTATAGTAATGCGCAAATAAATTATTTTAAATGAACACTCATTCTAATCCCGGCTTCCCTGAAAATGAAAATGACGATACTGAAGATCAGGAATTTTACGAACATTTTAATATCGTCGTAGATAAGGGGCAGGGATTAACCCGAATTGACAAGTATTTGTTTCACAGGCTTGAATCTAAAAGCAGAAATAAGATACAACAAGCAGCACATGCGGGTAATATTCTGGTAAATGGGAAATCGGTAAAGCCAAATTACAAGATCAAGCCATTGGATGTTATCAGTATAGTAATGTCACATCCTCCCAGGGTGCTTGAAATAACACCAGAAAACATTCCTTTGAATATTATTTATGAGGATGAAAATATCCTTGTTTTGAATAAGGAAGCCGGAATGGTTGTGCATCCCGGCCATGGCAACTATGACGGTACTTTGGTGAATGCACTTGTTTATCATCTTAAAGATCTCCCTGTAAAGGAAGGGGAGGAAATTAAGCCCGGTTTGGTTCACAGAATTGATAAGAATACTTCAGGATTGCTGTTAATTGCAAAAGATGAAATCTCACAGACTAAACTTGCTAAAACTTTTTTTGATAAAGAAATAGACAGGATATATCATGCATTGGTTTGGGGTGATCTTAAAGAAGAAGAGGGCACAATTACGGGACATATTGGGAGAAGCCTTAAAAACCGTAAAGTTATGGATGTTTTTCCCGATGGAGAATATGGCAAACATGCGGTAACACATTATAAAGTTCTGGAGAAATTTGGTTATGTTACTCTTGTTGAATGCAAACTGGAAACAGGCAGAACACATCAGATAAGAGCTCATTTCAAGTATATAGGACATCCTCTGTTTAATGATGAGACTTATGGTGGAAACAGAATTTTAAAAGGTACAACTTTTACAAAGTATAAGCAATTTGTGAATAACTGCTTTCAGATAATGCCAAGGCATGCTCTTCATGCCAAAACTTTGGGGTTTAAACATCCTGTAAGTGGAGAAAAAATGTATTTTAATTCCGAATTAGCTGATGATATGCTTCAGGTTGTCGAAAAATGGAGACATTATTCAACACATATGTCATTGGAGAAATAGAAGAGGCTGTATCAAAAGTCCGTTTTTCTAAGTTTTTACAACTAATAAGATAACAGAGTTCTTGACACAACCTCTTGCTGGAATTATTGAAAACTAAAATTTCAAATTCAACCCTAATGCAAAAGTTCTTCCCGCCTGAGGGAATAGGCCATCTGCAAGGGTTCCAACTCCTGAGCCTTCAATGTATCCATTATAAACCCAGCCATTTGAAATATATTTTACATCGAAAATATTATTTATAAGAAATACTAACTCAATGTCATCAATAAAGTTAGTTTTAATATTATGATTGAATCTGAGATCATTTATAAAGTACTCATCAAGCATTCTGTCAGGATTTTGAGTATTATCAAGATATTGTTTCCCAACATATTTTGAAGTTAGGCTTATGTCAAGGTTATTTACCGGTGTTACCTTTATTATGCTTGCTCCAATAATTGACGGGGAAAATGCTATATCGGTATTTTCATAAACAATTTCTTCTGTTCCTATCCAATCATAATTCTCATCATATTTGTCATAATATTCGGTAAATTCTTTAATCTTGTTTTGACTTAATGTTAGATTTGCTGTCCACTGTAAATATTTACTAAATATATATCCGGCTTCTAATTCTATGCCCCTGCGAAAACTTTCAGGAATGTTTGTCCTGGTGTAGCCTCCAACATCATTTATTTCACCGGTAGGAATCATTTGGTCAATATAATCCATTATGTAAATGTTTATACCTGCCATATAATTGTTCTTTTTCAACTCATAGCCCAATTCAACATTTCTGAGTTTTTCCGGTTTTGGATGGCTCTCCGGCGATGATTCTGTGAAGTCGCGTCTAACCGGTTCGCGATTGCTTATTCCGAAATAGCCGTAAATAGATTGGGTTGAAGCTATTTCATACCTTATACCTGCTTTTGGGTTTACGAAATTATAGCTTACATCTTGTTGCAAAGGCACTACTTCTTCCAGCACCCACGCTAATCCGAGAAAATTATAGTTTATTTGTCTATACTGCAAGTCTCCAAAAATGAATAAGCCGGCTAAGAGTTCGTAATTTGCTTTTCCGAAAATATTAAAATCCGATTTTGTTGCACTATTTTCATAATATCTGTGTCTGATGTCAGTGTTCAAATATCTTCCCCAAATAATCTCTCCAAAATGATCGCCTTCGTAAATATTAAAAGCGCCACCAATATCTGCATTTAATCTTTTAATTTTATCAATATTCACAGACCATGTTAAACCGTAAAAATCATTATCCAGCCATCTTCTTCTGATTAAATCACTGCGAGAAATAGTTGTATCTCCAATTTCAACAGGAGACAAATCGTACTTATTTAATTTTTCATTATTTCTATACTGCTCGTAATAGCCTCTTCCGTACGTGTAATGGACTGATAAGTTGGCATTAATTCCTTTAGATAAATTCTGCAATAAATGTAATTGATAATGATCTTGTTGATAATTGTCGGTTTCATTGTCATAATATTGTATATTTCCATCATCATCATAATATAATCCGCTTGGATTATATGTTCGATTAGTTTCTAATGAATCGGAAGGAACACCATTCCAGGCCAGATAGGTTTTTTCTTTACCTGATAATGCTATAGCTTTAATAATTGTTTTTTTACCGTAATATCCTCCTGAAAGATAAAAGGATCTCAGGTTTGAGCTTGCCCTGTCAACATACCCGTCAGAGCTAATTTGCGATAATCTTCCGTCAATACTCCAATGTTCGTTCATTAGTCCGCTTCCAAAATTAAGTGTATTTCTGATGGTGTTAAAAGATCCGAAAGAGGAGGATGTTTCAGCATAAGCGGTTTCTCTGTATTTTGTAGTTTGTAAATTTAGAGTTGCACCAAAAGCTGCAGCTCCATGTGTGCTGGTGCCAACACCTCTTTGAATCTGAATATTATTTGCAGAAGACGCAATATCAGGCATATTTACCCAATAAACACCGTGAGATTCAGAATCATTTACAGGAATACCATTGAGAGTTACATTTATTCTTGATTGATCACTTCCTCTGATTTTTATTGAAGTATAACCCACACCGGCGCCTGCATCTGAGCTCACAACAACAGATGGTGTGTTGCTTATCAGATATGTTAAATCCTGATTCAAATATGCAGGAATTATTTCTTCCTTACTTATGTTGGTATAAGTAAGCGGTTCTCTGGGCGATGCTTTTGTCGCATTAACAATTACTTCTTCAGATAAAGTTACCTCAGGCAATAATTCTACTTCAATTTTTTTATCGGAATCAAAATTAATTTCTACTATTTCATTCCGATAACCCAAATAGCTGAATTTTACTTCATGAATACCTTCTTTAATATTGTCCAATTTAAAACTTCCGTCGTGAACTGTAAAAGTTCCTTTGTAAGAATTGACAATAATAACATTGGCGCCCGGTAAGGGAACGCCCGTTTCTGCATCAGTTACTTTACCCTCTATTTGATATTGGGCAAATAAATTTTGCGTCAATAGCCAAAAAGCAGCCATCAATAAAACTTTTAATTTCATTTTAATTTAATTTTTTTGTTAAACATTAAACAGTTTATGGGGTAAAAAACTGCTTTTGTTTAATTTCCCTCCCTTCGCCGGCATTATCCGGATCAGGTATTGTGGGTTTGATCTCAGCCCGTTTGGTTGGGCACCCCTATTGAGAATAGTTAGTGCAAAAGTATTGCTTTTAAATGAACTGCCAAAATTATTTATTATTAGTTTTTATGATGTTTTGCACAAGCTTATTGACCGACAAAAAATTAGGTAAAACTTGGAGAATATGTTTAAAATAATCATTTAATTTTCCAACTTGTAAATTGTTTTGTAAAAACCTCATTATTTTAATATGTTCGCAGCAAATAATCACATAAAATCCTTGTATTCATTGACGTCTGTCAAATTGCATTTATTGAGTAAGGGGTTTGTTGTTTTTTTAATTCTTGTCTTATTATTTTCGATTCAGGATATTAAAGCACAAATATCAAGAGATGGAATACTTGAGATTAATGGCTGGCTTTTTGACGATAATGATAATCCGATTAAAAAGGCTAAAGTTGTCGTTTTTCAGGATAATTCCCCTGTCTTTGAGGCAAAAACAAACAGAAGAGGCAAATTTATAATAGAGTTACCAATTGATAAAAACTATATTGCTGAATTTTCTTATGATGGTTATGCTACAAAAAAAATGAGTTTTAATACTCTTTTGCCAAATGAGTTTGATGGTTTTAATGTTTTTTATTTTGAGTTTATTGTTGAGCTATTTCCTTTTTCTCCCGGTGTTGATTATGCTTTGTTGGAGTCTCCAATTATTGAGGTTGCATATTTAGATGATAAAGAGCAATTCTTCTTTGAAGAGCAAGAAGCCAGGCCAATACTTGCAAAAGTTGAGGATTTGAAAGAGCAGTCATACAAAATGCTTGAACTCAGGAAGGATTATGATTTGCTTTTGGAAACTGCTGATATGATGTTTGAACAAAATGATTATAAAAATGCGGTGAGTAATTATAATAAAGCTTTGGATTACTTTCCTGATGAGGAATATCCGCGAAATCAGATTAAACAAATACTAGCTTCTTATGAGCCGGAGGATAATGACAGTTACCGACATCTCGCTGATGCAACTGATAATGAAGAAGTAGCGGATAATCAGTCCGATGAAAATGAGACTTTTGAGAGTGATGTTGTAGAATCTTCAGATATAATAGCCGAGGACATTATTGAACAATCCATTCTTGAGAATTCCACTATTGCTTCGGAAGAGAATAGCGAAAATCTTTCTGAAAATACGCAAGAAGATAAAAGTTATCTTGCTGAAAATGAATCAGTGTCAGATAATAAGGCTATCGATAATTCATCCACAGAGTTAGCAGATAATACAACAGATAGTTTTGAATATGATGAAGAGTTTGAGGAAGATGATATTGATTACGAGCAAAAACCTTTGCCAACTTATAATGTAATTGGCGATAAATCTATAGCTTATTTTGATTTCGCCAGTTATAATCTTAATGATGAGTCTCTTTCAACGATTAATAATGCAATTTCTTATTTGAAAAATAATCCGGATGTAAATCTGGTAATATACGGCCATTCGGATAGACGTGGTAATCCGCTTTTTAACTTTTACTTGTCACAGTTAAGGGCTCAAATCACTTACGATCATTGTGTTGCGAATGGCATAAATCCGGAAAGGATGGTAACTCTTGCATATGGACAAAATAATCCACAGCTTGAAAATGCAGTAAAAGAGAGTGAACACAAATTGAACAGGAGAGTAGAACTTGAGTTTATTGATAATGAAAGTTATGCTGATTTAATTAAACAGGTTCCGGGCTTGTCATTCAGTCATCTAAATGATTTGCAATCACATAAGAGTTTTTCTGAAGACGTCGAATATATGGTTCAGTTCATTATCTCAAAACCGCCCGTTGGCACTTCTTTTTTTCATAAAATTCTCACAGAATATTCAGATACTGATATAATTTATTATTATGATAATACCGAATATCTGCACAGGTATCTTATAGGAAGCTATAAGAATATTTCAGATGCAACTAAAGCTGCAATTAAATTGCAAGGCATGGGTTATGATGTTTATGTTGTTGCTTTCTCCGATGGTAAGCGCATCTCTGTTAGCCAGGCCAATCTGCTTTTAGGTGATGCCGGCTAAAATATTTAGTATATTACATCTTCCTTTTTTCATAATGAATAGAAAGGGAATCTCTATTGTCCGATTAAAATGGTAACATAATATCCAGATTGCCTTTGGCGAGCTCGCAAGCTCGGTTCTTCGCTCCACTTCGTTACGCTCAGAATGACAAGCTTTTATATGTCTGGGAGGGTGGTGGCTGGGGTCGTATCAATATTTAAAAATTTCATGCTTTTATTTATCCTCCAATATGAGCATGATTTCAAATACAATACTCTCATAGGCATAAAATGGATATTGATACGACCCCAGCCCACCACCCATATAAAACACCAAATGCACTGTCATACTGAGCGAAGCGAAGTATCTAGTAGTTTTATCCGGACAATAGTAAAAGGGAATTAGATCTTTTTCCCTTTTTATTTTTACTTTTGAAAATTGAAAGATATTTGTGCTTTATAAATTGATAAAAATAATCAAATGAATTTAATAATAATTAATGGGCCAAACCTTAATCTTTTGGGTTCGAGACAAACAAGCATTTATGGAAATGAATTTTTTGAAGATTTTCTTAAAACATTAAAGGAGAAATTTCCGGAAGTAAATATTGAATATTTTCAGAGTAATGTAGAAGGCGAAATAATAAATAAACTACAGGAAGTTGGATTTACACATGATGGAATTATCCTTAATCCCGGTGCTTATACTCATACTTCAGTTGCTATTGGCGATACAATAACAGCAATAAACTCTCCCGTAATAGAAGTTCATATAAGCAATTTGTTTGCCAGGGAAGAATATCGACAATTGTCTCACACTGCAATGTCATGTATAGGTGTAATTGTCGGATTTGGACTGAAAGGCTACGAATTGGCTGTTGAGGGCTTTTTGAAAAAAGATTAGTTTTGAAAATGTTTTTTGGTTATGAAAAATTTTGCCGAAAATACAGATTTCCTTGTTGTAAATTGTTTTTATGAAAGCTTAAATTTCAATTTTCGGAATGTTTTTTTTCTTAGAATTATCTTTGCAAAAATTATGCTGCCGTTATAGATTCCGCTCACCTTTGTTTTTGGTAATTGCTTGCCGTTTTTTCTCATGCTTAAAAATTTACCTGAAAAGCTAAACCATGCTTTATAAACAGCAAGGCAATCTCCGAAATTTCCCTTTATAAGAAAAGCAAAGGATGCAATTCCATCAAGCAGTGCTCTATTGAGCAGAACAAAAAGTAATTTTCTTAAAGATAAATTTTTTGTGAGAAGGCATAAGTTATTTCTGAAATTGTAAAATGTTTTACGAGGATTGTTTTTTGGTAATGTTCCGCCTCCAACATGATAAACTGTTGATTTTCCGCAATAGAATATTTTTTTGCCTTTTCTTTTTAATCTCCAGCACAAATCTATTTCTTCCATATGAGCAAAAAAGTCATTATCTAAACCACCAATATCATGGAAACTCTCGGCGCGAATAAACATACAAGCTCCGGTAGCCCAAAATATTTCCGCAATATCATCATATTGTCCCATATCTTTTTCCAGATGGTTCATTATTCTTCCCCTGCAAAATGGATATCCGAAATAATCGATAAAACCACCGGCAGCACCTGCATATTCAAAAGTATCTTTCTTGTAATAGTCGAGGATTTTTGGCTGGCAGGCTGCAATTGCAGAGTCAGACTCCATTAATTCAATTATCGGTTTTATCCATCCTTCAGTAACGAGAATATCAGAATTCAAAAGAACAAAATAATCGGCCTTAATCTGCTTTAGTGCAATATTATATCCACCTGTATATCCGTGGTTCTTTTCCATTTTAATAATCCTGACCTTTGGGAAGTTATTTTCAAGAAAAGAAATTGAGTCATCGGTTGAGGCATTGTCAGCAACTATTATTTCCCCGTCTTTGCAACTATATTTTACAACATGCGGTAAAAATTTTTCCAAATATTTCCTGCCGTTCCAGTTTAATATAACTATTGCTAGATGTGGTTTTGCCATTATTCTTGTATAATATTTTCAAAAATAATCCTTTCAAATTACATTACCTAAAAAATTTTTGTTGTACGAAATAAAAATTTTTATACTTTTGCGCCGGAGAGATGGCAGAGTGGTCGATTGCGGCGGTCTTGAAAACCGTTGAGGGTAACACCTCCGGGGGTTCGAATCCCTCTCTCTCCGCAGAAAAATGGCGCATAACAACAATTATGCGCCATTTGTGTTTATATGTTTTAGTTTTTATTTGAGCTAAAATGAGCATTTTAAAACCTACAGGATTAAATTCCGTTGAAAAGCAGACTTTCTCTCTCCACCTTTCATATTCATTTATAGAAGGTATAATACTTGGAATTATAGCACTGAACGAATTCGTTTTTGTAAAGAGCTTGTTTGGCTCCAGTTATCAGTTGAGTATTTTGTTCCAGTTTAGTATGGTGGTTTTTATCTTGCTGGCCTTCTTTAATGAATTGCTTAAGCGTGTGAAGAACATGCCACGTCTTCTTAAAAAGGTAGCCATATTTACTCGTCTTCCACTTTTATTATTGTTCTTCTTTCCGCATAATGCTGAACAATTGACAGGTGACAGCATCTATCACTATTTGTTCCTGGCAATTTTTATGCTTTACTATCTTGCAAATCCTATTATTTTTCCTTCAATTAATTTGTTTCTTAAAACAAACTACAGGCATGAGAATTTCGGGAAACTATACAGCTATGCTATAACTGTAAATAAGATAGTAATGATGATAACTACTTTTGCTTATGGCTATGTTCTTGATTTAAATAACTATATTTTTGTTTACATCTTCCCTGTAGCAGGTGTTTTGGGTATAATTAATGTGTTCTTGTTATCACGTATTCCATTTAAAAACGAAGCACTGCAGGAAATTAAGGCAATAAAAACTCCATTATGGAATTCAGTTAAAAACTCTGTAAAAAGTATGATTAAAATCCTTAAAGATAATGTTCCTTACAGGCATTTTCAAATGGGATTTATGTTGTATGGCTTTGGATTTATGGGTTCTGCAATTGTAATTGTTTTGTTTTTTGAACATGGATTAAGTTTGAACTATACAAGTATTGCTTTTTATAAAAACGGATATAATATTATAGCAATTTTTTTGATTCCATTGTTTGGGAAGCTTATTGGTAATATGGATCCGCGAAAATTTGCTGCATTATCATTCATCTCAATGATAATTTATCTTTTTGCATTGATTCTCACCGGATTATTTCCGGTTCATATAGAGTTTTGGGGAATTACGCTCTATTATATGATGATTATTTATATCCTGTTTCATAGTGTTTTTGCCGCAACTATGAGTTTGATGTGGAGTATTGGATCAGCTTATTTTTGTCATCCATCCGAAGCCGGAATTTACCAAAGTATTCATCTGGTTTTAACCGGAATCAGGGCAATATTTGCTCCTCTGCTTGGAGTTGTATTTTATGAGTTGTGGGGTTTTAATGTAACCTTCATAATAGCAATGTCATGCTTGCTGACAGGAAGTATTTTGATGTTATGGTCTGAAAGGAATTACAGATTGTTGCAGTAGATAGGA
>CAZTPA010000065.1:12428-14391 GCA_964614525.1 uncultured Bacteroidales bacterium | reverse complement strand
CTGTTATTTATCAGATTGGCAGGGGTGTATTAAGTGCCCTGGGACTTGAATTTAAGCTTCGTAAGGGAGATGTTGCAGCACGATTAAATTTCTGTACCCTGAACAATGAAGGAAAGGTTGAAGACCGCAGAGCCGGAAGAATTTCTTCGGAGAAAAACCATGAATTGATAGAAAAAATAAAGAAAAACCTTGAGATTAAAGATGATGTGGAGGTGTTTTTCGAAACAGAATCAGAGCACCGGGCTTTGATGGTACTGAGAGGAGAAAATCTTGATGATAAAGTTGGAGATTCAGATCCGCAGCAAACCGGCAAAGAGCCGCTGAATCCATCAAGACCGCCATATGATAACAGCAAAACAGCTAAAATTGCCAAAGATATTTTTGACCAGATACAGCAAATTCTTAAAGACGAATCTCCGGCCAATATGATACTCAGCCGGGGCTTTGCTCAATTGCCTGACTGGCCTTCTTTTCAAGAAAGATACAAGCTTAATCCTACTGCAGTTGCCGGCTATCCCATGTATAGGGGAATTGCCAGGTTGCTGGGAATGGCAGTTTTTTCTGAGCCCAAAGATCCTAAAGATATTATCAGTGAAACAGTGAAAGCCATGGAAAAGCATGATTTTGTTTTTGCGCATTTTAAAGACCCTGATAAAACCGGCGAAAATGGGGATATAAAAGAAAAGATTAAAGCTCTTGAATCCATGGATGAAGCACTGCCCGAGCTGATGGAACAAAGTCCCGATGTGCTGATTATTACAGGAGATCATTCTACACCGGCTCCTCTTAGTGCCCATAGTTGGCATCCTGTTCCTGTATTAATCAAGGCTCAAGGACTCCGCGGTCCTTTCCTGAAAAGCTTTGATGAAATAAAAGCACTCAACGGAGAATTAGGAATAATATCCTCAAAGGAAATCATGACTCTGGCCATGGCACATGCAGGCAAACTCGCCAAGTTTGGAGCTTAATATTTTAAAAATGACGGAAGAATGCTTTTTTTGGCGAAGATGCAGGCTTTACAAAATTGCAACAATAAATTCATCTATTTCTGTTTTGAGATCCTTTAACTCATTGACAATTTCTTTATGAAGTTGTTTTGCATATTCTTCAATGTCGTTTATGGCTGTATCGTCAACATCTTTGGCTTGCTTGGTTGCTGGTGTCGTGATATTTGGATAGGGATAAGAATATATAGGTGGTCGAACTCTTTCTTCCGCCTGAGTTTCTCGTTCATTTTCATCAAATGGACTTTCTCCAATTAAATCTTCATCATCCAGCAAAGCCAGCCTGATATCTATTCCGGCAATTATCTGCTTAATCCTTATTATGCTGTTTCTCGCCTCCTTTTCAATTTTTTCATTGGCATCATCCATTATAGACAGATATTCATCAATGTGTTTGTCAATCTCATTTAGAGCCAAATCCGTTTTATGAATAAATAAATGAACAGATTCTTCATGTATGCTTTCATCAATTAATTCACTTGTTTCTTGCATTTTATTCTTAATATCGGCCAAGTCAGCTTTTGATTCCGATGAGGATTGTTGCTGCTGGCATGACGCTAAAAGTAGAATAATTAGTGGCATCAATATTCTTGATAAATTTATTAGCTTTTTCATAGGTCTTTTCGTTTTTGTATTAATAAAAAATTTAGGAAGTAATAACATTGCGGCTTTATCCAAAAAAGGCCTAGTGGGTCATCACTGACTATTATTTTCCAACAATTATACCTGAATAAAAATTAATTTTTTGGATTTGTATATTTAATTAATGCCTTCTGTATCTATTTGTATTTTAGGCTTTAAAAGAGATGAAATGTTGTAATCTGTTTAAAGATGGAAATGGCATTCTTTGCAAAACTATATTTGTTGTGGAGTGTTTTCTACATAGAGAGTAATGGAATATAATGTTAGCTTCTCAGAAACAAAGTTTTTTTTCGGGAACTCTGCGACTTATATTTTTT
>CAZTPA010000065.1:0-12328 GCA_964614525.1 uncultured Bacteroidales bacterium | reverse complement strand
CAGCATAATAATCAGGTTTTGTTTTCATAGTTTTTAAAGCCTAATATATCGGCAAACTCCTTGAATACTTGAAACTAAACAAATGTTGGCATATAGCTTGGGAATGGTTATTGTAATTTTTAATACCGTGAAAATATCATTTGACAAATTATTTTATTAACTTAAAACTGAATGTGTTATGATAAAACTAGCTGATTTACCATTTGAGTTTAATGCGCTTGAACCGCATATTAGTGAAAAAACCGTAGATTTCCATTACACTAAACACCATCAGGGTTATGTAAAGAAACTGAATGGAATGATAGAGGGAACAGAGTTTGAAAAGATGAGCCTTGAGGATATTGTGAAAAAATCTGAAGGTGGAATGTTTAATAACGCTGCCCAGGTTTGGAATCATACATTTTACTGGGAAGGTTTTTCTGCTGATGGAGCAAGAGAACCCAAAGGAAATGTTGCCGAGCTGATAAAAAAGAAATTTGGCTCTTTCGATAAGTTTAAAGAGGACTTCGAAAAACTTTCTGCAGGAGTATTTGGATCGGGATGGTCCTGGCTGGTTGTTGAAGATGGTGAGATTAGTATAATAGGAACACCTAATGCCGAAACGCCAATTACCGGAAAGGCCAAACCTCTTTTTACCTGCGATGTTTGGGAACATGCGTATTATCTCGATTATCAAAACAAAAGGCCGGAATATCTTAAAAACTTCTGGAATATATTGGATTGGGATGTAGTGGAGAAAAGATTTAATGCGTAATATTTTTTATCAATTGAGATTAAAACCGCTTATTTAATGAATAGCAGTTTCCTTTTTTTACAAACCATTTCTATTATGCTTGAGAACCTATGCAAAAGGTTTCTTGATACTAGAAAGATTTAAAAAAGATTGCAAATAAACTGTGTTATCAAAGTGTTACAATACTTAAAAACTATATTAAAAAATAATTATCAGATGGCTGTTCTTGGAGAAATTATAAAAAAAATAGTTGAGCTTGCAGATACAATATTTACTAATCCCAACCCTAAAGATGCACAGGAAGAGGTTTTAAAGCATTTGCTTGAAAAGGCAAAGGACACCTCTTTTGGCAAGTACTATCAATTTAGAAAAATCCTTTCTTCAGATAATATCCGTGATGCTTTCGCAGAATCAATTCCTTATCACTCTTATGATACTATGCATGAGCGATGGTGGCAAAAAACTCTCGAAGGAGCTGAAGACATTTCCTGGCCGGGAAAGGTAAAGTATTTTGCTCTTTCCAGCGGAACAACCAGCAAAAAGAAACATATTCCTGTTACCGATGATATGCTAAAGGCAATTCGCAGGGCAGCTATTCAACAAATAAAGGGAATTGCTGATTTTGACCTTCCTTCAGAATTTTTTACGAAAGAAATTTTGCTTTTCGGAAGTAGCACTAATCTTAAAAAGGTTAATGAACATTTTGAAGGAGAAATTAGCGGTATAAGTGCGAACCAGCTACCTTTTTGGTTTGAGGGTTACTACCGTCCGGGGAAAGAAATATCTGGAATCGACAACTGGGATAAGCGGGTGGATGCACTGGCAAAAGAAGCACCCAACTGGGACATAGGTGCAATCTCAGGAATTCCGTCATGGATTGAGCTAATGCTTAAGCGGGTGATAGAATATAATAACTTAAAGAATATCCACGAAATATGGCCTGACTTTTTGGTTTATACTACCGGAGGAGTTGCATTTGAACCATATAAAAAGAGTTTTGACCGTATTACGGCTAAGCCCATAATTGTAATTGAGACATATCTGGCCTCAGAGGGTTACCTGGCTACTCAGATACGTAAAGATACTGACGCGATGGCTTTAATTACAGACAATGGCATTTACTTTGAGTTTGTTCCTTTTGTAGATGAAAATATAATGGATGATGGAAGCATTCATCCGGATGCAAAGGCCTTGAAAATTGAAGAGGTCGAGGAAGGAGTTCAGTATGTGCTGGTTATCAGTACTGTTGCCGGAGTCTGGAGGTATATGATTGGTGATACAATTGAATTTACAGATAAGAAGCGTGCTGAGATTAAGATTACCGGCCGCACAAAGCATTTTCTAAATGTTGTAGGTTCTCAACTTTCAGTAATTCAAATGAACAAAGCCATTGAAGAATTAGCAGAAGAGATTGGCCTTAATATTCAAGAATTTACCGTTGCTGCAGTGATGGAAGAGGATAACTATACACATAAATGGTATCTTGGAGTAGAAGATAATATAGAAAAGGATGATTCTGATATTGCACAGCGGCTCGATGAAATTCTTAAAGAAAACAATAAGAACTACAAAGTTGCCCGAAGCAAAGCATTGAAGTCGGTTAAGGTAGAATGTATTCCTAATAAGATTTTTAATATGTGGACTGAAGAGACTAATCAAAAGGGCGGCCAGGTTAAAGTACCCAGAGTAATGAAAGAAAAGGATTTTAAAGAATGGGAAGACTATGTTGCAAAAGTTAACCAATAAAAATTATAACTGAAACTAGTGTAATACCTATGACAGAAATAATGTAAAGCTGGATAATAAAAATAAATCATGTGAACAAAATTCTGCAAATGTCTAATTTTTTTTAGAGATTGATCAAAAATAAAAATTTCTATTTCAAGAAAACCCAGATAAAAAGCTACTTCTGTTAATTTATATGATTATGGAAGGATTATTTCGAATAATATTTATTTATGAACCAAAAAATAGAATATACTATGAAAAGATTAGAAAATAAAGTTGTTATCGTAACCGGCGGCTCTCTGGGCATAGGCCGTGCAACATGTCTTTTATTAGCAAAAGAAGGTGCACAAGTCGCAATAACTGATATTCTTGACAAAGAAGGTCAGGAATTAGTTGAAGAGATTAAGCAATCAGATGGAGTAGCAAAATACTGGCATCTTGATGTATCTAATGAAAAAGAAGTTGAAAAAGTTTATGCTGAAGTTGTCAAAGAGTTTGGAAAACTTGATGCAACAGTAAATAATGCAGGTATAGCAGGTGCGGACAAGTCAACTCATGAATTGACTGAAAAAGAATGGGATGAAGTGATGAATGTGAATCTGAAAGGAGTTTTCTTTTGCACGAAACATGCAATCCCATACATGAAAGAATCGGGCGGTGGTAGCATTGTTAATTTGTCTTCTATTTATGGAATTATAGGTGCAGCAGACCTTCCGCCATACCATGCATCCAAAGGTGCTGTTCGGTTGATGAGTAAGAATGATGCCCTGATTTATGGTAAAGACAATATTAGAGTAAACTCTATTCATCCTGGATTTATATGGACACCACTGGTTCAAAAACTTGCAGAAGATTCACCAGATGGAGTTGAGGCATTTAGAGAACATCTTGATAGCCTTCATCCAATTGGACATGTCGGCGAATCAGAAGATATTGCATATGGAGTACTTTATCTTGTATCCGATGAATCAAAATTTGTTACAGGAAGTGAATTAGTTATTGATGGTGGTTACATCTCAAAATAATAGGCAATTAAATAACAAGAGCTAATATCGCATTATTCCCGGCTTCTGAAGAAAGCAGGTTTATTACCGGAGTAATACATCCAATTGATGTTAGTATGAGCGCAAAATAGGATTGCAGAATAATTTTAACTCAGAGGCCTAAGTCAGAAAATGCCGTAAGTTTAAATGCTTACGGCATTTTTAATATAATGTAAGTGAGTTATCCTATAAATATCACTGCTGTCCGATTAAAATCATTTATAGCCACAAAGGCTCAAAAACACTAAGAAACACAAAGCATAAATACCTGTTTACCAAGTTTTTAGTGAATCTTCGTGTCTTAGAGTCTTAGTGGCAAAAATTAAATACCAATATTACCTCCAAGACAGTCAAGTTTAATATAATTGTTATCAATATTGACATTCATTCGTTTCAAAATATTTTAACCGGACAGTAGTGTATAAATATTTGAAAATTATTATAAAGGCTAAATCGGATTACTATCGTCTATAACCTTAATTTTGGGAATCAGGATAAAAACACAAATTCTGATACTTCTTTTAATGCTTTCCTCAATGACTTGCTTTTTTAAAAGAAATATCAGAATTGTGTACAATTACCTAGGGTAAAGTAGATAAAGCATGCTAAATTATAGCTGCAAGAATCCAATACCTTCTTAGTTTTCTTATACCTTACATTAAAGATTAAAATTAACCTTTAATGTAAGAATCTCTGAATAAAACTGATTTGGTATCCTGTTTTTTTAGAAAACAATATCATAATGAATTGATTTCTTTGATGAGGACATCACGGGACTTTCCTGTTTTTTTCTGAAGTTTACCCAGAAGTTCATCAGTTTTACCTTCTGCATATGTTAGGTCATCGTCTGTTAGATTGGCATATTTCTGTTTTAATTTGCCTTTAATTTCATTCCAATTTCCTTTAATTTCTAACTTGTCCATAATACAATGTTTTTAGGTTAATAATGAATTGATTTCAAAAACGAATTTTCACTGCAAATCTATTTAGCAATGAAATATGATAAAATCTGTTTAGATTTAACTATTTACCTTCTGCCTCCAGAATATTCTTTATTCCTTTTGCAACAGCATCGGGGTTAAATGAAATACTGTCGATGCCTTGTTCAACCAGAAATTTGGCAAAATCGGGAAAATCACTTGGTGCTTGCCCGCATAAGCCAATCTTACGGTCTTTCTTTTTTGCTTTTTCGATGGCCATGCTAATCATTCGTTTTGCGGCATCATTATTTTCATCGAATAAGTTGCTTACCAGTTCAGAGTCGCGATCTAGTCCCAGGGTTAATTGCGTAAGGTCATTTGAACCTATGGAGAATCCGTCAAATACATCAGCAAATTTTTCTCCCTCCAGCACGTTGGAAGGAATTTCACACATAACGTATATCTCCAGATCATTCCAGCCCTGTTTCAAGCCATATTCGCCCATGAGATTAACCACCTTTTTGCCTTCTCCAACAGTGCGGCAGAAAGGTATCATAAGCTTAACATTAGTGAAGCCCATTTTGTCTCTGACCATTTTCATTGCTTCACATTCCATTTTAAATCCTTCCTTGTATTGCTCGCTATAGTATCTTGATGCGCCTCTGAATCCCAGCATAGGGTTTTCCTCTTCGGGTTCAAATTCTTCGCCTCCAATTAAATTGGCGTATTCGTTAGATTTGAAGTCGGTCATGCGGACTATCACATCTCTGGGATAAAAAGCAGCAGCAATTTGCGCAACTCCTTGGGCCAGTTTTTCAACAAAATACAGCCGCTTATCATCATATGACGCAGTCAGTTCATTTATTTTCTTTTTAGTCTTATTATTTTTTAGATTATCATATTCTGCAAGAGCAAGCGGGTGAATCTGGATAGTATTATTTATTACAAATTCCAGCCTCATCAAACCTACACCTTTCACAGGATAATCGCTGTATGAATATGCAATTGAGGGATCTGCCAATATTAGCATTACTTCTGTTGAAGGCTCATCATATTTTTCGAAATCAATTTCTTCTTCTTCCCATTCCAGTTCACCTTCATAGATTTTTCCATTCTCTCCTTCGGCACAGGAAACGGTAATTTTCTGTCCATCTTTAATAGTTGCTGTTGCATTTTCACTTCCAACTATTGCAACGGCTCCAAGTTCCCGGGCCACAATGGCGGCATGGCTGGTTCGGCCACCACTATCGGTAATAATTGCTGAAGCTTTTTTCATTACATTATCCCAGTCGGGGTTTGTAATTTCTGTTATCAGTACGTCACCTTCTTTAAGCTTGTCCGACTCATCGGGAGAGCTGAGAATCCGGGCTGTACCTTTGGCGATTTTTTCTCCAATAGCAGTTCCTGTAACAAGCACCTTGCCTTCATCTTTGAGCCTGTACTCTTTGATTTTTGTTTCTTTTCCACTGCTATGAACAGTTTCAGGACGAGCTTGTACGATATAGAGTTCACCACTTTCGCCATCTTTGGCCCACTCAATATCCATGGCCATATCGTAATGTTCTTCTATTTCCAATGCCCATCCGGACAAAGTTCTTATTTCCTCATTGGTAAGGATGAATTTTTTCCTGTCCTTTAATGGGGTTTTTATGTTTTTTGTGCTTGCGCTATTTTCACGGCTACTAGAGGTATATACCATTTTCTTCTCCTTGGAACCTATTTTTTTTGAGATGATGGCCATCATACCCTTTTTCAAGGATGGTTTAAAGACATGAAACTCGTCGGCATTTACTGCACCTTGCACTACATTATCGCCCAAGCCCCAGGCTCCTGTCAGGAATATTACTTCCTCATAACCGCTCTCCGGCAAAATAGTAAAAATTACTCCCGCAGATGCTTTATCAGAGCGAACCATTTTCTGAACTCCTGCCGAAAGTGCAACTTTCATATGATCAAATCCATTATGCTCACGATATTGAATTGCCCTATCAGTAAACAAAGATGCAAAACACTTTTTGCAGGCTTCAAGAGTGTTTTCAGACCCTTTCACATTCATAAAAGAATCATGCTGACCGGCAAATGAAGCTTCGGGCAAATCTTCTGCAGTTGCACTGCTTCTGACAGCCACACTTGTAAGACTCTTTTCTTTTTCTTCCAATTTTTTATATGCATCTTTTATGCTTTGGGCAAGTTCTTTGGGAAATTCTCCTTTCATGATAAGATCACGGGCTTTTTTTCCGGTCTCTTTCAGATTTTTGAATTCCTTTTTATCCAGTTTGTTGAGCAATGCTGTCAGCTTTTCCCGTAGTCCATTATACTCTAAATAATCACGGTATGCGCGTGCCGTTGTGGCATATCCCGCAGGAATATGAATTCCTTTCGGACTTAATTTGCTTATCATTTCTCCAAGCGATGCATTCTTACCACCTACCTGTGCTGTGTCTTTATTGGACAAATCACTAAAAAAACGAATATAATCACTCATAAAACCTAAATTTTGATGTCTTTTTTAATAAAAAAATGGAATCAATTATTAATAAACCATCCTTTGAAAATCAGCTTTTATTTGAATGTATAATCTTATATATGTGAAACTGATAATAGAAGGATGTTATAATAAAATCAGATATTATTTATTTAAATTCAAAGAGTATGCCACTGTCTGAAATAATACAGAAGGCATTAAATAAAGCCTTTTAATTAAGCAAGTTATCGGGCTCTGTTTAATTTATTTCGGTTTATATGATTTTAAGTAATGATGTTGGTGGGGAAAATTCTACACAATTTATGTAAAACAATCAATAATGTAGTTTTTGTTAACGCGTAACTGTCAGAAATAGAGTGAAATAGAGTTTTAATGCCTTTTCTGTTTTTATTTGGCATATTCTTTTCGCATGTTTATAATTATAAAATATTATGGAATTTGTTAGTAATAAACCTGGCATTAAAGTTCATATATACGGGTTGTATTCTCTTGTTGAAAAGCAAATTTCTGAAATAGTATCAAAACATAGTGTATAATAATTAAATTTTTTAGATATGAAAAAATATAAGTATATAATAATTGGAGGCGGTACAACCGCCGGCTATGCGGCAAAAGAATTTGTTAAACAAAAGATATCAAAAGGAGATTTATGTATTGTTTCTGCCGAAGGAGTGTTGCCTATGAACCGGCCACCGCTTTCAAAAAATTATTTAAAAGATGAAAGTAAAGACAAGGGTATTGTCATAAATGATGAGGATTTTTATAAAGACAATGGGATAGATGTTTTTCTTAAAACAAAGGCAGAAGAAGTTTTATTCTCTGAAAAAGTTGTTAAGCTGGAGAATGGTTTGAATCTTGAATACGAAAAGCTCCTGATAGCCACAGGCTCCAAATTAATACATCCCGGATTATCTAATGAAAATCTTAAAAATATCTTTTACCTGAGAAAGGTTAAGCATTCCGATCAGATAAGAGAAAAAGCAAAAGAATCAAAAAATGTGGTAATTGCCGGAGGAGGTTATATAGGAACAGAGACAGCAGCAGTGCTTCGCGAAATGGGTTTGGATGTTACTATGGTTGTGCCCGAAAAGAAACTTTTAGCAAGATTTGCTACTGAAGAAATCAGTGATGTTTTTGTCAGGAAATTTGAGGAAAAAGGTATCGATATTTTATTTGATGAGAAAGTCAGTGGATTTGAAGGACATGAGAAGGTCGAAAAAGTGATTTTGAGTTCCGGCAAAAAGCTTGATACAGACATGGTAGTTGTTGGTGCAGGTGTAAAACCTAATGTGGATATTTTTATTGACACTGAATTAATCGTAAATGAAGGTGTTGTTGTAAACAGGTATTTGGAAACAAATATTCCAGATGTGTATGCTGCTGGAGATGTTGCTGTTTTTCCCGATAAAGTGTTTGATAAGTTCAGACATGTAGAACACTGGGAAAATGCTTTTGAGCAAGGCAAACACGCCGCTGTTGTCATGACGGGGAAAAAAGAATCCTATGATTTTCTTCCATTTTTCTTCTCTGATGTGTTTGAGTATTCTTATGAGTATTTTGGTGATAATGAACGCGCAACAGATGTTCGTTATCGGGGAGATCTTAATAAGGGAGATTTTAGCGCATGGTGGTTTGACGGAAAAAGACTTATTGCCGCTTTCATAATGAGCGACAGACCAAAAAAGGAAAGAGAAATGGCAAAAAAATGGATAACAAATCAAACTAATATTGATAAAGATGAAATCCAAAAATCAACAAAGGATTTGAAAGATATTGAACTGGAATGATTAAGAAAATTGCAAGGATGTTTACGGAGAATAAACTTGAAAAAATTTTAAAACAATGGCAACCTTAGACGAAAATCAAAAAAACCGAAGAAAGAAAAATTTCAGAACAGCACTGATTATTACAGGAATTTTGGCTGTATTGTTAATGCTTTTCTTTATTGGACACAATAGTTATAAAATGTTTAATAGAATAGAGACCCTTGAAGAAGAAAAAACATTAGCACAAGAGGAAGCACAAACTCTCAGGAAAGCAAAGGAAGATTCCAAAGTTGAGATTGCCCGCCTGAATTCAAAAATTGAAGAGATGAAGGCTGATCATAAGCAGGAAATCAGCAACAAAAATGATCGCATTTCAAACCTTCAATCCAAAGTTAGTGAAAATGCAAGGCTAAGAGATCGTATAGAAAAATATGAGAATTTGCAAAGTGAATTGAAAAATCTGAGAGAGGAACATGAGGATTTGTCAAAGAAGATGAATCTTAAAGAGGAAAAAATTGCCTCTCTTGAAGAAAATCTCGAAGTAATCAGGGATAGTATTAATGCATCGCGCACTCTTAAAGCATATAATATAGTGCCTCTCACAAAATGGGAGCCTTGGATATGTGCCGACAGATATAATGTTTCGAAAGCTCGCAGGGTTGATAAAACAATGATTAGTTTTGAAATTGCCGGAAACTTATTCGTAAAAACGGGAATCCGCCAGGTATATCTGAAAATGATAAATCCGGAGGGCGAGACTATGTATCCTTCTGATGAAAAGTTTGAAATACAGGAAACTGAAGAAAGCGACTCATATACAAAAAGAGCAGAAATTGATTATACGGGTGAAATCGTTCCTGTGGAATTTATTGTTGAACATCCTGAAAAGCTGGAATCAGGTGACTATGTCATTGAAGTTTATGTTGATGGAAAACTTGTGAGAACAAAACTTTTAACTCTTCAATAGAACAGCCAAAATTGCAAGTCTCTTATTAAAAAAGAGCAGAAGTTTTTCAAAAAGTTCAGCAAAATTTAATATCAAAATCTCAATATGAAGTCAAAAAAGATAGTTGTTGTTGGTGCTAATGCCGGCGGTATGACTGCCGCATCAAAGCTTAGGAGAGAGCAGCCCGAATGGGAAATAATAGCTTTTGAAAGAGGAAGTTATACCTCATATGCCGCATGCGGAATTCCATATTATATAGCCGGAGATGTTAAGTCGAAAGAAAACCTCATTGCACGTAAACCGGAAGTTTTTATAGAAAAGCAAAATATTGATGTGAGAATCAGGCACGAAGTTCTGGAAATAGATATTCGCAACAAGCAAGTTAAAGTCAAAAATCTCGACAAAAATGAAGAGTTCATTGAGTCATGGGATGAACTGCTTATTGCTACAGGTTCTTCTGCAATTTTTCCGGATGTACAGGGAATTGATGCAAAAGGTATTTTCGAACTAACATCTCTTAAGAAAGGTGCTGATGCAAAAGATTTTATAAAAATGAATAACCCCCAAAAAGCAGTCATTATTGGCGGAGGTTACATTGGTCTTGAGATGGCAGAGACTTTGCTCGACAGAGGCATGGATGTGAGTCTTATTGATATGGCTTCACAACTTATGAATTCAATGGATCAGGATATAACAGATTCTATCGCAGAATATATGAAAGCAGAAGGTGTTAAGCTTTTTTTGAATGAAAAACTTGATCATTTTGAGACAAACAAAGAAGATATTATAAAAACTGTAGTTACAGACAAACAAACTCATAAAGCAGATATTGTCATTGTGGGAATTGGTGTTAAACCTAATACAGGTCTTGCTGTAAGGGCCGGAATTAAATTGGGTGAAAATGATGCAATACATGTAAATAAAAAGATGCAAACTTCTGTTCCCGGAGTTTGGGCTGCCGGAGATTGTGCCGAGTCATTTCATCTTGTGAAAGCTAAGCAAGTTCATGTGCCACTGGGAACAGTTGCAAATAAACAAAGCCTTGTTGCCGGAATTAACATTGCCGGAGGTAATATTGAGTTTCCCGGGGTACTGGGAACCGCTATTACTAAGTTCAGAGAATTGGAAATAGCTCGTACAGGCTTATCTGAAAAAGAAGCTAAAAACCTTGATTTTAAATTTATAGCTAAAACGATTGATAGTACTACACTTTCATCTTATTATCCTTATACTGGAAAGATCAAAGTAAAATTAGTGGCAGAAAAAAATTCAGGACGAATATTAGGTGCGCAAATTGTAGGAAGACAAGGTGCGGGAAAAAGAATCGACACTATTGCAGCAGCAATCACTGCAAAAATGAACCTGCAAAACATTGTGGATATGGACTTGTCATATGCACCTCCCTTTTCTCCTGTTTGGGATCCTGTGCAAATTGCAGCACGGGCAATGTTATAGTTTTTGAACCTTAGTATGATTTATCTGTTATTACTATTGTTGTAATTCTTTGTTTGTTAAGAGCCGATTTTTATAGTCCGGTTTGATTTTATTAATGTTTTTTACTATTGTCCGGATAAAACTATTAGATACTTCGCTTCGCTTAGTATGACAAGGCATTTGGTGTTTTTTATGGGTGGTGGGCTGGCGGCTTCGCCGCCGCCAGCCCACCACCCTCCCAGACATATAAAAGCTTGTCATTCTGAGCGTAACGAAGTGGAGCGAAGAACCGAGCTTGCGAGCTCGCCAAAGGCAATCCGGATATTATGTTAACATTTTAATCGGACAATAGTGATTGTTTTTATAATGACAATACCATTAGGATTAAGAATTATAATTTAAGTTTTTGTAAAAATTCTTTATATAAAACCTCCAAAAGATAAATATATGAGCAAAAAAGATAATTATGAAATTGAGAACAAAGAATGGCTAGAATCTTTGGAATACCTCATTCAAAACGAAGATCCGGATCGGGTTCGTGAAGTATTAAGCTTGCTGCAAGGCAAAGCACATAAAGAGGGCATTGTTTTCCGTTGTCCGGGCAATACTCCATATCTAAACAGCATATCAAAAAAAAATGAAGCTCCTTTTCCCGGCAGCCGTGAAATTGAAAGACGCATAAAGAGCCTCGTTCGCTGGAATGCTATGGCTATGGTAGTTAATGCAAATATTAAATCTGAAGGTATTGGCGGACATATTTCCACTTATGCTTCAGCGGCAACATTACTTGAAGTTGGTTTCAATCACTTCTTTCATGGTGCTGACAATAAAGATAATCCTGCTGATATTATTTATTTTCAAGGACATGCTTCACCCGGAATATATGCCCGGTCTTTTCTCGAAGGCAGACTAACAGAAAAAGATTTACATAATTTCAGAAGAGAGCTCAATGAAGACGGAGGCTTGACATCTTATCCGCATCCTCGCTCTATGCCTGATTATTGGAGATTTCCAACAGTTTCTATGGGCTTGGGTCCGATTATGGCAATTTATCAGGCTCGTTTTAATAAATACCTGGAAGATCGCGGTCTTAAAGAGAAGACTAAGCAGAAAATATGGGCATTTATGGGTGATGGTGAAATGGATGAGCCCGAATCATTGGGTGCTATTACTGTTGCCAGCCGCGAACAACTTAACAATCTGATTTTTGTTGTTAATTGCAACCTGCAAAGGCTTGACGGGCCTGTTAGAGGTACCGGCAAGATTATTCAGG
>CAZTPA010000064.1:0-14582 GCA_964614525.1 uncultured Bacteroidales bacterium | reverse complement strand
TCAGAAAAACAGTAAGATTATGGTGTGGGAAATTTAAACACGAAATAACCTTCACCCCAAATCAAACCGTATTAGCTCGGCAATGTTCACCGTTGAGCTGATGCTAACCATTGAAAACAAAGGATGCCTGCGAATTGAACTCGTAGCATAATTATTTGAGAATGTATGATCACACAAATACTACCTATTAATATAAGGTTAAAAATACCCAGTGTTGGGTATTGATCAGTTTTGAAATTCTTAAGAAATTTGATGGTGAAATAGTATAAATTTAAAACATAAAAATTATGAAAACACTTCTATTACTCTTCGTTATTTCTACCCTAACATTTACTAGTCTGGCAGCAGAGCCATCCTTTGATTTAAAGTTTTCAAAGGATCTGAAGTATGATGGTATATACATGCAAAAAAATTTTTTAAGTGACGCAAATGTGGAAAAATGTCAAAAGACACTTGTTGTTCGGCAATCGTATTATAGGAATACACATTTTGTGAATAATAATATAAGCATGCTAAATAATAAATCAAAGAGGAAAGCTGTTGTATATTCCCTTATAATAGGTGGTGCTGTTATGGGAAGTATAGGGTATGCCATTATGCCATCTACTGCAGGTAAAGCCTTGTTTGCTGTTGGAACAGTATCATTAGTTGTAGGTCTTTTCATCCCGGTATAAATTTTAAAATATTAATTATGAAACAAAAGCAGGTTTTGAATAAAGTTCATTTTACTTTTAACTGGCAAACAAATAATGAAGCATTCGGACCTCATATCATTAAGATCAAAGTTAGGCATAAGCATAAAATCGATATCCATCGAGTATAACAATTTGAATTACTAACAATTAAATTTTAATTAAAATGAAAAACATGATTAGATTATTAAGCGGAGTGCTTATAGTAAGTATATTATTTGTTGGTTGCGACAAAGATGATGACAATACAAATAAAAAGAATTATTTGAAAATTGGCGATAAGGAATATGACTTATCGGCAGGTATTTTATTAAATTATGGATTAGATGATGATAATAGTTGGTATTATGGTTACAATAACGATTTGTTGCTTTACTCACCAGGCTTATCATTGATAGAAGAAGACGATGATTGGGATTTAACAGGCAAAGGTCATCTTGTTTACTTTGAAATGTTTTCAAATTCTGGGAATTCTCTTAATAATGGTGATTATACTTTTTCCTCGACCGAACCGCACCCAATTGGAACGTTTGATGTTGGGGAGTATATTATTAACTATGATCCTGAAAACGATGACTATGAAGAAGAAGTTGATATTCAAGATGGAAAAGTTAGCGTTTCAAAAAGTGAAAATGAGTATAGCATAACCATTAACTGTACAGATGAAAATGGTATAAAAATTACCGGATTTTATAAAGGAACACTTCACTATTTCGATTGTACTGTAGATAATAAATCTACCAATTTGAAATCTATTAAAACAAAGAAAAGCAGACTATTAGAATAAATGCCGGTGCTTATACTTGACCGCTATTGATGCAAACCAGCAAAAAGATACCGATGAGATAAGTATTATTAGTATTATCTCCAAGTGGCTCAGAAACAGTTAGCGATGTAGAAGGAAGTACTTACAATACACTTGTTATTGGTGGTCAGGAATGGATGACAGAAATCCTAAAAACCACAACTTACAATAATGGTATATCAAATATACTTGAAGGTGATGCTGCATCATGGGATACGTTGGAATTTGGAGCTTATTGTTGGTGCGATAATGTTCAGGCTCAATGCAGTGACTTACAGAGCCTTGTATAGTTGGTGTTCTAAAGAAACCAATAAATTATGTCCCGATTGATTGTGTATTACTTCTGACTAAGAGTGGAAGATTCTAAAAATGGAATTAAGAATGAGTCCGTCTGATGCAGATGGTACAGTATTGCAATTAAATAAACATGAAAAAGATTAACCTTATCATAATACAGGGCAAACGCATTTAAAAAGCATCTGTCCTCAGGGGGATAAGATGGTTTCCTCGAGATTCCTCACTAACGTTCGGCATGACATGCAGTAAACATAGGATAACAGTGCTTTTTATAGAGTGAACTTAGCTCCGCCGGAAAAGTCCGCAGCCTTGACTTTTTTGTGATCTTTTTAAAATACACTTATTATCAGTGTTAACTAAATTTTTAACTTTGCTTTTCGTTATAATACTACCTTAAATATTTTATCAATGCAGGGCATAAAAGTTTTAGCATGTATATTTTTCTTTTCTTTGCTTGCAAAAGCAGGATTTTCATTTGCAAATGACCCGCCCGAAGATCTGCCGGAGGAGCAAACCCAGGTTACAGATACTGTTTCTGCTGATTCAATTAATCTAAAGATAGTTCACTGGTATTATAAAGATCAAATAATTAGTCCTTTTAAAAATCATGCAAATTATATAGATACCAATCTCCTGGCATTTCAGCAATATGATTATGCTTTTAATGAGAGCATTTTTCTGGCGCAAAAAGGAAATGTAGGACATGCAAGTAAAAATTTGGTTTTTTCTCCCTGGGAAAATGAGCATTTCTTATTATATCGACATGATTTGTATCCGGGTTATAAAATCACTAATGAGGATATAATTTATGTCAGGCCTGAACATGTGTTTTCTGAACTTTTCTATGTATTGGGATCTAATAGAGAACAACTGTTTTATGCAAAGCATTCTCAAAAATTAGATACTAATTTATATATCGGATTCTCTTATAAAGTAATTAATTCTCCCGGAGAATACAGCAGAATGGGAGCAAGAAATACTAATTTGAATGCCGCTATTGATTATACTTCTAAAAATGAAAGATATCAAATGATAGGTACTGCAGCTTATAATAAGATTATGAATCATGAAAGCGGCGGTATAAAAAATCCCGAAAGTTTTGCCCAAAATGAGGCTAAAGATAGTGTTTTCCTTTACCAGGCTTTATCCAGAAATTTTGATCTCGATTTTCACTTAAATCATTTTTATAGATTTGGATTTGATTATAATGTTAAAAGTGAAAATAATTCTGAAGATTCGATTGAAACTATTAAAGAGAAAAGACATTTTAACCTTGGCAGATTAGGACACGAGTTTAAATACAGAAGGCAATCTTTTGTTTTTGAAGATAATAGTGCTGTTTATCCTTTTTTTGATTTTGAACCTTATGACAATAGTGCTACTTATGATTCTACTGTTGTAAGCGTTTTTCAAAATGAATTGTCATGGTCAAATTATCCTATTAGCGACAGAAGTCTTACTTCTTCATTTTACTTCAAAGTTTTTCTTAAACATCAACAGTTAAATTTAAAATTTCCCGATTTATCGGATCAAAGATTTGACGATGATAATGAAGATGAAGAAGCAGATGAAGATGAAGATGAAGATGAAGAAGAAGTATATTATTTTGACGAAAGAATATATGATCAGCTTATTCCGGGTGTTGAATTTCATACTGATGATTCAAAATGGCTTTCTTTTTTCGGAAATGCCAATACAATAATAGGTGGATATAATGATAATGACTATAGTATAAATGCCGGATTTAATATTGGTAAGATTACAGGAGAAAATACGCCCGGTAAAAGCCATTATGCATCTTTTAATGCCGGAGTATCCAATAAGGAAGTTCCATATTTTATGAATTATTATGTTGGCAATTATTTTAGATGGGGAAATAAATTCAGCAAAATGAAAATGACCAATTTATCTGCTAAATATTCATATTCAGGAATATCTATAGAAGGTAATTATTATAAAGTGAATAATATAGTTTTTATGAATGAAAATATTGAGCCTGAGCAAAATGAATCATCCATAAATACATTCACCCTGGGTTTAAAAACGGATCATAACTTTTGGGGTTTAGGAATTCGAAACAGTATTGTTTACCAATATATTCCAGATAACTCTTTTGAAGATTATCCGGAACTACTTTCTTATCATTCACTTTATTATGGTAATTCACTGTTTAAAAATGCATTGCTTTTTCAAATAGGACTGGATTTATCATATAATAGTCCATATAAGCCTGCAGCATATATGCCTGCTGTATTACAGTTTTATCAACAAACAGAATACAATACAGATCATATGTTTTTACTTGACGCCTTTTTAAATGTAAAAATTTCTGATGTGCGTGTTTTTGTAAAATATCAAAATTTCGGAGGATTGTTGATGCAGGATTGGCCTTTATATCAAATTCCATATTATCCTATTCCCGAAGGAGCATTTAAATTTGGAATTTCCTGGATGTTTTTTAATTAGTTTTCTCGCTATTGTATAATCGTTATAAATAGTTATAATGAATATAATAATAGCTGTTTTTTTTGTAATTTTGCACCTCATTTATTTGAAGCAACAAACATTTTATTACATTATATAGGATCCTTTTAAATTTATAGATTATGACAAAAAAGAAAAATTTTATTACTTGTGATGGTAATTATGCAGCATCCAATGTAGCTTATATGTTTAGTGAAGTAGCTGCGATATATCCAATTACTCCATCTTCCGATATGGCTGAAAATGTTGATCAGTGGGCTGCTGCCGGAAGAAAGAATATTTTTGGAGACGAAGTTAAACTTGTAGAAATGCAATCGGAAGCCGGTGCTGCAGGTGCTGTGCATGGTTCTTTACAATCCGGTGCATTAACCAGCACTTATACTGCCTCTCAGGGATTATTACTTATGATTCCTAATATGTATAAAATTTCAGGTGAATTATTGCCGGGCGTTTTTCATGTTTCTGCAAGAAGTTTAGCTGCACAGGCTCTTTCTATTTTTGGTGATCATTCAGATGTTATGAGTGCTCGTCAAACTGGTTTTGCATTGCTTGCAACAGGAAGTGTTCAGCAGATTATGGATATAGCACCGGTTGCTCATCTTACTTCAATAAAATCAAGAATACCTTTCCTTCACTTTTTTGATGGCTTCCGTACTTCTCACGAAGTACAAAAGGTTGAAGCAGCTAATGAAGAGGAATTGAAAAAGTTAGTAGATTACGATGCTCTTCAGGAGTTTCGTGACAGAGCTCTAAATCCCGAACATCCTGTTACCAGAGGTACAGCTCAAAATCCTGATATTTATTTCCAGTCAAGAGAAGCTGCGAATTCCTTCTATCAGGTTGTTCCTGATATCGTTGAAGACTATATGCAAAAAGTATCGAAAATATGTGGTCGGGAATATCATCCGTTTACGTACTATGGTGCTGATGATGCTGAGAATATCGTTGTTGCTATGGGTTCAATTACTGAAACAATTAAGGAAACAATCGATTACCTTTTGTCTAAAGGTGAAAAGGTCGGTTTGATTTCTGTTCACCTTTATCGTCCTTTTTCTTCTAAGTACTTCTTTAAAGTATTGCCTAAATCTGTAAAAAGAATTGCTGTTCTTGATCGTACAAAAGAAATTGGCGCTAATGGAGAACCATTATATCTTGACGTTTGTGAAATGTTTTATAATAAGGAAAATGCTCCAATTATTGTTGGTGGAAGATATGGTTTAAGTTCAAAAGATACTCAGCCATATCATATTATTTCAGTTTTTGATAATCTTAAGTTAAAAGAACCGAAAAACCAATTTACTGTTGCTATTGTTGATGATGTGACTTTTACTTCACTTCCAATGGGAGAGAGTATTGATGTTTCTCCTGATTGTATTTACGCTGCCAAGTTTTATGGTATAGGTGCTGATGGTACTGTTGGTGCAAACAAAAACTCAATAAAAATCATTGGCGATACTACTGATAAATATGCCCAAGGTTATTTTTCTTACGATAGTAAAAAATCAGGCGGTATTACTGTTTCTCATTTGCGTTTTGGCGATTGTCCTATTCGTTCTCCTTATTTGATTAACTCTGCAGATTTTGTGGCTTGTCATGTTCCTGCTTATCTTGAAAAATATGATATGCTGAAAGGTCTTAAAAAAGATGGAGTTTTTCTTCTTAATTCTATTTGGGATGCAGAGGAAACGAAAAAGCATATTCCCGGATATATGAAAAAATATATGGCGGAAAATAATATTAAATTTTATATTATTAATGCTACTGAAATTGCTGAAGAAATTGGTCTTGGTGGTCGTACCAACACTATCATGCAAAGTGTTTTCTTCAAACTCACAAATGTAATTCCTTTTTCTGATGCAGTTAAAGAGATGAAGAATGCTATTAAGAAATCTTATGGCATGAAAGGTGAAGATATCGTTAATATGAACTATGCTGCCGTTGATGCTGCTGAAAAAGTTGAACAAATAAAAATTCCTGCTGACTGGAAAAATGCAGATGAAAAAACTTCAAAAGCTAAAAAAGAAGTTCCTGCATTTATTGAAGATATTGTCTTTACTATTAATAGTCAAAAAGGAGATTCTCTTCCCGTAAGTGCTTTCAAAGGCCGTGAAGATGGAACATTCCCTCAGGGTACTACTGCTTTTGAAAAAAGAGGTATTGCCGTACATGTGCCGGAATGGATTCATGAAAATTGCATTCAATGTAATCAATGTGCTTTTGTTTGCCCTCATGCTGTTATTCGTCCGTTTTTATTAAATGAAGATGAGATGAAGCAAAAGCCGGAAAGTATTGTGGTTGTTGATGCAAAAGGTAAATCACTGGCAGGACTTAAGTACAGAATCCAAATTAGTCCGCTTGACTGCACGGGTTGTGGCAATTGCGTTGATGTATGTCCGGCTCCGAAAAAAGCTTTGGAATTCATGTCACTTGAAAGCCAAATGCACGAAAATGATAATTGGGATTGGATTACAAAAAACATTACTTATAAGGATACTTATCTTGATAAATATCAATCTGTGAAAAACAGCCAGTTTGCGCAACCTTTATTTGAGTTTAGCGGAGCTTGTGCCGGTTGTGGCGAAACTCCATATGTTAAACTTCTAACTCAGTTGTATGGCGATAGAATGATGATTGCAAATGCAACCGGTTGTTCTTCAATTTATGGTGGCTCTGCTCCTGCTACACCATATACTGTTAATAAAGATGGCCATGGTCCTTCATGGGCTAATTCTTTATTTGAAGATAATGCCGAATATGGATATGGTATGTTAACTGCAACAAACAAACTTCGTTCAAGGATTGTACGTCTTATGGAATCTGCAGATGGCAAATTTAAAGATGACACTAAAGCTGCATTTAAAGAATGGCTTGAAAATAAAGATGATGGCCCTTTATCTAAGGAAACTTCTGAAAAAGTTGTGGCATGCCTTAAAAAAGAAAATGATCCTATTGCTAAAGAGATTCTTGCATTACAACAATATCTTGTGAAAAAATCAGTATGGGTTATTGGTGGCGACGGTTGGGCTTATGACATTGGTTATGGCGGCCTTGATCATGTTATTGCTTCAGGTGATGATATAAACATGCTTGTTCTTGATACTGAAGTTTATTCCAATACCGGTGGTCAGGCCTCAAAAGCTACACCTTTGGGAGCAATTGCAAAATTTGCTGCTTCCGGTAAAAAAATTCGCAAAAAAGATTTAGGCCTTATGGCAATGACTTATGGATATGTTTATGTCGCTCAGGTTGCAATGGGAGCTAATCAAAATCAATTTGTGAAAGCTCTGCGCGAAGCCGAAGCTTATCCCGGTCCATCTATTGTTATAGCTTATTCTCCATGTATAGCTCATGGCTTGAAAGAGGGAATGGGCAAGTCTCAACAGCAGATTAAAGATGCTGTTGATGCCGGTTATTGGCACTTATTCAGATATAATCCTTCTCTGGAAGCTGAAGGAAAGAATCCTTTCCAATTAGATAGTAAAGAACCTGATTGGTCTAAGTTTCAGGATTTCCTTAGCTCTGAAGTAAGGTTTAATTCTCTTAAAAAAGCTTTTCCTGAAAGTGCAGAAGAATTATATAAAGCTGCCGAAGAAAATGCAAAATGGAGATTTAATGCATATAAGAGACATGCTAATATGGTTTATGATAAATAAACCGGCTTTATTATAATAAAAAACGGCAGGATTTTTTTCTGCCGTTTTTTTTGAATTTATTTTTTTATGGAACTTAATGGTTGAGCAAAAGTTTTTACATCTTCGCCACTAATTTCTTTATCACATAAAATGGCAAGTCTTTCAATGACATTTCTCAGTTCCCTTATATTGCCTGTCCAATGAATTTTCTTCAATTCATCATATGCACTTTCTTTGAACTTTTTATTTGGCATGCCCTGTTCTTCTATTAATTCCTTTAAAAAATGATCGGCTAATAAAGGGATGTCATCAACTCTTTCATTTAGAGATGGAACTTGTATTAGTATTACACTTAATCTATGATAAAGATCCTCGCGGAAGTTTCCCTCTTCAATCTCTTTTTGTATATCCTTATTTGTTGCGGCAAGTACGCGCACATTGACAGAAATGTCTTTCTCACCTCCAACACGTGTTATTTTATTCTCCTGTAAAACACGCAAAACTTTTGCCTGGGCAGCCAAACTCATATCTCCAATTTCATCAAGAAAAATTGTACCGCCGTTTGCAAGTTCAAAATTCCCTTTTTTTTGCTTAATAGCGGAAGTGAAGGATCCCTTTTCATGGCCAAAAAGCTCACTTTCAATTAGCTCCGATGGTATAGCTGCGCAATTAACTTCAATAAAAGGGCCGTCAGCTCTGTTGCTTTTTATGTGTAGCCACCTGGCAACTAATTCTTTACCTGTCCCGTTTTCCCCCGTAATAAATACACGTGCATCGGTAGGTGCAACGCGATCAATTAATTTTTTTACCATTTTAATAGGCTGAGATTCGCCAATCATCTCGAAAGTCTTGCTTACCTTTCTCTTTAAAACTTTTGTCTCACTTACAAGTTGAGTTTTGTCCATAGCATTACGAATAGTAATCAATAGACGATTTAAATCCAAAGGTTTAGCAATAAAATCAAACGCGCCTTTTTTTATTGCCTCAACTGCTGTGTCAATAGTGCCATGTCCGCTTATCATTACAATAGTTGGGTCTGATGCTTTTAGTTGTAATTTTTCAAGTACCTCAATCCCATCCATTTTTGGCATTTTTATATCACATAATATTACGTCATATGTTTTCTTTAATGCTAAACTTAAACCTTCTTCCCCATCTTCTGCCAGGTCAACTTCAAATTTTTCATGTTCTAATATATCTTTCAAAGTATTTCTAATACTCTTCTCATCATCAATTACAAGAATGTTTGCCATTGTTTGTAGTTTTATAATTATATCATAATTTATTTGTGATTATAAAGATACTATCTTTTAATCTTAAAGTTAAAAATCAAGTGTATAAAAGAAATTAGGTAAAACACTTATTTAAATATTTAAAATATTTTAATATTTTTGTTTGATGGATACAAATTAACTTCAAATCTAAAAAAAATATTAAATTATATTTGATTTAATATTTATTAAGAAATACTGAATTGGGTAAATAATGCCAAGTTAAATTGATGAATTGTAAATAAATATTTGCAATAAATAATTAATAATAAATAATTACATTTACAGTTAAGTTTGTTCTATTTTTAAAATCAGAGTAGTAACACAAATTTAATCCATAAAAAACATGAAAACACTACTAACTGAGATGTCTCAGAAATTATTTATTTTAATTTTTGTTGCATTTTCGCCCGCTATTGTTATTGCTCAAGGTGTTGTGGTTACAGAGGAGGGTGGGGAAGTTGCAGATCCTCATGAATCATCAATTTTTGAGATTCGGTCAACGGATAAAGGTTTGCTTATTCCGAGTATGACAAGTATACAAAGAGAAAATATAAGCAATCCTGCAAATGGTTTATTAATATTCGATATTGATGAGAGTCAGTTTTTTTATTATGATGCTTCTGCAAATGAAGGATTAGGAGCTTGGGTTAAAGCAATTGGTCCACAGGGTCCGGAAGGTTACCTTGAGCCGGGGACAGAAGTAGGCAATACTCCATATTGGGATGGAGATCAATGGGTTTTATCTAGCAACAATTTGTTTCATGATGGAACAAATGTAGGGATTGGCTCCAACTTGCCTGAATCTAAACTACATATTGAAGCTGCGGGTACTTCCCCACTTCAAATATTGTCAAATATTGAAGACCAAAGTGCTTCTTTGTCTTTTATTACACCTTGGTATAATTGGAGAATAGGACAAAACAGGCCTCCCGAAATGGCAGATCTCGCAGATGCATTTTATATTTATGATGCTAATTCTAATTCTACAAGATTTATAATTAATACATTAGGTAATGTTGGTATAAATACAAACCCGACAGAGAGACTTGATGTGAATGGTAATTTGCGATTACGAGGTAATTTGTTTGATGTAAATAATTCGTCAGGAACGAGTGGACAGGTATTGTTGCGCGGAACTTCGGGCGTTACCTGGGCGGATTACACAGGTGGTATTGGAGGAAGTGGAAGTGGTGCTGCCGGAAAGATTGCTTATTGGGAGAATGCAACAGATATAGCCCCTTTGCCATTTATGAATTATACCGGTCAGTTTGTTGAGGTAACTAGTAAAGAGGCAGCCGCTGATGAAGATCCAATTTTTGAAGTTAGAAATAAGGATGGATTAATTGTCTTTGGTGTTTATCAGACCGGTGTTAGAATATACGTTGATGATAGTATAGAGAAAACAGCCAGGGGAGGATTTGCCGTTGGTGGTTTTACTTCTCAAAAAGAAAAATTAGGTGTTGAATATTTAAGAGTAACTCCTGATTCTGTGAGAGTATATGTTGATGCAACTGATAATCCCGCAAAGACAGCACGTGGTGGTTTTGCTGTTGGAGGCTTTACCTCGCAAAAAGGATTCCAGGAGTTATTGCGCGTGACCCAGGATAGCACCAGGGTTTATGTAAATGATAGTCCCGGGAAAACAGCCCGAGGAGGTTTTGCTGTTGGTGGTTTTACTTCCGTTAAAAGTATTCCGGCAAATTTTATGCATCTTACACCTGAAAACTACTTCATCGGACATCAAAGTGGTGAATTTATTACTACAGGAACCAAAAATACTTTTTTTGGATATAATAGCGGAAATAAAACTTCCAGTGGTACTGCAAACATATTTATTGGTGAAGAAAGTGGTTTTAATAATACCGAAGGGATAAGAAATATTTTTATTGGTTATAGAGCAGGGAAAAGCAATGTGGGGATTGCTACTGATCCAACTGTAGGTCATGATAATATTTATTTGGGAACAAATGCAGGAAGAGACAACCCCGCAGGTGAGCATAATACATTTGTTGGCAGTTATAGTGGTTATCTTAGTCTAGGAACAAAGAATACTTTTTATGGAGCTTTTACCGGATTAGAATCAAGTGGAATGGGTAATGTATTTGTTGGTCTGGATGCCGGTCGTTATAACCTCAGTGGTGATTATAACGTTTTTCTTGGCGCTATTGCTGGAATGCATAATACCGGCGAGAAAAATACTTATTTAGGATATGCTGCCGGATGGACCAGTACAGCCCATACAAGAAGTGGTAATGTTTTTATTGGTCACCTCGCCGGTGTTGGTGAAACAGGCTCAAATAAACTATATATTGCCAATGATTCAGGTACTCCATTAATATATGGAGATTTTTCTGCCGGAAGAGTGGGACTTGGAACTACATCTCCCGGACAAAAGCTTACTGTTGCAGGAAATATTAGATTGCAGGGTGGAAACAGATGGCTCTATTTTAATGGAGGAGATGGTGTTATTCAGGTTGAAGATGATACAAAACAATTGTGGTTTTACACCGGAGGTGCCTATAGAATGGTTCTGAGAAATAATGGAAATCTTGGACTAAATACGAATAATCCAACAACTACATTACATGTTAATCATCCGTCGGGAACATCTAATGGCTTGTCAATTTCTGTTGATGGTCATTCTCACAGATGGCATTTTTATAATTATTCAACGGGAAATCTAGCCTTGTTTTATAATGGAAGTATAAAGGGATCATTTAATTATGAATCCGGTGCTTATTCAGCGCTTAGCGATAAAAGGCTTAAAACAAATATTACAACGGCAGGTTCTTTATTAGATAAGGTTTTAATGTTAAATGTTTCTGAGTATAATTTTGTTGGTCAAAAAAGTGAAAAAAGATATATGGGACTTATTGCTCAAGATGTGCAGACTATTTTTCCTCATTTGGTTAGTTATGTTAATGCAGAGAAGAATAATGAAGAAGCAGACTATTATACTTTAGATTATTCAGGTATTGGTGTTATTGCAATTAAAGCAATTCAGGAACAAAATAATGTTATTTTAAAACAACAAGAAGTTATTAATGCTCAACAAAATAAAATAAATGAACTTCAAGAAAAATCACAGGAAATTGATGAGCTGAAAATTCGATTAGAAAAATTGGAGAAACTAATTGATAAGAATTAGAATTCAATATTAGCATGAAATTGCTATTTGTTTATAATGATCTTTTTATTATTATTTTTATATGCATATATTTATATGTAAGCTTTTGATCTTTTTAATTTAATTATGTAATAAATTTATTTTTATGAAAAAGTATATATTCTCAATAATTTCTGTTTTTATTGTATTTCCTGTCGCCTTATATGCACAGCATGTAAATATTAGTGGCGCAAAAGTGACCATTACCGACAATATTATGTTTGATGTTCATCAAATGGAACTTTCTATTGAAGATTTTAGTGGATTTGCCGGTGAAGTGTATTCAAATGGAAGTTTGAGGATTAGTAATAATCTGAATATTAATACCGTCTCAAATCCATTTCATCCATTTGCCGCCCAAAATGGAGAGGTTGTATTCGTTGGTGATGGAGATACATATATAAATAGCAGCATCCTTTTAGACTTTCAAAAACTGAATATCAATAAGTCAAGCGGAGATGTATATTTAAATACTCCTGTTAATATTAGCGATGCTTTGATCTTAAATAATGGCATTGTTTTTACAGATAATATCAACATCTTGTCACTCGGACTATATGCTTACCTTGTAGATACTAATGGTAGTAATAATAGCCATGTCAAAGGATATATGTCAAAAGTGGCCGATGCTACTGACAACTCTTTTGTTTTTCCTCTTGGTACAGGCAGCCTTTACAGACCTATTGGCTTTAAAAATCTAGATAGTCCTACAACTTTTACTGCCAGGCATGCAGAAAATAACCCTGCAGCAGGTTGGGATACTAATCCTCCTGTTGAAGGGAATGAAGTTAATGGAAGCTTAATTGAAAGAATTAGCAATGTTGAATATTGGGAGTTAAACAAAACCGGAACTCCCAATGCAGATGTTATTTTATCATGGGATGAAGCTTATAGCCAGGTTGATAATTATGTTTATTTACTTGCCTCCGTTTGGAATGAAGGAACCCTGCAGTGGAGAAATTTAGGTGCGAATAGCTTTGATTTGTCTAATAAGCAGTTTGAAAGCTTTAATCAAACAGATATGTTTGGGGTTTTTACACTTGCCTCTTCTTTGCTACCTGCTCTTATGGGTGATGTTAATAATGACGGTTATGTTAATGTGTTGGATGTTGTTTGGATGGTAAACTATATTACAGGCTCTCCAAATCCCGGTTTTGTTTTTGATAATGGTGATTTTGACATAGATGGTAATATTACCACAGCTGACTTGACTGCTCTTATTGATTTAATTTTTGCCGGTTCTAAAGTTGACAAGTCGAGTGTTAATTCGGAAATTGCACATCTTTATTTAAACCAGGATGGACTTGTTGAATTAGAATCAGATGGTACACTCACAGCTGTGAAGTTCCAGTTTATTGGCGAAGATTTTGAGAAATTGGAATTTGAGAGCCTGGTTAACAGCAATCATAAAGTTTCTTATAATAGTGAGACAGGAACAGGTGTGATCTATAGTATGAATAATACTTCATTTAATGATGGCAGAATAGAGCTGATGAAAATGAGTGGTATAAATTTGAATAATATTGTCTGGGGAGAGGCTGAAGCTGCTAATATTGCCCATGAACTTGTTGAAATTGTGACACATAGTGATTATGACGGAACTTTTGTTGATGATGTTATAACAGATCAGTTTGATTTTGTTATTTATCCAAATCCTTCTAAGGGTTCGTTTGCTCTTAAGTTTAACGTTTCTGACACTGAAGTCCTGATGATTGAAATTGTCGATGAGTCGGGGAGGATTGTTTATAAATCTGACAAAACATTGTATAATGCCGGAATTCATGATATTAAACTTCAGTTGGCATCAGTTTTAGAAAGTGGAGTGCACTTTATCAGAGTCTGTAAATATGAGGATTTGGAAACTAAACCAACTGTTAAATATGAGGAAAAATTAATAATTATTAATTAATTATCATATCCGGACCAGCTTCTTGTATCCAATAAGGTTGCCATTGTTATAGATTTGGACAATATATACTCCTGCCTGCAAATTGGTTATCTCTATATTATTCTGAAACTGATGCTTTTGTATCAGATTGCCTTCTATTGAGTATATCATTATTGTTTTTTCACCCGGCAAACTGCTATCTATATGAATATTCGTCCCTGAATCTGAGGGATTGGGAAATATTTTTATTATTTGATTATCTTGAATTCTTGCTATATTGGTTTCGGAAACGGGTAAAAACAAGCTATCTGTATTAAATTGTAAAGATTGGCTCTCACAGGCTT
>CAZTPA010000063.1:0-14661 GCA_964614525.1 uncultured Bacteroidales bacterium | reverse complement strand
TCTTAGATAACAACATCCAACACAATAAGGATTGAAACAATCGCTTCTCTTTTTCTTTTTTGAAAGCCTTGTACTTAGATAACAACATCCAACACAATAAGGATTGAAACTTTAAACATGGATTTTCAGAAATTTCAAAAGCGGCTTCTTAGATAACAACATCCAACACAATAAGGATTGAAACACAGTGTTCGTAAGTCTTGCGCCTTCTTCGAGGGTATCCTTAGATAACAACATCCAACACAATAAGGATTGAAACTATGCGACAAAGCAATAGAAACTAAAACCTATTTCAATCTTAGATAACAACATCCAACACAATAAGGATTGAAACGTTGATTGGATTGTGCGTGTTAATAAAACATGCACACTTAGATAACAACATCCAACACAATAAGGATTGAAACTCAAAACTAAGCCAGGAAGAAAAGCAAGAGCTTTTTAACCCTTAGATAACAACATCCAACACAATAAGGATTGAAACCGGTAGCTTTTTGACTTTTGCTTTTTAAATTAGCAACAGCTTCTAAAATATTGAACCATGAATGCTTAGGAAAATCCATCAAGAACCCTCACTCTGACCAATCCCCGTAAAATTATCGAGAGTTTTTTATAATTTTTTCCGGGTTTTTCCAAAATCCCTTTATATTTGACAAATTAAACAAGCCCAACTTTAAGAGGATAAAATGGATAATATCTGCATTGATTTTTTTCTTTGCCGGATTTTCCCAGACCCTGATTCGGTTTTGATAAGAAGATAAACGATTTCGGGGCTGTGTTATGTAAACAATTATGATTTAAATCTGCCGGATAAGAATGAATATTTTGACTTTCAGATTTGTTTTTAAACAAGAAAGTGCAGAGTATGAGATGATTTAGAATTAAGCATTTAATAGTAAGCGAAAATGAGTTTTAAGATTTTAATGCCACTTATAGTAGTGATTGTTGCTGTGACAGTTGTTTTATTCTATTTTCATACAAAGAATCTAGCAAAACGAAAACTTTTTAAGAATAATGGTATCCAGACGGAAGCAACAGTTACAGACCTGGAACGAAGTTACAAGAACAGGAGACGATTATCTGGCAGGCTTAGGCTTTTATGGAATTACGAGATTGAAGTGAGCTATTTCACTAAAAATCACGAGGCTGATACATGCGGCAATAAGAAGATTCTTGAGAGAGATGACGATGGTAACCTTAGGCTAAACCTTGCTAAGCCTGCAAAAATCGGAGAACTTGTATTAACCACCATAAAGGTTAGCGGGGAGAACTTCAGAAAGATAAAAGAAGGCGATAGGGTTGAGGTTCTTTACCTCCCTGATGATATTGAGAATGCCGTCTTGAAAAGTGAGGTGGACTAGCAAGGTGAGATTGAACCAACTTGTTGAATTGTGGTTCCGGTTAATAGCAAAACGCTGTTTTTTATAACATAGTTTTGACTTTTTCTAAGGTCATTTGCTCTGTCACATGGTACTTTGCCAGTTTCACTTGTGTAGCGAACTGACATTATACCATAATGCCAAAAAGGTTGCAATGCTTAGAAAAGAGATTAAGTTTACAAAGAAATCCGAGAAAAAGTAAATGAAAATTTACCGATGATACTTAAACTTAATTGTTTTAAAAATATAAACAAATAAATTAGCAAATGAGCAACATACTTATAACAGGAGCCACGGGTAACACAGGATTTGAGGTGATACGTTTTTTACACACAATAGGAACTTCAGATAAGATTATTGCAGGGGTGAGAAATTTAGAGAAAGCAAAAATTGTTTTTAAGAACTACCCAAAATTGGATTATGTTCTCTTTGATTTTGAGAATCCCGACACCTTTGATAATGCCCTAAAGGGGATAGACCGGGTTTTTCTTTTACGTCCTCCGCAGATATCGGATGTCAATAAATACTTTAAACCTTTGGTTGAAACGATTAAGAAAAACAACATTAACGAGATTGTTTTTTTATCAGTACAGGGAGCAGAAAAAAGCAAAGTGATACCGCATAACAAGATCGAGCGATTAATAAATGAGTATGAATTTGACTACATTTTTATCCGGCCAAGTTACTTTATGCAAAATCTTACTACCACTTTGATTGATGATATAAAAACTAAGCGAGAAATTATATTACCGGCCGGAAAAGCAAAATTTAATTGGGTTGATATTGAAAATATCGGGGAAGCAGGAGCAATTTTACTTGATAGATTTGATGTTTATAAAAATAATGCATTTGAAATTACAGGATTGGAAAACGAGAGTTTTGAAAAAGTTACATCATTGATTAACAATTCAATTAACAATCCAATAAAATACCGGAATGTAAATCCTTTTAGATTTTATAGGATAAAAAAGAAAGAAGGAATGCAAAAAGGATTGATTATAGTAATGATTCTTCTTCATTTTTTGAAAAGATTTCAAAAAGAACCGGGAATTTCGGATTTTTACGAGCAATTAACAGGGAAGAAACCAACCAATCTAAAAACTTTTATTGAGAGAGAAATGCAGCAATTCGAAAAACAATAAATTGCACAAAAATATTCCATGATTTGCGCAACGTAAATCATGGAATGAAATATAAGCTCTATCTTAAAAAAACAGGAATCATTTTTTCATAAAGTATAAAAAACAAGGCAAGTGGTTTTTGACAAAATAAAATAAATCCACCAAAATTGCTCTGCAATTATTGATTTGTTTTTTGACCGAACTATTACATCAAAAAGCTCAACAATATTCCGGCTGCAATTGCGCTACCGATAACACCTGAAACATTAGCTGCCATTGCATGCATCAGCAGGTGATTTGTTTTGTCGTACTCTAATCCAATATGCTGAGAAACTCGCGCACTATCGGGAACTGCAGATACGCCGGCATTTCCGATAAGCGGATTTACCTTATTTTCTGCCGAGCTGAACACATTCATTAGCTTTGCGAATAAAACACCGCTGAAAGTTGCGATAACAAATGATCCTGCACCAAGAGCGAATATTAGCATTGATTCTTTTGTTAAAAAGACAGTAGCCTGGGTAGAGGCACCAACAGTAAGGCCAAGGAATATTGTAACAATATCAATGAGGGAAGTTCTTGCTGTTTCTGCAAGTCGGTTTGTTACACCACTTTCTTTGAGCAAGTTTCCGAAGAAGAGCATTCCCAACAATGGCAATGCTGTAGGCATAATGAAGGTGGTAAGAAGAACACCTACAATGGGAAAAATGATTTTTTCCTGTTTTGGCACAGCCCTGGGAGGTTTCATTCTTATCAGGCGCTCTTTTTTTGTTGTAAGAAGGCGCATAATAGGTGGTTGAATTACAGGAACCAGTGCCATATATGAGTATGCTGCAATAGCAATTGGGCCAATAAACTCAGGCGCAAGTTTTGATGCGAGAAATATTGCGGTAGGACCGTCTGCACCGCCTATAATAGCAATTGCACCTGCTTGCGCAGCTTCAAATCCCAATAATAATGCAAAAGAATATGCTGCAAAAATACCAAACTGTGCTGCAGCACCTAAAAATACAAGCTTTGGCTTGGATAATAGGGAGGAAAAATCGGTCATTGCACCAATACCCAGAAAAATAATGGGAGGATACAAACCTTTTTGTACTCCAAAATAAAGTTGATTTAATACACTTCCCTCTTCATAAATTCCCAACTGTAAACCCGTGTTTTCTGCAAATGGAATATTTCCCAGAATAATACCAAATCCAATTGGAATAAGCAGTAAAGGCTCATAATGTTTTGTAATGGCGAGAGTTATAAACCCAAGCCCCACACAAATCATTACCAAATGGCCCCATGTAACATTGGCGAAAGCTGTATAGCCAAAAAACTCTCCCAGCTGTTGAAAAATAAATTGAAATAAGCTTAATTCTTCCATCTTAGTCTCCTATTTCTAACAAAACATCTCCTTCCATAACACTCTGTCCGGGATTTACCTTAATGGATATTACTTTACCGTCTTTATCGGACTCTAAAGAATTTTCCATTTTCATAGCTTCCAGAACCATTAGCTTTTGACCTATTTTCACTGTATCTCCAACTTTTACTAAAATTTCAAGGATAGTTGCCGGCAATGGAGATTTTACTGAGCCAACACTGCTTTTAGCAGTAGGCTTTGTTCCTGTTCCTTCGGATGGAGTGGAGTCGGTTGATGGAACTGCTTGAGACCTGGTAAGCTTTGGCGTTTTTACAGTCTGGATAGCTTTGTCAAGCTCAACTTTATATTCAGATCCGTTAATTTCCATGTCTATGATATTGTCTTCTACCGACTTTATTTCAACATCATAAGCATTTCCATGTATTGTGAATTTATATTTCTTCATCTTATATTATTTAGGAGTATTTCTTATTCCGTATATTTTTGAACTCCAGGGTGAATATGTTCGTGAAACTTTTTTTATTGTTAATACCGTGTTTTCATAATCATGCAATTCAGATCTGTATAGATATATGGCTGCTGCAATTGCTGCATTAACTTCTCCAGTAATTTCTTCCTTTTTTTCTATGCCGGCTTCCGGAATTTCTTTTTCCTCATATGTTTTCTTAAAAGAGAAGAAATCCTTTAATTTTTGTCTGAAAGATTGTCTGAAAAGTACAGGTGTGTTGTTAAAAATAACAAAAAGCAATACTAAAGCAGAAAACACTATGCTCATTCCAAGAGCAGCCATTAGGAAACCATGGGGGTCATTTTCTGCAAAAATACATACTTCTTCAGAAGCAGTATTTGCATGCACAAGCAATGTGTCGGTAATATTAGTGTTTAATGAGTCAATCATTGCTATTGGTTTTATAGAGGAATGTTTGAATGTTTTTTAGCAGGATTAACCTCTTTTTTAGTCGCAAGTGATTGCAGAGCCCTGATAATTCTGAATCTAGTATTTCTTGGCTCAATTACATCATCAATATAGCCGTATTTTGCTGCAACATAAGGCGTAACAAACTTTTCAACATATTCTTTTTCTTTTTTGCTGATAAGTTCTTGTCTTTCTTCCTCACCAAGTTCTTTTAACTCTTTATTGTGAAGTACTTCTATCGCACCTTTAGGCCCCATAACTGCAATTTCGGCCATAGGCCATGCATAATTAATGTCTCCTCTAAGGTGTTTGGAACTCATAACGCAATAAGCACCGCCATAAGCTTTTCTTAAAATTATTGTAACCTTGGGAACCGTAGCTTCTCCGTATGCAAAAAGCAATTTAGCACCATGAATAATAATGCCGCCATATTCTTGTGTAGTACCCGGCATAAATCCCGGCACATCTACCAGGGTAACGATTGGAATATTAAAGGCATCGCAGAAACGAACAAATCTTGCACCTTTTCTGGAAGCTGCAATGTCAAGAACACCGGCAAGATAATTTGGCTGATTTGCAATTATTCCAACAGGATTACCATTAAAACGTGCATAACCGGTAACAATATTTGGTGCATAATCTCTCTGAACTTCCAGAAACTCACCTTCATCAACAAGTCCTTCAATAATATCTTTTACATTGTATGGCTTGTTAGGATTTTCCGGTATTATTTCATTTAAAGAATCATCCAGTCGATCAATAGGATCCTGGCAATCAGCCAGGGGTGCTTCTTCTAAGTTGTTTTGCGGCAAAAAGCTTAACAACTTTCTTATTAGTAAAATACCTTCATTTTCATCGTCGGCAATGAAATGTGTAACTCCCGATTTTGAACCGTGAACCATTGCTCCGCCAAGTTCCTGATCAGTAACAACTTCGCCGGTAACAGTTTTAACAACCTTTGGGCCTGTGACAAACATATAACTGTTTTCCTTTGTCATAATGGTAAAGTCTGTCAGAGCAGGTGAATAAACTGCTCCTCCGGCGCATGGCCCGAAAATGGCACTTATCTGCGGAACAAGTCCTGAGGCCATAATATTGCGCTGAAAAATCTCAGCATAACCTGCAAGACTATTAACACCTTCCTGAATTCTTGCTCCACCGCTGTCGTTAAGCCCAATTATTGGAGCACCCATTTTCATAGCTTTATCCATTACATTGCAAATCTTTTCAGCATAAGCTAATGAAAGGGACCCACCGAATACAGTAAAATCTTGTGCATATATATAAACCAATCTTCCGTCAATTGTTCCATAACCTGTTACAACACCATCTGAGTAAAACATTTTATCATCCAGGCCAAAATCAGCACATCTGTGAGTTACAAACATGCCAAACTCTTCAAAACTGCCTTCATCTAAAAGGAGATCGATGCGTTCACGGGCAGTTAATTTTCCTCTTTTGTGCTGGGAGTCTATTCTTTTTTGCCCGCCTCCTAATTTTGCGAGTTCTCTTTTTTCAAGTAATTCCTTGATTTTGTTTTCAAAGGCCATCTTTAGCTTTATTGTTTTTGAGTTTACTTATTTTTGTTTTCGCACAATTCCGTAAGTACACCTTGTGTAGATTTTGGATGCAGAAAAGCAATGTCCAGTCCTTCGGCTCCTTTGCGGGGAGTTTGATCAATCAGCCTGACGCCTTTTTCTTCAAGTTCAGGAAGAGCTTTGTCTATATTATCAACAGCAAAAGCAAGGTGATGAACTCCTTCTCCTTTCTTTTCAATAAATTTACCAATGGGACCTTCAGGATCTGTAGATTCCAATAATTCAATTTTGGTTTGGCCAATCATGAAAAAAGCTGTTTTAACTTTTTGCTCTTTTACCTCTTCAATTGCGTAACATTTTAAATTTAAAATGTTTTCATAATATTTTATGGATTCATTCAGGTCTTTTACTGCTATGCCAATGTGTTCTATATGTGTGAGATTCATGCTGGTGAGTTTTAAAATTTGCGCAAAGATATGGTTTTTTATATCTAATTAAAACAGAGAAATGTTTAAAATTTGTTATTATTACAGCAAAATGTAATCTGCTTTTTCTAAAGAATGTTAATGCCTCTGGTATTATTGAAAAAGCAGATGTTTTAGGAAGATTTATGTATATGATTATGTATGTAGATATTTATTCGCACCAGATACTTTTGGGTAATGATTATTTGGCGTTTCAGAGATAAATTCGCTTTTTTCTTATTCTGTATCATATGCATTCTTTAATTTATTGAGATGAAGCTCGCTGTTTATGTTAGCAAAAATGGATTTTGTTTAAATTTGTATTATAAATAATTGATAACTGAACTTTTGATAGCATTCTTAGAATTATATAACATTTTTATCTGATAGTTTTTGTTTAAATTTGCAGCCGTTTTAAAATAACTGCTTCTATTTAATATAAACATTTACTATATGAACCCTGAGTTTAACAAATATCTGCAAGATAAGCTTTCCGAAATTAAGACTGCCGGATTGTATAAAGAAGAATCTATAATTGCCAGCCCTCAATCTGCTGAAATCACTTTTAAGGACGGAAGAAAAGTGATTAACTTTTGCGCAAATAACTACCTTGGTCTATCTAACCATCCTAAAGTAATTGAAGGTGCTAAAAAAGCCATGGATAATCGTGGTTTTGGTTTGTCTTCTGTAAGGTTTATTTGTGGCACACAGGATATTCATAAAGAGCTGGAGAGCAGAATATCTAAGTTTTTCGGCACAGAAGATACCATTCTGTATGCCGCTTGTTTCGATGCTAATGGTGGCGTTTTTGCTCCTTTGTTTGATGAGAATGATGCTATAATATCCGATGCTTTAAATCATGCTTCAATTATTGACGGAATTAGATTGTGTAAAGCCCAAAGATACAGATATAAGCATGCAGATATGGAAGATCTTGAAAAGCATCTTAAGGCAGCTCAGGAGAACAGATACAGAATAATCGTTACAGATGGTGTTTTTTCGATGGACGGAGATATTGCCAGAATGGACAAAATTGTAGAGCTGGCTCAGAAATATGATGCGCTTATTATGTCTGACGAATGCCATTCAGCAGGGTTTATTGGAAAAACAGGCAGAGGTTCGGCAGAATATCATGGTGTTTTTGGAAAGGTAGATATTATAACAGGAACGCTCGGCAAAGCTCTCGGTGGGGGTTTGGGTGGTTTTACCAGCGGACCAAAAGAAGTGATTTCCATGTTAAGGCAGCATTCAAGACCATATCTGTTTTCAAATTCCCTAAGTCCTGCAATAATTGGGGCTTCTCTAAAAGTTTTTGATTTAATCGAGAACGATACCAGCCTTAGAGATAAGTTAATGGATAATGCTGCGTATTTTAAAGAAAATATTGCTTCTGCCGGTTTCGACATTAAACCAACAGAATCTGCAATTGTGGCTCTAATGCTTTATGATGCTCCTTTATCACAGAAATTTGCTGCACGTATGATGGAGGAAGGAATATATGTGATTGGATTTAATTTTCCGGTAGTGCCTAAAGGACAAGCCAGAATAAGAATACAACTTTCTGCTGCACACGAAAAGGCTCATCTTGATAAAGCTATTAATGCCTTTATTAAAGTTGGAAAAGAGTTAAAAGTTATTTAATCTTTGCTTTTTTTATCTTATCTAACCACAATCCTGGGTATATTTCTTGGGATTCTGGCAAGCAGTTGATAGTTAAGAAGTTCGCTCATTTCACAAAATGAGGAAATACTAATACTTAGTCGTCCCTGTTTGCCAACAATTACAACCTCATCTCCTTTTTTAGCATTTGGCACATCAGTAATGTTTACAGTCATTGTATTCATAGTAACAGTGCCAATTACCGGAACTCGTTTACCGCCGATTAAAACCCTTCCGGTATTGCTTAGTGATCTGCTGAAGCCATTAGCATAGCCCACGGGAATAATCGCAATTTTTGTTATTTTATTTGCCATATATGATGTTCCATAACCAACAAAATCTCCGGCTTCCACATACTTTATTGTCATTATTTCCGACTTCCATGAAATCAATCTTTTTAGGGTTGTTTCATGTACTTTGTTTTTCTTAAACTGATAAATATATGTTTCCTGGCTTGGCCAAAAACCATATTGTGCAATGCCTACTCTTACCATATCCATTATGGTTTGCGGATAAGTTAGTGTTGCTGCTGAACCTGCTGTATGCCTGTATAATGGACGTAAATCATGGCGAGCAAAGTATCTGTAAAACTTACGATATTCTTTAATTTGTGTGATGACTCTTAAATAGTTGCTAATACTTTCTGCTCCTGCATAATGTGTACAAAGTCCTACAAAAACTATATGCTCCTGATTCTTTTTTATTAGCTTCACTACTTCTGCCAAGTTTTTATATTCAAACCCTGTACGATTAAATCCTGTTTCTGCTTCTATGTGAATTTTGGCAGGTTTTTTTAATTCTTTGGCAACGGCTATAGCTTTTTTTAAGCGGTCAATATCAAAAACATAAAACTCTATTCCTTTTTCAATAACCCATGAAATTTGCTCATCACTGGTGTATCCCATAATCATTATGTCTGACTTAGGGCTTGCAACATTATACACATCTAGGGCTTCAGCTGCAGAGAAAACCGAGAAATGATTTATTTTTATTTTCTCAGCCATTGGAACAATGTGTTCAACACCATGTCCGTATGCATTGCCTTTAACAACAACAGATATTCTAACATCCTTTCCTACTATTTCTCTTATGTATTTAATATTTTGTCGATAGGCAGACTTGCTTAACTCAATATATGAAGTGTTTTGCATACTTTATTTCATTTATTATTCTGTATAACTTATTCATTTAAAAGACTTCTGATTATTCCCTCGAAAATCATTAAACCCGGCTCAATTATAGTGTCGGGAAAATCATAATCTTCATTATGTAATTGAGGATGTTTTTTCCCTGATCCAATTCCAAATAAAGCACCTTTGCCATTTTGAGTGAAATGTCCAAAATCTTCACTCCATCTAAACGCATTTGTAAGTATATGAAGAGGTATTTTTAATGATTCTGCTGTTTTTTCCACTATATTGGCACATTCTTCATCATTTACCGTTGCCGGAAATTCTTCGGTATAAGAAATGTTGTATTTTATTTTGTGTTCTTTGCAAACTGCTGAAACAAGATTTTCAACTTCAGTTTTTAATATTTCCATATCCTCATTAAGATATGTTCGCAAAGTGGCCATCACAACTCCACTTCCCGGTGTTGTTCCAAAAGCGCGAGAACCCAGATTGGCGTGAATAACGGTAAGTAATGTAAAATCTTTAAATTTTTCTTTTGCTGAACTAATTTTGTTCATTCCCATTATAAGCTTTGCAATGGTTTTGTCCGGATTGTTGCCGTCTTCAGGATGTGCTGCATGTGATGAAAGTCCTTTTAATGTTATTATTATGCCGGATGATGCTGAAGCAAAACTCCCTTTTTTTATACAGATAGTGCCGGTTTCAAATCCCGGCAGATTATGAAATGCAAAAGCATAGTCATATTTAAGCTTAGTGAATTTTTTATCTTTTAAAACTAATGCAGCGCCCTGTCCTGTTTCTTCAGCCGGTTGAAAAAGCAAAATTGCCTTGCCTTTTTGTGGTTTGCTCTTGTGTAAAAGTTGTGCCAGACCGGCTAAAATTGACATATGACCATCATGACCGCATAAATGGGCAACTCCTTCTGTTTTGGATTTGTGTTTAAAAGTATTTGACTCTGGGATGGGAAGTGCATCAAGATCGGCACGTATAAGAACGGCCGGCCCTTCTTTTTTTGAATCAAAAATAGCCGCAAGACCATAGCCCCCGATGTTTGTAATTATTTCATCCGGTTTAGCCGAAGATATAAAATCAAGAATTGTTTTTGACGTAACTTTCTCATTTCCGGAAAGCTCAGGAAATTGATGCAGTTTTTTTCGTAACTCTACTAAACGATTAACTAATTCTTTGTCGGGCTTCATATTTTATTATATATAATATCTAATGTTTGGCTATATGGCCAGTGACGGTTTGAGGGCTACATTCCTATCCCACGTTCAAAAGTTGTTGCGGGGCAGAAAGTTCCTAATTGCTTCTTCCCCAGCAATTGGCTATACCGGGTGTTGAACTAAATCCTGCAAGCGGGATAGCTCTTTAAGCAGTAAAAATATAAATTTTGTCGTACAAGAGTGTATTTATTCACAATTAAATTTAGAATTATGAAACGAAAAATCACTCCTACGATTATGGAACGTGCTATTATGAGGTTCCTGATTTTGAATATTTTATCAAAAAACTTTCTGAGCAGTTTGATTTGCGAGGCCAAAGCAAAAACATCCTGCATAACTACAGCAGACGCTTGGCCATGCAGGCCGCTCAGAGTCCTATATATTATGCTTTCATGCTTTTTTAATCAAATTCCGTCAGCCAAAATAAAAATTCATCCCATGCTTTCTTTCTGGTTCCATCATTATAATTTATCAGACCAATCGTTTCTAATGACTCGGCAAACTGGTCGATAAATTCTTGTGGCAAGCCTTCTTCTGCTAGAATTTCATTAAATATTTCCGTTGCTTCGGGCGACCAATCCACTAACTGAAAATTAAATGCTGCTTTTATCCTTTCTTCCTTTTTCATTTCGGTAAAGAATACTTCAAAGAATTTTCGCTGTATTTCCTGAGAACTGTTTAAAGTGGTATTTCCCGAATACATTCCCAATTCCTGAATAACTATATTCTTTTCACCTGAAACATTTAGCATTCTCTGAATGTCAGATTTGATTTCATTTTCAGTTTGAGCAACATAATAAAGCGGAGGTGTAAACTGAGATTTAGCACCATAAAAATTAAAGCAAGCAACATCGCATTCAGCAAGAATATCATAGATTCCCGGTTTATCTTCATCCAAACTTCCTTCGGAAAGGGTAACCGTAACCGCTATATTTTCATTTATTCCACGGACATGCTCTTTTATCTCTTGTAAAAATATATGTATTTGATTATCAAGCCCGGGTACTTCTCCAAAAGAATTTTCGGCTTCGTTACTAATTGAGATAAGAAAACCATCATACTCCATCAACAACGGAATCACCCAGTCCATTAAATTTTTGAATCTTTGAATAAATTCAGGGTCATCAAAATCCTTGTCTTTTAAATCATCAGGGACTACCGCTTCTCCACTGTCATAAGCCGAAATCAGCAGGAATATTTGAAGCCCTTCTGCTTTCATTTCCATTAATCTTTGCTCAAAGCTAACTTTGTCATATGTATTTGGAGACGGTTCTAATTCAGGCCAATCAATTTGCAGCCGTCCGACCGACATGCCTGCATTGATTGCATCTTCCCATCTCGCAGCTATGGAATCCATAGTTTCCGGCGGATTTGAAGGATTGAATCCCTTAATTGTACCAATTCTGTTATCTCCGTTTAGAAGGGGTAATTCTCCTGCAATGCTGTCAATCTGAGGAATTACATCATTATCATCTTTTTCACACGCTCCGATAAATAGCGAAACAGCTATTACTATAAAACTAAATCTCATTTTTTCCATATCATTGTCCGCTTGTTAATGTTTCTGTCTTAGCATGAAGCACAACGGCTAGCGTATGACCAGTTGCGTGCTTACGCCGACCCTACTTGTAAAGATACAAAAATATCCTGTCAGCGAGAAACCCTGATATGCCCCTGTGGCGCAATTGGTTATACGCTTTGTTGTGGGTAGTGTTTATATTTCGTATTTTGTCAGAACCCTTTTTGTCAAACGATAGATTTTCTCACCAAGTCTATACAACTGAGTAGAACCAACGTTTGGAATATATCCTTTTTCAGAATAGTTTGCTTTCGAATTTTTAATAGCATGAAATAATAATGTTGGATGTTTAGTGCTATCAAAACCACCACTATTGATTTTCGGAATCAGTTCTTTCCATGTAGAGCATTTGCTAACACCTTCTATTTCTGGCATCTTTTCATTTAAATGGTAGTAAAGCCAAACTTCAAAGCATGGATTACTTATTGCGATGTACCAACCTTTTTTAGAGGTACATTCTTCTTGAAGGTGATTAATTTTATCAGCCCATTTATCAATATCAAGTACAATCCATAGTTCATAGTCCCCACCATCACTGTTGTATTTATCAATTGCTTTATTCGCATTTTCTAAAAGATGATTAGGCGCACTTTTCCCATGTTGACTAGGAATCGGAATGACCTTTAATTGAGAAACAAGTCTATCAAAAAAAATGAAATAATTGGGTTCTCTTTTCTCACCTTCACAAACAATTAAAAAGATTGTTGCGTCCCTGAAAGGCTCTTTTTTTGTGTATTCTCTTTTATTCAATAGAGCCATATTCTTTCCAATTTAAATCTTTTAGATTTCCTAAAAAGGGGATTGCACCGTATCTTCCGTTCAGATACCCCTTTTTTATGTCTTTGGTATGATGTTCTTTAAACTCACTTAAAGGATATAAATCAGAGCAACCATATTTGTCTTTTTCAATAAACCATATTTCATCTTGTCTAAAAATATCTTGATCAAGCAGATTAGATTCATGGGTGGTAAAAATTAGTTGCCCTTTTGAGTTAGTTTCAGTTGAGAACTTCTTTACTAATTCTTTAATAAGCAAAGGATGAATGCTTCGCTCCACTTCATCGATTAAATACACCTTGTTTTTTGAAATTATATCTTGAAATGCTGGGATGTAATCAAGTAACCTGTTGGTGCCATCTGATTCTTCATGAAGATAAAATTTAATAAATTGCTCTTTATCATCTTGATGAAGCAACACAATTCTTTTTATAAGCAATTCTCCATTCTCATTAACTGCTATAATTTCTTCGCCAAGATTATTGCTAATGCCTACAATTCCTGAAGGTTTGTCTTTAAGAATGCTTGTTATTCTTTCTATATTTTCCTTGTCTTCACCAAAAAACTCTTTAATTGTTTTAGTTTCAGTTTCAACTTTTTTTATACCTGTGTCAAAAGAACACATTGTGTTGTTTACAAATTCTTTAAATAAAGAATTTGAATCTACATTGTGAGCTAAGGCTTTTGGTTTTGTTGTTGGGGTAATAAGAACAAGGTCTTTTTGAAACCATTCAAAAGGACTTTTTATCTCATTTAAAAACTCATTATCAAGTTCGCTTAATAATTTAAAAATTGACTTTTCAGGTTTACTAAGAGTCTTTTCAATCACATTTTTTAAGGTTAGGCTTTCCTTGTCCTTTTCAAATTCAGTTGAAAACAGGGTTTTTGTTTTCCCTTTTTCATCAGTCTTTCTTTCAAAAATTAAGGTGTCTTTTACTTTACCTAAACCTGATCGGTAAAGTTCTTCTGTTAACACAATGTTATTGTTAATTTCAATGCCATAGCAATAAGGAATTCCGTTTTTAAAAAATTCAATTGAAAAAATTTGGCTATTAAAAGAATTGTTTTCAGACAATTTGAACTTTTCACTATTTAAACGCGTAGGTATTTCTTCGCTATTAACTATATTGGTTAATGCTCCTAGACTTCTAATGAGATTTGATTTACCAGAACCATTTGCTCCATAAATAGCAGAGAGTTTAAGTATATCCAACCCATTAAAATTATACCGATGATGTCCTAGCCTAGAATATCTTGGGCTAGACAACAAATTGAACTCTCTTTCTTCACCGAATGAAAGGTAATTGTTTACACTAAATCTAATCAACATATCGTGATATTTTCACGCAAAGGTTAATAAATCTTTTTTTAAAAGCAAATTATTTCAGTTAAATATTGTTTTGGTGTGATATTTTCACATGAAGTTTTTTTCAACATTACCCACAACGGCTAGCGTATGACCAATTGCGGGTTTACGCCAACCCTACTGGTAAAGTT
>CAZTPA010000062.1:0-15028 GCA_964614525.1 uncultured Bacteroidales bacterium | reverse complement strand
TAATTAAGTTAATTAAGTTAATTGAGTTAATTGAGTTGATTGAGTTGATTGAGTTTAAAAGTTTAGAGGTTTAGAGGTTTAGAGGGCGTGTGGGATAGGGGTGTGTTTCCCCTTATATCCTCTCTATATCCTTTATACCTTTCTTTCCTTTTTATAATCATCCGCGTCCCAATTAAAATACGGGATAAATAGTGTGGTATTTTTTATTGCCATGGGCGTTTCATAATACTGAAATGTATCATATTAAAAAATAGCCAAAACAATAAATTTATGGTATAAAAATTGATTATTGGAAAAAAATAAATATTTTTGTACTCTTGTTTAAAAAACTATTCTAATTTTAAAAAATTAAGCATATGCAAATTACACAGGAAGAAAAATCAAAACTCTTCAAAAAATATGGCAATAATGAAGCAGATACCGGTTCAACAGAGTCTCAAATCGCCTGGTTCACAGAAAGAATTGTATACCTTACAAATCATTTAAAAAGCCATAAAAAAGATTTTGATACACAACGGTCTTTATTGAAACTTGTTGGTAAACGGAAACGTTTGCTCAATTATTTAAAAAACAACGATATAAACAAGTACAGAGAGCTCATTAAAGAATTAAAAATCAGGAAATAAACCATTAAAAATAAAAATCCCCGGGTGCTCCATGATTTTTATTTTCTAAAAGACATAAATTTATGAATATTATTGAAAAAGTCATTGAATTAAGTGATGGAAGAACCATTACCATTGAAACTGGAAAATTAGCAAAACAAACCGATGGATCTGCATTGGTTAAAATGGGCACAACAATACTATTAGCTACTGTTGTATCTGCAAAAGAAGCCAGGGAAGATGTTGATTTCATGCCATTATCCGTTGATTACAGAGAAAAATTTGCCTCTACTGGCCGTTTTCCGGGAGGGTTCTTAAAGAGGGAGTCCAGGCCTTCAGATTACGAAATACTCATCTCTCGTTTAGTAGACAGAGCATTGCGTCCATTATTCCCGGAAGACTATCATGCTGAAACATTTGTAACCATCACACTGATGTCTGCCGATAAAAATATCATGCCGGATGCCCTGGCCGGACTGGCAGCCTCTGCTGCACTCAGTGTCTCCGATGTTCCGTTTAACGGACCGATCTCTGAAGTACGGGTTGCCAGAATTAATGGAGAATTTAAAATAAATCCTACATTTACGGAAATGGAGGAAATGGACATAGAATTAATGGTTGGTGCAACAGAAAATAACATTTTAATGGTTGAAGGAGAAATGAAAGAAGTCTCCGAACAGGAAATGATAGAAGCCATCAATATTGCTCATAAAGAAATCAAAAAACACTGTCAAATCCAAAACGAACTCGCCATAGAAAAAGGCATAGAAAAACGGACATATCAACACGAAGATCATGATGAAAACCTAAAAAAAGAAATTGCAGATAATTTTTCTGACAAAATTTATGACATTGCAAAAAACAAAAAGACCAAGAAAGAACGCAATGACGCTCTTCATGATCTTAAAAAAGAATGCCTTAATTCATATGCGGAAAATGAAGAAATAAACAAAAACCTTGTTCCCAAATATTTTGGAGATGCTGAAAAAACAGTGATTAGAAATATGATCCTGAATGACAAAGTGCGATTAGATGGAAGAAAAACAGATGAAATCAGGGATATTTGGTGTGAAATAGATCCATTACCAGGCACCCATGGCTCATCCATATTTACACGAGGCGAAACACAATCACTAACAACAATAACACTGGGAAGTAAATTAGACGAACAAACCATAGACCAGGTACTCATCCAGGGAAGTGAAAAATTTGTGCTGCACTATAATTTCCCGCCATTTTCAACAGGAGATGCCAGGCCGGTCAGAGGTGTAAGCAGAAGAGAAGTTGGACACGGAAACCTGGCGCACAGAGCCCTTAAAAACGTAATGCCGGAGGATACAGACAACCCCTATACGATCAGGGCTGTCTCAGACATATTAGAATCCAACGGATCGTCATCTATGGCAACCGTTTGTGCAACATCTATGGCTCTCATGGATGCCGGAGTAAAAATTAAAAAAGGCGTTTCCGGTATAGCGATGGGATTAATCACAGATGATACTGCTGCAAAAGGAGACTTTAAAAACGGGAAATATGCCATCCTTTCAGATATATTAGGAGATGAAGACCATCTTGGTGACATGGACTTTAAAGTTGCCGGAACAAAAGACGGTATCACTGCATGCCAGATGGATATTAAAGTTGAAGGTTTATCCGATGAAGTATTAACCCAGGCTTTACAACAAGCTAAAGAAGGCCGTCTGTATATTTTAAGCAAATTAGATGAAACCATAAACGCACCACGCACAGAACTTAAACCCCATGCCCCAAGAATTGTACATAAAAAAATTCAACGGGATATGATTGGTGCTATCATCGGCCCGGGTGGACAAATCATTCAGGATATACAGAAAAAAACAGGTGCAACTCTCGTCATTGATGAACTCAGCGGAGAAGAACATGAAGCATTCGTGCAAATTTCCGGTGAAGGAAAAGAATCCATAGAAGCAGCTCTTAAAAGAGTAGAAGACATTGTAAGAGTTCCTAATAAAGGAGAAATATATAAAGGAATTGTAAAAACAATTGTCCCCTATGGCGCATTTGTTGAAATTTATCCCGGAAAAACAGGTTTATTACATATTTCAGAAATAGCATGGAAAAGAATTCCTTCTGTTGAAGATGTTTTAAAAGAAGGTGATGAAGTAGAAGTAAAATTGCTTGAAATAGATGAAGCATCTGGAAAGCTTACTCTATCAAGAAAAGTGCTATTGCCTAAACCTGAAAAACAGGGTTAATAAACCAATGAAATAAATTTTTTATAAAAGAATTTAAAAATTTTAATATATATATTTTTTCTTTTTGTTTAAAATTACTATGTTTGTACAAAACAAACATTAAAATGCACTTAAATTAAAAAATTGTAAACCAAATAATTTGAGAATTATGGAAAAATCAAGACTAAATTTAGTAATATTAATCGCTTCCGCAATCATGCTAAGCAATTGCGGCGGGATTAATAAAATGAAAAAACAGTACGGAGAGGTAAAGTACGATGTGACTCCTTCCCCTCTTGAATTACACGCGGGAAAAGTTGCCGTGGATGTCAAAGGGAGTTTCCCCGAAAAATTTTTCCACAAAAAAGCAATTTTAGAAATAACTCCGGTATTAACATATAGCAATGGACAAACTGCCCTGGAAAGTGTTACATTACAAGGTGCAAATGTAGAAGCAAACAATAAAGTGATCTCTTTTGATGGTGGCGGAAACTTTAGCTATTCTGACACGATTGATTATGTAGACGGTATGTTCAGGTCTGAACTTATGATATCAGGTGTTGGTTATCTGCAGGGAAAAGAAGATGCAAAAGCTCCTTTTGACTCTTTAAAAATTGCCGAAGGGGTTGTAGCTACTTCTAATCTAGTACAAAATACACCGGAAATAATCACAGAACCCGACCAATTCAAACGAATCACCGAAGAATCATTAAATGCTGACCTTCACTATCTTATCGAAAGATCGGACCTAAGGTACAGCGAACTAACACAAGAAGATATCAAAACACTGGAAAACATGCTGAAAGAAATCAGCAAAAGTGAAAAAATGAAATTTAAACAAGCGAAAATAGCTTCTTATGCTTCCCCTGACGGACCAATTGACTTAAATGAAAAGCTTTCTGAAGGAAGAAAATCAAGCTCTTCAAATTATCTCAACAAAAAAGTAAAATCTGCTAACATTAAAGCTGAAAAAGAATCAGATTATGAATATAAAACCACTACTGAAGACTGGGAAAACTTTAAAAAACTGGTACAACAATCTGATATAGAAGACAAAGACCTTATTTTAAGGGTATTATCAATGCATTCCGATCCTGAAGTCAGAGAAAAAGAACTTGAAAACATGGCAGCTACATGGGAAGTATTGGCTGATGAAATTCTTCCTAAACTCAGACGTTCTGAAATATTTATAAACTTCGAAAAAATCGGATACAGTGATGAAGAATTATCCGAATTATCCAAAAATAACCCGGATACTTTAGACATTGAAGAAATGCTTTATGCCACTACTCTCACAGAAGACATGGCTGTGAAACAAAGCATTCTGGAAGCTGCAACAAAAAAATACCCTGATTCTTACAGGGCTTACAATAATTTAGGTGCATTACATTTTATGCAGGGTAATCTGGACCAGGCTAAATCTTTATTTGATACTGCAAAAGGAATTAAAGATACAGATGCAATAAATAATAACCTGGGTGCCATTGCACTTAAAAACAATGACCTTCAAAAAGCTGAAGAATTATTCACCTCTGCAATGGGTGCAGGCGATGCTGTGAATTACAACCTCGGAATTGTAAACATCATGAATGCAAAATATGATGAAGCTGTAAATTACTTTGGAAATGTTTGCAAAGCAAATGCAGGATTAGCTAAAATATTACAAGGAAACACTGAAGAAGCGATCAAAAATCTTGAATGTGTTGAAGAACCTGACGCAGTGGTATATTACCTGAAAGCAATCATAGGTGCTAAAACAAACAATGACAACTTGTTCTATGAAAACTTAAGAAGCGCCGCTGCAAAAAGTGAAGAACTTAAAAAACGTGCTGCACACGACATTGTTTTCGCCAAAAAATACTCTAATGACGAAACATTCAAATCAATTGTTGAATAAATACACAAGAAATTTTAAAAATAAAAAAGGCGGTCTGTTTGACCGCCTTTTTTATTTTTAAAGCATATTATTAATAGTTTTTCTGGTTATAGGGATACTATTTCATACCTGCCCTCTTCATATAAAAATCCCATAAAACAATGCCTGCGCTTACAGCAATATTAAATGAATGCTTTGTGCCAAATTGTGGGATTTCAATTGCGCCATCACAAATATCTACGATATGTTGACTGACCCCTCTTACCTCATTACCAAAAACAAATGCATACATTTTATTTTCAGGTATAAAATGATCTAAAAAAATACTTTTATCTACCTGCTCAATGCAGTAAACAGAATATCCTTCCGCTTTTAAATTTTGAACCGCATCTTTTGTATCCTTAAAATAATGCCATGACACCGTTTCAGTTGAACCTAAAGCTGTTTTCAATATTTCTTTATTGGGTGGGACAGCTGTGATTCCACATAAATAAATATGCTCCACTAAAAAAGCATCGGAACTCCTGAAAACAGAACCCACATTATTCGCACTCCTTATATTATCCAAAACCATTATTAAAGGTGTTTTATCAGTAGATTTAAATTCTGAAACAGATTTACGCCTTAATTCACTATTCTCCAACTTCTTCATCAATAGTTAATAATTAATAATTTGATAATTTATGTTAATTTTCTTTAAAAATATATGATAAAAAATATAAAATTCGTTAAATTAACATAAACGTAAATATAACTTAACAAATTTTAAATACAAAAAACTGTATCCGTCCATCAAATGAGTATTAAATTATATATAATATCTTTTTTAATGATTAACTTTTTCGTGTCTTTGAATGGACAACCTGTCATAGATACCGGATATTATTTCAATAATCAACAGATACTTGAAGCAAGGGTTGAAAATGGAGATACCGTTTTGGTTGACAATATTGATCAAATTATTGTTTTTTCCGAATACACTTTTGATAATAAACGTAATTATCGTCAATACAGAAAATTAGTCAGAGATGTAAAAAAAGTGCTTCCTTATGCTAAATTGGCAAAGGAAATATTAAAAGAAATGAATAAAAAATACACCACTCTTGAAACAAAAAAAGAAAAAAAACAATACATTAAAAAGGTAGAAGATCGGTTAAAAGATGAATTTGAAGATGAATTAAGGAATTTGACCATGAAACAGGGGCTTTTATTAATGAAATTAATAGACCGTGAAACAGGAGATACATCTTATGAACTCTTAAAAGAAATGAAAGGCTCGATCTCAGCTGTTTTCTGGCAAACAATTGCTAAAATATTCGGTTCCGACCTAAAAGCCGAATACGACCCGGATGGAGAAGATCACTTAATTGAAGAAATCGTTAAACGAGTGGAAGCCGGGCAATTATAATTTTTCATTATGCATTTTTTAGACTAACCATTTCATTAAAATGCCACGAATATTCATAGGAATTAAATTGAATAAAAATATTGAAAATGAACTTTTGAAAATAGGTTATTCAAAAGAAGACAAATCGTTCAATCCTCATCTTTCATTTTTTCAGTCAATAATTTAACCCATTCTTTTGTATAGCGATATTGACCAGATGGTTCATCATAAATACAATACTTTGTATTAATATTTGATGGTGTGGAAGAGCCATTAATTGGTCTTACTTCATACTTTCTCCAGCATCTGGTATGTGTATCGAAATTAAATTTATTCTTTTTCTATAACCTTATCGTAGTTCAGTAACATTGCTTGACATTCTGCAAACAGTTCAGGATCAATTTGTGGCAATGATTTGTGCTCTATTTTATTTCTAAGTGGAATAAAGAATTCTAAATTTTTTCTTATTGGATTTTGAGTATCAGATTTGAAATACTCGTTCAGGCATTCTTCTAATGACCAATAACAATAGTCACCTTCCTTTTTTTCAAAATGTTTGCTCCCCTTCTTTCTTCTGAAGGGCTTTATTTTATTTTTGAAAAATATCGCATGAAATAAAGCTGTCCAAGCAATTACCATTAAAACAACATAACCTCCAGAACGAAATTTTATTACGGGCTTATTGTAGGTTTCAACTGCAAGAAGTGCAGAGTCGCTTGACTTTTCAAGACACTATTTTACGCTATATGGTAGACCTCTTGGCATTAATTAATAATAAGTAAAATACTTCTGCGTACTCGCCTTATTTTTAAGTATCGGTTTAATAGCTTTAAAAGGTGTTGAACCAGTCCGCACAAGCTCAATTTCAAATTCTAATGGCTTACTGTGGTCTTTTTCAATTACAATGATGTCGCCTTGATTACCGTTTCGCTTTATCGCTTCGCACTGCAAACGGAATTCTTTCTTCTTATCGTAATAGTAAATTCGGATATGCTGGTCTTTCAGCGTCTTTCCGTTAATGCGGATGTTTGCCGTTGCATATAATTGCGGATAACCTGCCCCCGAATCGGTATAGAGCATTGGAAAATTCCAGAAAATTGGCATTGATTTTAAAGCGGCAATTGGAATCAGTATAACTGGGTCTTGGCTTTTAGGACTTACATCAAAGCCCGAAAGTGTCATTACAAATTTTGTTTTGAGTGCAGGAACTGGTACGGATGCAGCAGCAACAGCAGGCGGCAAAGGTTTGATTTTTTTCTTTGTTTTAAATGGTAAGTCGTTGGAGATTTTTTCAATGATTTCCTTGAACGGCTTTTGCTTATTTTCATCAAGAACAGAGCCTCCTTCAAGAAGTTTGTCCAGTAAAGCAAATTCGCATTTCTTGGTGTTTTCATCGCTTAAAAGGGTTGTCCAGTAATCGGCAACCTGTTTCTGAAAATCCTTTGCGTTTTTGGAGCGGTCAAGCGTGACGCCAATATTTGCCTCATAGTTCAGAAAGAAACCTCCTGCTGTAAAGTTGGATGAGCCAATGATTATTTTTTCAATTTCTTTATTTCCAAACAGATATACTTTTGGATGAAAAGTGATGTCAATGTTTTTATCGTGATGGATAAACAGGTTATCTTTAGCAAATGTTTTCAGGTTTACTAATGCCTGATAGGACGTATTACCCTGGTCAATTCCTGCGATAACGGACGTTTTGCCGCCATTACTTGAAAATTCTGAAAGCTCGTTATATATCCTGCTGATGCCAGAATTTCTGGAGTAGGCAACCGCAACTTTAAACTCAGAATATTTTCCGCTTTTTAAGCTCTTAGTGATTTCTTCGCCTGCTGTTCTTTCGTGTGTTAATAGTGATAGTTCCATAGCATTATTTGCGTTGCCAGATTAAAATGGATTCTGTGTTAATGGAATTTTTAGAGTGTATCATATATCCTTTCTGAACAGTCATAGGAATTTTCTCAATAAACCTGAAATTGTTTTGTTCGGCAATTAAGCTAACAAAGTCATCCGTTGGAATATTGATGTTTTGATTTCCTGCGGTTGTCCGGTTATTTCCTACAACGAAGAAGGCAAATTTATTTTTCTTCAAAACTTGCGAGACCTGATTTATGCCGTGGTGCATATCCAGAAAATACTTGTAAAGAAGAGCGGCTGTATTTTTACGCCTGAACCCTACATCTGAATTTTTGTTAAGCCAATAAATTTTTTCAAGCAGAGTAATTATCTCGGAAGGCAACACAGATGATTTAAAGTTTTCTTCTAATTCTTTGTCAAGTATCTCCCGTTTTGATTTTGTAATTTCTCTGTTACCAATTACGCTCTCTTCCAATTTTCTGAAATTGTTTTTATCGGTGTAGCCGAATGCAAAAAGCGAAAGCCGGTCGGTATCTACATATGGTAATGCTGTAGCATAGGGCGGAGAAGTAATCACGACATCAATAGAGTTCTTTTTAAGGTTGGCACTTTCCATAAGTGTCCTTATATCACCTAAAAAATTCTGAACATTTGAGTTTAATTCAAAGCGGCTCAACGCCTGAAATCTTTCAAGATTTTCGACCTGCTCTAACAGATTCTTTTTGAAAGTGTGAATAATATTTTCAGGAGGTATGTCAGAACGCCTTCTGATTCTAAGTTGTGAGGGGTCTTGAAAGGAAAACTCTCTCAGCAAATTGCTCAAAACAACTTTGGAAAATAATTGTGATGTTTCATTTTCTAATGCCTGAATCAGTTTTTGAATAAAAAGTATCTTTTTAAGATTGTTTTCAGGGAACCATTTTTTTAAATAATCGGTATCTATCGTTTTTTTGTAATCGTCAATTATGATACTTTTCCATCCAATATTTTCCTGTAAGCCCTTAAATGTTTCTTTGATTTTAGTTAAATTATTCCTTTTGAGTTGTAAGCTTTTTACTTTTGCTTTAGCTAAAAGAAAAGCAATAGGGTTTATATCAACGCCCACTACATTTGCGCCATACAGAAAACTTTCCACTAATGTCGTTCCACTTCCGCAGAAGGGGTCTAAAACGGTGTCACCCTTTTTTATACCTGCATAGTTCATAAATGCTTTCGCAAGTTGAGGATAGAACCTTCCTTTATATTCGTGGAATGAATGGGTTATGTAGCGAATTTCTCTTGATTTGTTTGGCTTTATATCATCAAACAGGTTTGGTTTAAAGTTTCGGTAACTCTCAACAATGGCTTGATCTGTCAGGATATTGGATTTACTGAATTGAGCATTCTGATAATGAATTTCACTGTAAAAAGTTAGCTTTTTTAATTTAAGCTCGTCAAGCAATTTATTTGTGGAAAAAAAAATACCTTTATCATTTACTGATTTTTCCTTAATGGTCGGAAACTGATTTTCAAACTCCTTAATAGCAAGTGATTTCTCGTAATCACGGAGTTTGTATTTAGCAAAATCAATCTGATACTGATACATAGCTTATTTCAGGTTTTCAAATACGACAATTTTTTCCGTCTTAATATTTCCGATTTTCGGATTAAATGACTTTCTGCTCAATTTCAAGTTTCTGGTGAATTCTGTAACAAAGCTGAATGGAGTGTTTTTTGCAGCTTGTTTTAGAATCTCATTATTTTGAATGTTTCTGCCCTTCAAAATGGAATCACCCATTACAAGAACAAAGTAAGAACCCTGTTTCAGGATTTTACTTGTATTAAGGAAGCACAGTTCCATCTCTCGCATAAAATCAAATTCATCAGGCCCGTTCTTTTTTGAATAGTCTGCGTGCGCCCCTATTTCGCCTTTTCTCAATTGCTGCGGGTTCATACCCAACCAATACAGGCGATATTTATGGTATAAATGATAATCATAAGCATTGGGATAAGGCGGTGAAGTAACGGCTAAGTCTGCTGAGTTTTCCGGAAATATATCTTCTGTCCTTGTGTCAGCCACTTTAAAAACGGATTTCCCGTTTTTAAGCAGTTCACCTGATTCAATCATTATTTTTTTCAACTTCATCAATTGCTTTGCAAACCTATTGTAGGTATCATACGGTTTAATTTCTTTAAGAACACGAACATATCTTGTATCGCTGTCCTGGCGTGACACATTGATGATAATTCCAGAAAGTGCTACAAGGCAAAAATCCATTAAATCCTTATCCGGCAGCCTATCTATTTCTTCTTTGATAATGATAAGCTCATTGATTACAAAGTCCTCAAACCACATATCAAGATTTACAATGTCTGGCTTGCTGATTCTATTTTCTTTGCCTGCAACAAGTAGATAAATCCGGTTGTAAATCTTATTCAGCAAGCTGTCAAGTGATAACAGATTCTTATTTACGATAGGTGTTGTTTTTACTTTGGAAATAAGAACTGCGAGTTCGTTTACATCATTCCCTATGGCGTTTCTTCCCAAAATATTTGCTTCTACAGCCGTTGTTCCACTTCCTAAAAAAGGTTCGTAAATCGTATCGCCTTCTTGTGAAAGCTGTTTAACAAAATGATGTGGAATTTGTGGAATAAATTTGGCAGGATACGGATGTATCGTGTTTGTTGTTGTATTGGTTGTTGCTTCCGCAAAATCCCAGTCAATTTCTTCCAGTATCTTTATTTCTGTCATTACTTTTGCTTTTTTAGATAGGTTATTTTTTGTTCAGCTACTTGCAGGACTTCTTTCCCATATTCTTCTTCAAGCAGTTCATAAGCGACTTTGTCGCTTAGAAAACACACTTGTAATTCTTTTTTATCTACTTTAAATACCTTTGCTATTTTGCCAATGAGTATTGTATTTGCTTTCCGCTCACCGCGCTCAATCTTGCTTAATGTTGATTGGTCAATGTCAAGTAAAGCAGCAAGTTTTCTAAGAGGCATCTCGTTATCCTCTCTCAGTTTCCTGATTTTTTCCCCAATGGTTTCCATTCACTGTATAGACATAATTTACTCTTGACAGAATTTGTCCACAAAAATATAGTTCTTTTTTAAACGGTCAAACGATTTATTTAAAAAGTTATCAACAGTCTGTTAATTCAAAAAAGGGGCGATAAAATTGGCTCTTTTGGTTTTGCGTAGAGTGGGCTTTTGTGTCAGTCAAAACCAAATGTGCCAATGCGGGCAGGCATAAAATTGTTTTGAAAAAGTGCAGTGGTAAAGATTTTTAAAAACTTTTGGGTCGGTGGTTTGCGTGTCTGCAAAGTCGGTCTGTGTCAAGATACAATGAACTATCTGCTGTGTCAAAGTTCGGTTATTTATTTGGTTGCAAAGTCGCCCAATTTTCAGTCGTCACTGTTAGGGTTGCACTGTCTTAATACACTTTCCTGTAACATTTGTCAGGATAAAAAAGATAACTGACACACCGGCATTAAAGACATTGCTTGCAAAATACAATCGCTGCAAGATCAATGCACTCAAAATAGAAGAATTCATTGTTTTTGAAAGCATCTTAAAAAATAAACAACCACTGTATAAAGAACTAAAAAAGATAAAGCTATACCCCATTCCGTTTAATAAGTGTAGATAAGGTATAAATAAGAATTTTAAAATCCAAAAAAACAGACATGTTTTCCATATAAATCAAATCGTAACGCAATCGTTTAATCATCTGGTCTACATTTTCTGCATAACCATATTTAACCTGGCCGAGGGAAGTAATACCCGGTTTAATCTTATGCAAATGAACATAATGCGGTGCACGCTGAACTATCTGATCAATAAAATATTTTCTTTCTGGCCGGGGCCCGACAAGCGACATATCCCCTTTCAGAACATTTATAAAATTAGGAATCTCATCAAGCCTGGCTTTTCGCATGATTTTTCCTAAAGGGGTAATTCGCTGATCCCCTTTGCATGAAAGCTTTGGGCCTTCAGATTCAGCATTGCAATACATCGAACGGAATTTATATATTTTAAAAGGCTTACCATGTTTGCCAATCCGGTAGTGACTATAAATTACAGGCCCTTTTGATGTCAGTTTAATCGCTATCATCAACCCTATACATAATGGCGAGAGAATAATTAAGGCAAACAAAGAAAAGGTTATATCCATAAAATGTTTAACACTTTTTTCCCAGTTTGACATTAAATTATTCGACAGCTCAATCAATGGAACACCTACAATAGAACTCAATTTAACGCTCCCTGTTATAATATCATACATATCAGGAATCACACGAATATTCACATTATGAATACTCAGATTATTAACAATTTGATTGATCTTTTCATGCTCAGAAGATTCTATTGCTATAATTACGTCCTCAATTTCATATTTATTAATCAGCTCTGTCAATTGGTTTATTTTTCCTAAATAAGGCAGATAGTGTTTTAAGCTAAAATCTGTTCCTCCATTCACACTCACGAAACCAATGAATTTATTCCCTGTTGTTTTAAATTGCTTGTTTATATCCAGGTAAGTATGCAATGCTTTTTTGTTACTACCAATTAATAAAGTATTGAATGCTATATCACCCTTTTTAACTTTCCGGGATGTTCGTGATGTAATATATGCCCTTGGAATATATGTAAATGTAAAATGTATCCCGAATAAAGTTAAGAAAAAGACATAATAACTATGATAAGAGTGAATAATATCATCTAATATTAACGCAAAAAACAAGATAACCACGCCAAAAAATGTTGTGGCTAATGTTTGTCCCAGTTCATTCAAGCGAGATTTCCTGAAAACATTTACATAATAACCGGAAGCATAATACAATAAGACCCAATACATGGCAACAAAAATAATTCCTAAAATAAAATTAGGGTCAGACCATATTTCGATACGGTGTCTTATTGGTTCTGATACAACATAATACTTACGAAATATAAAAAAAAACGCCCAACTCAATGAAGCAGAAATAATATCTGCCACTACATACTTGGTAACCTGTGCTTCCCTATTCATTAATCCCCTTTTATTATTATATTATATCGACAAAAAACAATAAATATTGTTTAATATTGATTTTATTTTTATTTAACTAACGTAATTATAACCTGCATGGTTCAAACAATAAAAAACTTTTTATGCTAAAATCAATCTATTTAACTTATTATCAATTGCAAAAAACTTTTCCAACACAAGCCTGTTCCGCTCCAAATCAAACAATGGATTTGATGCATGTATAGCATACAAAAATTGTTTATATTCCTGTATCCTTGGATTATTAATTTTATTATTTGTTTTTAAATACATAATATCATAATGTTTTTGTAATAGATTATCCCCGTCATAAATTGTTTTAACCCATCCTGTTTTGTTTAATAAATCAACGTTTATATGTGATCTTTTTTGATAAAAAGAAACCTCATACATATTTTTATATGAAGTTTTATTCAGTATGAAATCAGCTATATTTCCATTGTCAAATTCCATAAACACATTTGCCATATCTACTGCAGTTTCATTTACAGTAATCCCGTGTGTATAAATTTTAGATACCCCGGATTGAATCATTGAACAGACTAAAAACATATCATGCATTAACCTGTCAAGCACTGTTGAACCAGTGGAATGAGCTCCGGAATAATGAATTCTATTCTGTGTTTGTATATATAAAGGTGGTTTTAAAAATTCTTTGGCTGCCAGGTATGCAGGATTGTATAAATATTTATTATATATTTTAACACGAACATTGGCTTCATTTTTCATTTTAATTAAATAATCCAATTCATCAATTGTAAAATTGGAAATCATGTGATCAATCAATATATGTTTAGAATAACGCAGTGCTTTCTCTATCAAATAAAAATGATTCACAGTCAGTTTAAAAATAACAGCATCAACTACCTGGAAAAGTTCATCTGCAGTGTCAACAATTTTGACATCAAAAAATTTACCGGTATTTTCATCTGACAATATGCAGGCAGGATCATAAAGGCCTGCTAACTCATAACTGCTCAGCGTATTAATTAGATGAATATCATCAAGACACTTGGATTTTTCTCCTACTATACCGACTTTTATCATAATTCTTATAAATTAATTAGTATCCGTCTATAAAGTTCAAGTGTTGGAATCATAATGTCCGATAACGAAGCTTGCGAGGCCCAAAATGCGCAGTTTTGGGGCAAGCATAACGAAGCCTGCCCCGTAAGGAAAAATGACTGTATCGGGGTTAGCGGACATTATGATTCAAACACCAATTAACAAACATAAATGTATTTTTAATATTTGGCTAAATTTTTGTGAATTATTTATCAACCTATTGATGTTAATTAATTAAATTTATGATTTAACTATAGAGTATTATTTTTGCATACAAACAGATTAAATATATGGAAGATACATTCAGACATAAAGGATTACGTCAAAAACTTGTAGAACAACTTATGCATAAGGGCATACAGGATAAAAGAGTACTGGAGGCGATCAACAAGGTTCCGCGTCATCTTTTTATGGACAGCAGTTTTATTAATTTTGCATACAAAGACCAGGCATTCCCTATTGGTGCAGGCCAAACCATATCACAGCCATACACGGTTGCAAGGCAAACCGAACTATTGGAAGTAGAAAAAAATGATAAAATCCTTGAAATTGGTACAGGTTCAGGATACCAGGCAGCAGTGTTATTAGAACTTGGCGCCAAAGTGTATACCATTGAACGACATAAAGAGCTTTATCTAAGAGCCCAATCCCTACTTCCCAAAATCGGTTACAAACCACATTTCTTTTATGGTGACGGATATGAAGGCAAACCATCTTACGGGCCTTTTGATAAAATTCTTATTACAGCAGCCGCACCGGAAATACCCGGAAAGCTATTTCAACAATTAAAAACAGGAGGAAAAATGGTAATCCCTCTTGATAATGCAGGAACTCAAACCATGACTGTTTTAGATAAAAAAGGTGAGGATGATTATGAAAAAACAGAACATGGTTTTTATACCTTTGTACCAATGAAAAAAGGAACTAACTAGTGTTTGTCTATCAAGTCCAACTTCTTCGTTGTTGCTCAAAATTTAAATCCTCAAATACCACAAG